>NZ_JAVDUN010000001.1:0-1104660 GCF_031456375.1 Chryseobacterium sp. 2987
TTTTTTTTATTTTTTTTTTTTTTTTTTTTTTTTTTTTTTTTTTTTTTTTTTTTTTAAATAATTTTTTGGTTGCCGGCGCGCCCCCCCCCCCCCCCGAATCCCAACTATAAAAACTATTATTTCAATGCTTTTAAAATTCTTTCCAGTTCCAGATCCCGTTTCTGAATAACATCATCATCAGTATACCGAATCAATTCATTGATTTTTATTCCTACTTTCTGAGTCTGGGTATGGTCATAATAAAATATACCGTTTCCTGTAAATACGAGATTGTATCCTGCATAGAGCGGTACTGTTACAATGTCTCCATCGGCTCCGGCGGTTTTCTGGCCAATGGTAATGGCCTGAGGAAAGATATTTTGCAGATTCATCGTGTTCCATTCACTCATGCTCAGGGTGTCAGGATTTACGATCAGAAAAACTTTTCCCTGATAAGGATGAACTGTTTTATTTTTAATGTCGTTGTAATAGTGACCAAATTCTTTATAGCTGATGGGAATATATGTTCCGATGTTGTTGATATTGGGTTTGTAGTATAGTCCAAAATGGTTCTCTATCGGGGAGAAATATTGATAAACGTAATTGAATACAAATCCACCCCAGTCCGGATAGCCTCTCATATCAAAGACCATGATTTTTTTGGATGAGGCTTCTTTAAAAATATTTTCCATGTGCTCATCAAGCTTATCATCAGGAATGTCGTTTGTAAGAGAGAATACATCATTGATTTTAAAATAGGCAATATCCTTATGATTGATTTTATAATGGTCTTTTGTCTGGATTTTTCTTTTTATATATTCTGTGGCTTTAGCGAGATCTTCCTTGTTTTTGAAATTGATAAAATCAGTATTTGAAATAAATGTTTTATGTTTTTGTTTTGATTGGATCCTCAGTTCTTTCTGTTGATGATCATTCGGCCATATCAGATTTCTTTGATAATCAGATAGCATATACAAAAGGGTTTCTGTATTGGATGTGGAAAGCAGTTCCTGTTTTTCTTTAATGATTTGACGGATGGTTTTGCCATTAATTTCTGTTATTTTATCGCCAGTATGAATATTAGCCATGGAGCAGGCTTCAGGGAAAATAAGATCAGTGACAAGAATATGGTCATCAAAAATTGCATAATCAAAAGGAGGATAATATAGACGGTGGTAGATTTCATTTTTATAATTCAGCTGCTCATAAAACTGGAAGGAATGAGTGTCTTCCATTCTAGCGGCTGCACGGGCCATAATGATCTCAAAATCTTTTCGCGTTGCACATTGAACAGTCTGATCTACCAGATTGGTAAAATAAACCTCAGAATTTTTAGGCATCAGATATTTATGCGGATAAAGATAGTCAATGGAACCTTGTATCTTAGCCATGATCAGCAAACGGTAAGGAAGAGGAAGGTTTTCGTCCTTGGCAAATGAGTAGGTGCTTTTATCTTCAGCTGTTTTTTCTTTTTGTGAAGGATCAGCGATAAACCGACGACTGTAAGCATTGTTAAGAAATAATCTGTTTTCAGCACTGATTTTTTTACTTTTCTGAAACCATCCAAAATCCTGATTAACAGACAATATATTTTTTTCATGGTCAGAGACAGGAACTTTGGAGAAAGTATGATTTAAATTTTCCGATAAAAGATGGATAATGGTGTTGATATCGGATTGGGAATTCACTTTTCCAACGGTTGCCAGAAATAAGCTGTCTGCATTAATTTTGCCGCCTGCAATGTCTGAGTGATAATATTTTAAGAAATTCCATGTTTTGAAGAAAAAATGATACTGATCTTTTTGACCATAAACTAATGAATGAATAATAACCAGAAAAAGAATAGTGAATTTTTTCATACCTAACTAATTTACAGATGGAAAAGATAAGCTTTTTCTGTAAATAGAATTTCAGATATTACGCAAAATAAAAACATACGGAAGATATTATTTCTGCTGGTTGACGAAATTCCAAATGGCTTGCGTAAACTCCCTGTTCTTCTCATAATACAAAAGATGCCCTCCTTTTATGGAAACCGTCTTCTGATTCGGGAAATGAAAGGTTTTATAATGCTGTGTTCCGACAGCTTTATCCTCTTTTCCGGTAATAACAAGTACAGGAATAGTAATCTCTTTGGTAAGCATTGTATAATCCGAGTAATATTCCGGGAATTCTTTGGGTTTTGAGATGACAGCCATTCCAAAATCGATGATCCTGGGATGAAGAGAATCTATTTTGTCCGTCTGTCTGATGGTTTCGATATCATCGGTGAGGAATTTATATCCGATTCTTTTCTTTCTCAGCTGGCTGCTTATTTTTGAAAGCTCAGAGGAAAGGCTGTCTTTCGGAACTGTTGTATTCTGCAGTCCAAGGAGACTGTTTCCATATTCAATCTGTTCTTTTAAAGATTCATCATTGAGAAAATGAAGGGTAATATTGGACAGGATCAGGCCTTTGATATGCTGTGGATATTTTTTAGCATAATTAACTGCGATAATTCCTCCGAAAGAATGGGCAAGAAGGTAAACCTTATCGAGTTTCAGATGCTTTCTGAGTTCCTCAATATCCTGTACCATAACATCCAGATGATAATTCCCGGACGGATCAGACTTTCCGGAACCGCGCTGATCCATATAGACCATTTTCATATTTTTTTCAAGACTGTTTCCGCCCAGAAGCTCAAAAGAGCTGTAGCCCTGTCCCGGACCTCCCGGAATATAAATACAGGTTTCCCCTTTTCCGGAAACTTTATAGTTGATCCTGATATGATCTGAGGTCTCGAAAAAGCCTTCAGCACTACGGTTCTGCGCTGGAATTGTAGTGTTAAATGCAACCAGGAAGAAGAGTAAATAAATAGTTCTCATAAAGTAATAACAATCTGGAATAGACATTTATTACTGAAATGCTGAAGATTTTAAAAATAAAATAACCTTAATTCGGAATAAGAATATCTGATTGATGCAGGTTTGAAGCTGGGAGATGGAAGAGGGAAGTTCTGAAGGCCATCCATAATATGAGTGTTAATTTGATTTTACAGCAGTTTTCAGTGCCTATATAACTAAAAATAACATCCAGCCTCTTTTCTTTCATTTTCCAGCCTTTTATCTTATTTTCTTAACCCAAGGTTAAAATAACAGATTTAATAGAGAGGATTAATAAAAATCATAATACAAACTCCATTCACCGGTTTTGCTGTTTTTTGCAAACATCAGGCTTCCGCTGTCAATGACATTAAGTCCCGCCTTTCCGTCTGATGAAATCTGGAAAACATATTCAAACCCTTTTCCGAAACCATCTTTAATTCCGATGCCTGGCTGGCAGAAAGAAGGATAACCTCCCAATTTTGTGCTGTAGCAATGTTCAATGATATCAAAATAACTTCCAATAACACCTTCTTTTTCGAGGTTAATGATTTGCTGCTGTATATCATCGGGAAGATCTTCAAGGCCGCCGCCATCCCATAGCGGAGCATCTTTGGGGACCAGTTGTGAACGAAGTGGGAAAGGTTTCAGGTAAGATTCAGGATTTTTAAGATCTTTAATAACGAATTCCTCTGAATTTTTATATTCCCGGATTATCCAGTTAACGCCCATTTTTTCAAGAGGTTCAGGAAAGTCATAAGTGATAAAGACCGTGAGCAGTTTAGTATCTCTGATAGGTTCAGGAACGAATGGCTGGTCGGGAAGGTATAGCTGAAGCAGGGGCATCATCTGATCCCCGTTTTGGTCTAAAGGAATTTCTTCGTGCTCTGCATAAGCGGTGACACGCCCTATCCAGCATTCTTCTATGGTATTTTCCGGTCTGAACCCTCCGGTGATAAATTCTGTGGCGGGTATTTCAATTTTGTCTTTTATTTCCTGAATTCGTCTATCCATATTTTGGTAGTTGATTATAGGTTAATCTTCTTCCTGAAATTCCCTCATCATCAGATCATGGTAACCCTCTATTTCTGCTTTTTCATTTTCAGTCCAGAGATCCAGCTCAAGAGTTTTTTTTCTTGCTTCTGAGAGTGAAAGCTGTTGGTTGTGCTGAATGAAATAAACCAAGCCCAAAAACGATACTTCTTTATCTTTGAGTTCCTTTATTTTATCCGAAAGTTCAGATATATTCCGTGCTTTGAACAGAAGAGCTTCCTGCTTAATGTCATCCAGTTTCATAAAATTTGTATTTGTTCCATAGCAGAGCAGCTTACAGAAGAGCCTAAAAATAAAGAATATTTACCGGAATTACAAAATAAAGCCTTGATAGAGATGAGTTTTTCATGGTATTGGTAGGAAGCTAAAGCAATAAACTAATGAAGTCCCCGTCTTTCTTTCTCCTTTTTCAGATTTTTCAGATTCATGATATTGACGATCAACAAAGGAAGTAAGCCTATCGGGATAATCATGATCGGATTAAAGCCTTTTTTTATCACCAGAACGATAAAGGTGAAAAATAAAACCATCATGGAGGAAGCGAGCATAATGGTAAGAACCTTGATTTTCTTTTCATTACTGATCAGTTCTTCATCCGTATATTCGGTAAAGTGTTTATTTTTCATATTATTTTTTCTTAATAATTTCCAGATTATTGATAGTGCTAACCGGTGCTATTCTGATCTGCTTTTCTCCTTTTTTAACGTAAAAGTAATAGCTGCTGTTAATATCAATCATATAAATTTCGGCAGGAGCATCCGAACCGGTGGTTAATTTATAATTATAGCGCAGATTCTGGGTGTCCAGCCTTTTTTTGATACGGTTTCCACCACCAATTCCCAGGCCTACAAATAATGAAAGCAGTTCCAGAGCTACAAGTAATACAAATGCAGGGATCATAGCTTTTCTGAGCTCTTTTTTCTCCGGATCTACATTGATCCTGTAACCTTTCAATAATTTCTGGACCCAGTTTTTGTGGCTGTTTTTAATCAGAAGAACCTGAAAGCCAAAGAAAAGAAGGATCATCAGAAGGATCATCACAATCAGAATAGGATTGGTCACCATATCGGCTACAGGACTTATCAGAATATCTGTGAGCGATGAATATTTCAGAATATTAATATCCAGCTGGTAAAACATTACGCTTTCCTTTAAAAGACCCAGTACGATCAGATATAAATAACCAAGGGGAAGAAGGCCCTGAATTTTTTCTAAATATCTCATGCTGTTAATAGATGTATTGATTACTCTGCCCTTCTCTAAAGCTAAAAGATAATTTGTTTATAGTGATAAAAAAGGAAATAAATTTCATGAAGTTAGTTTTTTACTTTTCCAAAGATGCATTTTTTATTGATGGTAAACAAAAAAGAGCGGTAAAAACCGCCCCCTTGTATTTATCTAACAATACTTTATATATTAATATACACATCCACAGCCTGTTTCCCATGGCATACACAGGCGTTGAGGCTCACTGCAGCCACCTCCGCCACCGCCCCCTCCAGGATTGCTGCCCGGATTAAAGCTGTAGCAAACACCATCACTGCAATAATAAATTCCTGCTGTAGGCGGACATTCACCGTTTATATCACAAAATGCATACGGATTATCGCCTCCTTTAATGAATTCCAGTTGCTTTCTTGTTAATTTTTTTCGATTTTTCATGGTCATTAATATTTTTAGTTTGCTGATTACTAATATACAAAAAAAATATTTAATACACATGTGTGGGATTTAATAGAATGTGATCATTAAATTTTGATACAGTGGATTTTAATTCATGTCTGTTCTTCTTATTATTTTTCAGAATAGGGCTTTATTATAAATCGAGGGTCATAAATACAGCAGTTTCATCCGTATTTTCATACAGCCTGGTATTCAGTCCTGTAATGCTGAAGCCCAGTCTTCTGTAAAACTGGATAGCAGCATAATTGGTATTCTGGGTTTCCAGTTCAATAATTCTGCAGTTGAGGTTTCGGGCTTCCTTAACAATGTTTTTAATCAGCAAGATTCCGGTTCCGGATCTTCTGTGCTTTTCACTAACCAGAATATTTTCGATGTAAAAACTGTTGTTCCAGATTCTGTGTTCGCCAATAATCCAGCCTGTTAATTTTCCATCTGTATAAGCTCCGAAAGAATGTCCTTTTTCAATAATTTCGTTAAGCTCTTCTATATCACCGGAGCTGGTTTCCCAGATTTTGGTATAGGGAATTGTTTTTTCTTTCAAAATAAATTCAAAAGAACCAGCATGTTCAATGGAAGAAACGGAAAGAATTTTATCTGTGGTATAACCATTATGTCCCCAGTCTAATGTTGGATTGTCAGTCAGTTGTTCCAGTCTTTTTATTTCCATACTCTTGTTATTGAATTTCTGTGCAGATTTCCACCAGATAATGATCCGGATCTTTGATGTAAGCAGTGGTCTGTCCCCAAGGTTTTACAGTAACATCTTCATAAAGTATGGCACCGTTATCTATAGCCTTTTTTACAAGAGAATCCACATCATCGGTTACAAATCCCAGTTCAATTCCGAAAGGTTTTTCTGAAGCTCTGGAAGTTAAAAATCCTTGCTTAATATTAGATCCGGCCAGTGCAACAGAAGCAAAGGAAAGACTAGTCGTTCCGGTAATCAGTTCTCCGTAATCTTTTTCCGGGGTGATGAATTTTATTTCAGTATCAAAGGTGTCTTTGTAGAAATTCATTGATTTTTCAACGTCTTCCACGTATAAAATAACGTATTTAAATTGGATCATATTGAGGATGATTTTTGTTAATGATATGGAAATTATTCATCTGATTAAAACTTTAAAAAACTGAATAATCCTGATAACTTTGATTGAGATTTTACCAGATCTGTCTCAGGATTGAAAACTTTAATATCAACCTTATCCCGATCTTTTACTACAGTTCCGGAATAGTGTTCAATATTGGAATGGATTTTCTCAAGATACCCCAGACTGAGCATGACATCAAGAATCTTTTTCCCATCATCAAAGTCATCAAAAATCTCTATAGGTAAAGGTTGATATTCGGGAGTTGATTTAATAAAAATGCTAAAAAAATAAGGATCCAAGTCTCCGAATTCCATTCCAAACATATAAGGAACTTCTATTTTCTGCTTTGTTTTTTTATGTTGAAAACCACAGTGATAGCCGTGAAAAAAATAATCCCAATCATCAACTTTTCCGGAATAGTTTCTCCGGATGTTTTTAAATTTATTCAGGCTAAGAAAAGGGAAATCAGTATTTAATGTTATTCTCTTTGTTTCTATAAGCCGGGTGATTAATGCTGTCCCGAGACTTCTGTAATCCTTGGCACATTGCAGGAAGAATAGTTGATTTTTTTCAATTTCTTCATAGGTAATAAGTTTACATATATTTATTTCATGTTCTGTATTATGGATGGCTATCTGAAAATCGGGGAGTAATTTCTCTAAATCTTCACCATAGCTTTTTCTTAAATGGCGAACGGATTCTTCAAAAACTATTTTAAGTTTTCTCTGCCGGGGAATATTGGAAATCTCATCAAGACCAGGAAGTTGGTCTGGCGCTGCAGCGGATATTATATGAATTGTCCTTTCCAAAGTATTTAATTCGGTGATGAGGTCAAATTTAAATAAAATTTCACACTCCAAAACTTTCAAAACCTGTAAATTTGTGCTCAATAAAAATTTTACCGGATGTTTAGGAAAATTTCAATTGCGGCGGCAGCTTTTTTGTCCGTAATTACAATCAATGCTCAGAAGAACAATTCTCAGGTACCAAGACCCAAATTAGTAGTAGGAATGGTGGTAGACCAGATGCGATGGGACTATCTTTACCGCTATTACAGTAAATACGGAAAAGACGGCTTTAAAAGGCTGTTGAATACAGGATATTCATTAAATAATGTTCATATCAACTATGTTCCAACCATTACTGCTTTAGGGCATACCTGTATTTTTACCGGTTCTGTTCCGGCCATCCACGGTATTGCAGGAAATGACTGGACAGATAAGGAAACCGGAAAAGGAGTATATTGTACTGCAGATGACAGCGTTCAACCGGTGGGAACAACCAATACAAGAATAGGAAGTCATTCACCCAAAAATCTTTGGTCTACTACGGTAACGGATGAATTAAGGCTGGCAACCAACTTTCAGGGAAAAGTAATCGGTGTTTCACTGAAAGACCGAGCTTCCATTCTGCCCGCAGGCCACACTCCGAACGGAGCTTTCTGGTTTGATGACAGTACCGGGAACTTTATAACCAGTACATGGTATATGAATGATCTGCCTCAATGGCTGAAGTCTTTCAACGCACAGAATTTACCTGCAAAACTTGTAGCAAATGGTTGGAATACACTGCTTCCGATTAATCAGTATACAGAAAGTTCACCGGATAATTCTTCCTGGGAAGGACTTCTGGGAAGCTCAAAAACACCTGTTTTCCCGTACACTAATCTTGCCAAAGATTATGAAACTAAAAAAGATAATATCCGGTATACACCATTTGGAAATACACTAACCCTGAAGCTTGCTGAAGCTTCTGTGGAAGGAGAAAAGCTGGGTGCTGACAATATCACGGATTTCCTGACGGTGAATCTTGCTTCTACAGATTATGCGGGGCACAAATTCGGGCCAAACTCTATTGAAGTAGAAGATGTTTATTTAAGACTGGATCAGGATCTGGCACAGTTCTTCAATTACCTGGATTCAAAAGTAGGGAAGGGCGAATATACCGTTTTCCTTTCTGCAGACCATGGTGGAGCACATTCAGTAGGATTCCTGAAAGAACATAAAATCCCGACAGGTTTCTTCGGGGAAGGAATGGAGAAGGATGTGAACCAAAAGCTGAAGGATAAATTCGGAGTAGATAAACTGATCAATGCTGTAGATAACTACCAGGTTTATTTCGACAGAAAATTGTTGAGTGATAATAAGCTGGAGCTGGATGATGTAAGAGATTTCGCGATCAAAGAAATCCAGAAAGACCCAAGTGTTTTATATGCCGTTTCTGTAGAAGAAGTTCAGGAGTCAAGTATCCCGGAGCCGATTAAACAGAGAATTATCAACGGAATCAACAGGCAGAGAAGCGGTGATGTTCAGCTGATCTCCCGTGATTCTATGCTGCCTCCGTATTCTAAAACAGGAACAACACACAGCGTATGGAATTCTTATGATTCCCATATTCCGCTGATCTTTATGGGTTGGGGAATCCAACATGGAGAAAGTAATAAAGCATATAACATGACGGATATTGCGCCTACGGTTTCTTCTTTACTGAAGATCCAGTTCCCAAGCGGAAACATAGGAAATCCAATTACGGAAGTTATTAGTAAATAAAATAAAGAAGAGGCTGTTTCAAAAATGAGACAGCCTTTTTCAATGTATGCGTTAAATAAAGGGGCTGCCTTATCTTCGAAATAAAAAATATCTACAAAAATCCATGAAATCTGAGCGATCTGTGGGAAACTTTTTTAACCACAAAGGAAAAGAAATTTAGTACTTAAGAATTATTTTAGGTTTAAAACTTTGTAAATAGAAGTTCACTTAAGCTCTTTAAAAATCTACGATTTTTATTAGGTTAATTAAAAAGATCTGCTCAATCTGCAAAATCCGCGAGATAAAAAAAATACCAAAGAGTTTTAAAGAAAACCTTTATGTTAGACTGTAGAATTTATTCCGCCTAAATAATAAAAACAATCCATTGGCTTTAGCCAAAGTCTAAATTTTCTCAATATTTTAAAACAAAAAAATGTCAGTAAGCTTTTACCTTGTTGTAAAATACTCACCGACACTATAATTTTTTCAGTTTAAATACTGCTGAATTTATTCTTCATCTTCCGTATCCTCATCTTCATACTGCTCCAGATAATAGGTGAAGCTGAAATCCTCTACCTCATCTTCGGCATCTTCCAAAGTAGTCAGAAGATCTTCAAAGATCTCAAGCTGATCTACAGTCATATTAACGAATTCGATGTGGAGAGGCATTTCCAGTTCTCCGGTAATAACATCAGAAAGAGCATCAAGGTTATCTCCAAAATATTCCGGAAGGGTGATTTTTTCTTTCAGCTGAGCATAAAAATCCTCATAATCACCGATGTCTGTAAAATCTATATATATTGTCTTCATATTGAATTGAATTTCCAGTTTTTATGGATTAAAAAAGTTTTGCAGGATGGGCAGAAATCCGTTTCTTCATCTGTGGGATTTCCTCCTTTTGCATCTCTCATGAAGCAGGTTTTTTCAGGGCAGTGCTTCAGTCCCTGAGTGTGGCCGAGTTCGTGAATGGCTATTTTAAAGAACTGTTCGTCTGCATTCTTTTTATTCAGTCTGAATTTTGAGGCGATACAGGCTTTTCCCGGTCTGTAGCCGAGTCCCATAATTCCGTAATCTTTTACTTTTCCTTTGGTTGCACTGATATCTTTGGTAGTCAAACCAATTGTTACAAAACCTTCCTTCGTTTGGGTATTCAGAAACTTAATCGTAGAGTCAGCTCTGTAGCGGTTTCTTTCTTTATAGTAAGCATTTTCAGGAAAATCAATGGGGTCCAGAACCTTGATATTAGGATAGATCTTTCTGATTCCTTCTGCGGCAATGGTCACTTCTTTTGAACTGATGTCTCTGAAAGGCTGTATCAGAATAGTCATGGGCGATCTATCTGTCTGTGCTGGGGAGTTTTTTTCCGAACATGAAAATATCAGGAAAAACAAAAGGCCCAGGCTGTAAATCTTACTGCTTTTCAAAACTTTTATAATGGTTTTTGGTGAGATAAACATCACCATTTTTTGTAAAGATGATCCTGTCAGCATTCCGGTTCCCACAATGATAATTCACATCAGCCTCGTAATATTTTTCACCTTCCGGCAGTCTCTTTTCGCGGTTACCAAACTTGTCCCCGCCAATGGCTTTTCCGGGAAGCACATCGCAGAGATTTCCTTTGGAGGGGTTCCAGCCCTGCTGTCTGGCTTCATTTTTAGTGATATAATAATCCGGCAGCCTGTGATTTTGCTTCACATAGCTGATGACTGTTTTTTCTTCCGTAAGCTGGTCAATGGAAACATGTTCCGTTGAATTTCCTGCATTATATTGCTCTTCTGTTGCAGCACTTCCATAATTTACCGTTTCAGTTTTATTCTCTTTCTTGCCTTCAATAAAGTTCTTATAAATGTACATCACAGACATTCCGAAAAGAAGTCCGAGACACATGAATAATACCGATCTTATTTTACTGTTCATAATATGATTAATGTAACAATGTACCAGTCTGGCAATGTAATAATATATTGGTAAACTGGTACATTGTTATATTGGTAAATACAATTAGCTGTTTCTCCATTCCTCCGGAATATCACACACCGGAATAGGATCAATTTTATGTCTTGCTGCTTTGTGCATCCTGTCGAAGATTAAGAACACTTCCTTGTCACGCCCTTCATAATCGTCAGCTGTTTTCGTTCCATATTCTTTCTGGATTTTTTCCAGTTCAGGGTAAGTAGCACCAATCTGCTGTTCGTCTGTTCTGTCTACATCCCAAAGTCCGTCTGTAGGAATTGCTTCCTGGATATTTTTAACTAGGTTCAGTGCTCTGGCAAGGGTATACACTTCGGTTTTATAAAGATCAGCAATAGGAGACACATCTACACCGCCGTCCCCGTATTTGGTATAAAACCCGATTCCGAAATCTTCCACTTTATTTCCTGTTCCGCATACCAGAAGCCCGTTCAGCTGTCCGTAATAATACAGGGTAAGCATTCTCAGACGGGATCTTGTATTGGCGAAAGCAAGCTTTTCATTCGGATACAGATCATCTTTTACATCGAATGTTTTATAAAGTTCTTCAAAAGCAGGTGTAAGATTAACAGACATGGCCTCTACATTCGGAAATTTTGATTTCAGATCATTCATATGCTCCCAGGCACGGTCTATCTGATCAGGTTTCTGGCGTATTGGCATTTCAATCAGAAGGGTTTTTAAACCTGTCATGGCTGCCAGCGTTGATACCACTCCTGAATCCACACCACCTGAAACTCCTATTACATACCCGTTTACTTTTGCTTTTACGGCATAATCTTTCAGCCAGCCTACAATATGATCTATTACTTTTTGTGTCTGCATTAATTTATTTTTTTAGTCTATTCCAAATTCTTTAGGGTATTTTACTACACCTGTTACATTTTTTAATCCGTCTTCTATCAGTTCTATGGCCATGCCATTTTCTTCAGGAATATCAAACGGAAAAGAAATTCCAAAATTACTGGTTTTTTCGTAACCAAACCTAGGATAATAATCTTCATGTCCGATGAGGATAACAGATTGATGCCCCAGTTCTTTGGCAATAAGGTGGCCAAAAAGAATAAGCTGCCCTCCAATACCCTGGTTCTGGAATTCAGGCTTTACCGAAACAGGTGCCAGCGCCAGTGAATCAAAGGACCCTGTATTATTTTCTATTTTGATTTTGGTGAATAAGATATGCCCGGCAATCACTCCGTTTTCATTTTCTGCAACCAGGGAAAGTTCCGGGATAAAGGCATCAGATTTCCTTAATCGTTCAACAAGAAAGTGCTCCTGATGATCACTTTGTTCCATCGTGCGGAAAGCTTCTTCCGTAAGTTCAAACACTTTCCTATAGTCTTTTTCCTCTTCCTGTCTTATGGTTAACATGATTTAAATATATTTTTCGCGTTTTAATTCATACCAGTTACAGACTCCATCAGGTTCTGTGAATTCTCCTGTTTTTTCAAAGCCTAATTTTTTCAGAATGTGATTGGAAGCTTCATTTCCTGAATGGGCATGAGCGTAGATAATCTCAGCATTCATTTCATTAAATCCCAGATCCAGAGATGCCTTTGCAGCTTCTACGGCATAGCCTTTTCCCCATGTTTCAGGAAGAAAACGATAACCGAGATCCAGAACATTGCTGTAACCGTTGATAGGTTCGGTCAGCAGTTTAAGACCGCTCCATCCAATCAGAAGTCCGGATTTTTTTTCAATCACAGCCAGCCGTCCGGTGCCGTTCTCAGTATATTGATTTCTGATGAATCTGATAACGTCTATGGTTTCGCTCACTTCTGTAAGTACCGGTACACCGATATATTTCATGACTTCCGGGCTGGAATCAAGCAGAAACATTCGTTCTGCATCAGTCTCTTCCAGTGGCCTTAAGATCAATCGTTGGGTTTCTATTTTCATGGTATTTTGTTTATTCCTCAGTTCCGAAAATGGTTACATCTGTTTTAATTCCTTTTCTGATATCCGTTTCCTTTATTCCGTTTCCTCCTACGTTAAGCGTTTGCAGTAAAGAATTTCCGGAAATATCAAGCTTCTGGATCCTGTTGTGTTCGATGTTCAGTTTTCTCAGATTTCTGAGGGGTGTTATATCTATTGTTTTTAGCTGATTTAAAGATAAAGTTAATTGATCAATTTTCGGGGTTTCTTTTAACGAAATATTCTCCAGAAGATTGTTGTCAAGGTATAAGGCGGTTAGTTTTTTAAGATTTTCAGCTTTGAATAATGATACTTTGCATCCCGTACATGAAAACAGCTCAAGATGCTCCATTCCGCTTATAGAAATGGCAGGAATTGCATTATCGTCAAGAACAATCATTTTAGCATTCTTAAAAAGAGCCAGGTCATCGGTTGAGGTGATATTCTTCTGAGCCAGAAACAGATTGACGATTTGGTTGGCTTCAGGCTGTTCCAGACTTCCGTTTTTATTCAGATCAAAATTTTCCAGCACTGCTTTTTCCAGATTGGGATCCTTACAATGCAGTTTTTGGCTGTTATAAAAAGAAAATCCTGAAATAATCAGGCCGAGGGTTGCAAATATTTTAAAATTCATCACCAATTGTCTTTTTAATCCTTATTTTTGTGTCCTTAAATTTCATGTAAAAATAATGAAGATTTTCAGATTTATTGCGCTTTCTTCTATTTTAATTCTGTCATTGGATTCCTGCAAAAAAGAATCCGGAGATCTGTGGAAGGTAGAAATAAAAGAAACTGCTGAGAAAGTAGACATCACAGATATTTCCAAAGAATTTTATGATGTAAAAATTCCGTTGGACCAGTTTAAAACCAAATTTCCATGGTTCCAGGGGACTGTTTCCGATGCTGATTTTGAGAAGAGAAGAGCCGATGCAGAGGAAATAAAGATCTATAAAGAAGCTGCTGGAAAAATAGATCAGGCTAAGCTTCAGAAAGAGCTTCAGGATTTGTTTTCCCATATCAAATATTATTTCCCGCAGTTCAAAAGTCCTAAAGTATATCTGTTTTCATCCGCTCTGCAGATGGTTCAGGATCCTATTATTTATGATACAAAAGGAAATCAGCTGTTCATTGATATTACAGGCTTCATGGGCGATGGAAATCCAAATTATAAAGGATTGGAATTGTATTTTCAGAAATCGATGAACCCGCAGAATATTGTTCCTAAAGTTTCACAGATCTTTGCTGAAAATATTGTGACAGAATCTCCTGATCACCAGAAATTCATTGATCAGGTGATCCTGAACGGTAAAATAATGATGATTCAGGACGCTTTTCTTCCAGATACTCCTGATTATCTGAAAATGAATTACACCCAGAAACAATACGAGTGGGCAGTAGCCAATGAAGCCAATATCTGGAATTATTTCGTGGAAGGAAATCTGATCTTTGGTGATGATCCGAGATTAGTTGAACGTTTTATTACACCGGGCCCGTTCTCGAAATTTTATACAGAGATTGATAATGTTTCTTCGCCACAGATCGGAATATTTACCGGATGGCAGATCTGTAAATCCTACTTTAAACAGAAACCTGAAACTAAACTTGCTGATTTCCTAAAGCTTGATGCTACCAAAATATTTAACGAATCAGGATATAAGCCTAAATAAAGTAATCACAATAAAAATCAGAAGCCTTCAGAACTATTCTGGAGGCTTTTTCATATTTAAATTTTAAAAAACATACTACTTTGTATTGCATAATACCGTTTTAATTGTATTTTTGTTACAAACGAAATACACCCATGGACAACATGATACAGATTCAAAATCTGAGTTTTGAATTCTCTAAAAACAAACCGGTGCTTAAAAATATTAACCTTTCGGTTCCGAAAGGAAGCATTTTTGGCTTTTTAGGAGCCAACGGAGCCGGTAAATCCACCACTATGAAAATGCTGATCGGCAGCATTCCTGATGAAAACGGAGCGATCAGAATCTTTGATCAGAAATTATCAGACCTTTATCCTGATGGATTCAATAAAATAGGGAGTCTGATTGACACGGCAGCCTTTTATGACCATCTTTCGGGATGGGAAAACCTTCTTGTGATCTCCAGATTAAGAGAACTGCCGGAAGCAGAATGTGAAAGAGTTCTACGCCTTGTAGACCTCTGGGACAGCCGGAACATGAAAATGAAACGGTATTCTCTGGGAATGAAACAAAGACTTTCTATCGCCATGACCCTCCTGGGGAAACCCGAACTTCTCATCCTTGATGAACCGGTAAACGGACTTGATCCAAATGGAATGCTGGAAATGCGGGAACTTCTGATCAAACTGAACAGGGAAGAAGGCGTAACCATTTTTATTTCAAGCCACCTGCTTCAGGAAATTGAAAAAATGATCACCCATCTTGCGATTATTTCACATGGCGAAATACGCTTCACAGGCAGCATTAAAGATCTGAATGAACTTTACCGCTACGATCATATCAGAATAGGGCTGAATCATGCATCACAGTTCATCAGTGAAATTCCGGAAAATTATTCACCTCAGAAAATTGATGAAAATACCATAGAAATCACAGCCGGATCAAAAGAAGACATTGCTGCTCTTGTCAGAATGCTGGTGCAGAAAAATGCTGAAATTTTTGAAATTAAAAACAGTGCAGGCCTTGAGGACTGGTTCATGGAAATAACTAAAAACTAATAACAGATGAAAAAATTAATAACCGCGATCAATATCGAATGGCTGAAAACAAAAGGACTGGGACTTACTTATATTGCCATCATCTTAGGAGGTCTGATTCCTTTACTGGGATTCATTCCAGGATTTTTTGAATCAGAATTTGTGGTGGAAGGAGAGCTTCCGTATTCTGTTTTTGAAGACGCTATCACCGGAGATGCCATTAAATCTTTTACCTTTTTTATATTGCTTGTATTTGTGATCATTGCCGCCAATAGAATTGCCCAGACTGATCATAAAAACAATGGCTGGCAGCTGATGGAAACCCAACCGGTAAGCAGATTTCAGCTTTATTTTGCCAAATATATCGTGTTGATTCTGATGAGTCTCATCTGTATTCTCTCTTATTTTGGTTTCAGCATCATCATGTCAACCATAGATTACTATATTCACCCGAATCCTGCAAAACTGTTGAGTCTGGATTGGGTATGGATGATTAAGACTATCATCAGGGTTTTCATAACTGTTTTAGGGATTGCAGCATTACAGCTTTGTGTTTCGGTGGTATTTCCGGGGTTTATCTGGTCGTTTCTGATCGGTTGTCTGGGACTGGCTTCGAACATCGCTTCATTGATACAGAAACAGTCTTTTTTCTTTAATCCTTACAGTTCTTTGTATATCTTCTCAAAATCTGTGGAAGTGAGAGAACTGAACAGTTTTATTTCCTATTCGGAATATCTTAGCCTTTTCTGGATGGTGGTCTTCCTTACATTGGGGTACTTCTGGTACAGCAAGAAAGGATTCAAAAATGCCTTTCTTAGAAATAAAAAACAGATTATTGTTTCATCTGTATTTCTGATTATTACAGGAGGATTTCTGTATGCTTTCCAGAAACCAAGAGCCTATCAAAGGAGTGATAAAGGAGTGGTGATCAATGGAAAACTGCAGACTGATCTGAAGATCGATTCTGTACGTATCTATTCTAAAGATTTCCATAAAAAGATAGGGGCTGCGGCAGTGAAGAATAATACCTTCAGCTGGACTACTTCACAAGAGCTTCCATTAGGCGAATATATTCTGGAAATAGGAAATAAAAAGACCAATATTTTCATGGGCAGCGGAGACTGGTTTGATTTTGATATCAGACTTAACAGTACCAAAATGGTGTCCTACGTTAATTCCAACAGAAAAGCAGATCAGAAGTATCAGAATACAGAGAATTCTTTCGGGTATGAATTTGGATATTCACTGGAAAAGCAGAATTATAATAATGATCCTGAGAAGTTTTATGAACTGGCAGAATCCGACTGGAAGGAAAACAAAAGAATTCTGGATGTTTTTGCAGACCCGGAAAATAATGCCCTTTCGGATGATTATAAAACCTACAGAAAACAGCTGATGGCCATTGAATACCTCAATGAAATCAATAATTACAGAAAAATGACTTCATGGAATGATCCTAAATTTGCCCCTCCGAAACCTTTCCTTGATGAACTGAATAATAATATTCAGAAGCCAAGCCCGCTTTTAAGCAAAAACGATAATTATCTTCAGTATAAGCTGGATATGATGCTTACCGATGCTGATCAGGCTTCCAATGCGGACAGTATTCTTTTTGTCAAAATAGACCGGCTTCCTGCAGGAATTTCAAAAGATCAGCTTTTATCAAAACATCTTTCAAAAAATATTGAACTTCAGTCTGACAGCCTGGCAAGAAATAAACTTTTTGCTGCTGAGATCAATAAAATACAGAATACGGATTATAAGCAGATGCTTTATTCAAAACTTGACGGAATTAACAGGTCGCAGAAAGGCGCCATATTTCCTGATCTTGTTCTTGAAAACGATAAAGGGAAAACCCAGAATCTTTCAAAATATAAAGGAAAGTATGTGGTGATTGATTTTTGGGCTACATGGTGCGGGCCGTGTAAGCAGATCCGTCCGGTGTTTGAAACCAGAAGCCATCAGTACAGATATGCTGACAACATCCAGTTTATTTCCATTAGTCTTGATGAGGACAAATCGAAATGGGTGAATTACCTTAAAACCAAAAAATCCAATAACCCGCAGTTCTGGCTTACCAATGCTGAAAAATTTATGGGTCAATATAAAATTCAGTCTATTCCAAGGTTTATTATTGTAGATCCGGAAGGAAAGATTTTTAATTTTAATACACCTTTTCCTGATGAAGATAATTTCGTAGAAATTTTAGATAAGCTAAAGAAGTATTAACTTTGCAGAAAAATTTTAGATTGATATGAGAAAAACTCAGATTACGATAGATGTAGAGCTGGATGAAAACCACATTCCTGAAAATATTACATGGAACGCTCAGGATGGAGGTGTGGAAAAGGAAGAAACTAAGGCTACCATGATCTCTGTATGGGATGATAAAGCAATGGAAGCGTTAAGAATCGATCTTTGGACTAAAGAAATGCCGGTAGACCAGATGAAGATGTTTATTCACCAGATCTTAGTTTCTTTAGGAAATACCTATCAGAGAGCAACTGGTGAAGAAGATGTTGCCCAATGGATAGAGCAGATCGCAGAAGAATTCGCAGTAAAATCAGCTATCAAAATGTAAAACAATTTGAAAACGAGTTAATTTTACGATAGAATAAATTGATTATTTAAAATGCTGATCAGTATCTGCTTTATTTCAAATTAACTCATTTTCAGATTTTCAAATTATATACATATGAACTTTAATACAAAAGTAATTCACGGAGGGCAGCATCATGAGTCTGCTACAGGTTCTGTTAATGTACCTGTATTTTTAACCTCTACATTTGCACAGAAAAGCCCGGGAGTACATTCCGGATACGAATATTCAAGAGCTGCCAACCCTACAAGACAGGCTTTGGAAGACTCTCTGGCAAGCATTGAAAACGGAGCGAGAGGTCTTGCTTTCGGTTCTGGTCTTGCAGCTATTGATTGTGTTCTGAAACTGTTAAACCCCGGTGATGAGGTGATTGCTGTAGACGACCTTTACGGAGGTACTTACAGAATGTTTACCAGACTTTTTGAGAAATACCAACTGAAATTTACGTTTGTGAATTTTGATGATGTTTCTAAAATTGCTGATGTCATTACCGATAAAACAAAACTGATCTGGGTGGAAACACCTACCAATCCGCTGATGAAGCTAGTAGATATTAAAGCGGTTGTTGACATGGCAAAAGGAAAAGACATTCTGGTTGCCGTTGACAATACTTTTGCTACTCCTTACATTCAGAGACCGATTGATTTAGGAGCAGATATCGTCATGCATTCCGCTACAAAATATCTGGGTGGACATTCGGATGTAATCGCCGGAGCACTTATTGCCAAAGATGCTGAACTGGGAGAAAAACTTCACTTCATTCAGTTTGCAAGCGGTGGTATTTTAGGACCTCACGACTCTTATCTGGTTTTAAGAGGAATCAAAACACTGGCATTAAGAATGCAGAGACATTCTGATAACGGACTTGCTGTAGCGAAATATCTGGAAACCCATCCTGCAGTAGATAAAGTAATTTATCCGGGATTGGAATCTCACCCTCAGTATGAACTGGCAAAATCCCAGATGAAAGAATCCGGAGGGATGGTTTCTTTTACATTTAAATCAGGTAAAAAAGAAGATGCCATTAAATTCCTTGAAAAAGTAAGAGTGTTTACACTGGCAGAGTCTTTAGGAGGAGTAGAGTCTCTTGCGAACCACCCTGCTTTGATGACACACGCTTCCATTCCAGCTGAAAAACGTGCAGAATTGGGAATCACAGATGACCTTGTTCGTTTAAGCGTAGGAATTGAAGATGCAGAAGATCTGATTGCAGATTTAGAAAAAGCTTTTTCTTAAAATAGATATCAAAAAAGAGAGGATCAGTTCGCTGAAACTCTCTTTTTGCTATTAAACACCATCACAGAATAAATATGAAAAATACAAGAAAAGCTACCCTTGAAGATCTTGAACAGTTGTCAGCACTATTTGACCAGTACAGGATTTTTTATCATAAAGAATCTGATATTCCTGCCGCTGAAAACTTCCTGAAAGAAAGAATTCAAAACGAAGATTCTGAAATTTTTGTAGTCGTAGATAATGGAATATTAACCGGATTTGTTCAGTTGTATCCTATATTTTCATCGACAAGAATGCAGCGTTACTGGTTGCTGAACGATCTTTATGTAAATGAAAACCATAGAGGAAAAGGCTATTCCAAAGAATTGATAGAAGTCGCCAAAGATCTTTGCAGATCATCAAATGCCTGTGGTATGCTCCTTGAAACCGGAAAGTCAAACGATGTAGGAAACCGGCTTTATCCGTCGTGCGGTTTTGAACGATATGATTCTGTAAATTTCTACGAATGGACCAATACCATGAGGAATAGGTAATGAGTAATAATTGTATGCTTATTAATTTGTAACTCAATTTCAAAACACTTTTTATATAAAAATCAAAAGCAAAATATGACAGATTTTCAAAAATACATTCAACGATATTTAGATCAGATTCCTGCGGGAGACTGGCTGGAAGAATTAAAAAAATCAGGAGAAGAAACCATTGCATTATATTCAGACCTTACTGAAGAGCAATCCCATTTTGCCTATGCCGAAGGAAAATGGTCTTTAAAAGAACTCTTACTGCACTTATCAGATTGCGAAAGAGTATTTCAATACAGAATGTTAGCTTTTGCAAGAGGAGAAAAAGCATCACTTCCGGGTTTTGATGAAGAATTGTATGCTGGTAATTCTTACGCGGATAAAAGAACTCTGGAATCTCTAATGGAAGAATATAAATTGGTAAGGAAATCCTCACAGATCATGATGGAAACCTTCGAACCATCTGTTTTAAACAATACAGGTATTGCCAACGGAAACGAAATTTCCGTAGAAACAATCGGAAAACTGGTTGTCGGACACAACTACCATCACCTGAAGATTATTAAGGAAAGATATTTACCGGGATTGAAATAGAGATTAAAATAAACGGTAAATAATAAATCAATTTGAAACGGGCTGAAGCCCGTTTTATTTTTTTTGAATATCAACAAGAATAATTAAATTAGATTAAAGGATACCACGTAAATATATGCATCCAATAGAATGGCTTTAATTTGTTTTATTTTTAACAGAATAAATGAAATAGGTTAAAACAAATAATAAAAATTAGATTTGTAAAATGACTTCCTTATTCAATAGAAACGGGCTTCAGCCTGCTTAAATAAAAAAATAAATAAAAAACACCCATCCAACCAATTTCCCAAATTAAATTTGGCCCGAAACCACCAGATTCTCTACCTTTATCATCAGTTTGAATTTTACAGAATTATGGAACATATTATAGACGTATTAAAATCCGGCGGAACCATTCTTTATCCTACCGATACTATTTGGGGGATTGGCTGTGATGCTACCAATATAGAGGCGGTTAACAAAATTTTTGATATTAAGAAACGGGAGAAAAACAAATCCATGATTATTCTGGTGGAATCCGAAAAGAGGCTTCAGGACCTAGTGGATGTTCCGGAAATGGCCTGGGAAATTATTGACCTGAGTGAAAAGCCGGTAACCATTGTTTATGAAAAGCCAAGGGGACTGCCGAAAGAATTACTCGCGGAGGATGGTAGTATCGGAATCAGGCTGGTAAAAAATGACTTCTGTAAAAAACTGATTACAAAACTGAATAAACCTTTGGTGTCTACTTCGGCTAATTTCAGTGGAGATAAGAGCCCTTTGAAATTTTCAGATATTTCACCGGAGATTATCAGTATGGTGGATTATGCAGTGGAAGAGGATCGTGAGAAAGTTTCAAAATACTCGGGATCTTCTGTCATCAAGATCTGGAGCGATAACAGGATAAAAGTGTTACGCGAATAAACCCGCACAAAACAATAAGAGTTTTAAAGTCTTGCCAATCCGGATTGGCAGGATTTCTTTTTTTAATTCTATCTTTGCAAAACTTCAACTGATAAAAGTTACGCAATGAACCACCAAAAATTTGCTAAAGAATGGATCAGTGCCTGGAATTCTCACGATCTGGATGATATATTGTCTCATTATTCTGAAGACATCGAAATCAGTACACCAATGATTGCTATGGCTACAGGAGGAAAAGAAAGTACACTCAAAGGAAAAGAAGCAGTCCGTGAATACTGGAAAAAGGCACTGGATAAATTTCCGGATCTTCATTTTGAGCTAATACAGCCTACGGCGGGTGTCAATTCAGTAGCATTGTTCTATAAATCTATTATGGATAAACATGCAGTTGAGGTCATGTTTTTTAATGAAGAAGGAAAAATTAACAAAATGTATGCTCATTATGACTAACAGAACGAAAGTTGGGTTAGGACACAGATGATCTATTATATAAACGATGAAAATTAATCTTACTCAAAATAAAAATTTAAAATTATTTAAAATAATTTCTGATGCTGCGGAAAAAAATAACCAGTCGGTGTACATCGTTGGGGGATATGTCCGTGATCTTTTAATGAAAAGAAAAGCATCTACCGATATTGATTTTGTAACAGAGCAGAGCGGTATTGAGCTGGCTCAGACGGTTGCTCAGGATCTGGATCCTAAATTAAAAGTTTCTGTTTTCAAAACCTATGGAACAGCCATGATCAAATACAAGGATCTTGAACTGGAATTTGTAGGAGCCCGGAAAGAAAGCTACACCGAAAACAGCCGCAAACCGGAAGTAGAAGGAGGTACCCTTGAAGATGACCAAAAGAGAAGGGACTTTACCATCAATGCCATGGCGATTTCTTTAAACAAGGATAGTTTTGGTGAATTGGTAGATCCTTTTGATGGAATTGGTGATCTGGAAAGAGAAACCTTGAGAACACCTTTGGAACCTGCACAGACTTACTCAGACGATCCTTTAAGAATGATGAGAGCAGTACGTTTTGCTTCCACCCTTAATTTCAAAATTGAAGGAAATTCTTTAGAAGCGATAAAGCAGGAAGCCGAAAGGATCAAAATTGTTTCTATGGAGAGGGTTATGGTGGAATTCAATAAGATCATGATGTCTCAAAAACCGTCTGTAGGATTAAGATTAATGGAGCAGACAGGCCTTTTAAAGCTCATTATTCCCGAACTTATCGAACTGAAAGGAGTGGAAGAAGTTGAGGGGCAGACCCACAAAGACAATTTTTACCATACCCTGGAAGTGGTAGACAATATCTCTGAAAATACGGATAATCTCTGGTTACGCTGGTCGGCGCTTCTGCATGATGTAGGAAAAGCGCCCACTAAGAAATTTGTAGAAGGAACAGGCTGGACCTTTCACGGACATGAATTTTTAGGCTCGAAAATGGTGAAAACTCTTTTTCAAAGACTGAAGCTGCCATTAGGAAGTGATATGAAATATGTTCAGAAAATGGTTAAGCTTTCGTCCCGCCCTATTGCATTAATCACGGATGATGCTTCGGATTCTGCATTAAGAAGGCTGTTGTTTGATGCCGGAGAAAATCTGGAAGACCTTTTCACACTTTGCAAAGCTGATATCACCACCAAGAATTCTAAAAAGCAGGAGAGATTCAAGAGAAACTTTGAATATGTAGCAGTTAAGATCAAAGAAGTGGAAGAAAAAGATCAGGTAAGAAACTTCCAGCCGCCGATTACCGGAGAAGAGATTATGAAAATGTTTAATCTTAAACCCGGCCGCGAAATTGGTATTCTTAAAGAAAAAGTAAAAGAAGCTATTCTGGAAGGTGAAATTCTGAACGACAAGGAAGAAGCTGAAAAATTTGTCATCGCTGAAGCTGAAAAACTGGGACTTCAGATCAATTGAAAATAAATTCTTAAAAAATCTTAATTTTTTATCAATTATAGATTGAAAATAATACACTGTTGAATTGATTTTGTAATTACATTTGTAAAAACATTTCAATTCAACAGTGTATTATTTTTAAAACAATCTATTGGTGAAAAATATATTCTTATTCCTATCTCTGGTTCTTTTCCTGATTTCTTGTGAAAACAAAGTAGAATCCGTTGAAAAGGCTTTCTACTACTGGAAATCCGATAGCTATTCCCTGTCTGAAAAAGAAAAAGATATTCTGAAAAATCAGGACATCAAAAAACTGTATGTAAAATTCTTTGAGGTAGATTATAGTGAAGCGATGGGAAACCTTCCGGTTTCCAAAACCAGTTATAGTTATTATACCTGCTGCGACGGAGAAAAAGCAGGCTACGAGGTTATTCCGGCAGTCTATATTAAAAATATTGTTTTTCAGAAAAGCAGTGAAAAAGAGCTAGATCAGCTGGCAGATAATGTCAACTATCTTGTCGATAAATATGCGCAGGAAAAAATGGATTCACTACAGGTTTCAGAAATTCAGATTGATTGCGACTGGACAGAATCCACAAAGAATAATTATTTCTATTTCCTGAAAAAGCTTAAGCCTCTCTCTAAAAAACAGATCTCTGCCACCCTTCGTCTTTATCCATACAAATATCCTGATAAAATGGGAGTTCCTCCGGTAGATAAAGTAACGTTAATGTGTTATAATCTTATCAATCCGCTTGAAGACAAATCAAAAAACTCAATCCTTGACCTGAAAGAGCTGGAAAGTTATCTGGACGGTACCCAAAAGTATCCTCTGCATCTGGACATTGCCCTGCCTGTGTATTCATGGATGCAGATTTATCAGAATAACCGTTTTACAGGTATCATATACAACGGAAATCAGCTGAAGAAAAGCCTGAAATCTGTAAAACCGATGTGGTATGAAGTGACTAAAGATACCGCGATGGATTACCAGACTTATCTTAGGATCGGCGACAAAATAAAATATGAAGAAATAACCACAGATAAGATCAATCAGGCTATAGAACTGATTAAAAAGCATGTGAAATTCGATAAGAATATCACGGTAACCCTGTTCCATTTAGACGAAAACCAGTTGAAAAATTACACCGATGAAGAAATTAGCAGTTTTTATAGCCGTTTTGCTAAGTAGCATCATCACGGCCTGCGGGTATTATCCTTACGGTGAGGATTTGCGGTTTTCCTTTTTAAATCCGAAGAACTTTCCTTACCGGAACTATGCTTCATTTTATTATTCGGCGTTAGGTTTTACAGCAGAACCTGAAGTAGGAGCAGACACTCGTGATAACGAAGAATTGTGGAGGAAATACTGCGGAAATAAAGCTTCTCTGGAAGATATAGAAGACGTTCTTAATAATTACAGCTATTCTGATATCCGTCCGGACAGGAAGAATACTTTTCTGAAATACCTTTACACCCAGAAAGATACGGAAGCCCTGAATTATCTAAAGTTCGCAAAAAACTGTGAATATTTCAATACCTGGCAGGATGATCCTTGGGAAAGGAATGATAAAACAGCCAATATCAAGAGAAAAGATCTGATTCAAAAAGCGGTGTCCTTTGCCAAAAGCAGCCGGAATATGGAAATCAGGAAGAGATATGCTTTCCTGGCTGTAAGACTCTCATTTTATCAGGGAGAAATGAAAACCCTTAATCAAATTTACGATCAATATTTCTCTGTAGATAAAACAGATACGGTTATTGATGTCTGGGCTCTTTACTTTAAAGCAGTCTCAGAAGACAATCCGGGATTAAAGAACCTTTATCTCGCAAAAGTGTTTGCGCTGTCTCCTGCAAAACGTTTCGTGGCATGGCAGCTTTTTATTTCCAAACTTTCTCAGGAAGAAACCCTGAAATATGCAAAAAATAATGCTGAAAAATCTGCAGTTCTTCTCATGTATGGAATTTACAATCCGGAAAAAAATCTGGAGAACCTGAAAAAAATGTATGCTGTAGACGCCGGAGCTGAAGGACTGAGTTTTCTGCTTCTAAGAGAAACCAGCAAATTGGAAGACTGGATTTATACCCCTTATTACTCCCTGTTTGAGCCGGCTATAAGACAAAATTACTTTACCAGCGATAATGATCCTGAAAGTCAATCTATACAAAGGATCTTAAAGAGAACTGAAACAGATCGTGAATATGCCGGAAAAGTCCTGGAGTTTATCAACGCTGCAGACCTTTCCAAAGTAGAAAACCCGGAATTCTGGAAATTTGTAAAAGCTGAACTCATGCTTATGACCCGGGATTACTCAGGCAGCCTTAATGAAATTGCGGGACTTGAAAAAATCCTTCCGGTAAACAGTGAAATATGGGGAAATCTGGAACTGATCAAAACCCTTAACCTTTTTGCCTGGCAGGAGCCCGGAAAAGCTATAATCCCTGAAAAAACAAAAAAGATCCTGCTTAGAAATAAGCACAACAAATATTTTATTTTTGCTTTGGGCCGAGAACTGGAATATCTGGGAAATACCGATGATGCTGCCTTTTTATACGTTTCATTGGACACCAGCCATCAGAATGACTATTTTTCTGTTTTCTATAAATCTCTCAAAAATACCAAAAAGACCTTTACAGATTATTACGCAGATTATTTTGATTACTTTGATGCGGTGTATACCTCCGGAGAGTTGAAGAGTTTTCTCAGCAAAGCAGAAACACTCAATAAAAGTGAAGATCCCTTTTACCGGGAATATCATCCTTTAAAACAAACCCAGATGAATGAGCTTTATGATCTGCTGGGAACCAAATACATTAGAGAAAATCAACTTCAGCCTGCCCTCACTGTTTTCCAGAAATTAGGTGAGGATTATTTTGACGGACAGTTTGCGCTCTGGGAAAGAGAAAAAGAAGATAATAAGGAGGCCGGTAAAATATTTGCCAAAAATCCTTTCTATGAACTAAAATACACCCCGGATTTTATTGATAAAAAAGAAAAATTCAGACTTAATAAAATCAGTATTACCAAAAAGCTGATAGAATATATAGGCAAAGCAGAAAATATCAATGAAAAAGACCGTGATTACTATTACTTTTTAATCGCCAACTGCTATTATAATATGTCACAATACGGAAATGCCTGGATGATGACAAGGTACAGCCTGAGTTCATCAGGAAACATTTCCGTTCGTGAAGATAATGAAGAGTTCAATACCGCAAATCTGGCCAAATTTTATTACGGAAAAGCATTGGAACAGGCTAAAACAGAAAAGTTCAAAGCACTCTGCCTGAGGATGCAGGGCCGATGTGAAAACTATAAACTGGATTTTAAACAGGAGGAAGCCGTAGACTATTTTTACGCTCCTGAAGGATATGAAGAGGAAAGACTTCAGAAAAATAAATATTATCAGGATCTGGCCCATAATTATGGTGATTACTATTCCGATATGATAAGCGGTTGTGATTCCTTTGCAGAGTATTTTAAAGCCAGAAGATAAAAAATCCGGCCGCTTCGAAGAAGCGGCCGGAAAAAAAACACAAATGATGAAAAAAAATAAAATTTATAGTAATACCGAAGTATTATTTTCTTAGTTCCAATATAGTGCGTTAGAACCTAACCCACCAGTCAGTGTCTTGATAATTGTTCCTGAAGTAGCAGAGTAAATAACGATTTTACTACCCGCCGTAAACCCGTTGGAGTCAGAAGTGAAAATCTTATCATTGATTACACTGAATCCGTAAAGATCAGAATAAGGATCAACACTGCTGGCAACAGTAAACAATGGTGAAGTAGGAGCTGTGGTAGCTGCCATATCCATGGTATAAACTTTAGTTCCGGAGCTGAAATAAAACTTACCATTTGAGATCTCAAGGTTCTTTGCGTCTGCAATACCTGTTAAAGTGGTAGTCTTCGTTACAGATCCTGTATTGGAGATCTGATAGATATAAGAATCTGTAGTACCTGCAGCAACAGCATAAACGTTTTGGTCGTTGGCAATCATTTTAGTGATATTTCCGTTAGGAAGTTCAATAACATCCTGAACTTCATTCGTGAAAGTATTGATATAAGTGATCTTATTTCCGTATCCGTACGAAGCATTTTGTACAAAAATCTTATTCCCAGCCTCTACAATTCTTTCAGCAGCACCCGCAGTAACAGGGATTTTTTTGATGAAAGCGTGGTCTGATATCCTATAAACACTTACATATTTATCACCTCCGAACTTATCATTGGTTACATAAATACTGTTATTGGCAAAAGCCATATAACGAGGGGCAACAAGTTCTGTGGTAATTTCACCTTTTGCTTTAAAACTCCCCCGGTTAACTATTTGTATTCTGTTGGAGTTATTTAACAAAAGATAAGCGTTGTCACCATTGAAAGTAATGCTCTGAAGAACATCACCAAGCTTTACTCCATTACTGGAAGAGAAAATATTGTCCTTTTGAGTACTAAGGTCTGCACTTAAAAACGTTACTTCTGCTGTAGGAGACTGAAATTTACCTTCATTAGCAATCAGAAAGCCGTTTCCGTAGAATGCTTCAGGCTCATCATTGTCACTGCTACAGGAAGAGATACCCAAAAGCAGGGTAAAAGCAAAAAAGAGGGATAAAAGTTTGTGTAGTTTCATAATATTTTCAGTTTTAAAAATTAATGGTTGCGTAAATACTGTAGTTTCTCTTAGGCATAGGATAATAGTATACCGTCTGGTACACAGTATCGGTAAGATTATTAACTTTAACCCCTAGAGTATATTTTTTCAGGAAGGTTGCAGAAACTCCTGTATTTATGATAAAATAAGGATCAAGCGACGTTGCTTTGCTTTCATCCGTACTCGTGTAGGTAAGGCCGTTGAAAAGCCCCTGAACATACACTTTAAAGAAATCATATTGATATTCCGCTGTTCCGTTAGCTTTGTGTAAAGGAACATACATCATCTGTTTCTGGGTTTCTTTATTCACCGATTTAGAATAGGTATATCCTGCATTCAGTCTTAGCCCGTGCTTGCCCCAGTTTTTATGAAATGAAGCCTGTGTTTCCAGACCATAAGATTCAACTTTGTAGGTATTGAAAGCTCCCCAGTATCCGTAAGGAGTCGGAAGCCAGTTGATATAATCCTTAATATCCATGTAATAAGGACTTAAAGTAACTTTAAAATTACCAAAGAGGAACTCATGGTTCATATCGAGGTTGATGGAAGTTTCCGGTTTTAAATCACGGTTTCCGCCGGGCTGCCAGTAAAGATCATTAAATGATGGGAATCTGAAGTTTTTGGAAACACTTATCCCGGCATGATACCATTTCAAAGCATTCCATTTTCCTGAAAAGGAATACAGAAGCGGAGAAGAAATATCCTCAATGAAATTCTGCTTTACACCGGCTTCAAAACGGAGATCCTTTGTTGTAAAATACCTGATAATACCTGCTATAGATCCCACATTTCGACTGACCTTATCCAATCCCGATTCATAACCTTCCCCTTTATTGATCTGGAATTCCCCAATCGCATTGATATTGATCTTTGGAGTGATAAAATAATTGAAATCGTTCTTGAATATATAATTTTTTCCTTCGGCTCCGCTCGTTTTCGGACGGGTAATATCCCCGAAATACTGGAAATTATCCTCCGTATAAGCAGCCTTTAAACTATTGGAAAGATTCGTTGTATTAATATCCCAGGAGATAAGACTTCTTAAAGTCTGAGCGTTGTATTTGGTCTTATTTCCGTTAGGTTCAAAAATAGGGTAGTGCTGGGACGCATCGAAGATCTGGTTCTGCCATGAAATGGTCTGATGGTCCGCAATCTTATAGGAAGCCCCAATATTAAAGGCCGTATTGTAATATTTTCCGTTGAGATTATTATAGGGAGAACTTCCTGTTACAAATTCTGGAACCTTATAATCATTTTCACTGATCACATAGCTGCCCGATGCTTTGAAACTGAATTTTTCATTGCTGTAAGAAGCTTTGACAAAATTATTATAAGTCCCGAAAGAAGCAGCCTCCGAATATAAGGAAGCCCCAAATCCTCTGTTGAATTCCAGATTATTATTAAGATGGATACTGCCGCCAATGGCAGAACTTCCATACTGTACACTTCCTCCTCCTGCTTTCACTTCAAGCTGGTCATAGCCATAAAGCGGAATATTATTCACATCCCCTTGTCCTAAAAAAACAGAGTTGATGTTGATTCCGTTCCATACAAAAGCTGTGTGGCCGGCACTCGTTCCCCGAAAAGACGGTGAAGAAACAGCACCACGGCCATTCTCCTTCATATAAATCTGTGACTGGAACCGTAAAAGCTCAGAAAGACTAGTGGAATTCTTCTCAATATCTTTTGGAGTAATCGTATTGACGTGATGAAACAGTTTAACTTTGCTCATCTGGTTGTCAAATACATAAATGGTATCAATGGCCTTCTCCTGTCCTAAAAGAAAGCTGCCATATGACGAACAAAGCAGTAATAAAGATCTTTTTATATCCATACTAATTTCACTTTTCCTCCGAAAGTAATCTGTTTTTAGTTAGTATTCTGGCAGGTCTCCTGACTTTCGCGTTCTGCACCTTCCCGTATAAACAGTGGTTTGTTGCAGAAACTCTCATTGCGATTTACAGTTGCGGGGACAGTTTGGGGTTTTCACCCAATTCCCTATTATTTCCAATATGCTGGAAACCAAAATTTTTGCAAAGATAAGTTTTTAAATGTATTGGACAACAGGACAGAAAGATGAAACGATAAATGGGAAAACAGGCAGAATTCTATCAGATCCCATAGATTACGTAAATTTTTTGTTGGTTTGATATAATATAGTAATAAATTTAATTATTATCATGTTTTAAGGTGTAAGAAAATCAAATATTTTCATCCGTTTTACAATCAAATATTTTAAGAGCTAACACAGCCGAAGGCTAATCCACCACTTCATCGAATCAACGGAGTTGATTCCATCCTTAGCTCCCTAAAATCAAAAAGATCCAGAATAAGGCTTTGCGTGACAAAAAAATATCAAAAGAAGTAATACAAATTAGATTTTCCACAGATTGCACAGATTTTCTAGAAAAAGATCTGCGTCATCTGTGAGATTTGTGGGAACAATATGTATGAAGGTTTTGAAAAGCGATACTTTAAAAATCTGCAAAACCAGATGATCTACGAGCGTGAAATTTTCTCGGATTGATCAGGTTTTTCACCAAGAATTTAAATGAATTTCTATAGGTAAAGCTTTAAACTTTCATATGAAAGCGGTAAAATCTTTTGTGGTTAAAAAAGTTTTATTACCACAGACACAGATATTTTATTAGTGAATTCGTGGCAAAAAACAACAGATCTTCCATCCAGATTTTGAAATTCTTATCAGCTTTTACAAAAACGATGAATCAAAATAAAACGGAAGCAAATCTTTAATCGCATGTACTTTAAAAACTTCCTCGTTCATACTTGAAAAATAAAGTTCTATATTTTCGTTCTGTTTGGTTTCAAATTCTATTAAACTCTGACGGCAGGCTCCACATGGTGGGATCGGAGGATTTTTCTCATGAAATTCCTTAGGTCCGCCCACTACAAAAATCTTTTCTATTTTAACATCCGGAAAATTGGCGGCTACCCAGAAAAGTGCTGTTCTTTCTGCACACAATCCTGATGGGAAGGCTGCATTTTCCTGGTTGTTACCCGAATAGATTTCTCCGTTTTCAAGAAGTACGGAACAGCCTACCAGAAACTGGGAGTAAGGTGCGTAGGCATTTTCGCGGGCCTGCTTGGCTCTTTCGAATAATTTTTTTTCAATATCGCTCAGTTCGCTGCTGTTTTTAAAATACTCGTAACTGATCTGTAGGTCTTTTTTCATATATTGTACGACTAAAAAAGGGGGGCTAAAATTAGTTCTTTTTAATCAGGTGGGCAATATTTTTTGCTCATTAGATCATTAACCTGAAATTCAAAAGATTAAAATGCTTTATACACCAATAAAATTCAGAAACGTTGAAGTAAAAAACCGTTGGGTGATGTCACCAATGTGCATGTATTCCTGTGAAAACGGACTGGCCAATGACTTTCATTTTGTACATTACGGAAGCAGGGCGCAGGGCGGAACAGGACTGCTCATGGTAGAAGCTACCGGAGTAGAGCCACAGGGAAGGATCACCAATAAATGTATGGGAATATGGAATGATGAACAGGCAGACCAGCTTAAAAAGATCGTTGATTTTGTTCATACCCATTCAGAAAGTAAAATAGGAATCCAGCTGGCCCATGCAGGAAGAAAAGGTTCAACATGGAATAATCAGCAGATTTCTCTTGAAGAAGGTTGGGAAACGCTGGCTCCGAGCCCGATTCCTTATCATCCTTCAGAAAGAATTCCTCATGTTCTGACTACTGATGAGGTTAAACAGCAGGTACAGAATTTTAAAGAGGCTACCAAAAGAGCGGTAAAAGCAGGTTTTGATATCATAGAAATCCATGGAGCGCATGGATATCTGATCCATCAGTTTCTGTCACCGCTTTCCAATATAAGAACAGATGAATATGGCGGAAGTTTTGAAAACAGAATCCGGTTTTTAGTAGACATCGTAGACGCTGTGAATGAAGAACTGGGCGCAAATACGGCTCTTTTTGTCAGGATTTCCGGAACCGAATACGCGGAAAATGGCTGGAATATTGAAGACAGCGTTCAATTGGCTAAAGTGTTAAAAGAACATTCTGTTGATCTTGTTGATGTTTCCAGCGGAGGAAATATCCATGGAGCGAAAATCTCTGTTTTTAACGGGTATCAGGTTCCGTTTTCTTCCCAGGTAAGAAATGAAGCTGAAGTAAAAACTGGTGCTGTCGGATTAATTACCACACCGGATCAGGCTGAAGAAATTCTTCAGAAAGGAGAAGCAGACCTCATATTTGTAGCCAGGGAGATCTTGAGGAACCCTTACATCGCAGTACAGGGAGCTTTTGAAATGAAAGAAGAATGTTTTTTTCCGCATCAATATTCCAGAGCAAAAATTTCTTCCTGATAGGAGATGAAAAACCGATGGAAAACTTTTCAACAGAAGCTCGGTATATATTAAAATCAGCAGATCAGCGAGAGATTTTTTACGCTCGCTGATTGGGCAGATTACGCAGATTTTTTTAATTACTATGGAAATGATATGAACATAGAAGACTTTATGCTGACCTGTCCCATCAAAAAATATCTGGGGTTTGAATGTTTGGGCTGTGGGGCCCAGAGAGCCGCCGCATTGGTATTTCAGGGAGAATTTTCTGAAGCTTTTCACACCTATCCAGCAATATATACTTTGCTGATGTTCTTTTTTACGCTAGGTCTGAGTTTTATTGACCGGAAAAGAAAATACGGTACCATCTTAATGAGCATGGCAGCCGTTAATCTGGTTATTATCATTGCTGCGTATGTTTATAAGCATCATTAATTGTATTGCTGAGGTTTTAATTACATCATTATGAAAATTCTTCTTGTATTAATTCTGTTTCCGGCATTATTATTTTCACAAATCGGGAACATGATGAAAGGGTTGGATGATACCCAAAAGAAAATAGTTTTGAATCTGATAAAAGAAGATGCTAAGGTGGCTTTGTTTTCTGTTCAGCATCAACTGTATCTGGATTCTATTCTCATTTTTCTGCCCAAAGAAGCCTTTTTATGGCAGCAGAAAGCAATGCCTCTATTCAAACAGAGAAAATATGAACTGGGAATGACCTATCTGGATAAAGCTGTTGAGTTGGATACAACAAACCATTATAGAGAATACAGGGCATTTATAAAATGTATATTCCAAAAAAGTTACTTGGAAGCTTTACATGAATTTGAAGAACTGTCTAAAGTCAATCAGGACGGTGTTGTTATGGATCATACCTATTCCTTTTGGATGGCTTTATGCTGTCTGCAGCTCAATAAATTCGGCTTATCTAAACAATATATGGAAAAGGGAGTTGCTTTCGGAAAAAAGCATAATATTGTAAATCCCTATGAAATGTTTTATCTGGGAATTATAGAATATGAGACCGGAAACTATTCAAAAGCAATAGAATATCTCAATGCGTCACTATTGCATTACAAAAATTTTGCAGATGCTAAATATTATAAAGCATTGGCATTGGCTAAAATGAATAAACAAGAAGAAGCGGAAAAATTATTTAGGGAGTCAGAGAAAAATTTTAAAGAAGGATATTCTTTCAATGAAGGAAACTCTTTGTATGAAATGTTCCCTTATCAGGTCTCAGAGGTTACTTATAAATATACTGAGGCATTTTTTAGTAAATAGCCGGGTCTTCATCTTTCGGTTTTTCCAGCTAAAACCAAGGGAAAAATCGTAGAATTACTACAATTTACGAAACTCTCACTTAAAAACTTTTCAGATTAGAACCTGAATTTTATCTTTGCTTCCGAATCTGATGAATACAGCATCATCAGGAGAAAGATAAAAATTTAAGAATATGGCAGGAAATTCAAGAGGAATCTTAAAATTCAATGGTGGCGAGGGTCAAAAATTGTTAAAACTAAACTACAGTGTATCAAGATCTACGGATGTTTCAGGCCGTGTAGCTTCTGATCCGTCTAATGCTCTTATTAAAGTAACGATAGAGGCAACAGAAAAATCTGATATTCTGGAAAGTTTGCTGAACAGCAAATACAAACCTACAAACGGAGAAATTACATTCAATAAATCTCATGAAGAAGGAACACTGATCTCATTGAAGTGGGAAAACGGATATGTGATCCAGCATGAAGTAGATTTTGATGCACTGGACAGCAATAATATGCTGATCAACTTTATCGTAAGTGCAGAAAGCATTATTTACGGTAGTGCATATTATGAAGGATTCTGGCCTTTAAGCTAGTCCTGAGTATCCCAAAATATAAAGAGACTGTCCCTGAAAAGACGGTCTTTTTTCCCCTGATACAAAGATCTCTTTTATGGTATTTTAGGAAATCATGTCCAAAGCTGGGTAAGCAGAATGCTACAGGAATCTATATTTAAGAAATAGACGGAACCGTTTTGTTCGTATTAAAAATACCATGTTATTATTAATTCTCATTTATCTTTGAGATTAATGATAAAAAAAATTAGCCCTTTTTTCGGGTTTGGTCCGTTTTATGGACTTGCAGGAATTCCAGTATAATTGAAAAATTATCAAATTAAAAAAAACAAATCACCGATAGAAAACAAAATATGTCAATTACACCTGAAAAATCAAGAGGATCATCATTCCGTCCCGCTCAAAATGCAGACGGAGTATCCGAAAATCATCATATAGGTATTAATCGTCTGGTAAAGCTTTCTCTTGTGATAGAAGGTAAGATCATTAAATATTACAAGCATTTTAAGCTTAAACAAAGCACCAGACGCCATCACGAATTTACCCTTACACTAGCCCACGATACTTTGGGAGACCGCCAGACCCATTCTCTGGAAGATGCCAATAAATTCCTTGGAAAACGCCTTACAGCGGTTATTTCCTATAAAGATATAGACAACAGTCCTGAAAGAACCTTTGTAGGTGTAATTACCGGAGTAGGATTCAGCCAGGAAAAAATGAGCCTCGGAAATATCGTACTTACAGGATACAGTCCGACTGTTTTGTTAGACGGTGCTCCCCATATTCAGAGTTTCGGAGGAAGCCAGCCTGTGAATATGGGAATTATTGCTGAAGAAATCATCAGGCAGGGGATTGATAAAAGCCGTTTTGACATCAGAATAGAGGCTAACAATTTCTCTCAGATCATTTATAGCAGCCAGTACGATGAAACCCATTATAATTACTTGGCAAGAATGGCAGAAGCCTATGGCGAACAGTTTTATTATGACGGAGAAGTTCTTCATTTTGGGAAACTTCCGCCTCAGAATAAGCCGATCATGCTGACCTACGGAAGCAATGCCAATGATATTAAAGTAGATCTGAAAGCAGTACACACCAAACCTCAGTTCTACGGCTATAACAGTAACAGAGATGAAAAGCTTACCTCCGGTGCAACACCTGTACAGCATGTGGGCGACCTGGCAAAGACTGCCTATGAACACAACAACAGCATTTATAAAACACCGGCACTTAGGGTGGCTCCAATCAAAGCGAGCACTCATCTCGATGTTGAATACTCTCAGAAAAGTGCCTCAGGAAGTGAAGCTGTAAACGTTTTTTCCATATCAGGAAATACCACAGTGCCTTTCCTGCACCCAGGCTGTGTGGCTGATGTACAGATGCGGAAGCCTGATTCCAATGAAACATCCTATTTTACAAGAATCATGATCACAGAATCTGAACATGAAATTGATACCATAGGACATTACCACGGAAGTTTTTCAGGAATTGCAGCCGATACAGGATTCCTTCCAAGACCTGAATTTAATACTCCAAAAGCAGAACCACAGACGGCTGTTGTCATCTCCAATACCGACCCTGAAGGACAGGGAAGAATACAGGTGAGATTTGACTGGCAGACGAATGATACCACCCATTTTATCAGAATGATGAGCCCTGATGCAGGAGGAACCGATCAGATTACCCAGAACAGAGGCTATGTTGCCATTCCGGAAGTGGGAGATCAGGTGATGGTGAATTTCGTTCACAGCCATCCGGACAGGCCGTTCGTGATGGGAGGAATGTTCCACGGTGGTATAGGCTTAGGAGGCGGAATCAATAACCACCTGAAATCGATACAGACCAGAAGCGGAATCAGAATTCTGATGAATGATGAAGAAGGAAGTGTAAAGATCCTGGATCCCAGCGGAAATACCTTCTTTATGGACGGACAGGGAAACATCAGCGTAAAAGCTCCTAAAAATTTTACTCTGAATGCCGGAGAAAATGTAAGCATCACAGCAGGAAAAGAAATTTCAATTGATGCTGGCGCAAGCATTACCAGCACAGCCAATGAAAATATCCGCTCTACGGCAGGAAAAGATATAGAACAGACTGCTTCAGGCGATATCAGGGAATCTTCAGATACAAGGACAGAACTTGTAGAAAAAGAATTCAAGAGAGAATCCGAGACTTCCAATGAGATAGCAGGTGAAATATCCATGTTCAGCGAGCTTGAAAATATGACCATGCAGAGTGGGAAGATCGTAGAATTCAACAGCGCTGAAAAATCAAAACTTTTCTGATATGGCGATCATCAAAACAGCAACCAACATCAAGGTAACCGTTAAAGATACCTATCATCTGAATGTTGGAAAAAAGGTTGAAAAAATTGCAAAAAAAATTAATGTAGAGGCACGAAAAGCAAACCTTGTTCTGGCAAGCAACAAGAAAATCATGTCTCATGGAAACAAATAAATTACAGAATCTATGTCGAATGTAGTTTTTGGAAATTACGAACCTTCACCACCGGGAAAAGGGCAGATTGATATCCGCATCGGGATTTTTTTTGATGGTACCCAGAATAACCGGACCAATACAAGAGCTGGAGGAAATGAACCAGGCCATACACCTACAGCCAGCGAAAAAGAAGTCTATAAAAAACAGTCTAATAAAGAAGATGACAGCTACACCAATGATCTGTCTAATGTAGCCAGAAAAGAAACCTGCTATAAAGAAGACCGGAAAAACAATGTTGCCAAGATTTATATCGAAGGAATCGGAACAGAGGACCTGGGATCAGACAGTGATAAAAAACTGAACCATAAAGGAGTCGCTTATGGCGCCGGAAGTACAGGGATCAGGGCAAAAGTTGAAAAAGGATGCCGGAGAGTTGCTGAAAAGGTCAATGAGCTGAAGGGCAGATATGAAGTAAACACCATTACTCTTGATGTGTTCGGTTTCAGCAGAGGAGCCGCCGCAGCAAGAAACTTCGTATTTGAAGTAACGCAGACTAAACCCAAAAACGGAATCCTTGGAAACCTTCTCGATAGAAGCCAAATAGAATATAACGCTATAATAATAAGATTTTTAGGGATTTATGATACTGTTTCGTCCTATGATCCCAATGCAAAAGAAACAACCATAGATCCGGATTTTACCAATGACGTGGGAGAACTGAACCTGAACACGCTTAAAGCCAGAAAGATTATTCATCTGGCAGCATCGGACGAGCACAGAGAAAACTTTATGCTTACCAGAACACAGCTGGCTGGAGGAACAGATTACTATCTGCCGGGGGTACACTCTGATATCGGAGGCTGCTATACCCATGAAATGAGGGAGGAAAGGCAGATCATGGATTTTGACAATACTCCGGGAGACGGATTGGACAATGATAAATACAAAAAGATCCTGAATAATGATCTGAATAATCTTATTGCACAGGGATGGTTTAAAAAAGAGGAGGTGACACGCCCTAACTACTGGCTTGAAACCTATATCACCAGAGAAAAGATCAGCAACCGGTACAGCTTTATTCCACTGCACATCATGTGTGAGCTGGTGAATAAAAATTATGCGGATACCATTGATCTTGTTAATCTCAGCATTAATTATAAAATTCCTGACGGGAAAGAAGATCCTTATTATCCTCTTGATCTGACCAAAGTGAAACAAAGACTGGATGAATATATCAATGGAACTGCTCCACAAATGGTTTACTATACCAACAGTCAGATTGAAGATATGAGGAAACAGTTAGCCCTGAAGAAGATCAGTGTGGCAAATTTCAACAGGATTGTTGCAGATCATAACATACTGATGGATCTTAGGAACAGGTATCTGCACTGGAATTCAAAATTCGGAGCTGTTGGATACAAACCCAATTATACACTGGATAAAAATAAGCTGCAGGTAAGACGGTGGCGTAGAATGGCTCCCCACTCATGAAAACACCTATAAAACATATCGCTTTCAGACTTATCCTTTTGCTGATCCCTTATCTGGCATTCTATTTCATGTTTGCCGAAAGCGGATTTAAAGGACAGACTTATGACATAGACGAAATTCCGTTGTATGTCTTTTTTGCCGTATGGGTTTACATTTTTCTGGAAACCTTTTTCTGGCTGTATAAAAAGAACAGAGCTAAAGTAATAAGTAATATTGTGATATTGCTGTTTATGTTGGCTTTATATTTTATATTACCTCATCGAAATTATTTTAACTGAACCAACAATGAACGTGAAAACAGGTATTATTAGTTTATTGATTTTTATAAGTTCATTCATTTCATGCCAAAATAAAATGGAAAAATATCAATGGCTTCCTACGGAAAGCTCACCTTTACTATACCCGATGAACATTTATCAGGGCCATCTTTTTCTTGAAGACGGAAACAACGTATACATTCCCTGTTCCGGAGTGTCACATACAGGTTGGGGCTACAGTGGATCTCTTCATACCCAGGGAGAAGACCTTAAAGCAGTTCCGGTGAGACTGGAAGTAACCTGGGCATCATTTCTGGAAAATAAATTTTATAAAGGAAACTGGGACCTTCCCGTAGACAAGATTAAAAAACTCTTTAAAGAAGGTACAGTCAACTGGAGAACCAATGAGAAAGAAAGTTATTCATCCGTTGTGGTTGGGCTGGCTCCGGGAGGCGTGGCTGTTGTATGGCTGTACGGAAACGATCAGCAGGTAGAAATAGGCAGATTCCAGGCGAAAGAAACTACTGTTGCCATGAAAGATTACGTTCCGGGAAATCCTACCATTTCACAGGAGGAATATTTTAATGTGAGCAGTTCTGTACCCGAAGCGTATGAAAATATGAAAGCCAAAGGCATCCCTTTCGGAATCTGGGATACGTACAGGAAAAAATACAACTGGAAAACAAAAACAGAGATTCCGGGACATGTTCTGAAAAATGTGACCATGGAAATGTATAACGGGGAAGAAGAAACATTGTTCAATCAGTCCGTTATTGAAAATCCTATTAAAGAAAGAGCCGTTCCCCGCCTTATTTCTTACCAGTTTGAAGCTAAAGACGGGACGCAAACTGTTTTTGAAGTCAAATATTTTGATGAAGATGAAATTTTCTCTCTGTTTAAAAATGCAGATGAAAATCAGCCCATTGAAATTATCCTTAAAATGAATGAAGATTTGAATGACAGAAAGCTGGTGTTCAGGCAGAATGGTAAAGATATCCAGATCAGGAAGATTGATATGGAGAATATGTGGAAGACTAAAAAATATGAACCAAAATAAAAGAATACCCGTCTGATTCAGGGAATTTATGCAGAAGTTTAACAGACATACCATTCAGAAAAATGAAACCTTACAGAGTGTCGCGTCGCTTTACGGCATGGATGCAGATGCTTTGAAGCTGTTTCACAACAATCAGTGTGAGGTAAAAGATATGATCCTGATCGGGCTTACCAGTCAGAAAGAACTTTTCCTTCCCAGAACAGCCGTTGCTGATAAAAACAGCCTTGTGAAGTTTGGTCCGGGAAATACACTCTTATTTCAGCCTGAGCATTCATTCCAGAGATATGCAGCTGCTATTACCATTGATAACGGCAGCCGTAGAAGTGAATTAAAATATGAAACTTCTGTACGATGGCTGAAAACTGAGAACAAGCTGCATTTTTTTGAAATTGACAGAACTTCCGCTCTGTATCTGAATGAAGAAGAAGTGAATGAAATTGCAGACCTGCTGGCTTATAAAACATCCAAAGTGCTTTATCCGCTGCAAATCAGTACAGACAGACAGGGAAAATTCAATGCAGTGGAAAACCTCTCCGTATTCAAAGAAAGATGGCCCGCCGTGAAAGAAGAGGTATACCAATTATTTGAAGGAGAAACAGTAGACCAGTATTGTCAAAAGATAGAATATATTGTTGATGAACCTGATGCCATCGGCTTGTATCTGAAAAATGATTATTTCCTGAGAACTTTATTCTTCGGGATCTATCAGCGCTTCGGAGAAGAATATGAAACAGAAATAACAGAAACGTTTCCGGTAGTTGATAATGTGATGGAACCTGTTTTCGGAATAAAGCTTGAAACAGATCCTCTGAAAGACGAATATGATCTCATCCAGATAAAAGGAGGAGGGATTTTGAATGATGAACGGTCTGTCAATGATTTTATAGCCGGAACACCATTTTCATTAATCATTGATGACGAGGGAGAAATGAATCATGACGGAAGTATCACACTCCATTATTTCCTGAACGGAAAGACAACACTGGCAGAATCCATTTACCTGGAATGTGATATAAAACTTGAACAGGAAAAGAAAATAGTCGTAGAAATAGCCGCCATAACAGAATAAAAAATAAACAAAATAATATGAAAACAAAATTCAACAATAGATTACTTACACTGGTTTCAATCCTGTGTTTCAGTTTGTATTTCGGGCAGAAAACAGAGTTTACAGTGCCTAAAAATATTGAGACCTTACAAAACTTCATTTTTAATTTCAGCAATGACTTTACAAAAGATGATGTTAAAGGAGCAGCTGCATCAGATACCGATTTCTCCACCTCAGTTGACCTCTACAATCTTAAAGATGAAGCAGGAAAAAAGAATCCTTATCTGATTCTTGCTCTGAAAAGCGGGGCAAAACCCAAACAATTCATTAGTCATGCTGCCTGGAATATAACGATGAAAAAGCTGTCTTCCAAAAGTACGAAAGTCAGTATTTCCCTTCAGGAAGTTGTTCCGGACAACTGGTCCAAGAAAGAGGTGGATGTAAAGCAGACCAAATCAACAGGCCTTCTGGAAAAAGAGATCAAAGCATTCCTGTTAAGTGATAAAACAGCTCAGGAATCAGCAGCATATGTTGCTGATTCCGTCGTTGCTGCAACAGAACCCGTAGCAGCAGACGATTCGGATTTTGTTATAGAAGAAAGCACACCAAAAAAGAAAATAGCATCCAAAAAACTGCAGAATCTGTTCAATAAAAAACAGTTCATCTCCCTGCCGGCATCAGAAGCTGTATTTACCAAACTTTTACAGATAAAATCCAGCCAGATGTCTTGCGAAAGCTGTAAAAACGGAACGCAGAGTAGCTGGGACTTCGATGATTTTAACCTGATCTACGGACATATGACCGATGGAACTGAATATTATGGACTGCAATATTTTGGGGATAAAGCGGTTTCTGGATTACCATACGGACTGGTGTTCAACAGCAGTTCGCCCACAGAATGCAGGGATAAGTTTGCAAGATATAATGCCAGTCTTTACCAGACTTCGGTAGAAGTAGACGAAAACACCTCCAGTGCCCTTACTGTGGTTACCTTTAAGATGAATTCCTCATTTGTCCGTCTGGAATTCGGAAACAGCTATTTGACCCGGGTTTTAATTTCCACTAAAGAATTTTAAGCATGGCAGAACAACATATTGTAGTACAGGGCGCTATGTGCAAATGCCAGTTCGGGCAGGCTCCCGATAAGCTCAAAGTACTTACCCATCAGAAAGAATACGCCAATGATAAAGACGGGTCCAAAAAGCTTATTGTAACCACCAAAGAGATTGGAGGAGCTACTTTCGAAAAAAATACCTTCGGAAACTGTACCAAAAACGGAGGTCCGCCGCCACCATGTAAGATCATGGTCACCGAATGGCAGGATTTCTACGATAAAGTACAACTCAGCAATGGAGGACACATTATTTTAGAAAAAAGTAAAGCCATTTGTGCGGTTGCCGGAACACCCTGTATCGAAATCATTGATCATGGCCAAAGGGCAGAAGCCAGCCAGCAGAACTTTAAAAATGCAGATAAAGACGTACAGCAACAGATCAATCCGCTTGTAAGTTCCGATGAAATGTATAAAGAAGAACCTACCCACGAAGGAGTGGAAGCAGGAGAGTCCCCAAAATTATAAGCGATGGCGAAAGGAATAAAAAAAATAAAATTTGTACCGATGCCCAATGAGGCGAATAATTCGAACTCCCGGTTCGGACCGGATAAATGGGTATGTGTTCCTGCGGATAAAAAGGCACATTTCTATATCAAAGAATGGCATAAAGACACTACAGAAGACCAGAAGAAAGGAAAACTCTACTGGATGGTGCTGGATAAGGACCGGAAAAATATTGTGGAACGTCTTCACTGCATGACTGATAAATATTTTTCATACAAAATTCCCAAGCGTCTCTGCGGATATACTTATTATGTGGAAGCCAGTATGACAGGGAAACCGGATGTGGCTTTTACAGGATTGATGATTGCCGGATTCTGCAATCCGCTTATTACCTCCAGCAAATGGAGTAAAACCAGAGGAGGAACGAATATCAGGAATACCGACAGCAAGAATTTTGGAGTGTCCTACGGAGAGATTGTTCATTTTCATGCTGATACAGAGGGGATTAATGGGGAAGTAGTAACCGTAGAGGTTCACAATGAAATGTGGAGCGGCGATTATAAAATGCGTACCATATACAATGTGGAAGTAAAGGACGGACAGATCAATCTTGAAATTCCCAATACATCACAATGGAAAGCATACATCAAATATATTCAGGAAAATGAGGAGTTTTATGTGAAAATTAAAAGAAAGAACGGAACCTACCTCAAAGATAAAGCAGGAAACGACAGGCACGGAAAATACCTGAACATTAAAAATGCGGTAAAAGCGGTTGTTAAAACACCACCGTCCAATCAGACCCCTTTAATCATCGGGCAGCCGAATACAGATATTTCAAGGGTAGGAACCTGTAAATTCAAACAGATAAAAATCAATGAGACCGATGAGTTTATCGTGTTTGAAGATGGAAAATCCAAGATCAAAGCAGTAGGAACAACACCCTTGGAACAGAAACATTTTGTGTTTTTCGATTTTAACAAGAGCGCTGTAAGAGCAGATGCACAGAAAACGCTAAACTCTCTGGTTGCCCTTTTGAAGTCCAACCCGCATTCCCAGATCATTATTGACGGTCATGCGGATGAAAGAGGTCCCGGGGATTACAACCTGAAACTGTCGCAGGACAGATCAGAAGCCGTCATGAATTTCATGAAAAGCAACGGGCTGGGATCTTCCAAATTTAAATGCCACGGACATGGGGAAAGCCAGTTAATTCATAAAGGAACAAAACTTACCGAAGCACAGCATCAGCAAAACAGAAGAGCAATGATCCGTTTCAATTATTATGAAAATAATTATGCCCCTATTATTTTCGAAACCATAGCTCCGTTTGCAGGTAAAACAAAAAATCTTACCGTAAGTGCGGTAAATAAAGAAAGAAAAGGCTGCAGAAGTACCCATAAAGACGAAATCATTATTCAGGAGGCCGGACTTCCTAAAAAAACTGAAGCTAAAAATACAGTCGTTTATCCGGTAAACGCTGATATAGGAAGTGATTTTATCCCAAACTATCTTAAGTATTTTGGAAAATACATCAATTATTTTTCCTCAATGCATAAAAGCTATTATTTCTATATCAACAGCTGTACTTATTTTCCTCAGAAAGACAAACCTACCCTTCAGGTAAAAACCTACCCGGATATTGTCTGGCTGGCCCACGGAAAATACGATTTCGAGGAAGACTATTTCTTCCACAACCACAGCGTAGACCTGCAGAAAGGATTTGTAACAGAGTTTGAATCCTTCATCGAAAGGGTTTATTTAGGAACCTCCGTAACGCTTGTGGATTATATGGCAAAACAGGTTCTTCTGGACTATATAAAATCCGAAGCCCAAAAGCTGGAAGCGGGATTACACGCTATTCACAACCGTACCCAGGAAAAAAAAGGAACAGCACTCAGCCTGACAGGAACCACCGTGAATTTTATAACCCAGACCAAATACACCAAATATGCCACCAGTATAGCCATGTTCGGTTTCGTATGTCTGCAGATCGTTATCGAAATTCTCATCCTGATTCTTACCAGAGGAAGAAGTGGTATCAGTAAGCTGAAGAAAATTAAAAAACTGGCGAAAGGCGTACAGAAAGCAATGAAAGCCATAGAAAGCCTGCCCGACTCCATTGAACTGGTAGGCCCATCCATGGCATACAAAAGCGGACTGTATTATTACAAACAGGCTGACGGAAGAGTAGCCATGATCTTTGAAGCAGGAATCAAAATAGATCCTCTGATCGGAGTAAAATATGAACTTGTAGGTAAAGACCTTCTGGATTATGTAACGGATAAAACCTTAAAAGATAAGCTCCCTGAAACAAAACATAAAGACTTTGAAGAAATCAGAGACAAAGTTAAAGGAACCTATGAAGATAAAACAACCAATATTTCATTCTCAGTAAGCATCATTGGAGCGATAAGTATTGAACAAAATATAAAATACAACTTCCTTACGAAAACCTATTCCTTCTCCAAACAGGCAGGCAACTACTACGATGAGGCGAAGGGAATCGTTGCTTTTGGCCAGTATGTAAGAGGAAAAGCGGAAGTAAAAAGTATTTTCTATAAAGAATTGTTTAGCTTTACCCCTTTAAAAACACAGGTAAAACTGGAGGCGAAATTAGAGATAGACTGTTCCTTTGGAATTGTACAGCAGTACGGGAAAGATGAAGGAGGTTTCTTTGTAGACAACAGCCTGTATTTTTCCGGACTGAAAGGAAAATATAAGTTTAAATCTGAGGTGAAAAACCAACAGCTGGGTATTGATTGGGAAACCTCTACAGATACGGATAAAGACAAAGAAGATAAATCATTCACTATTTTTAAAGAAAAGACCATCACCTTATACAAGATATACCTGCTTAAAACTTAATGCGATGAAGTATTCAAGACTGATATTTTTAATGCTGATGCTTACCTTCAGCCTGAATTGCTCACAAAAAAAAGATAACATGCAAAACAAGATAGAAATTAATTCAAAAAATATAGTAGAAGAGATCACCAGAAAAGTAAAACACTATGACTATGAGCCTAGATATTTTATAGAGATCGGTCAGAATATGGGCAATGCCGAAATCTTTGTGAACGGACTGCCGGTTTACAGAAATTTTGAAGAAGAATCAGTTAGTACTTCGGTAAGTATTAATCACTGTATTTTCAGATCGGGAGTGCAGAAAATTACCTATAAAATATATAGCGACAGTCCTGATCATGCATTCCTAGAAATCAATGTTAAAGAATTTGATAACAAAAAACATGACGCTCCGGGAAAAGAAGTAATCATGCACAGAAGCCAGGCATTGGTGAAGAATACTGATTATAACATCAAACCTTACGAATATACTTTTGAATTTAAAGCGGCTGTCCCCTATCAGCTGGATCAGCCCAAAGAATATAAGAGTCTGAAAAAACTAGGGAATGAGGTGCTTAACGAAGAATTAAAAGAAAGATACAGCAAGATTAAAAGCTTATACGAAAATAAAGATATTGACGGGCTAGCCAGAGCTGTTTATCCAAGCATGAGCAACCAGTATATTTCAGAATACAATGACAGTACTGTAAATATTGGCTGGAACGAGCTGACCGAGGTTTATAAAAACTCCACCCTCAAAATGCAGGATGCAGAATCTTACGATACAGAGATCAGTGAAGACGGAAAATTTGCAAGATTCATCCAGAAAAGTACAGATCCAAGGCTCAAGCACAGAAGTGTGCTCTGGGGACTGTATAAAGTAGGAGGGAAAACAAAAGCCATGTTCAACAGCAGTTCTTTTTATCTTACGGAAGGAAAGACAAAACTTGAGATTTATTAAACAAAATACCCATAGAAAACCCAATGAAGCAGATCCTGATTATTTTTAGCTGTCTGATTACCTTAACCTGCTGTTCTCAAAAGAAAGAGGATACAGAACTTACTGGCAAATGGGTAGGAAAGGTTAAAGAATCCACAACCCAAAATGCAGTGGAGAAAATCGTACTTGAATTTACCAAAGACGGAAAATATATTCAGCATACCGGAGAAGGAAAGATGAAGCATACCACAGAGTCATCTTACAAAACAGAAAACGGGAAAGTGATCATTACGGAAACAGAAACCGGTGAAAAAACAGAAGTAAAATATGCTGTTAAAAATGATACGCTGACCATTGTATTCGAAGGAGTGGAAAATAAATTCGTAAAACAGAAATAAAGAGAAAGTAAAATCCTATGACTTTTTTCGGATATTTTGTTGTCATAATCACCCTATTTTCTGTATACGCAGGATATAGAATTTTCAGTAAGGTAATCCGGGTCAGAAATAGAGATAAGAAAGAGGGAAGTATCCTGGAAAAAGGATTTCTTCTTTTTTTTGTATGCCTGATCATGGTTGTGATCAATAGCCTTACTTTCGTGTTGTCGTACAGCTTTTTCTGGGAAAAGGGCTACAGAACTTTAAGCGAAAACAGATATGAAGCAGTTGTTACCGGCTATAAAAAGGAGATGGTCAAAAGCCAGAACTTCCGTAATTCTTCCTATTCCGATAAACCGGTATATTTTCCTGAAGTAGAATTTACCAATGGAGAAGGGAATAAAGTAACCAAAACATTGGATATTGCAGAGAATAATCCACCGAAGATCGGGCAGCACCTTCAGATCACTGATAAGAGCTCTGAAAACAGCGCCAATGCCATCGATCTCAACTGGATCATGTTCTTTTTTGGAAGTATTTTTACAGGAATATCGGCATTTTTCGCCTGTTTACTGTTCTCTTATACCACAGAACAAACCATGAAAAAGAGAATATCTGTATCTGCATACTTCGGATTGCTGATTCTGCTGATTAATATAGGCTGTGTGGTCATTATTTATCTGAAACAGTAATAAAACCAGACTTTTCCTGTTGTTTTTTAATGAAAATTCAGAATCTTTTAATTTGAAATAAAACGTATTTTTAAACTTTCTGTCTGTGGTATAAAATATTCAGCGGATAATGATAACATAACCATGAGAAACAAAAGAAAAGTATCATATATAGGATGGGCAATTTTTGCAGTCCTTCTGCTCTGTCTGATCTATTTTATTTTATGGGTTGCAGTTTTTAAAGAGAAGATGCCTTTACATCACGTAATGCTGAACATAGCCCAGAATTATGATGCCTACGCAGAACAGCTGTTTGTATTTTTTCCTCTGGCATTTTTTGTTTTCATCGCACTGGTTTTGATGAAGCCTACACCTGCCAAACGTTTTCTCAGGCTTCAGGCTTCTCTGCCTACGTCAAAAATAAAATCGCTGGCTAAGGGTCTTGTGGAAATTGAAGGAACACTGATGATGGATAAACCACTTATTTCTCCGGTAGATGGTGAAGAATGTATAGGATATTATTATACTATAGAAGACATTGAAAGAGATTCGGACGGGAAAGATTCATACAGAACCATTCACCGCGAAACCCAATGTAATCCTTTCCGGATACAGGATGATACCGGAATGATAGACATAAAACCGGAAGGCATAGAGCTCATCCTTCTGGCAGAAACCAATGTAAGCCGGGGCAATAATAAAAGATACACAGAAACCCTTCTGAAAAACGGGCAGAAAATGCTTTTGGTAGGATATGCCGATGCTGAAGACGGAACGACTTTCATCAGAAAAGATGACCATTACAAAATATTAGGGATCACTTCCGCATCAGGAATTACCATCTGGAATAAATATCAGCCCCTGTTGAGGTCTTTCATGTTTACCTGTACAGCCGTGATCATAATGATTATTTATATACTTTTACAATAATGAATCAGACTACCGCAATAGCATTTTCAATACTCCTGGTGATCGCCGTGATCAGCTTTTTTATCAATATTTATAATAAGCTGGTTCTGCTCAGATTTAATATCGAAAAAGCTTACAGTAATATAGATGTCGTTCTGAAACAGAGAGCAGATGAAATCCCCAATCTGGTCAATGTAGCCAAAAGCTATATGAATTATGAAAAAGAAATTCTTACCCACCTGACAGAGCTCCGGTCTTCTTACAGAAATGCTACAGATTCCGATCAGAAGACAGGATTGGCCAATGAAACTTCAAGAGCTCTTCAATCTTTCTTCGCGGTATCTGAAAACTATCCGGAATTGAAGTCCAACAATAATTTTCTGGAGCTGCAGAAAAGAATCACCGAACTTGAAAATAAAATTGCAGACCGCAGAGAATTCTTTAACGACAGCGTTAACCTATACAATATCGGGATTCATGAATTTCCCAATGTGATCTTTGCTAAACTGTTCGGATACAAAAATAAAACCCTGCTGGAAATCCCTGATTCAGAAAAACACTATGAAAATGTTCAGTTTTAATACCTTCTTCGGGCTGGAACAGGAACTGACAGAGCATCCCGAAACTGTAATTTTTGCCGCTATGTTCCTGCCATTGATATTGGCCGTACTCCTGATACCCATAGCCTGGATATTCAGAAAATTGAAAGTGAATATGTACCTCATTCAGGCATTGTATTACACGCTGCTTTTTACCTTTATATTGGGAGCTGTTGCCATATTTGTTCTTTTCCTCACCACTGATAAGAACGGTATTAAACTCGCCTACTGCTGGCTGGTCATTTTCATAGGAATGCTCACCTTTTCACTAGTAAATACATCTACGCTTAATAAAATGTTTACGGATTGGGGGAAAACAATCAAGACAAAAAAATGAATTAAAAATTGTGTGACAAACAGAAAAAGGAATGAACATTTCAAGGTGATCTCATTTGAAAGAAGGCAATCTTTATTGAATAAAGATGGGCTTTAGCCCATCATATATCCATCCCTCTTTATGAATCAAAGATTTTGTGGAAAAACCAAAAACAAGGAATGAATCTGTTAGGGTAATCTCATTTGAAAGAAGGTAATCTTTATTCAATAGGAACGGGCTTCAGCCCGTTCACAACCAAAACATTCCATAATCATTAAAACAAAAAGACCGGCTTAACCGGTCTCATTATAATATGGTATTCAAAATTATTTTACTAAAAATTTCAATGTTGATTGATCCAGTTTCAATAAATAAACCCCTTGTCCAATATTTCCGGTTTTAATAGAATTCCCGTTTTTAAAAGGCTGGTCAATAGTCTGAAGAGGTCTTCCCTGAAGATTATAGATTTCTGCTTTTTTGATATTCTGAACATTTCCTTTCACAAAGATTTCCTGCCCTGAAATTGGATTAGGGTAAACCTGAAGCTCCTGAACCGGAGTATCGGCAGAAAGCGTTCTGCTTTGTTTGGAAGTTCCTGAATAGCAGGTCCATTTCAGATCATCAATAGCAATTCTGTTGCCTGAAGAATTATTAACCAGGCTCACCGTTACATTTCCGGAAATATTAATATTACTGATTGTTGTTGTAGTTGCGGTTGTGCTGTAAGGAACTGTTCCAACAGTGGTTCCGTTTACTTTTACGTCTAAGTTTCCGTTGCTTCCTGAAAACTTCAATTGGGTAGTTACCGTTAATGATCCGATTCCATTGGCTGAGCTGCCTGAAGTTAAAGAACCATTTCTCACCGTAATAGCTTTATTGCTAATCGTTTGATCCGTTCTGGCATCTGTGGCGGTCCATGAAATACCTCCGTTTGTCCATGTTCTTGTTGTGTAAGAGGCATTGGCTGCCGGGATTGATTCAAATGTTTCGTTGATACAGTCTGTTCCCGGATTAGGATTAGGATTAGGATTAGGATTAGGATTAGGATTAGGATTAGGATTAGGATTAGGATTAGGTGTTCCCGGATTGGAAGATCCCCAGATCAGGTTCACATAATTCGGATTGTCAATAAACGGATTTCTGTTTCCCTGATATTTATAGGATGCATTATTTCGGTTAACTTCTGCCGGAGAAACGGGATCCTGATTATGCCATGCGAGAAGAACATTCAGCTCCCAGGTCTGAAGCCCCGGAAATGTGGTGTTTCCAAGCATATTCCCTGAAGAAAATGAAGAAAGCTTGCTTTGGTAGCGGGTTACAAAATAGAAAATCATACGGGCTACATCCCCTTTAAACTCATCAATCGGTTCAAATACAGTACCCGAATAGCCTGAAGAAGCAGAACTGCCGAGTTTAGAACCGTTTTTCGAAGTAAATGTTGCCGTTCCTACTTTCCCGAAAGGATAATTGCTTCTCATTCCGTTCACTTTTCCGTCAGTGGCACGAATGAAATGAATATCTGAAACCATTGGCGCCGATTGATTGAATAAGCTTTGAGGAACAATATGTTCACGGTTGTAGCAGTCGCCTTCCGTTCCGTAAGTTCCGCATTGGTTAGTTCCCGGAGTATACTTGTAAGGATCGGTTCCGGCTGGCTTCTCTGAATAAATATCCATGATAGAGCCGTCATTTTCATAATTTTTATCAACATCAGTGGTTTTGTAGCCGGTCCACAAACCGTTATAACCTTTGTCCTGATGCCCGTTGGTAATGATGGTGCTTAATGCCGTTTTCAGCGATGCTCCACTCAATCCGCTGGCTGAATTGTAATACCCTGCAGGAGCCTGGGCATTGGCAAACCCCGCTATTACAGTGAATAAGATGATTTTTTTCATATCAATAAAATTTCCGTAAGATTACTACATTTCATTGAATAAAAAATGACATTACCGTTAATTTTGAATGAACAGCCTTCTTATTTTATATGCTGAGAATAATACGTAAAATCTAGCAGGTTTCAAAGACCTGTTAGGTTTAGAAATAACAACAATAACAAACAAAAAACCGGTACAAAAAAATGTACCGGCTATATATCATAATAAATTGAAACTTATTTTTTCTGTGGCGGATAATTCTTCATAATCTCAGCCATAATTTCCGGGATTTGTCTCTGTTTAGCTTTTGGAGAATCTACAGAAATTCCGCTTCCGATTCCCTGCCATACCAGTTTGTTACTTCTTGAATCAATAAGATCTACAATGATTGCCCCTTCGTTATAGTTGCTGGTCCATGTTCTGCTCATGCCAACACCCCATCCGAAAGGTCCGCCCCATCCATACATCCCGTAAGGAGTATTATTGGTAATATCAGTGACTTTTTTGTGGTTGGCTTTTACATTAACAATCAGATCAGGATTTTCTCCGGATTGAAGACCTTTGCTCTGAAGTTGCCTCGACAGTTCATTCAGAACCCTGTCTTTATCAATGTCATTTAATTTCAGGTCGTCAATTCTTATTTTATACGTTTTATACGTAGTAAAATTTGCAGTCTCAGCATAATCTGAACGTACCTGGAAAGGACTACACGATGTAAGGGCTAATGAAGCCGATGCTAACAAAATAAAAATATATTTTTTCATTTTATTTATTTTTTTTATCGTTTTTTATGAATGTATCAGTCTTTTTATCGTACCCGTAAGGACAGTGTCTGCAGCCGCTTTTACAGCAATATCCTCTTTTCAGATGGAATTTCTCTGTAAAAACCTTGTACCCCTGTTCATTATAGTAAAAGTCTTCACCTTCTTTGATGTCATAATGGGCCATAAGTTAAATCTCTAAGTCAAAAAAACTTTATATTTGTTATATGATAATTGTATGCCAAAAGCCATTAAAAAAACTTAAAATTAACGGCATTGCTCTTTTTCCCTTTATCTTCATTAGGAAACCCGAAGATAAGGAAAATAAAATACTTATCAATCACGAAAAAATCCATTTAAGACAGCAGATGGAGATGCTGATCATTTTCTTTTATATAGTCTATGTTATTGAATATTACTACTGGTTTTTCAGATTAAAAGACGGCTATCTTGCCTACAGAAGAATTTCATTTGAAAGAGAAGCTTATACTAATGAATCTGATTTAGGTTACCTTAAAAAAAGAAAGTTCTGGAATTTCAGAAAATACCTGTAACGGTTTACTTCTTGTTTTCCCATTCTTTGTCAAAATCCTGCTGCTTTTTTTCAGGGGCGAAATAGCTGTCCCGGTTTCTGCCCATATCATAAGAAATCGCTTTTTCTATCATGAGATTGAGATCCGGAATGATCCAATCCGGAGAACCTTTTTTCTCCTGTCCGTTGGTATACACTTTAATTGCTTTTCCATCACTCATTTCTACCTTCATCAACAGGCAAGGGCTCATATATCCCGAGCATGAATGCCCCGTATATACTTCCCGGGCTGCCGTACCATCATTAAATGTAATATTAAGTTCAAGATAGTTTCTGGGCTGGGTTGATTGTACGCCATAGCGGGCATAACTTTCAATAGTTTTGATGGTTTTTAAATAATTGATTGTATTTTGACGGCTTTCACTGATATATCCGGGATACATCGTACTTTGCGTATGATTTTCGATTTGCTGGTCAACCTGTGCATTGAACATACTGATGATCTTGTCATTGGATTGATCCACCTTATCAAATTCAGATTTTGAACCAAAAGGATTCCCTAAAAACGCATACAGGATACCGGCTGATAATCCTGCAATGATAAAAATAATGCCAATAGGATAGAACTTTTTCATGGTGGGTCATATTTTTGTTTACACTAATGTACAACAAAATAGTTCTGACTCCTGATCCCGCTAAAAAAGTTACTTTCAACGAATTAAAGCATCTGAAGTTCGGCTTTTATATTTTCTATAGCCTGAGTTTCATATAGGCTTTTGAATTCTTCTGTTTTAAAGATCCCGTCAAGTTCCAGAAAATGTTTCAGCACTTTTTTTCGTCCGGGCTTATAGAGAAAATCAGGATAGATAGAATATTCTTTACGGATTTTCCGGCTGTAATCGAGATAAGTTTCCAGATCTTTCCCCAAAACAGAAAGATCAGCATCCAGAAGATAGTTGGTATCATGATCATCAGATTTCTGATGGGTTTTTGTAGCAATGATCTGATTTTGAATTTTTAAAATTTTATCCTGAGAAAGTTGTAATTTCTCAAGCCTTAGTACAGCATATGCTGCGCTTTTTTCTTCATTGGACTTTGAAGAAGCATCATAAATAACATCATGATAGAATACAGAAAACAGAATCTCATCAAAACTGGAGATTTTGTCTCTTACAGTTTCAAGTTCATGAATCATATTTTCAAGATGAAGAAGATGATGATAATGTCTGCCTTTTTCAGAATACTGAACATCAATTTCCTGCCAGCAAGAGCTGATAAGGTTCTTATCTTTTGTAAAAGAAAGAGAGAGCTGTTCAAATGTTTTTTTCAGATCCATGATTCATTAAGATAAAAAAAGGAACTTTTAAAAAGTTCCCTGATTTGCTTCCAATACTGCTTTTAGCTCAGCCCAGCCTCCGCCGTTATGACCGTCTTTCAGGCCTTGGCCGTTAAGATATTCCAATGCTTTTCCGCTTCTGTTACCACTTCTGCAGAATAAGATCACCGGTTTTTCAATGGATAAGATTTCTTCTTTTCTATCTTCTACTTCACCAAGAGGAATATTTTTCGCTCCCTCAATATTCCCGTCCATTTCAAGTTCCATTGGCTCACGAACATCAATTAGTTCATAATTTCCTGATTGTATTACTTCTATTAAAGACATAACTGTTTAATTTTAAATATTAAAAATATGAACGAAAATACACAATTTTTTCTGAAAACTTTCTACTGCATCCAAATATTCATCCGCTTCATCGGATCAACGAAGTTGATTCTGTTCTTAGTCCCTTAAAAATCGATATTGCCTATAAATCATCTTTGCGTTTCCAAAAAAATCTGCATTTCCAACAGTTTCTTATTCAATTGAACATTGATAAAATAATATTAATTTTGCAAAGTGGAAATCCTGAACACCGGTGCCGAAAAATACTCACAGCTGATTAAATCTAAAGCAGAACGTTTTGGATTTCAGAACTGCGGTATTTCAAAAGCTGATTTCCTGGAAGAAGATGCACCCAATCTTGAAAAATGGCTCAAAAATAATTTTCATGGCGAGATGAAGTACATGGAGAATCATTTTGACAAAAGATTAGATCCAAGGCTGCTGGTGGAGGGCTCCAAATCCGTCATCTCACTTTCCTATAACTATTTCCCTGAAGAAAAAATCTCTGCACTGGAGAACTATAAGATCTCCAAATATGCTTATGCAGAAGATTATCATGAAGTGGTTAAAGAAATTCTTCGTGAAATGGTGGCAGAACTTCAGGAAGAAATAGGCGAGTTCGGATTCAGGGTTTTTGTGGATTCAGCACCTGTGTTGGAAAGAAGCTGGGCCAGAAAATCAGGAATAGGCTGGGTTGGTAAAAATGCAAACCTCATCACCAAACAGAACGGCTCTTTTTACTTTCTGGCAGAAATTATCTGTGATCTTGAACTTGTTCCGGATCATGCCGTGACGGATCACTGCGGAACATGCAGGAAATGTATTGATGCCTGCCCTACAGATGCCATTGTATCTGAAAAGATCATCGACGGAAGCCGCTGTATTTCCTATGCCACCATAGAACTGAAGAATGAAATTCCGGATCATTTTAAAAATAAAATGGAAGACTGGATGTTCGGATGTGATATCTGCCAGGATGTATGCCCGTGGAACCGGTTTTCTGCGCCTCATCAGCAGAACAGATTTGCTCCCAATGAAGCCTTGAAAAATTTCAAAAAAGAAGAATGGAAGGAAATTACCCAGGAAATATTCTCCGGAATCTTCAGAAAATCACCTGTGAAAAGGACCAAATTTGCCGGTCTCAAGCGAAATATTGAGTTCCTTGAAAAATATTCAGATAAAAATTAGCCTGGATTGCAGCGGACGTTCCCTCGTCTGGAATTTTGAGGTTCCAAAATCTAAAAGGATAATCGTCCATTCCTTAAGTTTTCAGTCTTAAAGAGGTTAGATTTAATACGGTAAGAATCTTTATAACATCTTTCCTAAAAAGAAAAATTGACTTTCAGGAGACTTAAGTCCCACAGAAAATCAACGTTTTTTTTGTACTCTTTTAGGAGCTGTTTTTACTCTTATTTTAAATCTTTTTTGTGATTTAGTGTTTTTACGCATATTTGTGAATATTTCGTAACTAAATATACTCATTTTTCGGATTAAAACAAATACTTTTACTGAAAATTATAGATTAAATTTTATTAAAACATGACTGTGAAAATGATATTAATGTATGTCCTGAAAACCATAGGCGTAATTTTGGGAATTATAATTGTATATGTTGCATTAGGCCTTGCGCTTCCGCTTATATCCGTTTCTGCCAAAAATGACGGACAGGAAAAGGTTATTCCCATCTATATTTATACCAACGGAGTGCACACCGATATTGTGATGCCTGTGAAAAATGATCTGCAGGACTGGAGCCAGAAAATTCCTTTCAATAATATTAAATCGAAAAAAACAGATTACAGCTATATTGGAATAGGCTGGGGGGATAAAGGATTTTACCTTGATACACCCACCTGGGCCGACCTTAAGTTCTCAACAGCCGTGAAAGCCGCCTTCTGGATGAGTGAGTCAGCCATGCATTGCACTTATTACAGAACGATGAAAGAAGGGGATGACTGCAAAATGATCATGATCAGCAGAAACCAGTATAAGGATCTGGTGAAATTCGTAGAAGATAAATTTGACAGAGATCAGAACGGAAACTTCATCCTGATTCCTACCAATGCGGTTTATGATGATAACGACGCATTCTACGATGCTAAAGGAACGTACAGCTTCCTGTATACCTGCAATACCTGGTCAAACGATGCTCTGAAAGCAGCCGGACAGAAAGCCGCCCTGTGGACCCCAACCGATTTTGGAATTTTCCGCCATTATAAATAACGGCAAATGAAGCTTCTGCTTGTAATTTTCAGTGTTTTTCTCCTGTTTTCCTGCGGTAATGAGCCTAAATTTATACCGGTAAAAAATGTTACAGATAAATCAACTGTTCAGACTGAAAAAAAGCCGGAAGCTGATCTGTCTGAAATAGCAGCCAAAGCAGAAGAAGCCCTGAGATGCTGCACCGCGACGAAGATGAATACAGATTTCTGTATCCTGATCGATATGAGCCTGCATTCCGGGATCAAAAGATTTTTTGTCTGGGATTTTAAAAATAAAACTATTTCAAAACAATATCTGGTTGGGCATGGATGTGGTACGAATTCCTGGAGTGCTGATGGGTCTAAAGCCAATCCACAGTTCAGTAATGAAGATGGAAGCCATCTTTCCGCATTGGGAAAATATAAGCTTGGAGAAAGAGGGTACAGCAATTGGGGAATTAATGTGAAATACCTGATGCACGGCCTTGAAAAAACCAACAACAATGCTCTGAGACGCTTCATTGTCTTTCATTCGTGGGATTTGATGAGTGATGAAGACGTATTTCCGAAAGGTTCTCCGGAGGGCTGGGGATGTCCCACCATTTCCAATAATGCCATGAAAGAAATTGACCCTATGCTGCAGAAAGCCGGAAAACCCGTTTTAATGTGGATTTATCAGTAAATAAAAAACAATGAAGCACCGCTTTTACAGAGAACAGCAGCTTAACTGCAGCCTGGAAACCGCCTGGAAATTTTTCTCTTCAGCCAATAACCTGTCAGAGATCACCCCGGAAGATATGAACTTTACGGTAATCACCACAATGGAAAATGATGAGATTTACGAAGGAATGCTCATTGACTATTACGTTTCCCCTTTATTGGGTATTAAAATGAAATGGCAGACCGAGATCATTCAGGTAGATCCTCAAAAAAGTTTTACCGATTTTCAGAAAAAAGGACCTTATAAACTATGGCATCATCATCATGAATTTATCCCGAATGAAAAAGGAGTATTGATGAAAGATACTATAGATTATGAATTGCCAATGGGATTTCTTGGAAATATAGCCCACCGTCTTATGGTAAGAAATAAACTGAAACAGATCTTTGATTACCGCTATCAGGTATTGGAGAAAATGTTTGGAGAAAAATAATTCTGAAATTAAATTCAGATAAGATGAAATGAATTCATGGTGTTCATTTTTTCAACTTTAAATAAATGGTGAAGTATTTTGTATGTTTAAAAGTTTCCCACGGATTCCACAAATTACGCTGATGTTTGTGGATATTTTAAAAGCCTGCAGATTGGGCAGATCACGCAGATTTTTTTAATCAGCCCAATAAAAATCGTAGATTTTTAAAGAGCTTATGTGAACTTGTTAAAAATCAAAGTGTTAAAATATTTTGTGCCTAAAAGATTTTTCCCATACACATAATCTCTTAAAATGAGACTTTTGAATACCCTCAAAGTTTTTTCTGGTAAAACTCTCATTGTTTAAGTTTTTTTAACATTTAAAAGACCGTGAACCTCGTCTGAAATCCATAATTTTGCAGAACTATTGTTTTTACTGAAAAACTAAGTATTCTTTTGACATGGCAGGCCTGAAGTCATTTATCTTTTTTTATTTCATGTTGGTTTTTACCCTTTTCAATTCGAAATGGGCAGAAAAATCATTGCAGAATGTTCCATGTGTACCTCAGGTAGGCAATGTTCATATCCTCGATTTTTACGAAGAAACGGATATGAATGCCCATGCCGTGTCTGCAGTTTCTAAAATTGTAAAAAATGCGGCCCGCAAAATTGATGAAGCATCCGGTGACTTCTCAGCAATTGAAAAAATCACTTCAAAAATTACGCTCCCGGATATTGCCGTTTCATCCATCTGCGGTGTCAAATCCTTTCTCCATCTTCTCCAGTTGTACTAGTTTAAGTTATTGAAAACCAATTTATTTTAACGAAATTTTATAACTTAAACAACTTAAGATGTATTCTAAAAACGTAATAATTTGCATTCTTGCAATATTATTCGCTGTGTCATGCAGTAAAGACAACAAAAAAAACAAAAATAAAGAGAAGGAAGTTCCCGTGCTGGAAATCAAAGAAAAAGATACTCTTGTGAATAACCAGTTCGTAACCGATATTCAGGCCAAGAAAAATGTGGATATCCGTTCCAGGATAGGAGGAATTATCCAGCATATCTATGTTAATGAAGGCCAGTTTGTGCATCAGGGGCAGCCATTATTCAAAATCAATGATGCCGAACTGCAGATGGAATTGCTGAAAGCAGATGCTGCTCTGAAGCAGGCAGATGCTGATGTACGCATTGTAGAGGTAGAACTGAAGCAGATTCAAAGCCTTCATGCTAAGAAATTTGTAGCCAATAATGAGCTGGAAATGGTAAAGGCTAAACTTTCATCAGCCAAAGCAAAATACGCCTATGCTGATGCTGAACGAAGAACCGTTTTACAAAAGATAAGCTTTACAAAAATTACAGCTCCTTTTGACGGCGTGATTGATGTAATTCCACACAAAGACGGAAGTCTTGTAGAAAACGGAATCCTGCTTACCACGCTTTCACAGCTTAACGAAGTTTATGCTTACTTTTCTATTCCGGAGAATTTATACTTTGAACTTTTGGCCAATGATAAGATCGGAAACCATCAGAAAATTGAGCTTACCCTTCCGAACGGAGTCAATTATCAGTTCAACGGAGCCTTAAAAACAGCTGAAGGAGAAATCGACAGAACTACAGGTTCCATCCGGTATAAAGTACTCTTCCCAAACCCGGACCGTCTCATCAAGCACGGTACTTCAGGGAGGCTTATTATTTCCGAACAGCAGGATAATGCCATCCTGATCCCACAGAAATCAACATTTTCTATTCAGGATAAAACCTATGTATTTGTCGTGGATAAGCAGAATAAAGTAAAAATGACCAGCATTAAGATCGGAACCACTTTAAGAGATTCTTATATGGTGGAAAGCGGTCTTAAAAAAGGAGACGTGATCATTTATGAAGGAACACAGTCTTTAAAAGACGGCGATATCATTAAAATCAAAAAGAAATATTAACCTTCATCTTTAAATCAACTTACCATGGTAGAAATGTTTATAAGACGAAAGGTTCTTTCGTTGGTTATTTCCATTGTATTCGTATTGTTGGGAATCATGGCATTGATGAAAATGCCGATCACTCAGTTTCCTGATATTGTACCACCTTCTGTAACGGTAACCGCAAAATATACAGGAGCCAATGCCGAAGTGTCGGCCAATGCGGTGGCGCTTCCTTTAGAACGGGCCATCAACGGGGTTCCCGGAATGACGTATATGTCAACGGTAACTTCCAATGACGGGCTTACCCTGATTCAGGTTTTCTTTGAAGTGGGAACGGATCCCGATGTAGCAGCAGTAAACGTCCAGAACAGGGTAACCACTATCCTCGATGAACTTCCGGAAGAAGTAATCCGGGCCGGGGTAACTACTGAAAAAGAGGTAAACAGTATGCTGATGTACCTTAATATTACCAGCACAGATCCCAGTCAGGATGAGCAGTTCATCTACAACTTTACAGATATCAACGTACTTCAGGAGCTGAAACGTATTGACGGAGTAGGAAGGGCAGAAATTATGGGTCAGAAAGAATACTCTATGAGGGTATGGCTGGATCCGCAGAAGATGGCTGCTTACAATATTTCGGCAGACGAAGTAATTGGTTCTTTGCAGAAACAGAATATTTCGGCAGCACCGGGAAAAGTAGGAGAGACCTCCGGAAAGACTTCCAGCCAGCTGCAATACGTTATTAAATACAAAGGAAAATTCTTTGAACCTAAGCAATACGAAGAGGTTCCGATCAGATCAGATGTCAACGGAACCATTCTCAAGCTTAAAGATATTGCAAAAGTAGAGTTTGGAGCGATGAATTACGGAATGGTTTCAAAAACAGACGGAAGACCTTCTGCCTCCATTATGATGAAGCAGCGTCCCGGTTCCAATGCATCCGAAGTGATTGAAAGCGTAAAGGGCAAAATGGAAGAACTGAAAGGAACTTCTTTTCCTCCCGGAATGGAATATAACATGGCTTATGATGTTTCCCGATTTCTTGATGCCTCTATCAGTGCGGTACTGATTACGCTTATCGAAGCGTTTATTCTGGTGGGAATTGTGGTATTTATCTTCCTGCAGGACTGGCGTTCCACTTTGATTCCGGTTCTTGCCGTACCTGTGGCACTGATAGGGACTTTTGCTTTTATGAGTATGCTGGATTTCTCAGTAAATTTATTGACCTTATTTGCTCTCGTTCTTGCCATCGGGATTGTGGTGGATAACGCGATTGTCGTTGTTGAAGCCGTTCACGTGAAGATGGAGGAAGGGATGATACCGTTGGAAGCTACAATCAGTGCAACCAAAGAAATTGCAGGAGCAGTAGTGGCGATTACCATTGTGATGTCAGCAGTATTTATTCCGGTAGCATTTCTGGATGGTCCGGTAGGAGTATTTTACCGTCAGTTCTCACTGACACTGGCCATAAGTATTGTAATATCGGGGGTAAATGCATTAACCCTTACTCCTGCACTTTGTGCCATTATTTTGAAACCTCACAGCCACGATAGAAAGAAAACGGTTGTTGACAGGTTTTTCCAGAGTTTCAATAAAGGTTTTGAAAAACTAACGGACCGTTATGTAGGTATCCTTTCAAAATTTGCCACCCGTACAGTAGTTACCTTTGGATTACTCTTTTTATTTATGCTTCTGACAGGAATTACCAGCAGGTTCCTTCCCACCGGATTTATCCCGATGGAAGATCAGGGAATGGTGTATGTAAGCGTTACCACACCACAGGGAGCTACGGTTGAAAGAACAGAAACGGTTCTGGACGAAGTAACAGTTATCGCCAAAAAAATTGAAGGCGTAGAAAACGTAACCACCCTTGCCGGATACAGTATTGTAACTGAAATTGCGGGATCTTCTTACGGAATGGCCATGATTAACCTTAAAGACTGGAAAGAAAGGAATATTTCAGTCAATGATCTCATCACAGAACTTTCTGACAAGACAAAAGGTATTGCTGATGCCCAGATTGAGATTTTTGCACCGCCTACCGTTCCGGGATTCGGAAATACGAGTGGTTTTGAACTTCGTTTGCTGGACAGAACCGGAGGAACTATTGAAAATACGGATAAAATCACCAAAGATTTTGTAAAAAAACTGAATGAAGCTCCTGAGCTGCAGAATAATTTCACCAGCTTTGATGCTACGTTTCCGCAATACATGATCAATATGGATTATGATATGGCGGCTAAAAAAGGAATTTCGGTAGATAATGCGATGTCTACTTTGCAGACGATGCTGGGGTCCTATTATGCCACCAACTTTATCCGTTTCAGTCAGATGTATAAAGTAATGGTACAGGCAAGTCCGGAACACAGAGATACTCCGGAAAGCATCCTGAATTTATACCTGAAAAATGACAAAGGTGAAATGGTCCCTTTTTCAACCTTCATTACCATTGAAAAAGTATATGGACCTGAAGTTCTGACGAGGTATAATATGTATATGTCAGCGATGATCAACGGAGAACCTGCTGATGGGTACAGCTCCGGTGATGCCATTGCAGCTGTAGAAAGAGTAGCCAAGGAAACTCTTCCGAGGGGTTTTGATATTGAATGGTCCGGAATGACGAGAGAAGAAATCCTCTCCGGAAATCAGACGGTTTACATTTTCCTGATCTGTCTTTTATTCGTATACCTTTTGCTGGCAGCACAATATGAAAGTTTCCTGCTTCCAATGCCGGTGCTTTTAAGCCTTCCGACTGGTATTTTCGGATCTTATATCGCGCTGGTCCTGACAGGGCTGGATAATAATATCTATGCACAGGTTGCCCTTGTCATGCTGATCGGACTTTTGGCAAAAAATGCCATTCTGATCGTAGAATTTGCCGTAGCCAGAAATAAAGAAGGGTATGATATTATTCCGGCAGCTATTGAAGGAGCGAAACAGCGTTTACGTCCGATCCTTATGACTTCCTTTGCTTTTGTAGCAGGGCTTATTCCGTTGTGTATTGCTTCGGGAGCCGGAGCGGTAGGAAACCGTTCCATCGGTACCGCAGCAGCAGGAGGAATGCTTATCGGAACCATCTTCGGACTGGTGATCATTCCGGGGTTATATATATTCTTTGCGAAACTTGAAAATAAGAAGAAAGATGAAAAGATTAAATCATAAACCTATAGTATATGGAATCATAATGTTGGCACTCACCTCATGTGCTGTTCCGAACGTTGCTGATATTAAAAAAGCCAGAACCCTGCCGGGTGAAGCTGTCCAGACTGAAAATAGTGAAGATAAGTTTCAACCGATCAATCTCAAGGCTTATTTTACAGATCCTCAATTGCAGGAACTTTTTGAAAAAGTAATAGAAGCCAACCCTGATTTTAAGATTGCTCAGCAGCGGGTAGATATTGCCAACAGCTTTCTCCGAAGATCAAAAATGGATCTTCTTCCTTCTCTTGAAATAGGAGCGGCAGCTTCAGGGGACCGTTATGGAAAATATACGATGGAAGGGGTTGGAAATTATGATACAAACCTTTCACCCAATATTGCGGAGGATCAGAAGATTAACCGTGATTTCACTCCGAATTACTGGCTGGGGGCAAGAAGCAGCTGGGAAATAGATGCATGGGGAAAGCTTAAAAATAAAAAGCTGTCTGCCCAGAAGAAATATCTGGCTTCTGCTGAAGGTTTAAGACTGCTGCAGGTAGAACTGTTTACCGATATTGCGAATCTCTATTATCAGTTGGTTGCTTTGGATAACCGGCTGGCTATTTATCAGAAGAACTATAAGCTTCAGCAAAGGGCGTTCGAGATTGTTCTTGCCCAAAGAGAAGTAGGAAAAGCAACGGAGCTGGCGGTGCAGCAGTTTAAGGCTCAGAATAACAACTGGCTTGCTGAGATTGAACATATCAAAGTAGAGATCGTTACAGTGGAGCAGGCGATTACAACGCTGACGGGAAGTTATGGGGGCGGCGTAAAAAGGGGAAAAACTTTGATGCCTACCAATATGGAAATCCTGAATAAAGATATCAATATAGAAGCTGTAATTCATTCAAGACCAGATGTAGCTGCGAATTATTATGTGTTGGAAGCTTCCCAGGCTGATGCAAAAGCGGCAAGAGCTGCCTTTTATCCTAAAATAGATCTGGGAGCAAGTTTTGGGTTGAATGCTTTTTCTGCCGGAACATTCTTCAGGCCTGCATCACTCGCGGGACAGCTGTTGGGAGGGCTTATGGTTCCTGTTTTTAATAAAGGCCAGCTAAAGCATGAATTTAATGTAGCCGGTAAAGAGCAGGAGATCGCTTTTTTAAATTATCAGAAAAGCATTACTACGGCATTTAACGAGCTGCAGTCGATTCTGAAACAAACGAAGATCTATGAGAAGGTATTACAATTGAAGTCTGAAGAAGTAGGATTTCTTGACCGTGGAGTAGAGGTTTCCAATGATTTGTATCTGACAGGCTATGCCAATTATTTTGAACTGATTAATTCTCAGAAAAGCAAACTGACTGCTGAACTGGACCTGCTTCAGTTTCAGCATCAGAATACCAGAAATAACGTTCTGCTGTTTAAGGCATTGGGCGGAAAGCTGGACTAATGCAGATTAATATCTAATCTGTTAATTTTTACTTTTTTTTACGATGCATGAAGCCACCTGAAAAGGTGGCTTCTGTAGTATATTAAAAACGGATTTGCCTGATAAGGCTGTCTGTTTTTGGTTAAAAGATTATTTAACAATCTGAATGTTAACGGCTGAAAAACCTTTTGGAGATTTTTCCTTTTCAAAAGAAACCTTGTTTCCTTTTTTTACCAGTTCTGTACAGCTGTTATTGTGAAAGAATATGTTTTCCTTCGTTTTATCTTCAGTAATAAAACCATATCCTTTCTCGCTGTGGAATGTGATGATTCCTGTTTTACGAGGATCTTCTTCAACAATAGGAGCAGCACCAAGCTGAATCTCATCAAGGTTCACCTCCTGTCTTCCTTCAGGTGGCGTAGAGGTAAGTCTTCCGAATTCATCTACATACATGTAAACATCTTCAAGTTCTTTACCTTTGTTGTTGTTCGTTTTACGTTCTTCGCGTCTTAGCGCCTTTTCTTTTTGTTTTTGAATTTTTTTCTTAAAATTTTCTTTTTTAGAAAAAGAGTCTGCCATAAATTATTTTTAGTATTTAGTTTCCGGGTTAATATAAGTTATTTTAGTCTGCCTAAACGTTGTTGATTCTGCCGCTAGCTTTTTGTTCCGTCTTTTGTATAAGATTCTTAATCATCCGGTTCAGTACTCTGAAATCCTATCATTCATACAAGAATCAAAAGCTAAAAATGCAGCTGCTGAAAAAGCAAAAACTGAAAGAAAAAAGAGGTATTTTAAACCACAACAGAAAGCGAAGGCAGTTTCCTGCTTACTAATTTGTACAAAGGTACGAATAATAAAATGAATGACACCGTTTTAAATATTTGATTATCAAAAATATATTTTCTGAATTAAACGGGCCTTGCTGGTCCTGATCCTGTGTTTCCCTGTATTTTACATCTTTAGAACCTGCTTTCAAAGGCTGAAGCGATGTTCTCAGTCCGAAAATAATAGATTTAGTTGTAGAAAAAATCCCCAGCATGCTGAGGATTGTGGAAAATAATATATTATAAAAATGAAGTGGTGTTATTCATAATATGTTTTTTCTAGCAGCAAATGTTATGCCTAAAGTTCACAAATACTGGAATTTTGTCCTTTGTTCAGTCTGGGAATATACTGTTTTTATAGTGTTTTATAAGTGTATCTTTCTGTGATGTAGTGGGATATAGGAGCATTTTTTAATTTCAAAAAAATGTGAATACTTTTTATTTTTTGACCAGTTTTATAGAGCGTTCACCATGAATTGTAGTTTCCGAAAGATTCACCATGATAGATTTATTTTCATTATCCATCTTTGTTCCAGTAACATAAAACAATATACAATGTCAACACAAGATGTTAAAGGAAAAGTAGTGTTAATTGCCGGAGGAGGCAAAAATTTAGGAGGACTGTTAAGCAGGGATTTTGCTGCAAAAGGAGCAAAACTGGCTATTCACTATAACAGTGAAAGTTCCAGGGCGGAAAGTGAGAAAACACTGGCTGAAGTTCAGGCTTTGGGGGCTGAGGCATTTTTATTTCAGGGAGATCTTACCCAGGTAGACAATATCGCAAAATTCTTTGATGAAACCGTTTCTCAATTCGGAGGAATAGATATTGCGATCAATACAGTAGGGATGGTGCTTAAAAAACCATTTGCGGAAACTACTGAAGCAGAATATGATACCATGTTCAATGTCAATTCAAAATCAGCCTATTTCTTTTTACAGGAAGCCGGAAAAAAATTGAATGATAATGGAAAGATCTGCACTATTGTGACTTCTTTGCTGGCAGCTTATACAGGATTGTATTCTACCTATGCAGGAGCAAAGGCACCGGTAGAGCATTTCACGAGAGCTGCTTCTAAAGAGTTTGGAAGTAGAGGAATTTCAGTAACAGCAGTTGCTCCTGGTCCAATGGATACTCCATTTTTCTATGGCCAGGAAACAGACGATGCCGTAGCCTATCATAAATCAGCTTCAGCATTGGGTGGGCTTACCGATATTAAGGATATTGCCCCTCTGGTTGAATTTCTGGTAACGGACGGGTGGTGGATCACTGGTCAGACTATTTTTGCCAACGGCGGCTATACAACCAGATAGTTTATTTTCGAAATAATGGATGGTGGATAACTGAGTGTTCGGTTATCCATTTTTTATATACACTTGTCAGCTGTTGATATACGCTGTCAGTCAGTTTTTTTCATGATTTTTCTAAATTGGTTTCATGAAAAAGTATTTCTTTCTCCGGTGTGGTCTTTCGGCTATTCTGCTGATGCATAGTGTTATTTCTATTTTTAGCGGTGATGTCAGTAATTTTGGACTTTTTTTTTAGATACTATCGGTTTCAGTCCTTTTGGACTGTATTTGGCATGGATGATAAAGCTTGTTCATCTTGCTTCTGTAGCTTTAATCTGGGTAGATTCATTCATCAGGCCCGTAGCTGTATGTAATATATTGATCTTTATTTTCGGGATTTATTATGTTCACTGGCAGAATGGCTGGTTTGTAGTAGGAGGCGGAACCAACGGGATTGAATTCAATGTACTTCTTATATGCAGCTTTTTACAGTTAATGTTTTCTGAATGTCCGACTGAAAAGAAAAGACACCATTGATAGACGAATACGTTTCTTTGATAGCTATTCTATTTTTATTTTTCATTGAAAGATAGTATTTTGCATTATAAATCATCACAGATTTGAAACCCTACATAAAATCAAAATTATATGTCCATCTGCTTTTTTGGATTCTCTATTATATTCTGGAAGTGTATCTGGATTTCTATTGGTCAAGGTATCAGTTTCCTGGTTTAGAGTGGCAGGTAAGACTTCAGAATACACTGGTTCTGGAGCTGGGGTATCTTTTGGTTAAAATTCCGTTGGCTTATTCACTGCTTTATTTATATGAGAAGATAGAACTGAACAGGTTTTTGAAGCCGGTTCTGTATCTTCTTATGATTGTTTTGGCTGTACTTACTCACAGATTGTTTACCCATTATATCATTTATCCTCATATCTACGGAGCCATTGAAACACTAGACGGGAAACAACCGTCAGGATTTATCAATGGATTGGTGGCTTTCAATTCATTTATGGATCTTATTTTTATGGTAGGTCTGGTTTTCGGGGTTGAAATTACCAGACAGAAGAATCTTCTTAAAGAACAGCTATCCCAGTTGAAAACAGAAAAATTGGATCAGGAACTGACGATGTTGAAGGCTCAGATTAATCCTCATTTCTTATTCAATACCCTTAATAATATTTACGGAATGGCCCTTAAAAAGGCGGATGGCACCCCTGAAGTCATTCTGCAGCTCTCCAAAGTGATGAGGTATAATATTTATGAAGCAGCCAAAAAATCCATTTCTATTGAAAAAGAGGTAGATAATATCCGTGACTTTATCCAGATTCAGCAGATCCGGCATTATGACCTTGAAGTCAGTTTTCATGAAAATGTAGACCGCCCGTTACAGGAAATTTCGCCGCTTATTCTGATACAGTTTGTAGAAAATGCTTTTAAACATGGTGTTTCGGAGAGTATCGGACAGAAATTTATTCATATTGATATTCAATTGAAAGACGGGATCTTCCATTACCGTATTGAAAATTCAAAAGAGGAAAAACCTCATGGCAATTCTACTAAAATAGGGTTGAAAAATATCCGCAGACAGCTTGAACTGCTTTATCCAAAGCATATTCTGGTTGTTGAAGATAAAAAAGACCATTACATTGTACACCTAACTATTGATTTGAATGACACATCCAGCCACTAAAAAATACAATTGCATCATTGTTGAAGATGAACCGATTGCTTCTGATATTCTTGAAAGTTTCGTGAATAAAGACGAAGACCTCCACCTTATAGGAAAATGCGCAGATGCTGTATATGCAGGAACTCTGTTGGGAAGACATTCTATTGACCTGATGTTTCTTGATCTGCATCTTCCGGTAGTAAAAGGTTTCGATCTTCTGAAAAAACTGAAAGATCCACCCCTTGTCATTGTTACGACGGCCTATCATCAGTACGCAGTGGAAGGCTATGAGCTTGATATTGTAGATTATCTGATGAAACCTATTCCGTATGACAGATTCGTGAAAGCGGTGGAAAAGTTCAAATATCTGATCAGTGCTGAAGAAGCGCTTCTGGAAGCTGCAGACCGCGATCATATTTTTATCAGCAGCGGGAAAAAACAAATCAAAATCATTTTGAATGATATATTTTACATCGAAAGCTTACGGGAATATATCCATATTCATACAAAAGCGGGAACAATTACCGTGAAAATGCCGCTCAGCAGAATAGAAGAAAGCCTGGATCCGAAAACGTTCATCCGGATTCACAAATCTTATATTATTTCTAAGTCTAAAGTAGAAGTGAAAACTTCCGCCATGATGCAGGTAAATGGTAAAAAACTGCCGGTAGGAAGAACGTATAAGCCTTTTATTGATTTCAAATAAAATTGATTAAGATTCAGACTGATGAATTTGGTAGATGGCTAAGATCAATTGATAGATGTTTTTTTCAAAGCTTGTACAGAAGATCTACTTTTGGTTAAAGAAACAGAGTAAGTAACACCTTTGACCAGCAATAATTAGAAGATATGAATGTGGAGAGTTAGTATTCGACTGATGAATACACTTGGCTTAATGATCTGTAAGTTCTTAAGCCATTTTTTTTAAAAGTTATAACAGAAACCTCCGGAATATGTCATTCCGGAGGCTTTTTATAATGATGTTATTTTTTCATAAACGGATTATGAAACCTTTATTTCATCTTTATCCCGGATGCTTTTGATCACAAAAAACAGTCCCAGAAGAATAAAAGGAATACTTAGAAGCTGGCCCATATTCAGGCTCATTCCCTGTTCAAAACTCACCTGATCTACTTTGATGAACTCAATAAGCAGTCGCATAACGAAGATCAGTAGTGAACTTATTCCGAAATAAAAACCTTTTCCGACTTTGAACATTCCTTTTTTGTAAATAAAATAAACCAAAGAGAAAATCAAAAAGTAAGAAATGGCTTCATAAAGCTGGGCAGGATGCCTTGGAATATCATCTACTCTGCGGAAAATAAATGCCCAGGGAGCATTGGAAGGAGTTCCGATAATTTCAGAATTCATCAGGTTGGCCAGTCTGATAAAACCTCCGGCCAGAGGGGTAGCAATCGCAATAATATCCAGAATTTTCATAAACTTAATAGAATATTTTCTGGCATAAATAAGAAGCATGATGATCAGCCCGATTCCTCCGCCATGGCTTGCCAGTCCCGCATATCCGGAGAAGAAGTAAGCTCCGTCCGGTCCCTTTTGGATAGGCAGGATAATTTCAAGCGGATGCTGTGAGTAATAATCAAAATCATAAAACAGGCAGTGTCCCAATCTTGCCCCTGCCAGAATACCAATGACAGCGTAAGAAAAAAGGGCTTCATGAGCCTGATTGCTGAGTTTCTCCTCTTTATAAATCTTTTTTAAGATCATATAGCACAAAACAAGCCCTGCGAAAAATAATAAACCATAATATTTAAGAGGAAATCCAAATATGTTGATAATCTCGGGATCTACATCCCAGTTAATGTACAGTAAATTCATTGATAGTAATTGTTGAAATTTCAGGCAAAGATAGAAAGATATTTCTGCGTGGTTACAGTGAAAGAATATGAATTTTTGAATAGAAAAGGTTTTATCCACATCTAATTTATATTGATTCCGGAAGAATCATTTCTTATTTTTGATAGAACCTATATTATTTCCGGTTATGTATCATCAATTAGAAAAACATTACGTCAACAGAGTAGGGTGGCTTCGGGCTGCCGTTTTAGGGGCTAATGACGGACTTTTATCTACAACCAGCATCGTGATTGGTGTGGCAGCGGCACAACCTGAAAGGAATACCATTATTCTGGCTGCCTTAGCCGGGATGATTGCCGGAGCAATGTCTATGGCTGCCGGAGAATATGTATCGGTGAGTTCCCAGGAAGACACAGAAAAAGCAGATCTTCACAGGGAAAGGAAAGAACTGGAAGAGATGCCTGAAATTGAGCTTAAAGAACTGGCGAAGATCTACGAAAGAAGAGGGGTCAGTAGAGAAACAGCGATGAAAGTTGCCACAGAACTTACTGAGCATAATGCTCTGGAGGCCCATGCCAGAGATGAATTGGGAATCAACGAAATTACCAAAGCACAGCCTTTACACGCCGCAGGAGCTTCCTTTATTTCTTTTGCAGTAGGAGCTTTACTACCTTTTGCCGTCTCACTTTTGGCACCCATTAAACAGATGGTTTACTTCCAGTATGGATTTTCTATTGTATTCCTGATGCTTCTAGGTGCTGTTTCAGCCAGAACAGGAGGATCAAGAATAGCTCCCGCAATACTGAGGATTTGTTTCTGGGGAACGGTAGCAATGGGAATGACCGCATTAGTAGGACATTTTTTTGGAGTGAGTGTGTCGTGAAATGGCTGTCGGATTTTGTTAAAGGTTGAAAATCATACGCCGGAGGTAAAGTTTACGGCTAGGAAACAGATGAACAAGAGGTACGTCAATGAGAATATTTGTTATTTTTGACGGACAGTAAATTGATTATAATGAAAAACCTGGAAAACAAAAAGATTGAACAAATTAGATTAAAGACAATCAAAGGCGGGACTTTAGTGTATACTGAAGATCCGAAGCCTACTACTTCACCTGAAGGTGCTGGTGAAGTGATCAAGTAGTAGCCTTGTTAATTAATATAACAAATTAAACTTAGGAATAAATAATATTTCGTTTATTTCGTTTGTTTCGAATATTTTATTTGTTATATTTGTATGTGTTTTAAAATCAAAATGATGGGTGTTAAGAATATAATTACAAAAGAAGACCGGAAAAATGCAAGAACTTCTTTATCCGTTTTACGTACCAGTATCAAACAGGTAAGGAAACAGGATAAAAGAGGAACTGTAAAACTAAAATACAATGAAGAAGAGATTCAGATCCCTGAGCAGGCATTTGTCTTATTTAAAAGTATTTTGTCAAATATAGCAGAGGGCTTGGAGGTTGCAGTTATTCCTTCCCATAAAGGGCTGTCTACCCAAATGGCTGCTGACCTATTGAGAATATCACGTCCACATTTAATCAAACTTTTAGAAAGAGGTGATATCCCTTTTTTTAAAGTTGGAACCCATAGAAGAATTGAATTGGAAGATCTTGAAAATTATGAGGAAAAGCAAAAGGAAATACGTGAAAAGCAGTTAAAGTTTCTTACAAAACAGGCACAGGATCTGAATCTTGGGTATGAATAAAACAATTGCCTTACTGGATGCTAATGTACTCTATCCTGCTCCTGTGCGGGATATTTTACTTTATATTGCTTCTGAAGGTGGTTTTGAACCTAAATGGACATCGGCTATTCACGAAGAATGGGTAAGAAATCTTCTTAAAAATAGACCTAAGTTAAATAAAACCAGTTTGGAGAAAGCCATAAGTGCTATGAATCTTGCTTTTCCCGAAGCTGATGTAAATGATTATGGAGAATTAATTGATGCTTTGGAACTTCCAGATAAAGATGACCGCCATGTTTTAGCAGCCGCTCTGTATAGTGGAGCCAATTTTCTGTTAACTTTTAATTTAAAGGATTTTCCTTCCAAAAGTATTTTAAAATATCCTGTAAAAGTTATTCACCCTGATGATTTTATTGTTCAGATTTTATCGGAAGATACAGCATTAGTGAAATCTGCTTTCAAAAAACAGGTTTTAAACCTTAAAAATCCCAAAAAAACAAAAGAAGAAGTTTTAGAGATATTAATGAAGTGTGGTCTTAAAAAAGCAGCTGAGCTTCTTCAATAGCCTCAAATTTCTGATTTAGATAGGTTTGAAGCTGAAAGAGAAGTAATTAATAATAAGTGTCATTCTATTTTTATTTTTTTATGATAACTTGATTTTACTGTGGCCTTCAATGCCTATAACTAAAAATAACTTCCAGTCTCCTTCTTTTATCTTCCAGCCATTAATCTTAACTTCCTTAATCCGAATGATGTTTAGATTAATCTTTTACAAAGAGTTAAAGTAAACATCATTTAAAATGTGCAACAGATGTAATACTTGTATCTTTATACCTTTAAAAATTACTAGAAGCCAATGAAAATCAGTTTGTGTCTAATTGTTAAGAATGAGGAAGAAGTTTTGGGACTACTGGATTTTTCATTCAATTTTTTAAGATATTTTACTTGTGAAAAATATTTTTTACACGATTTAACTGGTTGATTAGGTTTTGTGAAACAAATTCACTATTTAGGGATAAATTTTAAGCGAAATCAGAGAAGCTTCCATTATACAATGGCATTAATAATATTTCTTTTTTAACCATAAACTTATTCTTACAAGCAATATCAAAACCGGAACTTCTACTAATGGTCCGATTACTCCAACAAATGCCTGTTGAGAGTGAATTCCAAAAACAGCAATCGCTACGGCAATCGCCAATTCAAAATTATTTCCTGTTGCTGTAAAGGCTATGGAAGCATTTTTATCATAAGGAATATTAAAGGATTTGTTGATAAAGAAACTAACAAAGAACATGAGTACAAAATACACTATTAGTGGTACAGCTACTTTTAAAACATCTAATGGTAACTCTAAGATCTTATCACCTTTAAGGCTGAACATGAGGACAATCGTAAATAAAAGTGCATATAAAGTCAGCGGAGATATTTCAGGAATAAACTTCCTATTATACCATTCCAAACCTTTTAGCTTGGTTAAAAAGTAACGGGTTAAGAAGCCTGCTAAAAACGGTATACCTAAATATACCAGAACACTTTCTGTAACATCTCCCATTGATACCGTTACATTAAAATTAGCCAATCCTAGTTTCTCGGGTAAAACATTGATGAAGAGCCAAACCATAAAACTGTAACTTAATACCTGAAATATACTGTTTAGAGCGACTAGCAATGCTCCGTATTCGCGGTTTCCTTTAGCTAAATCATTCCATACCAATACCATTGCAATACACCTTGCTAAACCTATAAGAATCAAACCAATCATATAATCGGGTTCATCTTTCAGGAAAAGAATGGCTAATAAGAACATCAAAACTGGCCCGATAATCCAATTCAATACTAAAGAAATTCCAATTGCTTTTTTATCCTGGAAAACTTTGGGTAACAGTGAATAATCAACCTTTGCTAATGGTGGGTACATCATTACGATTAAACCAATCGCCAATGGAATATTTGTAGTTCCTACGGATAGAGAATTTGTGATTTCAGAAATGTTAGGAAAGAAATATCCCAGAGCTATCCCAAGGAACATCGCTAAAAATATCCAAAGAGTAAGGAATCTATCCAGAAATTTTAATTTGGGCTGCATTACGTTTATTTTATCAATTCTTATTTTTTATCTGTGAAAAGACATAGAACATTTCAGTACCCATCTGTAAACTTCTCTCATGATATATCTTTGTCTGTTCAGGGGTACCATCAGAAATTTTTGGGTCTTCAAAAGTGATAGGAATACGTTTGTCAGCTCCTGCAATAAATGGGCAGTCACCGTCTGCCTGAGAACAGGTCATAATTGCAGCAAAACCATGCGTCGGATTAAAAGGACTGTCATACTTTTTAGAAAAACCTATGATTGGGAGCCTGTCTTCATCAAATTTGATAGCATACACTGGATTTTCCGTATTGGAAATTTTTATAATTGAAAGTCCTTGTTCGTTCAAAGTCTCCACAACTTTAGGAAATAGGGCCGTTTCTTCTGTTCCTCCTGAATAACAGGTTACATTCGATATATCATAATAAGCACTTGCAACCTGTGCCCAAACTTGTGACAAATGGCTTCTTCTTGAATTATGGGTGCAAATAAAGTTAAGGATTACTTCTTTTTGCTGTTCCAATCTTTTTTGAATAAAATCAACCAATGGTGCTAATGTGGATTTCCTATCTGCACTGATTTCCTGATTTTTTAGTATGTCTATTGTTTGTAATAGTTTCGGATACATAGTTTATATGATTTAGCAGCATCCGGAATTTGGAGTACAGCAAGAAGTTTGATGAGTAGAAAGTTCAGATAAGTTTACTTTTGGCTTTTCTGCAGGAATCCCGCAGGCATCCTGGGCTAAACAGGCTGTTGTTTTATTTTTAAGAACAAAATGTTTCCCGTTAAATTTTAAATCATATTTTCCAATTGTGGTATTTTGATATTCAACTTCAATGTCACCATCTTCAATACCTAATTTTTCTTCCGAGAGTCTGATAATATGTAAAAGCTTCCCAGGCTTTAACCTATGCTCAAAATCATCAGCATTCCATAATTGAAAATTAACCACGCTTTCATTGCGGATGGTACCACCACAATCAATAAAGTGTTTGGTCACAGTTCCTACTTCTGTAACATGAAAATGTTCAGGAACAAAAGCTCCGTTTTCTAATTGAAACTCAACATTTTCTAATGTTGGTAAAATTTCTTTGATTTCAGATAATTTCATCAATTTTTATTTATTGGTTAAATGCAATATTGCGATATATGTATTTAAAAAAATGCCCTAACAGCATTTCTGATTTGTAGTCGTCAGAATTATATTTGAAAAATAATCTTTCAGGATTCCAAAAGTATTTTCATCAATACAGTAGCAAATGGCAGTTCCTTCGATATTCCCTTTGATAAGACCGGCATTCTTTAATTCTTTCAAATGTTGAGAGACGGTTGCCTGTGCTAAAGGAAGTTCATTAACAATGTCTCCACAAATGCAGGTATTTACTTTTAGCAGATATTCAATAATCGCGATTCTGGCAGGATGTCCTAATGCTTTTGCAATAACAGCAATCTTGTTTTGCTGATCTGTAAAGTGATCTGTTTTTGTTACTCCCATGATTAGAATAATTATATCGCAATATTACGATTAAATATTTGAAATGGAAAATTTATTTGGTTTTTTCTAATTTCAATATCATGCCTGTAATACAGGATTAGTTATAACCTTTCAACTTTATACAGTTACTTTAATTTTCTAAAACAAAAATATTTTCTTTTTTGTAATAGTGAATTACATTAAAAATGACAGAGATCTGTTATTTTCTGAAAGACTGATACCAGGTAAATTTGTAGCATAAATAAATACAATGATGCTATGAAAAAAATTATTAGAATAGGAATTCTTCTTGTCTCCTCTATTATGTATTCGCAAGTCGGGATTAATACTGAAAATTCTAATAGTACATTGACTGTAAATGGTTCATATGCTGGGAACTATAAGTCGGTAGCTGTGGATACTAACTTAACCATTACTGATCAATTTGTGAATGTAGTAGGTGCCTCTGGTACTGTTACCATTACCCTTCCTGATGCTGTGGTAGCAGATGTAGTAGAAAATTCATTTTATGGAAGAGTGTATCATATTAAAAATACATCTTCTTTTGATGTCACCATCAAAGGAAATGGTACACAGTTGATACAAACCGGTTCCGCTTCCACGGGCAACACCATTACTATTAAATCAGGACAATCGGTCATGGTTATTAAAAATTCAAATAATGTGACAACTGCTCCTTTATGGGATATTTTTCAACAAACTACCGTCTCCAATGATAATAATTTTGTGGCAGGTGCCATTAAATCGTTTAGGGTGGTGATACCTGCTAACATATTTACAGCCAATGGAGGAACAAGAAATATAATGACCGGGAGAGCAGTGACCAATACTGGTACTACCAATAGAAAATCTGCTTATGAACTTTCCAATGCTGTTGACCAGGCAAAATTTATTCATATCAACGGGTTAAGAATGGATTTTTTGGAAGCTGCGTTCGATGGAGATGTAGCTCCCAAATTCTGTAATGTTACTTCTGCTCCAATTACATATAGTGTTTCTTCTCTTTCAACAAACAACCGATATATTGATGGAGCTAATACCACTATTGCCGGACCTGGTTATTATTATAGTTATAACATTGATGGAGATGATGATTTCGGTGCAGATATGGATCGAGCAGAGTATGTGAATGCCATGATCATCTTTCCTAATGGAGAGTGGCACAACTGTACTTGGCATGCTACCAGAGATGCTGTCAACTATTATTTTTATTTTACTGCACAGCGTTTAAATTGATTATAAAAACTATTCAATATACATATAGGTTCAAGCACTTTTTTAACCACTCGAATCGAAAATATAAATTGATATTGTAGGTTGGGTAGTCCGGATGGAATTCAGATTTATCAATATGGAAAAATTTTTCCAAGGAATTTACAGCATAGCGGGTACTATAGTTACAATAAGGCGATGAAGAAAATATTACATGTACACTATGAAAATGTTCAAATAGATTGACGAAACTATGTAATATCAGCTTTAATTTTAAAGCTGATACTTTGTATATGTAAGATTAGAAAATAGAGGATGTATATTCAAATTATTTTCAATTTTTTATTACATTAAGTTGTGAATCATGACAAATGCAATGAGCTCAGATGATGTTTTTGTATTGGTTTTTTTTCGAAGATTTCTTTTGTGATTTTCTACGGTATGATAGGATATTGATAATTTTAAAACAATCTGAGGGGTATTGTAGCCTTGGCACATCAGATCTAAAATCTCTTTTTCTCTTGTGCTTATTTTGGGAACGTCAATCTCAATGCTTTGAATATTTTCTTCAATAAATTTATAATATCGTGTTTCTTTATTACTGTCATCAATGACGGAAAATAATGGAAGGTTAGGAATTTTAAAATGAGAGATGTCATAAATCACAACCAAAGAGGCTTCTATTTCATTTTTATCATTAATATATTGGCCTATTGATTTAATCATAACCATACGGTATTGATTATTCCGATCAATCATTCTTCCATAAAAATTAAATTTTAATGTTTCTTTTTTGGAATTATCTAAACTTAAACGTGTTCTCTCAGCAAACTGAAAAGCCGCATTTAAATAATCCCTGTCTTCAGGATGATACAACTCCATGTAGAAATGATTTTCAAAACTATGAATCCAGTCTTCCTTTTTAGTAGGAGTAAACTGTTCGATATTTTCACTTACCATTTCAATTTTCCTTTCCGATCGGTTAAGGAGAATCCAAAAATATATACTCATAGCATGGTCTGCAATACTCTTAATTTTTTCTTCAAAAAAATTATAATATTTCCCTTGTGTCTTATTACTATTATGACCAAGCGAACTGATCAGTTCATCAGTACTAATAGGGTGAATTTTTTTCATATGATTTGTTGTTTTTTATAAAATAATGTACATTAAATTTAGTGAAATAATAAAAACAAATTTAGAAAATAGGGATGAATTTTTAGGTTAATTTAGTCTTTACAGTAATGCTCTTCAAATGTATAATTTTCTAAAATGACAGATATCTGTTATTTCATGAAATACCTTATTGAAATATATTTGCGCATAGTATTTCTGTACTGTAAAAACACAAAATCGAGTATATATTAAAAACTAATAACTATGAATTACTCTATGAAAAAAATGACCTATGTGCCCTGATTATAAGAAGATTTATACGGATTTGATCTCAGAGAAATTCCCTTTAAAATTGAATGAATGCCAAGATTTTTTTAATAAAAAAACATTGAATAGCTTAGATATTATTCAATTGAATAATATACTTTTTCCAAACAATAAATTTAATGATCAAAAACATAAATCTTACGATAAGCAAAGCATATTTGAAATGTTAAAGTATCAAAGAGAAGAAAAACTTAATAATTCACAATTAGCATTGCATTTTAAATTGAGTAGGAATACAGTAGCTGCCTGGAAGAAAAAATATAAGATTTAAGGAGAAGTGTAGATCTAACAAATTAAAAAAACATGATGAAAAAAATAAAAATAATATAGACACGATCAAGTATTATTTAGGTTACTTATTAGGATTGTATTCAAAAATAAATAATTAAGTCAATTTATGCCATGAACTTTAAAAATATACATATTGGTTCTTTGATTAAGAGTGAAATTGTGAAAAATGAAATAGAGTATTCCCGTATTTCAACATTTTTTAGTAAACCTGTTGTAGAAATAGAAGAAATGTTCAATCAAGAACATCTTTCTACAGAATTATTATTGAAGTGGAGTAAGCTATTGAAATACGATTTTTTTAGACTTTACTCTCAGCATCTTATTTTATTTTCCCCACAAAGGAATATGGGGAGCGATATCAAAAGAATAAACACGCCTGTCTTTAGAAAAAATATTTATACTAAAGAAATGATATTATTCATTTTAGAAAGGATAGACAGTGGCAAAATGTCAAAACCTGAAGTAGTAAGTACTTATAAGATACCTAAAACTACTCTTTATAAATGGATTCGTAAGTATTCAAATTTGGATTCTTAAACAATAAAGATGATCTCTTGATGCTATAATCTTAAATGAAATAATATACTAAGACTCTGGAATACAAATTTTTCTTTTAAAAAAATTAATCACCTTTTTGATCCCCTAAAAATCAAAAACCTCTGAGAATCAAAAGATTTCAGAGGTTTTTTGTACCCATAAACGAAGAGATATCGAAACATTTAGTGGAAGATTTAGAAAGAATCGTAGAATTAAATACTCCTCTTCTGTGACCTTGACGAGCATATCTTCAAATACTGTTATTGTTTTTTGTCTTGTTATTTCTTACGTCATCACAAAGTAATATAAATAGGTTACAATAACACAATAGTTGCTCTTGGTGAAAATTATTAACTCTTCCTTATGGGAGGGGTTTGAATATAGTATCTTAAAATGATACATACTTGTCAAAGCTTTTATCTTCCATATGTTTTCAACTAGCAAGTGTAAGTTCATAGTATGACAGATTGTTGTAAAAATGAGAATTGTAGTGAAGATTAAATGAGTGGGTTATTTAGAAATGGTTTGAACATACGGTTTATGATGTAATTATATACTTTCATAAAAAAGCCAAAAGTCAAATAAAGTATTTATAAGATGGATTTTTACGAAAAAAAATATATTTTAATTTTTAACATGTAATACGTTATCATTTATTTTTTAATTGTGGATGGCTTAAAATTTGTATCGATGTATTATCAATTTTAACTGAGATATTCGTATAAAAGTCATTATAAAATAATAAAATATGATTATCGATGAAAATCTTTTGCTCGAAAATGGAGCGGTTTATGAGAACTATTCTGCAAAGGAAATTATCTATCTATTGGGAGATTGTCCCTATTATTATTTCCAAATTGTAAGAGGAATAGTGGAACTGAATAATTACCATGAGGATGGAAAGGAATTTACTCAAAATATCCTCTCGGATGGGCAGAGTTTTGGTGAATCACTTCTTTTTAGTGATAAGAAATATCCAACAAATGCTATTGCTAGAACAGAATGTACTATAATAAAGTTAAGAAAGTCAGATTTTTTTAAGATGTTAGAGGAGAGGAAAGATCTAATGTTTTCCCTTTTCGCATATCTTTCCGATCGGCTTTTCTATAAATATATCATGCTTTTTAATAACTCATCCATTGACCCTATGTCAAAAATAAAGTCCTTGATGGATTATTACAAGGAGAGTTCAAGTTGTAAAAAACAATATTCATATGAAGTACCTTTAACCCGGCAGCAAATTGCGAATTTGACAGGTTTACGTGTTGAAACGGTCATTAGAACTGTAAAAAAAATGGAGAAGAAAGATATTATTAAGATTAATGGTCGTCATATTATGTACTAGTTCGCATAAATTACGTTAAATTTTAATAAGCCTTCTGTTAATTGAAGGCTTATTGATTATAACCAACTGCTATTTTACATAAATATTTCTATACTTTTAGTACGTAATTTTATTTTTACGGTTATAAAATGGATAGAAGTTGTAACTTTTTATCATTAGTGATCTCTAAACTTCTTCCATTAGCGAATATCTTCAAAATTTGAAAATCTTGATCGTAATCTTACGACTACTGTATTTGCCTGAAAAAGCTTCAGTATATAGTCTAAACTGTATGAGAGTATTATCTAACTCGTAAAGCGAATATGGATCTTGTATTTATTGCAATATTCTTATTGTGTTTCATTTTTTGAAGAATTAATTAAAATAAATATTTTTTTCAGATCTGGACTCTCATAACGATTAAGGAAGAATGATAAAATGATTTTAAACATCTGATTTCATTATGAATTTATTCTAAAAGTAAATCCTTATAATGTAGCTCTTAAGTCAAAAAAGAGAATTCCATAATTCTTAACACTTTTATATAATAAATAAAGCCTTGCATTGTTTATTATACTATTACTTCAGTAAGATGTGCGTTTTCTCAAATATTTTTATATATTGTTTGGTTACTAATCATGAAGACTAAAAAGTTTCATTTTTACCAAGTAATTTTTGTTACAGGGAGATATAATAATATATATTAATAAAATATTTTACTATTAATAACCAGGCGTATTCCTTGATTTTGCAGTTTTTTAATTGTTCTTATAACAGTTTCCACTCTTAATCCTGTTAGTGATGCAATTTGATGTCTGGTGAGAAATACTTGAAAAGAATCAGTCGGAGGTTTTGATTTTTTTAAGTAATTGAATAGATTCATTATTTTTTCGGACGGGCTTTCTGATGCAAATCCTTTCATCAGGTAGGTATAATGCATATTTTCTGCGGTATATTTGTATAAATCTAACAGTATTTTGGGATTATCTTTTAGCATTAAATCAAAGCCCAATTTTTCCAATTTGATTATCCTAGAATTCTCCATTGCAATGGCACTTACAGAATATGGATGTTTTAAGAACAGGAAAAGTGCTCCTAGACAATCACCTTGAATAGAAATGTTGTGAATAAATTCACGACCCGCTTTTTTCTCACTGACAATCTTCACAGTTCCTGTTGAAATTTGAAAATAAGAGATTACGTCATCATTTTCTTTAAATACATATTTTCCCTTTGTAAAATTTACAATTTTAGCTCCACAGTTCATCAAAAGCTCCTCTTTGATCAGCATCAATTTTTATTTTAATTATTCATATGAAAATATTTTGTGTACAGTTCCTAATTTATTTACAAGTGTACAAAGCTTTCTTATGACCATTTGTCGTCGTGATCATTTCTCTTAAGTTCTCTTTCAACTTCATTAATTTCAGGTAAAGGAAGAAGATAAGTGTCATTAATATATTTTAGAATATTTTTATTTGTTTTATCATCTATTTTTCTAATGAAAAGGTTATTGGAGGATTTCAGAGTTTCGATGAAGTTGTCAGCATATTGGTCTTTACTAAAAAAAGTTTTTTCAATGACTGCTCTTTTATCATCATTCACAATAATATCACTAAAGGCTGTATTGAGGAGTACTGTCTGGAAAAATGATTCAGCCGGTAAAAGAGTGTGCAGGTAATAATCTTCAAAATCCATTACCCTTTTATTATTGGTTAAAAATACACAGGTTTCTCTTGTAAGGATAAACCACTTCCCACCAATTATAAGGTATAACTTCCTTCATAAATTCTCTTTTATAAATAAATGAAGATATTTTATGGGTCAGCTCTGTAAAATGATTCTGTATTCTTTGAAGTGTATCAGGCCTGTAAAATTTCTGGTCATAATAAAAAGATAGTTTCTTCCGCTATTAAATAGATAAATTTCTTTCATCTTGCTTCAACTTTTCAATGAAATAGGATGGCGTTACGCCGTGTTCGTTTTTAAAAGCAGCGACAAAAACCTTGTGCGTGACAAATCCGCTTTCTTCAATGAGGTGGCTTATTTTGTATTCTCTGTATTTGGGATTATTGTAAAGCTTATCAACAATATAATTGATTCGCAATCCGTTAATGTAATTTGAAAAATTTTTACCTCGTTCAATCTTGATAATTTCAGAAAGGTATTTGGTATTGGTATTGAGATTATTAGCAAGCCATGTTAAACTGGCTTCTTTTTTTAGATATTTCTCAGATGCCTCAAACTTTTCCAACTTCTGGAGCAATGATTTTGCGGTATCGTTAGGAATGCCTGTGGAACCTTTATTTTCTTTGTTTCTTATGATTTCTGAAGATTTTATGGGTGAATTTTCTTTCTTACTGCTTATTGTAGAAATCATCTGTTCGTATTTCTTGTGAAGATTCTTATTTTTTCTTCTCCAGAGCAGACTTATAATGATGGTAGCAATAATTATAAGAATGCCCATAATGGTTAGCAAATTCTTTGAAGCGGCCTTCTGCTCATTTACTTCATGTGCTACCAAGTTTTTCATGGTAACATCTGCATTATTTTTTGTAACAGTATTTAAGCTATCTTTAAGATAGTTATATTTATCCATATAAAATTTTGATTTCTCTTTGTCACCTATACTTATGTAAGAGTCTGTAAGAAATTCAAAAGATTCCATTCTACTGTACGGACTACGAAATTTTTTTTCCAGTTCTAAAGCATGTAGCGCATAATGAATAGATTTTTGATAGTCTTGTTTTTCTGAATACAACCAGCTTGCCTGATTCAGCATTATTATTTTATTCTTAGGAGGTATATTGTATTTTTCATTCTTATGAATTTTTAAACCTTCTAAAAGGTATTTTTCTGCTAATGCTATATTCTCTTTGGTATCTTCCTTGGATAGATACGATATACCAATAGCCATACTACCAAAAGCAATCTGGTCGTATTTTAAGTCATTGGATATATTACCGTTATTGTCACTTATTTGTTTTGCCGCATCAAGGCTCTTTTTTCGAAAATACAGTATTGAATCTGCAAATTTACTCTCGAATTGTCCATTCTCATAATAGGCAGTGATATTATCATAGCATAGCGAAAGATAATATAGTCTCTTATCTTTATTTTTAATAGTTTGTATAAATTTAATAGCTGTTCTAAAATCCTTAATACTGGCATCGTTCAGACCCAAATAGCCCAATGCAAGTGCATTTCTACGATATATATTAGAGATGTAGCCATAAGGGTCTTCTTTACCGTGGGCAACTTTCTTTAGTTCACTGCCTAATTTAATCAATTCTCTATTTCGATCCTGTACTGTATATAGTAACATTATAAGACTGCCACTCTGTAAAATCCCCTGGTCATATTTTAATTTGTCGGAGGCACTTTTTAAGTGGAATAACTGTTCTTCTTGTTGTTTTGGGTCACCTGCATGTTCATTAATTTCTTTTGTAATTTCTTTTAATTTTATGTCGATAGCTTCAATCTGTGACGTAGTACCATATTGTTTGTTCTGGCCAAGCACAAAATAAAAGGAGAAAAATAGAATAAAAAGATAGAATGTTTTTTTCATTGATTGAATAGTTTATTTATTTGGTAAGAAGTCTTTGTGTAGTGTATCAAGCTTTCACTTGCAAAGTTATTAGATAAATTCAGAATTATATCTCAATTACTGGATGTGCATGTTAGAAATTTTATTCGACGGTATGTGAATTGTTTATTTATATAAGATATTGATAATCATATATGATTTATTGTAAAATAAAAATAATAACTCTGAAGTTGTTAGACTAATTCCGAAATCGCCAAGTATAAGCTTTGTGAGAGAGGTGGGTTCATCTTAATATTGTCATGAATTTATTTATTCATAAATGTGGTTTGTGATTGCATAATCTTTTATTTACTGTGATTAAAATATTCCGCATTAAGATAAAATATTTGGAGGGTTAATCGGTGCAGATTAATATGATGAATTATATTTTAGCAACTAATCAATATCCAAAGCTTGAAAGAACTAATGATCATAAAAAAAATAATAATATCCTCTTACTTAGGGAGAAGATATTATCTATTTATTTTATCTTTTATTTTTTCACTTTTATCGTTTGCAAAAGCATCTGAAATTTCAGATCATAATTCTGGTAATATATATATATATGGTGATGTTAAATTTATAGTTTCCGAGGGTACTATATTACATGGTAATGCTGTTATTGCACCTGCCAAAAAAATGCAGAAGACCTTAAGAAAGTTATCGTCTCAATCTGTAAAAACAAAATCAACCGAGAAGAAAATAAGAAAGATGGAAAACCTTTCTTATTATGATATAGCTAAAATTATTCCTTTGGACAGTGCAGAAGATTTCAATCCCGGATCTTCAGGAATTAAAAAGTTTTCTGTTATAACTCGGTATGATTTGAAATTATATGCTGTTATTATTAATAGTATTTTTATACTTATTCTTTACTTTTTTTCCCTTGTAGGTATTCGTTCATATAAATGCAGGGTAATTCCGGTATTAGATATGGGCCACAATTTCCAGCGTCCACCACCGATTTTATAGATCACCACAACTCTCTTTTATCATCTGTTTTATACTGTCAATAAACTACAAAATAAACTTAAAACTCAATTTAATTGTAATAGAGAAAAAATATTTTATATACAAATTTAAAATTTTCTATTATCAAAAGAATTAAGTATTTAATGTTAAAGTTGCAGGGTTCCCCTAAGCTTGTTAGCAACTTAGATGATTTCACCAAGAATGCTTAGAGTAGTAATCTTTCCATAAGCAGATTTAGAATATCAAATATATAAAAAGAAAAACTAGACAAATGACAATTTTATACAAAATCAAGGATTATCTCCACGATAATTTCCTTACAATAGACAACACAAATGATTTCATAGCTCATACAGTGAGAGGACGATCCCTGAATATGATACAGATATGCGATACTGCTTTTAACCGCAAAGAGGGCAAGGTTACAGCCGCTACTATCGAGCTGTTCTAAAGAAGTGGCATATTAGCTATGTAAGGGAGGTTCTGTAAATACCGGCTATTTCATTGCAGGTACACAGAACCTTGGAGTATCCATCCAACAGCCTTTGTAAACCTTCAATGATAACATATCATCTTGTTCCTCTTAATCAAAGAGAAAAATTTAGATGCGAAATCTCCAGTATTGAAATCAATATCCTGGACATGGCAGAAGTTTCCAACATATGAAGGCTATCAATTGTCAAAACAGCTTAATGTTGAGATTCAAATGTTACAGTGTTGGGCTAAATAATATGAAGCAATTGTCACCCTGCACATGAAGTGTAACGAAACAGTTGGACGATTTTTTTATAACAGATCTCTTTTCCATTGGAATTACGATAGTGGAGCCGAAAAGTTTATTAGTAGAAAAACCATATAAAAAAATATGAAATGATACAAAATATGAAAATGATGATAAAACAAGCAAAAACGATTCTAAAAGCAAAAACATGAAAAAACAAAACCTCTTTTTATTCCTATTGCTCTTTCTGGGTAATATGATACTGTACGCACAGTGTATCGTGAACGCAGGAGGGAACACCACAATATGTGGCACATCCTACACCTTGCAGGGCTCGTCTGGCAGTGCAGGAACCCCAACCTGGACACTTGTCTCCAAGCCGTCCGGAGCACCAGATCCCATAATTAGTAATGTGAATTCCTTAACCCCCAATGTTACAGGAATAACATCCCCTGGAAATTATGTATTTCAAGTAGAACAAGATTGTGGTATTTCTGGCTCGGCTACTTCTCAGGTGATCATTACGGCACCGGGAGACTCCTCAACATTTACAGCAGGACCGGATATTACAAATGTTAATGCAACCACAGGTACCGTTACACTGAATGGTGTTGTACCTGCCGGATATACCGCATCATGGAGTGCCTATAATATTTACAGATGGGAGCGAAGCAGTGTAAAAACTAGCCAAAACTCACAGTTTAGCTCGACAACATCGGCAACAACAACATTCAGTCTTATTAATAAAGCCAATCACGATATTGATCCGGCCTATGTAGTGACACTAAGAATAACCTCTACTAACAATCCAAACTGTTGGTACGAGGATTCTGCTATAGTGCGTTTTATCCCGAATCCGCAGATATTGCCGACTGTGTCTACCTCACGATGTATTTCGGGTACAGGAAATCATTACGTTGCGCTTCAAAGTACATCCCCTAAATTTTCTAAGGGATATCCTACCTCCCCAGGTTCATCAGGGAACTTTGGTACAACTATTACCATGAATGTGATCAGCCAACCATCAGGTGGAAATATTTCCTATTCGAATATTTATGATGATAATATATATTTTACCGGTGCAAATGTTGTGGGAGTCTACAAGTTCACTTTGACTGTAGCTAATGCCAGCGGAACCTACACAACACCGGAAATCACGTATACTTTCACTGGAACAACTCCTAATCCGGTAAATTTTCTGGTACCTTCAAGACCGGAGCAAATGATGATTTATGATAGTGGTAATTCAGGTGGGGAGGTACATTGCGGGTATGCAGGGCAGTCTACCCCCATTACATTTTATTATACTGTCAATTCTGCAGATAACCCTACAACAATCAATACAAGTGCAGCTTCATCAGGCATTACTCCTCCAGGAGGTGCACCTGTTGTAACAAACGGAGGAGCAGGTACCGCAACGAGATCGGCTACTATAACACCGCCCTCGGGAGGATGGCGTGTAGGAACGTATAAGTTTTCCATCACAAGAGAAAATGCTGGGGCATGTTCTGCTACACAAACTTATTACATTCATATTTCGGATGGAAGCCGTCCGGATGTAACCGTACCGACTACTACGGTATGTTACCCGGGGAGTGGTGTAGTGACAGCAACAATTCCCTTACCTGCAGTTTATAAAGGAGTAGTAAACACAAGCTATTTCCAAGATTTTAATGGACGTTACAGATTAACATTGGTTTCAAAACCTGCTGGTGCAGCAGATCCAGTATTTGAACCTTATAACAATACATTATTTACCAATACTTCGACTACAATTTCCAACTTGAATACGCAGGGTGAATATGTATTTAAAATAAAAGCAGATACTTATAATCCAAGTGTCGGAGCGTTTTTAGATAAAGAATATGTCTGTTCCGGAACTTCCTTAGAAAGTAATTTTTCGGTGTTCGTATCAGCACAGGTTGGGGCTAATGCAGGATCTACTCAAACATTGATAGGGACATCCCAAACAACTTTCAATGCCAATAATCCAGGGGCAGCTACCGGTTTATGGACGCTGTTATCTAAGCCTGTGGGAGCAACCGATCCGGTAATTGCAACACCATCAGCCTACAATACCAACGTGACAGGATTTAATACGCCGGGGACCTATACCTTCAGATGGACAGTGACAACAGGGAGTACATGTTCTACTACAAGTGATTTGACAATAAACGTCATAAATGCTGCAGCAGGAGGTGTTTCCGGGGCTGATTTCTGGGTGAAATCAGATGATGCGGGTACTATTGCCACAGCGTGGAAAGATCATTCTATAAATGCAAATGATATTCCTGCAGTAGGAACATGGACACTTTCTGCAGCAGATAGAAGTCATAATTTTAATCCGTACACCACAGGATATTCTGCTTCAAAATTCTTCTATAATTCTACTTCGGTAATGAATTCTACCAATGGAGAGTTGGCCAACACCAATACATCTATTTTCTCTGCGGTAAGACCTACAACAAACGGAACAGGACGTATTACAGGGATTGATGATGATGTAGCATATGCGTCAGAACCAGGAGTTTCTATTGCAAACGGAGCTCCAAGACAGTATGAATATTATAATATCATTACATCAACAGATTTTCCAACCACATTCAATATCGGTATTTCAAATATCTTCTCTGCAATAGCTAATAACTCTGTTGCGAACGGAGGAACTTCAGCTTCCCTTGGAGGAGAAAAAATATTGGGTTTAAATGGTTCTTATCAAACAACTCCATTTGCAGGTACCAATAAATTCCAGATTTATGGGCGTAACTTAAGAATAGGCCATGCAGGCTGGGATGCTCCGGGTGCATTCCCTGGAGATATTATGGAAGTTGTTTGGTACAAGCGTACATTAACAGCGAATGAACAGTCAAGAGTAAACTCATACCTTGCGGTGAAGAATGGTGTTACTTTAAATGAAAATTATCTTTCTACCGCCAGCGCTGTAGTTTGGGACAGAACCATTAATACTGGCTATAACAACAACATCTTTGGTATTGCAAGAGATAATATTACGTTACTGCATCAGAAACAGTCTGGTAGTGTAAACAATGGACAGAAGCTAGTAATTTCCACTACCGGGTTCGCAGACAGCAATGCTGCAAACAGCACAGATTTACTAAATGATCTTCAATTCTTAATGACAGGAGATAACGGTTTGAAGCAAAGTCTTGCAGTACCTTTGAATTATACCGCAGGTTCAAACGGATCAACCAACTATCGTTTTGAATCGATCTGGAAAGTTCAAAATTCAGGAAGTATAGGAACTGTTACTGTGGCATGGCCAAAAGGTGTGAAAAACTTGTATTTAGTGCAGTCTTCCGACGCAGCTTTTGATCCAACAGATACATTTACCCCAATGACTACAGAAGTTACTGTAAATGGTGTGGTATATAATACCGTAAATGTAACATTAGCAAACGGACAATTCTTTACCTTCGCAGGTTTCGGAAACGCTCCGGGTGGTGTAGCAACCGGCTTGTCTTACTGGTATAGAGCCGATAAAAACGCAACCAATACAGGAGCTGCAACAGATGTAACAGGATTGACGGATATGTGGAACGGAACTACCGTTGCACAGTTGGGAACCAACGCGTTACCAAAGTATGTACTGGGAACGTCCAACTATTTCAACTTTAATCCTGGAATTAATTTTACAGTAAATACCCAATCATTAGGTAATATTTCTGTACAAACTTTAACTTCTCTTAATTATGACATCTTTACGCTTACAAAAGAAGGCATGATTGGTACAAGATTCTTCAATATAGGTAGAAATAATACAACATTCGGCGGTGATAACTGGGATTCCCCTGCTTTCGAACCGGGAGGAGCTATAGTTAGAAGAACCAACACTGGTGCTGGACCTACTTATTGGGCTAACCCAGGGAATCCTTTTGAGGTGGGAATACCAAGTATCGTCTATACAACTTTTACAGATGTTAATCTTAAGAAAGGAGTTAATGGAAGCACACTGCTTGGTCCGGGTACCAACCATAGTGCTATCGGAGCGGTAACTGGAGGGCATATATTTGGCCGAAATGCAGGTACCCTGACAGGAGGTGACGATGCCGGTTTTGTAGGGCACATCGGAGAAACTATCGTGTATGGCGCAGGCACATTATCGAATGTAGAACGCAGAAGAGTAGATTCTTACCTTGCCATTAAATATGGAATTACATTAGGGCAAGTGGCTACAGACCACTATCTGGACACAGACGGTAATATAGTATGGAATGGAGCTTCTAATACTGCTTATAATAGCAATATCTTCGGAGTATCAAGAGATGATATTGAAGCTTTTGAGCAGAAAGTATCAAAAAGTGTAAATACAGGAACGATACTTACCGTTGCCACTGTAAACGATTTCGTCAATCCAAATCAGGATGCAACTCGTACAGGATTTACCAACGATAAAACATATTTCTTATTAGGAGATAATAATGTGACGGTAACACCTCTTGTTGATATTACTATTGGAGGAAACACTTGGAAGAGAATTCAGAGAACATGGCTGTCTCAGCGTAAAAATACTCCGGGTGCGCTGTATTTTGAGGCAGATCTATCGATGTATGGAGCTAATTTTTCCTTAGGAAGTACGGTTTGGATGCTTGTTGCAGACGATGCCGCATTTACAACCAATGTACAAAATGTTGCAGGAACATATACAAATGGGAAATGGGTATTTAGCAATAATTTCAATGCAGATAATACGCAGAGATATATTACTTTCGCAGGTGTTGCGCCAAGCTATTGCGTTACCGGTGACTGTAATCCAAATACCTTTTTAAATACCTCAGACCCTAACACCATAGAGTACGACAATATGGTAAGCACTTTCCACAGTACCTTGATGCGCGACGCATCTACCGGTGCGCTAATGGTGTGGGGTGAAAGAATGGCAAACAATGGTACAGGTCACGTATTGTCACCTATGGAGGTCAATAGTACCAACTACCCGGCATTGACCGGTGATATCCTTAAGTTTGCCGGAGGAAGCAATAGTCAAAATATTGAGCAACAAGTCGTTTTAACCACAGACGGGCTATTTGCCTGGGGTGGTGAAGCTCATTTGATTCATACAGATCTTACCAGCAGTACTGCCTTTCAAAAGATAGGTGTAGGAACCTATGGAGTCAATGGCGGTGCGCCAAAAGCAGACGGTTTGCCTGACGGCGTAGCTCCCCAAGACGTCAAAATGTTGTTTGGTGCTTACCAGACCTTGGCATTAACCACCTGTTCTGGTGAAGCATGGGTACTGGCGCAAGATGTCAATAAATACAGCGATGGAGCAGCAAGTTCCGCTGCAAACGATAAGCTATGGCATCGGGTACATACCGATGCAACTACACCGCTCAACAACGTAGTAGCTATACGTGGAAGTGGTAGAGGCTTACTGATGGCGTTAACCGCCACCGGCGAGGTATATACCTGGGGAACCAACACAAGGTTGGGGAATGGTACTGCTGCTGCAAACAGAGCATTTGCCACACCAATGACGATACCGGCAGGCGTAACCCCAAAAATGATAGGGGCATCCGTAAACACTTATTATATATTGGGTACCAACGGCAATCTCTATAGTACGGGAGAAGGAACCTTCAGACAGTTGGGTAACTTTAGTACGGCAAATAGCAACACCTGGGTACAGGTACAAAAATCGTCGACAGCGGGTGATTACCTTACCAATGTGGTCTGGATTAGTCCAAATGAACATGATTTTACTTTAGCTGCCATCAATGTACTCACGGCAGACGGTAGGCTATGGGCTTGGGGAAATAATGGTTCTCAAATGCTTGGAGGAACAGGTACTAGTATAAATCCAACCGAGATGCCGGGCAGTATTCCTTCTGCTAATCCGTATAACATAGGGAAATTGAATTGGACAGACAAAGTGATTGCCGTAGAAACCGGTGGGCATACTTCAATGATTGTAAAAGAGAATAACCCAAAATACGGCTATGTAGGGCATAGGGTTAATGGAAGTATGGGAGATGGTACAAGCACAGATGCTGCGGAGGATGAATATAACTTTGCTGACACCCCAGAGATCGATCTTTGTGGAGCGCCAACGCAAGGGGCTTGCTCCGGTCCTGATTCTGACGGAGATGGTATTCCGGATATGTGTGATATGGATGATGATAATGATGGTATTTTGGATGTTTTTGAATGCAGTGATTTAGACCCAAGTATTGATTTTAGTATTGCTAACGGTAATACGGTTACGTTCAATGCTCCGGCAGCAGATCTAGGTTTTATATTTGATATTTACTCGTTAGACAATTCGTTCAATTTAAATATCAATGGAGTAAATTTGGCAACCAACGAGATAGACTTCCAATCTAGTCATGCTACCCGCAATATCAGATTTGCAGATGGATCACAGTATGGTACTGGAGGTATTCCTGAAATTTGGTCAATGACAGGAAATAGTACAACACCAATTGTCAGAATTATTATCGGTCCTAACGGTTCTATTTCAATGCTGGGCAGTAAATCCACAGGTGGAAATCTATATCCACTAGAGCTTTTTAACGGTACAACATTTAATACAGTAGTTTGGAATAACAATTCAAGTAATACGGTAATTGCTTCGCAACAGGTTGTTGGAGCAACTAATATGACCGGACATGGAACAGGATTTAAAAAAGGATTTTGCGACCCTGATGGAGACGGTATTTCTAACGAATTGGATTTGGACTCTGATAATGATGGATGTTTAGACGCAATAGAAGGCAGCGCTAATTTTGTAGCGGCTAATTTGATAACAGCCGGTGGAACCGTTACAGTTGGTATAGGTTCAGCTGCATTAAATCAAAATTTATGTGGAGACGGTTCTTGCGTTGACGCAAATGGTATCCCAATCACCGCAGGAGCAGGGCAAGGCATTGGAAGTTCACAGAATTTAGCTATTAACGGCTGTCAAACTGGATGCTATAAGCCAGGAATTACAACAGGTACTCCATTAGATACCAGGGTAGGAATTACTTCTCTTAACAGAGCCGGAGCGACAGACATTGACAATTGGCCTATGACACGTAAAGGTGGATGGTTAGCATTAGAGTCAAAAACCAAAGGATTTGTGCCAAACCGCGTAGCTTTCAGTGGAGGTAATCCTGTAGGTATTGCACCTGCCAACTTTGTAGAAGGAATGATGGTATATGATACGACCAATAAGTGCATGAAGATGTACACCCTTAAAGATGGTGATACTTCTATGGCCTGGCATTGTATCACTACACAGACTTGTCCTGATTAATTAAATGATTTAACAAACCTAACAGGTTTTCAAAAACCTGTTAGGTTTTTAAAAAGACAAAAGTATCAACCTAATCTTCCAGTAGAAATGGTTTGCTTAAGAATTGTAGAGAAAAGGAGTTAACCTTTTCATAAGTACCAAAAATACTGTTCGTATTAATAATTAGTAAAAATATTCAAAAAATGAAATCAACAATTATCACAACATTAATATTATCATTAGCTTGTTTACCAGCTAAGTCACAAGTGGCAATAGGTAAGCAATCGGTAACTAATATATCGGTTTCACTGGAATTTGCCAGTACAGAGAACAGAGGGCTTATTCTTCCTTACATTACAGACAAAAGTAGTATTACAGAAGAGGGAAGTGTCATTTATGATACAACTGACCATAAAGTAAAATATCTAAAAGATAGTGGAATGTGGGTCAATCTTAGCGAAGACGATGGAACAGTATCTACGATAGGTACAGCAGATCTGTCAGTACAAGGATCTGATAAGGTAGAAAAACCTACGGCTAAAACTGCTATCGGAACAAATGGAGCAATGGATACCACAAGCGGAATCCTGGTTTTAACAGATGTAGATAAAGCAATGATTCTTCCAAATGTTGCAAGTCCACATTTAAATATCATCAATCCTGCATCAGGCATGCTGGTGTATGATACCACAAAAAAACAGCTTGCTGTTTACAATGGCAAAGTATGGTCTTTCTGGAAACCATAAAGTACTTACTTTAAAATATAAATTGATCCTTGTAAAGTTTCAAAACATAACAGGTTGGTATAAAATCATTAATCAATTGCAATGTAGCTTGTTTCTTTATTCAGAAAGCTGATAAAAAGATTGGGGAAAGAGGTAAATATGTACGATTGCAACATCAAATGCTACAGGAACTCTAATGAGATGACTTTGTAATGACAAATGGGAGGATTTGAGAATGGATTTACAAGGACTTGGAGGGATTATGAACTTACAAGTTGTAAAACAATGCCCAACTATAGCGGAAAGTTATTAAACTTTTGAGCATACTTCAATAAAAATAATAACACAAATTAAATATATATAATGGATTTTAAGAACATCCATATTGGTCAATTAATAGAAAAAACAGTTGCAGAAAGCAGGATAGAAATGTCCCGTATTTCTAACTTTTTGAAATGTAGTGATGAAGATGTCAGGAAAATGTACCAATCAGAAAACTTACCCACTAATATCTTATTACGATGGAGCAAACTTTTGGAATATGATTTTTTTCGATTATATTCCCAGCATTTGATTTTATATGCTCCTGGAGTGAGAGAGGAAGGAAAAGCAACCAATAAAAAATATTCGCTTCCGAAGTTTCGAAAAAGCTTGTATACAAAGGAAATCATTGATTTTATAGTGGAACAGATTGAGTCTGAAAAAATGACAAGAGACCAGGTGATACTGAAATATAGGATACCTAAAACTACATTATACAAATGGATCACCAAATACAAAGTTAAAATGTAAGAGGATGATTTCCTCCATAAATGTAAAGAAAAGGTAAGTTTTATCCTAATATAATAATAAACTAAATTCTTCCTAGAAAATAGGAGAGATCTATATCTCTCAAAATGGTAAGACATGAAAATAGTTTTACCAATAAAAATTGATTTTGATTGAGTTATTGATAAAGCTTATATAACGAGGTTTAAAGAAAGATACACAACAGAATAATCTTGTTCAAGAAAATACTTTTGTGAAAATTGTTAAAAGTAAGATTCTCATCAACAGGAACCCATTAGAATGCAGGAAACTGTTGGGTATCATGGTAAATCTTCGCAAATAATAATAAAGAATTTTTTATGAAAATAGATTCATAATTATTATCCATGTAAAAATTCTTTTAATAAAAAGTTGGCTAATGATATTGATAAAAGTACAATCATTAAAGCTCAATTAATTTCTAAAATTAGAATTATAAAAATTAGGTAGAAATTTAGCTATATATAAATTAACCCTAAATAAATAACCCACATGACAAAAAAAAAATATTCAAATAGTAATCCTGATTATAAAGCTATTTATACAGATATTTTATACCAGAAATTTCCAGATAAATTGCACAAATGTTTACCCTTGTTGAATAAAGTATACTTGTCAGCCATAGATATTCTTAAGCTAAACAAAAAAATTTTTGGACCATCAGAAGAAGAATCAATAAAGATAAACAAGAGATTTCATTCATACAATAAATCTGATATTTTACAAATATTAGACTATCAGAAACAGAATAAATTAAATAATAAACAACTCGCCAACCATTATCAACTGAGTAGAAATACTGTTACTAAATGGAAAAAAATGTTTTTGTAAGAGGGATTCGAAACAACTCTTTAAAAACATTGTCAATAGATTGGAATCTGATCTGTTAATTCAGACTTATGGCACATACTTGTGGAATAAGATTTCAACCATCATAAAGAACTCAGGTTGCTCAAGCGCAAGTTTTACCTCATGGATATGAGTGTGGTTCCGCAGCAATAATGGAGCTATCAAATTGCATACTGTATTGGACTATGATGGTTGCCGGCTGGTATTTGATGACTACCGATGGCAAGGCGTATGAAAATTGAAAAAGCCAACAGTTTTTCTTTTCCCAAGCTAAGTATTATGGTTTCCGTCCTATATTGTCTTAGATTGAGCAAGCAATTATTCTTCTAAAACTATATTGGAATTACTATATTTAATATCGAAAAATTACAATAAGCAAAAATAGAAAGAAATACTGGAACCTTTTCCACAGTACAGTTTACTCCAGATGAGAGAGCGGGATTTAAAAATGGTGATGCAGCATGAGATTTTAAAAAAGATCGCTCACAAACAACTTACGAGTATTAATAAAAAAGCGTATCCCATTTTCCAGAGTAAAGCCGACCAAGTTTTAGAGGATATAGATGCTTATGTTGATGAATCTGAAACAATACCTGATGTTATATTCTTAGATCTACCGGGAACTGTGAATACCGCTGGTATTTTAAAAACTTTGACGAAAGTCCATTATATTTTTTCTGCCATTACTGTGGATCGTTTTGTGCTGGAAAGTACGTTAAGTTTCACCCATGTTCTGACCAATGTATTAATGAAAGAAACTCAAACGGGAATTTGGGCAGTCCATCTTTTCTGGAATCAGGTGGATGGAAGAGAACGGACGTTGCTCTACAAAAACTACAGTAAAGTGATTTCAGATTTAGGGCTGCCACTTATGGAAACAAGCATTACAGACAGTAAAAGATTTAGAAAGGAAGGAGAGGCTATTACAAAGACTGTTTTCCGATCGACTTTACTGCCTGCAGATCCTAAATTGTTAGCTCAGTGCAGGCTGGATCAATTTGTAGAAGAATTTTTAGGAATTGTAAAACTATAAGAGTATGGAATATGAAAAAAATAACAATGATGATAGGGGGATCGATGAACAATATCTGATGTCCATTATGGCAGGAAGTCCTAAGAAGGAAGTTATTTCAAAAACTGATGATCCTCCAAAGGAGAAGGGTGAAGCAAAAAATAAGTTGAAGAATAAAAAAACATCAGATTTAAGTTATGTTGAGCAGTTTCTTACTCATCATACAATGACTAAGCGGGGTGATAAAAGTATCTATATCCGTCCTGAATATCACGAGCGCCTCTCACGCATTATTCAAATCATTGCCGATGACCAGATTTCTCTGTATGCTTATCTGGATAATATACTGGCGTATCATTTCGAAATGTTTGAAAAGGAAATTACTGATGATTTCAATAAAAAATACCGTCCCATTTTTTAATATCATTTTATGGAAAAAATAATCATTACAGGTTTATTAATCGCTATCATTCTAATTCTTCTCGACAGAAGATTCCCAGTCAATGTCCGTGCGAAAGATAGGGGTAATACTAAGAAAAGTTCTCCACCGATAATGGGAGATATTAAGCAAACAAAAAGAAAAGGTTGGCCAGTTGAAGCCACTGAAAGCCACCTTGAATTTACTTCATTAGCAGAAGATAATTTTGAATCAGAAACAGGAGACGGGAAAGCTGAGGATGTAACCGAGAATAAAAACCTTGATGATATTCTAATCAAGGATAATTGGGGGCAGGAGGAAGAGGATTGGAAGTATCAGGACTCTAATATCGAAAGCGGGTTTGCTACAGGGGTTACCTTTCAGGAATTGAGTACTGCGGGTCAGCTGTTACAGCGGAAAATGCTGGAACCTGATTTAGAACAGCAAGCAGTTGCTATAATTCAAAAAATTCATGGGACCGAGCTTTTTGATCTTTTGGAGAATTCGTTGGGGGAGGCTTCGAAGCGTATTTCAAATTTGTTAAGTCAGAGCATTTCGAATGATGTTCAAGGCATATCTTCCAGTTACAAAGATGGTGTTGAAGGTTTCGATATTGGGGAGTTTGTTTAGGCAAATTCCCCTTTTGTTATTAATAAATTTCAACTAAGATCTGTTATCAAACAATTCATGCAGTTTTTTCTGCAGAACCTTTTTGTCGGGAAGCTGCGTTTTGTATTCAGAAACCATTGTCGGAGAAAGACTTCTACTCAGCGCATATTCTACTACTTCGCTGTCTTTGTCTTTACAAAGCAGTACGCCGATGCTTGGATTTTCGTTCTGACGTTTAACATCCCTGTCCAGCGCTTCCAGATAAAAGTTAAGCTGACCCAGATGTTCGGGTTTGAATTTATCTGCTTTCAGTTCGAAAGCGACAAGGCATTGCAGCCCCCTGTGGAAGAATAAAAGATCGATATAAAAATCAGAATTGCCGACCTGTACTTTGTACTCTTCGCTGATAAAAAGAAAATCCCGTCCTAACTCCAGGATAAAATTTTTCATCTGCTCAATTAAACCTTTTTGGAGATCATTTTCATTGAATGTTTCAGGCAGATTTAAAAAGTCAAATACATAGCTGTCTTTAAATGTATTGACTATATCAGCGTTAGTTTCTCTCAACACTGTTGAGAGTTTTGAATTTCCAATCATCGTTCTTTCAAAAAGGCTGCTGGATATCTGTCTCTCTAACTCCCGGAAGCTATAATTTTCCTGTTTGGTCAACTTGATATAAAATTCCCTTTCCTCGATTGATTTACATCTGGAGAATATGGACAGATTATGAGACCAGCTGATTTCTCTCAACAGTGTTGAGATTTTTGGAAATTCCTTGTAAGTCTCATAAAACTGCTTCATTCTCCAAAGATTCTTATCCGAAAAACCTTTTAGTTCAGGTTCATGAGTCTGGATAAACTGAGAAAGTTCTTTAACCACAGATTGTCCCCATTCACTCAGCTCAACCTTTTTGCTGATATACTCACCAATATTCCAGTATAGATCGATGAGTTCCTCATTGACTTTTCTTATCGCATTGTTACGAGACTGTTTGATGAGCTCAATAATATCTGTGAACCTTTTATCCATGATTTCTCTTTTTTGAAATTCCTTACAAATTTACAATTAATTATACAGGAATTCTGACTGGCGCACGGTTCTTTAACAGCCAAAAGATTCCATCCAATGCCATTCCTGTTACTGAGTATCTAGACTCGGAGATCTTTGTCTTCAAGCCCGTAAAGTGCGGGTTTCATAATCAAAAAATCTATTTATTATGAAAAAACAAAGAAAAAAATTGCTGTATGCTGTTTTAACATTGGTAACAATTAATTCGGTATTTGGTCAAGGCAATGGTTCAGCCGGGATTAACGAAGCTACACAGATGGTCACTTCTTATTTTGAACCCGCTACACAATTAATTTACGCCATCGGTGCAGTCGTCGGACTCATCGGAGGCGTAAAAGTCTATAACAAGTTCAGCAGCGGTGATCCTGACACCAGTAAAACCGCTGCAAGCTGGTTTGGAGCATGTATCTTCTTAATTGTTGCCGCAACCATTCTTCGTTCATTCTTCCTTTAAAATATTGACTATGAATACCTATCATATCAATAAAGGAATAGGAAGGACGGTAGAGTTCAAGGGACTTAAAGCACAATATCTCTTTATCTTCAGTGGAGGACTCTTAGGAATATTGATCTGTGTCATGGTTATGTATATGGCAGGCGTCAATACCTATCTGTGTTTAATTCTCGGAGGAGTCAGCAGTGGACTTCTTACCGGGCAGACTTTTGCACTGAATGGAAAATACGGTGAGCATGGTCTGATGAAATTAGGCGCACGCAAGAGACATCCAAAATACATCATCAGTCGAAAGAGTATTTATCGGTATTTGAGAAACAATCGTAAAAGAACAGAAGTATGAGAAATTCTTCCAAAGCAGCAACCTTGGAAAGTAAATTCCCATTGCTTGCGATTGAAAATGACTGTATCATTTCAAAGGATGCTGATGTTACTGTTTGCTTTAAGGTTAGACTCCCCGAACTGTTTACCGTTGCTTCCGCTGAGTATGAAGCCATGCATTCCGCTTGGTTCAAAGCCATTAAAACGCTCCCGGATTTCACCATCGTTCACAAACAGGATTGGTTTATCAAAGAAAACTACAATCCTGATTTGTCAAAAGAAGACCAGAGTTTTCTTTCCAAATCATTTGAAAGACATTTCAATGAAAGACCCTTTTTAAATCATTACTGCTACTTGTTCATCACAAAAACCAGTAAGGAGAGAATGAGGATGCAGAGCAATTTTTCTTCTCTCTGTAAAGGCAAGCTGATTCCAAAAGAGATTAAAGACAAAGAAATCATTGGTCGTTTTCTTGAAGCGGTCGATCAGCTGGAGCGGATTATGAATGACAGTAGTTATATCCATCTGGAAAGGATGACAGAAGATGAGATAGCAGGAACTTCCGAGAGGTCAGGACTACTGGAACAGTATCTGACTCTATCCCGTGAAACCCATCCGTCATTGCAGGACATCAAATTAGGCTCAGAAGAAATGAGAATTGGTAACAACCGGATTAGTATGCATACCCTATCGGATACGGAGGATTTACCAGGCACAGTCTCATCACATAGTCGGTATGAGAAGTTAAGCACCGACCGCAGTGATTGTCTTCTTTCATTTGCTTCTCCGGTGGGACTTCTGCTCAATTGCAATCACATTTATAACCAATATCTGTTCATCGACAACAGTGATGAGAACCTTCGTCAGTTTGAAAAATCTGCAAGGAATATGCACTCTTTAGCCAGATATAGCAGAGCCAATCAGATCAATAAGGAATGGATTGAAAAGTATTTAAATGAAGCACATTCATATGGTCTGCAATCTGTTCGTGCTCATTTTAATGTGATGTCATGGTCTGATAATTCTGCTGAGCTCAAACAATTAAAAAATGATACGGGTAGTGCGTTAGCCTTAATGGAATGTAGGCCCCGTCATAATACGACAGATACAGCAACATTATATTGGTCAGGAATTCCGGGTAATGCAGGAGATTTTCCTAGTGAAGAAAGCTTTTACACATTTATTGAACCTGCATTGTGTTTTTTCACAGAAGAGACCAACTACCGGGATTCACCATCACCTTTCGGGATCAAAATGGCTGACCGCCTAACGGGAAAGCCTATTCATTTGGATATTTCGGATCTGCCGATGAAACAGGGGATTATTACCAATAGAAATAAGTTTATCCTTGGTCCATCGGGCAGTGGTAAATCATTCTTCACCAACCATATGGTGCGACAGTATTATGAGCAGGGAGCGCATGTTCTTCTTGTAGATACCGGAAATTCCTATCAGGGATTATGTGAACTCATTAAAGGAAAGACCAAAGGAGAGGACGGGGTTTATTTTACTTATACTGAGGACAATCCTATCGCTTTCAATCCATTCTATACTGATGACGGCGTTTTTGACATTGAAAAAAGGGAGAGTATAAAAACCTTGATTCTGACCCTGTGGAAAAGAGACGATGAACCACCAACCCGTTCAGAGGAAGTGGCACTCTCCAATGCAGTCAGCGGATATATCGAAAGAATTAAAACCGATGACCAGCATCCTTCTTTCAACGGATTCTATGAGTACGTCAAAGATGATTATCAGAAAGTATTGGAGCAAAAGAAAGTCAGGGAAAAAGACTTTGATATTGCCAACTTTCTCAATGTGCTGGAACCTTACTACAGAGGAGGAGAGTATGACTATCTGCTCAATTCAGAGAAGCAGCTGGACTTATTATCCAAGCGTTTTATTGTCTTTGAAATCGATGCTATTAAAGATCATAAAATTCTATTTCCTATTGTAACCATTATCATAATGGAGGTCTTTATCAATAAGATGCGAAGACTCAAAGGAATCAGAAAACTCATTCTCATCGAAGAAGCCTGGAAAGCCATTGCCAAGGAGGGAATGGCTGAGTATATCAAGTACCTGTTCAAGACCGTCAGGAAATTCTTCGGAGAAGCCATTGTAGTAACTCAGGAAGTCGATGATATCATTCAGTCACCGATTGTGAAAGAAAGTATCATTAATAATTCGGATTGTAAGATTCTTCTTGACCAAAGGAAGTATATGAACAAGTTCGATGATATTCAGGCGATGCTGGGATTGACTGATAAAGAAAAGTCCCAGGTGCTGTCGATCAATATGAACAACGATCCGAGAAGGCTGTACAAGGAAGTCTGGATTGGACTGGGTGGAACGCACTCTGCAGTCTATGCCATTGAAGTTTCAACACAAGAATATCTGGCATATACTACAGAAGAAACGGAAAAGATGGAAGTGATGAATCTTGCATCGGAACTTGACGGCAATGTCGCACAGGCCATCAAGAGGATTTCTCTTAAGAGAATCAAATCGAATAGAAAAGACCATTAAATCATTTAAAAATGTACAACAATGAAAAATTTAATCATTAAAACCTTAATGGTAGCATTCTTTGCTACCGTAACCTATACAAAAGCACAATTTGTCGTAACAGACCCTGCAAACCTGGCTTCGGGAATTTTGAACTCAGCCAATGAAATTGTACAGACTTCTTCAACAGTATCTAACGTTGTTAAGAACTTCAATGAAGTTAAGAAAGTATATGAACAGGGTAAAGAGTATTATGACCAGCTGAAAGCCATCAATAATCTGGTCAAAGATGCCAGAAAGGTTCAGCAGACCGTCCTTTTAGTGGGTGATGTTTCTGAGATGTATGTCAACAATTTCGGTAAAATGCTGAATGACCCCAATTTTAATGCTCAGGAATTAGCTTCCATTGCCAATGGTTATTCTGCGCTTCTTACGGAGAGCACGGAGCTATTGAAAGAACTCAAAGAGATCATCACTTCTAACGGTCTTTCTCTGAATGATAAAGAAAGGATGGATGTTGTTGACCGGGTTTATAAAGAGGTCAAAGCGTATCATAATCTGGTACGATACTATACCAATAAAAATATTTCGGTCAGTTATCTCAGAGCAAAAAAACAGAACAATACCCAAAGGGTGCTGGATCTTTACGGAACCTCCAATCAAAAATACTGGTAAGATGGAACCGAATAACTTACACGAAGTACTTCGTTCCGTTTATGAGGAAATGATGCCGATGTGCGCTGATATGGCTGCTGTGGCAAAAGGGGTCGCCGGATTAGGCGCTTTATTCTATGTAGCACTAAAAGTCTGGCAGTCATTGAGTCGTGCAGAATCGATTGATTTGTTTCCCATGCTGAGACCTTTTGCCATAGGCATCTGCATTATGTTTTTTACCACATTGGTTTTAGGAAGCCTTAATGGAGTGATGAGCCCGATTGTTCAGGGCAGCCACTCCATGTTGGAGAATCAGGTCTTGGATATGAACGAGCTGCAACAGAAAAAAGATCTTTTAGAACGGGAAGCGATGCTCAGGAATCCGGAGATAGCTTACCTGATTTCAAATGAAGAATTTGATAAAAAGCTGGAAGAGCTCGGATGGTCACCATCGGATCTGGTCACGATGTCCGGAATGTATATTGAACGAGAAATGTTTGCCATCAAAAAAGATATTAGAGATGGTTTCCGGGAGTTTCTTGAAATTCTGTTTCAATCGGCAGCCTTAGTTATTGATACCATCAGAACATTCTTTCTGATAGTGCTTTCAATATTAGGACCTATCGCATTTGCGATTTCAGTTTGGGATGGTTTCCAAACTACTTTAACTCAATGGTTGACGAGATATGTTAGCGTTTATCTATGGCTTCCTGTTGCTGATATTTTCAGTGCCATTCTTGCCAAAATACAGACTTTGATTTTAGAACGGGATATCGAGATGCTCGCAGATCCCACTTTCATTCCTGATACCTCCAATACCGTGTACATCATCTATATGGTGATTGGGATTATCGGATATTTTACGGTGCCAACGGTTACGGGCTGGGTGATTCAGGCAGGAGGTGCTGGCAATTTCATGCGTAATGTGAACCAAACTGTTGCAAAATCAGGTAATGTCGCAGGAGCGGCAGTAGGTTCTGCAACAGGAAATATTTCAGGAAGATTATTAAAATAAAAAATAGAGTTATATGGAATTTAAAACATTAAGAAATATTGAAAGCAGCTTTAAGCAGATCCGCTTATTTACGTTCGTTTTTGCGGTGTTGTGTTTTGGAATTGTAGGGATTGTGGTATTCAAATCCTATCAGTTTGCCGAAGAGCAGCGTCAAAAGATCTATGTGCTGGATAACGGCAAATCATTGATGGTAGCGCTATCTCAGGATATGTCTATCAACAGGCCTGTAGAAGCAAGAGAGCATGTGAGACGATTTCACGAATTATTCTTCACCATTGCCCCAGATAAGAATGCTATTGAAAGTAATGTCAAAAGGGCTTTCAATTTGGCTGATCAATCCGCATTCAATTACTATAAAGACCTTCAGGAAAAAGGTTACTATAACAGAATCATTTCAGGTAATATCCAGCAGAGAGTTGAGGTAGACAGTGTCGTTGCCAACTTTGATAGTTACCCTTATGACGTAAAAACTTATGCAAGACAATTCATTATCAGGTCCAGTAATCTTACCATCAGGAATTTAATTACCAACTGTTCATTGGTTAATTCTGTACGGTCTGACAGCAATCCTCAGGGATTTATCATTGAAAAATTCAACGTGCTTGAAAATAGAGATGTCGAAACTGTTGAACGCTAATAAGACCGATATGAAAAAACTAAGAGATACACTCGAAAATTATGTTGTAAAGATTGATAAACACTGGAAATCTCTTCCGGTAGAGCGACAAAAATTCCTGACCAAGGTTTTCTTTGGTGGTTATGTTTTGATAACTGTCATCGTCATTGTCAATATCTGTATTTCTACAGGTCAAAGAAGTAATACCATTTCTATCAATCATATTGACGGCATTTCTAAGAAACCTATCGAAAAAGGATCGAAGCATAATGAAATAGTAAACTCATCCACTAAAAAATAGAATATGAAAGATTCAGAGAAAATTAGAGTGACAGAAAATGATCTCTCCCAAAATTCTAACGGAGTGAATGATCATCCCAAGGCTCAATGGGAAAGATTAAAGAAACCTTTCATCTACTTTTTGATGGCTGCTGTATGTGCATCTTGCTTTTATCTCATCTTTAAGCCCAAAACCGATCATACCATTATTGAAGAGGCCGGCTTTAATGCAGCTATTCCAAAGGCAAAAGACGGTCAATTGCAGTCTGATAAGCAAAAGGCTTATGAGCAGCAGTTATTAGAGCAAAAGAATGAAGAAAAGAGAAATTCAATAACAACTTTATCAGATTACTGGAATGACCAGAACGGTGTAAACTATAATAGCAACCCACCTTCTTCAACATCCAATAGAAGTGTACTTCAGCAATCCGATCAGAATGCTCTGAACAGTTATCGAAATGCACAGCAGACCTTAAGCTCTTTCTATAATCGGGATAATCAGGAGGTCAATAATCTGAGGAAAGAAATTTCAAGGCTAAAGAATGAGTCAATGCAAAATCATGCTGTTCCTGCGGGTCTGGGAATGAACGACCAGTTAGAGCTCATGGAAAAATCGTATCAAATGGCTGCTAAGTATCTTCCAACGATGCCAAAGCAGGAAAAACCAGCAGAAAAAGAAGAGGTCGAAAAGCCAACGGAAAAGAAGGTTACACTGACTTCAGCAATACCGGTACGTTCCAATGTTGTTTCCTCATTATACAGAGACCGGTCGGATAGTGCTTTTGTCGCAGGTTTGAATCAGAATCGATTTTATGACAGTCAAAATGATTCAGAAAACTCAGTTCAAACAAAAAACGCAATAAGAGGTGTGGTCTATGAAACTAAGACTTTGGTCAATGAAAGTACATTATCTATAAGGCTTTCAGAAGCGATGAAAGTCGGACGAGCTGAAATTCCAGCGGGGAGCTTACTGATTGCAGTAAGCAAATTTCAGGGAGAGAGGCTTCAGTTAAAAATATCTTCCATTCAATCTCAAGATAATATCTATTCTGTAGAAATCAATGTTTATGACACTGACGGTCAGATGGGATTGTATGTTCCTTATTCAGCGGAGCAGAATGCGGTAAGCGACATTGTAGCTAATATGAGCCAGACTTCCGGTACCAATATTATGGTAGCCCAATCAGCAGGACAACAGATTGCAGCTGATCTGAGCAGGGGAGTAGTACAGGGATTGTCGGGTTATTTTCAGAAGCGAGTCAGACAATTGAAAGTAACTGTAAAAGCGGGCCATCAAGTCTTCCTCTTACCCAAAAATAACTAATCAAAAAAAATAAAAATGAATACACAAAAGAGTCATTATATTCTCATTATGCTATTACTTCTATTAGTAAGCAAGGCATTTGGGCAGGATTCTGTGACAACTTATATTTCCTTGGAACAGGCAAAATTAGAGCCTTTCAGGATACAAGTTACCTACAATAAAACCAGCCATTTGATATTTCCTACATCAATACGATATGTTGACCTGGGAAGTGACTTCTTGGTTGGCAATAAGGCAGAGCCTATCGGAAACGTTCTTCGGGTTAAGTCAGCTGTCAGGGATTTTGAAGAGGAAACTAATTTTTCGGTCATTACTGAAGATGGAAAATTTTACAGTTTTGATGCATCCTACAGTTCTTATCCGGAAATACTCAGCTATGATTTAGTAAAACTTCAGAGAGGTATGGAGAGACAGGATTCTGATGTATTATTTGAAGATCTTAAAGGAAGCTCAACATCTTTCACTTGGCTCATTATGGAAAATCTTTACAGGAAAAGCAACAGAACTATTAAACATATTGTTTCAAAAAGCTACGGAATTGAATTTTCAGTCAGGGCACTGCACGTTAATGACAGCAAGTTTTATTTCACATTGCAGGTTAAGAATCAAAGTAATGTGGGGTATGCTATTGAATGGGTCAATTTTAAAATTGTCGATAAAAAGAACTTAAAGCGAACGGTCGTTCAGGATAAGATTTTAAAGCAGGTTCGTACCTATTTCCCGGAAAGGATAATAGCTGATCATTCAGACAGTAAAGGGATTTATATGCTTGATCAGTTTACACTCTTAAAAGATCAGGTTTTGGAGATTGAAATTCTGGAAAAGAATGGGGGAAGGCATCTGAAAGTACAGCTTGAAAATGAAGATCTTGTTCATGCAAGATTGATAAACAGTTTAACCATTAAAACGGAGTAAGATGCACAAAATATTTTTAACAGTCATCTTCATGATGATAATGGGTAGCAAAATATTTGCTCAACAGATGATTCCTAAGCAAATTGGTGTTGAATTTACCTATTCGGTATTTCCAAAATCTCCAGAAAAACAAAATTATATGTTAAGTACTGGGCTTGTTTCTTACTCGAAGAATGGTAATTACTTTTTTGGACTGGCAGAATATGGTAGAAAATATTATAAATACACAAGCGGCGATATCCCGATAGATAGTTTCCTGCTGAGCAGTGGGTACAGTTTTTATGTTTGGGGAGACTTCATGCGAAATGTCAATTTTAATCTGGGAATTGGAGGTCTTGTTGGTTACGAGCAGATTAATAGAGGTGATGAATTGTTGTATGATGGATCAAAGCTTAACTCTACAGGTAATTTTATTTATGGGACGAACGGTAAGCTGTCTATTGAAAGCTATCTGACTGAGCATTTAGTTTTCCTGGTCAACGGGCAACTTCGCTTTTTGAAAAATAGTCAAATGGTTAATTTTCACTCTCTGCTGGGGGTAGGAATAAGATATAATTTCTAAAAATAATGAAAAATGAAAAATATAATTAATACAGCTAAAATACAACTAAAGTGTTTCTTGCTACTATTTGTGATTGGACTATTTGTACAATCATGTGAAAAAGATGATTTGGAAATTCAGCAGAATTATCCTTTTAAGGTGTCGGTTATGCCTGTTCCTAAGGATATCGCTAAAGATGAGTATGTGGAGATCCGTATCAAAATTATTCCTGAAGGTAATTTTGCTGACACCAAATATTATCTTCGATATTTTCAGTTTGAGGGAGCAGGAAAGCTGCAGTATTATAACACTCAACCTTACTTTCCTAATGATATTTATCCTCTTTATGAGAAAGAGTTCAGATTGTATTATACTTCAACCTCTGAAGTTTCACAATCATTTACGGTATGGCTTTCAGACAGTTTTGGAAATGAGGAGAAAATTGAATTTCAATTCAACAACAAAAAGCTAAACGGATAAATACTATTTCTTTAGCTTACAAATATATATTTCCACTTCAAATAAAACCATCTAATTTGAGAAGTATTGTTTAGTATTTGCGGAAAGATGGTTGGCCTCCTAAAGGACAAGCATCTTTCCGCGACGCCACAAGAATCCAGACCGGGAACCGGCTCTGGATTCTTATTTTTAGAAATTTAAGTCCCTTATAAAATACCTTCATCGGAGAAAGAGAAGGAGTCGGTTGAAGTTATTATACAATGATCAAGCATGTTAATATTTAATAGTTGGGCAGCCTCCTTTATTTTTTGTGTGATGCCTATGTCTTCGCGAGAAGGTGTAAGGTTTCCGGAAGGATGGTTATGGGCTATAATAAATGATACGGCATTACATAATAGAGCTCCCTGCATGATGATTCTGATGTCAACAAGAGAAGAGGTAATTCCAGATTCTGATATTTTTTGTATTCCTAAGACCTTGTTAGCCTGATTCATATACATTGAGTAAAATGACTCTCTGTAGTCGATCTGATCTGCATCAAAATGTTCCCTGAAAATATCTGTAGCATCCTGGGAGTTCAGTACTTTTTTTTCAGCATTTCCTTTTCTTGTGTAGATCAATTTGATCTCATTTACGATATTATATTTCATTGTTATTGCTCTGAGTACGGCAGAGCCTTTTGTTTCCCGTACTTAAGTTAAAAAAGCATTTATTTAAAACATTATTTAAAACACTATTTAAAACATCTTTGAAATGTTATGTATCTTTTCTGGATCAAAAGCCTTTTCAATCTCTTCTCCGTTCTATTTCTTAAAAGCCTTTCAGGCTTCGCTGAATATTTTTCAAAAGAAAACCGGAAAAAAGAAAGCAGATATGAAGTGTTGACAATGAAAAAAAACAAAAGGAAACGGAATAATTGGAGGGTACCTTTAGGGAGGAAACCGTTTATGCCGTAGTCTTTTGGTTGGATTAGCATGACGGCTGGCAACAATACCTTAGCTGCCTTTTTACCGGTTTATTTTGGGAAATGTTTCGTGTAATAACAGTCAATAACCTGTTTTTGTATATGAAATGAATGTTTAAATTAACAATGTTGATTTTATTTGTATTTTAGTTGAATCTAAGAATGATGAATTTCTTTGCATCAATTTTCTCTTGTTGCACCTAAAAAATAAATTTAAACGTAATCACATCTTTTATAAATCAAAATTTTTTCCGCCTGATGGTTGACGTTAAGTGTTTCGTTTGATTTTACATGTTTCAAGCGTTAGACATTTATATTTAAAAGCCAAATACATCGCATAAGTGTCTGGGTTTAATTTCAGAACAGTTGTCCAATACTTTTATTAAAAATGTATTGGTATGGAGAAGAAAGTTGAAATTAGTAACATTACCATAGAGGAGATTATCAAGATTTTTAAAGAAGAGGAGGGAATTGAATTGAGCATTGAGGAGGCGAAAAATATTTTAAGCTTTCTGACGATGCTCTTAAAAATTACCATTAAGAGTTTTTTAGAACAATAATATTTTCTAAGATTTATATATGAAAAAAGCCGATTTATATATCCGTGTGTCAACTGATGAGCAGGCAGATAAGGGATACTCGCAAAGAGATCAGGAGGAACGATTAAAACGTTATTGTGAAAACAATAACATTAAAGTAGGTCAAATCATTTATGAAGATTACTCAGCCAAGACTTTTATCAGGCCAGAGTGGATTAAATTACTGGATACGCTAAAGAAAAAAAGCTCAAAAACGGATCTGCTGCTTTTTACAAAATGGGATCGCTTCAGCAGGAACGCTGGCGATGCGTATCAAATGATTAACATACTTAGGAAAATTAACGTTGAACCGCAGGCCATTGAGCAACCTTTAGATCTTTCAATTCCTGAAAATAAAATGATGCTGGCTATATATCTTGCTGCACCGGAAGTTGAAAACGACAGGCGCGCTCTGAATACTTATTATGGAATGCGCCGTGCTAAAAAAGAAGGCAGATTAATGGGAAGGGCACCTTATGGCTACGCTAACAGAATAACGGAAAACGGGAAAAAGTATGTAATTCCGAAGGAACCGGAAGCTTCCAATATGAAATGGGCATTTAATGAAATGTCCAAAGGCATTTATTCAGCGAGCCAAATCATGGATATGATGAACAGAAAAGAAGGAAAGTCAGTTAAGATAAGTGCCTTTCTTGCAAGTTTACGGAATACCGCATATTGTGGGAAAATTTACGTGGAGCAATTCAATGAAGAGGAGGCTCATTTTGTTAAAAGTATTCATGAACCTTTGATCAGTGAAGAACTATTCGAAAAAGTTCAATGTATAATGGATGGAAATGTGAATCCAGCCAGACCTAATGTAAAAGTACTGTCTGACGATAATTTGCCATTAAGAGGTTTCCTTGTGTGTCCGGAATGTGGTCATTTGATTACAGGCAGTGCCTCTACGGGACGTTCTGGAAATAAATATTATTACTATCATTGCCAGTCCCCGTGTTCATACCGTTACAAATCTGAGATTATTAATTCTAAATTTTTAGAGATATTGCAGTCATTGGAAATGCGCATATCTATAAAAAATTATTTGAAAAAAGTACTGAGGCAAAATTTTGAAAAATTAATCAATAATCCCCAAAGAGAAAGGAAAGCAATTCTATTAGAAATAGATCGTTTAAACAGTAAATTGAAACAGGCAAGAAATAAACTGATGGAGGAAGTCATTGATGATGAAGATTATCTTGAAATTAAGACCGACTGTAAAGCACAAATTGAAAAGCTCGAAGCTAAATTAACTAAAGGAAAGGATAATAAGAAAATAGATTTTCAAAAACTACTAGACCCAGCATTATCGAACCTAGTAGACCTTGCGAAAGTCTATACTGATGGGGATATCGAGGTAAAACGTAAAATAATTGGTTCGATATTTCCTGAAAAATTGCAATTTTCAAAAAATCATTATCGAACCACCCGACCCAATGTTTTGCTCTCTTATATATACCAGATAAACAATGAGTTAGGTATGAAAAAAAACCGGAAAGAAAGTGAATTATCACCTCTTTCCGGTCTTGTACCCAGGACCGGGATCGAACCGGTACTCCTAAGAACTGGTGTTTGAGACCAGCGCGTCTACCAATTCCGCCACCTGGGCTGCTGTAAATCGGTGTGCAAATATAGAAACTTTTTTTAATGTCCAAAAGCTTTTTAGAGGAAAATTTTTAAAATTCAATTTCCAGTCCGTCGTAGGCAAGGTGCATTCCGGATGGAAGCTGCTTATCTTCAACGTCATGCAGTCCGAGGTGATGGCTGATGTGGGTTAAAAATAATTGTTTAGGTTTCAGCTCCTCAAACAGGTTGATGACATCTGGAAGGATAAAATGAGCAGGATGGGGATCAAATTTTCTGATGCAGTTCAAAATCAGCACATCCAGGTTCTTTAATTTTTCCTTTTCAGTTTCAGAAATAAATCCGGCATCTGTAATATAAGCCAGATTTTTAAATTTATACCCGAAGACCGTAATTTTATAATGAATCACCTCAACAGGAGTGATTTCCGTATCCAGAACATGAAAGGGCTGGTTTTCAATTTCATGAAGCTCAAATGCAGGTGCACCGGGATACCTTACATCTGTAAAGGCGTAAGGGAAACGGTTTTTGATTTCGTGGGCTACTCTTGGATAGCAGTAAAGAGGAACATCTTTTCCGCTTTTGAAGATCAGCGGACGCATATCATCAAGCCCGATTACATGGTCATTATGCTCATGGGTGATCAGTGCAATATCCACATGGTTTTCATGGTTAATCAGCATCTGCTGCCTGAAATCCGGACCGCAGTCGATCAGGATTTTTTTATTTTCTTCTGTAGTGATCATCACAGAAGAGCGGAAACGTTGATCTTTGGGATTTTTGGAAGTGCATACTTCGCAGGTACAGCCTATGACGGGCACACCCTGTGAAGTTCCGGTTCCTAAAAATTTCAACTTCATTTTCTTTTGAGGTTGGTTTAATTTTGGTAAATTTACGAAAAATTTGACGTCCTAATGTATCAGAAATTAACTCCTAAGCAAAAAGCATTAACAATTAATCTAGATCCTAGTATTTATGGTACTTTCGCAGAAATTGGAGCAGGACAGGAAACCGTTCGACATTTTTTTAGAGCAGGGGGAGCTTCTGGTACAATTGCTAAAGCGATGTCTGCTTACGACAAAGATTTTAGTGATGCGATCTACGGAAAAGAGGTAAAAAACAGATATGTTACCCAGAACAGACTTCGTAAAATGCTGCGTTATGAAGTAGCATTAATTGAAGAACGTATTTCAAGGGAAAATAATCCCAATAGAAAGTTTTTTTCCTATGCCAATACGGTAACGACGATCAATTTCGATAAAACCATCAAAGGCCACGGCTGGGTAGGAATCCGTTTTCAGGTAAAAGAAAATGAAGATTACAACGAGATCGTGATCCATGTGAAATTCAAGGAAAATGATGCTACTTTACAACAGGAAACTTTAGGGAATCTTGGAGTAAATCTTATTTTTGGTGCTTTCAATTATTTTGATAATCCGAGAACCCTGATCGAGTCTTTATACGATGATATCGCAAAAGATAATCTGGAAATTGATATGATCGATTTCAACGGCCCTGCGTTTGCTTATGTAGACAACAGGCTCATGTCTCTGCAGCTCGTTAAAAACGGGATGACAGATGCTGTGATCTTCAATTCCGAGGGGAATAATATGCTTCCTGCCGATGTGTTGTACAAGAAAAACATATTTGCGGTACGAGGAAGTTTCAGACCCGTTACAAAAGTAAATATCGATATGCTTCAGAATGGTCTGGATATGTTTTTGAAAGATGCCATCTGTACCCATGAAGAAACAGAAGTGCTTATTGAGATCACCATTTCAAACCTTAGGGCAGACGGAGATATTGATGAACGGGATTTCCTCGACAGGGTAGATATCCTCGGTAAATTAGGATATACCGTTATTATTTCCAACTTCTCAGAATATTACAGACTGATTGATTACTTTGCTTCTTACACTACAGGAGATATTGGTGTTGCGATGGGCGTAAACAACCTTTTGATGGTATTTGATGAAAAGTATTACAAAGATATGTCGGGTGGAATTCTGGAGGCTTTCGGGAAATTCTTCAGAAACGGAATGAGAGTGTATCTGTATCCGTATAAAGATCCTGAAACCCATGAACTGCTTGATGCATCTAACCTTAAAGTAGAAGAAAACTTAAAAGAACTCTATAAATATTTCAAACATAATAACCGTATCGTAGATATTACCAACTACAATCCGGAATTTTTAGAGATCTATTCAAGAGAAATATTAAGAAAAATTGCATGCTGTGTCAAAGGCTGGGAAAACCAGGTTCCTGATGGCGTTGCAGAAATGATAAAAGACCGTGGAATGTTCGGATACAAAGAAGAACTTTCCCTAAAACAATTCTCTTAAAAACATCAATACAATGTCAGAATTAAAGAAAAGACTTTCGTCCATTCTTGAAAGTCCCAAGCATAATACAGAAGAAAAACTGCAGAAAGTATGTCACCTGCTGGATCAGGAGATTTCCTATTTCAACTGGACCGGATTTTATTTTAAAAACGGAGATAAGGATGAGCTGATCTTAGGACCTTACGTAGGAGCACCTACCGATCATACCATTATTCCTTACGGAAAAGGGATCTGCGGGCAGGTTGCTGTTTCCAATGAAACATTTGTAGTTCCTGATGTTCACCAGGAAAGCAATTACTTAAGCTGTTCAATTGATACAAAAGCAGAAATTGTAGTTCCTATTTTCAAAGACGGGAAAAACATTGGTCAGATCGACATTGATTCTCATAAGATCAATCCGTTTACAGCCGAAGACCGGGAACTCTTAGAATGGCTTTGCAACGAAGTTTCCAAAATTTTGTAAAAACAGAATAAATATCAACATACAGTTCCGGTCCACCAATCGGAACTTTTTTATTGTATGCATAACATGTACTGAGTAAGATCTGCAAAATCTGTGGGAAATAATATTCAACAAAAATCAACATTATAAAATCTTATCTCTGATAAAATCCAGGTGTCTTATACCACAGCAATAAAAAACAATTTGTGGCTTTGCACTTACCAACCATTGAGCTGAAAATCGGAAGCATCCTCAAAAGCTGTGGAAACATAAAAATTTCAGGATAAGTTCTGTACTGTACGGATTTCTTCTATTAATTCTTTAAAATAAGCTTCACACTTAGCGATATGCGTTCCATACCATGAAAAGGCTTCCCCATCTACAATCATAATCTTTTTATCAGGGTAAAATGCTTTCAGCTCCTCAATATGTTTTTCTTTGAATGGAAAAGGCTCTGAAGACAGCATAATCACATCTGCATCTGCCAGATCTTCCGTTCTGATTTCAGGATAGCGGGTTTTATCTTTGAAAATATTTTCAAAACCGATTTCGGACATGATTTTATGAATAAAAGTATCAGAACCAATAGTCATATAAGGGTTTTTCCAGATAAGATAGGCTGCCTTTACCGGAGTATCAAGTTTTGACTGATTGAGAATATCGTAGATTTTAAGATTGAAAAGTTGAGCTCTTTCTTCCTGGTTCAGAAGTTTTCCAAGGTTTTTTAAGAGATAATAATTGTCTTCAATAGTTTCAACATTGGTTACCATTACCTTGAAATCATCCATTAAAGCTTCTACCTGTTCCTTGATATTTTCTTCCTTGTTGGCAAGGATCAGGTCAGGTTGTAAAGATTTTATTTTTTCAATATTGATGTTTTTTGTTCCACCAATGATGGTTACATCTTTTATTTTATCCTGTGGATGAATACAGAATTTAGTTCTGCCAACAACTTCATTTTCGGTGAGGCCCAGATCAAACAATGCTTCTGTGATAGAAGGAACAAGAGAAACAATTTTCATAATCAGACTTTGTCTGCCTAAATTACAAAAGTTTTCCGGTCAGGAAAAGTCCGGCTACAGAAAAATAAATGATAAGCCCCGTTACATCTACTAAAGTTGCCACAAAAGGAGCAGAAGAAGTAGCAGGGTCAAGGTTTAATTTTTTAAGAATAAAAGGAACCATAGAACCGGAAAGTGTTCCCCAAAGTACAATCATCACCAAGGAAACGCCCACGCTTAGTCCTACAAACGGCCAGTATTGCCCATAATTGAAAAATCCTGCTTCATGCCAGACCATAATTCTTAAAAATCCGATGATTCCAAGAATTCCACCTAGGAAAAGTCCGGTAAAGATCTCTTTTTTCATTACATACCACCAATCTTTTAATCCTATTTCCTGAAGCGCCATGGCTCTGATGATCAGGGTAGCTGCCTGAGAACCGGAATTTCCTCCACTGGAAATGATCAACGGAACAAATAAAGCCAATACTACAGCTTTCTGGATCTCATCTTCAAAATATCCCATCGCCGAAGCGGTAAGCATTTCAGAGAAGAAAAGGATAATCAGCCAGGTTCCTCTTTTTTTGACCATTTCTATGAGAGAAGTCTGGGTATAAGGAAGGTCCAAAGCTTCAAGCCCCCCGAATTTCTGGATGTCTTCCGTGTTCTGCTGTTCAATCTGATCGAGGATGTCATCAATAGTTACGATACCTACCAGTACACCGGCTTCCGTAATAATCGGCAATGCAGTTCTGTCGTACTTTTCAAAATAGGTTACGGCATCTTCCTTGGAAGTAGTGGTGGTAATGGCTACAAAATGATTATCGGTGATATCAGAGATCAGGGTATCTTCTTCGGCTAAAAGAAGGCTTCCTAAAGCAATATCGTCAATAAGACGGTTTCTTTCATCTACCACATACAGGTGGTTCATGGTTTCCACTCTTTTTCCTACCTTTTTAATTTGCTGAAGACATCGTTTCACTGTCCATTCCTTACGGATCTGGATGTAATAAGGGGTCATCAGGCGGGCAATGGAATCTGAGTTGTAGCCCAGAAGTTTCAAAGCGATCCTTCTTTCCTGTGGATTAAGATGGTTGATAGAGTACTTGATCAGCTCGTCGGGAAAATCCTCAAAAAGGGAAGTCCTGTCATCCGGCGTCATGGCGTTCAGAATCTCAGAAACATCATCGCTTCCAATACTTCTGATGGTATCTTCCTGAAAGTCCGGATCAAGATGAGAAAAAACTTCTGCTTTATACTCCTTAGGAACCTTCAAAAATGCCAGCAGCCTCTCGTCAGCAGGAAGTCCGCTGAGAGTTTCGGCAATATCGGCAGGATTTAAGATAAGTTCGTCTCTGGAATTCAAAACGTGAAATTTTTGGATATGCAAAAATAATTCAAATTTTTAAAACTGGGCAACAAAGTGATAAAATTAAGGATTAATTAAAGTTCAACATTCGTTATAACAATGTATTGGAAAATAAAAAAACATCCGCGGGAACGGATGTTAAAAAATTAAATTTCAAAATATCTGGTATTATTCCAGTATAGGTCCGCATAAAGGGTAAGGGGAGGGCATACACTGGCCGCCTTCACAGCATTCCCCGAATCCACACTGTGTATGGGTCTGGCATTTCCTGATGGGACCGCCACCATTGATTTGCAGCAGTCCTTTTCTGTTGATTTTTTTAAGATTTTTCATGACTATTCCATTTGAAATGATGAATAATAACAAAAATGTCAGGCTTCAATGCAGATATATGGTTTACATACACCGTTGCAGCACCATCCTACAGTGCAGGGTACGGTTTCACTGCATCTTTTGAGAGCCCCACCGTTGATCTGTTTCTGCTGATCTCTCGTGATTTTCTTTAGGTTTGAATTTTTCATATGATTTAAATTATGGACATACTAAAATAAGAAAAATTACTTTATTATTCACTATTTTGTGAAAGTATTTAACTATAAATCAGATGGTTGCGAGTGTTTGTTGGAAAATAAGAGGTCTAACGTAGGATGAACGATGAACTAAAACTAAAAGAATTTTGGATATGAATTGCCAAAGGTGAATAGCGAATAGTGAATTTTTTTATGGTTATAAAATTAACCATTGACCAGCGCAGCTGAATTGACCATTGATACTAATAACGTACTATGAAGGACCGTCCAACTTTAAACATTGAATATAAAACTTTAAACCAATTACAATTCTACTCCCTCAGCGTATTTAAGCTTACGTAATTTTTTAAGGATCCCCTTAATGGCACCATCTGTTCCTATTTTAATGGAGTTTTCAGTAGAACCGAGAAGCCGCATATTTTTACGATAGGTATCATAATCTGTTTCTGTTACAAGATTTCCTACAGCATCAAAAAGCTTCATGCTGACCACAACCTGATTGGAGAATACATATTTACCGATACCGACTTTAAAATATTTTACTTTTGGAACCACCGCAAAATCAGCGTCATTGTTGACACAATAATCCGTGATGGTTTGTTTTTCAATGGTATCAAAAGGGATTTGTACACCGGCTCTTAGCATTTTGTTTTTTCTGTTGCTGAAATTGTCTGAAACAGCGCTGAAAAAAGCCTGATTGGTGGGTTCTTTGATTTCGTCAATGTCAGGTTCTACCTCGGGATTAAAGTATAAAACCTTTTTCGTTTTGTCGTCGTTGCTTTTCTGCGCCTTCACTGAAGTAAAGCCGATTAATAAAAAAGTGCTGACTGCTGTAAAAAATATAATTTTTTTCATCTGTAATTCGTATGCAAAATTACTGCCTTTTAATGGGATGACATAAACTTTATTAAGAAATTTTTAACATTTTTTTCTATCAATTTTGATATATGAAATCAATAATGTTTGCAGAATCGGAAAATAGTCGTAATTTTGCACCCGTTACATAATAATCATTAAACAATATTGGAATGTACTTAACAACAGAAAAAAAGCAGGAAATTTTCGCAAAACACGGAAAATCTGCACAGGACACAGGAAGTGCTGAAGGACAAATTGCACTTTTCACTTTCAGAATTAACCACCTTTCAGGTCACCTAAAAGGTAACCACAAAGATTTTAACACAGAGAAATCTCTTGTTAAATTGGTAGGTAAAAGAAAAAGATTACTAGATTACCTTAAAAATAAAGATATCGCAAGATACAGAGCGATCATCGCTGAACTAGGTTTAAGAAAATAGTCTATAAAGATTTTCAAAAACAAAGCAACTTCGAAAGAGGTTGCTTTTTTGTTTTACAGATCCCTCCTGTTTCAACAATAAAGTGTTCACAAACGTCCGTGTATTTGTGAGATCTGCGGGCACGCAAGAGTTCTTTAAAAATCTACGATTTTTATCTGGCTATCAGCAAAAAGAATCAGCTCAATCAGCAAAATCAAAGAGACTATCTGGTAAAAATCGTTCATGTAACTCTGTAGAATTTATTCAATAGAGGTGAACTTTATCCGCCTAAATCATAAACATTTAATCCTCCGGCTTTAACAAAACTTAATAAAACAAGTAAAATCCATGAGAAAAAATCATTAGTAAGCACCTAAAAAGAAAGCGAAATCCCTTAAGTATTTCGCTTTCTATATTTATTTATGACTGATTTTCTAATGACCGGATTTTGCTTCCGTACTTTGAACATGACCGAGGTATTTCGTACAGTAAATTCCGAATACCAGAATAACCAGATAACAGAATACCGGAATAATAAATGAATGCTGCACTCCGAACTGATCAGCAAGGTATCCCTGAAGAATTGGAACGATAGCACCTCCCAGAATGGCCATAACCACTAAAGATGATCCCTGGCTGGTATATTTTCCTAATCCTGAAATGGCCAGAGTGTAAATATTGGAAAACATAATGGAGTTGAAAATTCCTATTCCTAAAATACTGTACATCGCCAGCTCACCGTGGTTCACCATGGCAGAGATCAGCAGAAGGACATTCACTGATGCAAATATGGAAAGTGTTCTTGCAGGAGCTGCTTTACCAACAAAGAAAGCAATGAAATTAAGAACAATGAATACCAGGAAGAAACTGATCTGTGCAAAACTCAGATTGACAATACTGAAAATCACCAGGAATACTGCTGCCGCTGCTGCCAGCATATAAAAGGCTTTTTTCTCCTGACTTAATGATTGATTCAAAGAAATAGCGCCAAGAAAACGCCCGATCATGGCACCACCCCAATATAAAGCCAGATAATTTTTACTGACCACTTCATTAAAACCCATGATTTGAGGCTGTTCCAGAAAGCTGATGATAAAACTTCCAACAGCTACTTCACCGCCAACATAGCAGAACATGGCAAAAACACCAAATTTCAGATGACTGAATTCCAATGCTCCCCAGCCTTTTACAATCTCTTCTTCTCCCATTTGGAAAGAAGGCAGCTTTACTCTGGAGATCAGCAGACCTACCAAAAGCAGTATTCCTGCAAAGATCAGGTAAGGAATTCTTGTGGCTACGGCACTGAATGAACCATCCGGAGCTGAGAAAAACTCAAAGATCAGGTGTCCTCCAAGTACCGGAGCGATCGTTGTTCCGAATGCATTGAAGGCCTGAGTCATATTCAGACGACTGGACGCCGATTCTTCACTTCCTAATAAAGATACATAAGCGTTGGCCGTGATCTGGAGGACTGTAAACCCTAGTCCGAGAATAAATAAAGCCCCAAGAAATAGTGGATAATAGGAAAAAGTAGCGGCCGGATAAAATAATACACAGCCTAAAGCTGCCAGAAGTATCCCGAATAAAATACCTTTTTTATACCCTAACTTGTTAATGGGATCTCCTTTGGAAATGGAAATCAGGAAATAAATCAATGATCCGATAAAATAAGCTCCGAAAAAACAGAACTGTACCAGCATCGATTCGAAAAAGGTAAGTTTAAAAAGCTGCTTTAGATACGGAATGAGAATATCATTCATGCAGGTAATAAATCCCCACATGAAAAAAAGCAGGGTGATGGTGATCAGCGGAACAGTATAATTTCTGTTCTGCGGCTGTACTTCTTTATTGATCATAAACATTTATTTAATATGAAAAGTCTGTTAAACCTGTTCAGTTGATTTTTCGTCTGCAGCATATTTTTGTGAGAAGCAGGGCAAAGATAAGGCTGTCTCCTGTTTTTTTGCAACTTTTCCAGTGTTTTATACTATTACAGACATGGTTTTGGCTTCGTAAAACTATATTTACATTTTTTGAGACAATAATACGAAAACGACCGGATTTTATCATGAATAATCTTTGAAAAAATAGGGTTTCCTGCCCCATAATGATCATTAAGTCTAATTCTTCGCATGAAATTTTTATGTTTTTGAGAAAACTGATCCATGAAATCTTACCATGTAGCATAGGTTTTTTGAAGCTGAAAATTTAATATATCATTATTATATAGTACCTTTGCAGACGAAAATTTAAAGAGTTTAAATATTAATTCATACTCAATACGGAGTATAAAGACGACAAATTTATGAGTATACCTCAAGCGTTTACAGAAACGATTACTCTTGCAGACGGCAGAGAAATCACAATTGAAACAGGGAAACTGGCTAAGCAGGCTGATGGATCTGTGGTAGTAAAAATGGGCGGAACAATGCTTTTAGCAACTGTTGTAGCCAATAAAGAAGCTAATCCCGGAGTAGATTTTTTACCATTAACGGTAGACTATAGAGAGAAATTCTATGCAGGAGGAAGAATTCCTGGAAACTTCTTCCGTAGAGAAGCAAGACCTTCAGATCAGGAAATTTTAACCATGAGATTAGTAGACAGAGTATTACGTCCACTTTTCCCTGAAGATTTCCACGCTGAAGTTCAGGTAATGATTTCTTTAATTTCTTATGACGGAAAAGCGATTCCTGATGATTTGGCAGGTTTAGCAGCTTCTGCAGCAATTGCCATTACTGATATCCCTTTCAACGGACCAATGTCTGAAGTAAGAGTGGTAAGATTTGATGGGCAGCTTTCTATCAACCCAAGCTATGAAGAATTAAAGAATTCTGAATTGGATATTATGGTTGGAGCTACTAAAGATTCAATCGTAATGGTAGAAGGAGAAATGAAAGAAATTTCTGAGCAGGAAATGTTAGAAGCGATTAATTTTGCTCATGCTGAAATTAAAAAGCAGATTGAAGCTCAGGAGAGATTAGCAGAAAAAGTAGGAAAAGCTTTCCCTAAGAGAGAATATTCTCACGAAGATCACGATGAAGAAATTCGTGAAAAAGTTTGGAAAGAAACTTACGATAAAGTATATGAGGTGGCAAGAACTCCATCTGGTAAAGAAGAGAGAGGTGAGAAATTCAAAGCGGTTCGTGAAGAATTCTTAGCTCAATATGCTGATAATGCAGAAGAGCTGGAAAGAGTAACGCCTTTCGTAAAAGTATATTATCACGACGTAGAGAAAGAAGCAATGCGTCAGATGATCCTTGAAGACAATATCCGTCTTGATGGTCGTGATCCTCAGACGATCCGTCCTATCTGGTCAGAAATTGACTACCTTCCGGGAGCTCACGGTTCAGCCATCTTTACAAGAGGTGAAACTCAGTCTCTGACTGCTGTAACACTGGGTTCTGTGAAAGATGCCAACATGGTAGACAGCGTAATTTCGCAGCACGACGAAAAATTCTTCCTTCACTATAACTTCCCGCCATTCTCTACAGGTGAAGCAAGACCTTTAAGAGGAACTTCAAGAAGAGAAGTAGGACACGGAAACCTTGCTCAAAGAGCATTACAGGCAGTTATTCCTGAAGAAAATCCATACACCATCAGAATTGTTTCTGATATCTTAGAATCAAACGGTTCGTCTTCAATGGCAACAGTTTGTGCAGGAACATTAGCATTAATGGATGCAGGGGTACAGATTACAAAACCTGTTTCAGGTATTGCAATGGGATTGATTACAGATGCAAAATCCGGTAAATTCACTGTACTTTCCGATATCTTAGGAGATGAAGATCACCTTGGAGATATGGACTTTAAAGTAACAGGTACTGCAGACGGGATCACTGCTTGTCAGATGGATATCAAAATTCAGGGACTTTCTATGGATATCATGGAAAAAGCTTTGATGCAGGCCAGAGACGGAAGATTACACATCTTAAATAAAATCACGGAAACTATTTCTGAACCAAGAGCTGATGTGAAGCCTCACGCTCCGAAAATGGTGGTAATGGAGATTTCTAAAGACTTCATTGGTGCTGTAATCGGGCCTGGTGGAAAAATTATCCAGCAGATGCAGAAAGATACAGATACGGTTATCGCTATCGAAGAAATCGGAGAAATCGGACGTATCGAAATTGCAGGTACAGACAGAGAAAAGATCAATGCTGCTGTAGCGAAGATCAACGAAATTACTTTCGTTCCTGTAGTAGGAGAAGTATACAATGGTAAAGTAGTGAAAGTAATGGATTTCGGAGCTTTCGTTGCTATTGCTAAAGGTACAGAAGGACTTCTTCACATTTCTGAAATTGAATGGGCTCGTTTAGACAAAGTTCCATATGCTGAAGGTGATGAAGTAGAAGTAAAATTCATGGGTTATGATGACCGTAAGAAAATGAAGCTTTCAAGAAAAGTTCTTTTACCAAGACCTCCAAAACCGGAAGGAAAACCAAGACAGGAAGGACAGGGTAGACCAGACGGACAAAGAAGACCGGAAGGACAAAAGCCACAAGCTGAAAGACCTGCGGAAGACCAAAACCCTTCAACAGAAGCTTAAGATTAATTCTATATAAGAAAATCCCTCACACTGAGGGATTTTTTTGTTTTATGATTCCGCAAAATCGGAAATAATCGCTTACCAGATTTTAATTCTTTCTTCCGGATTTTTATAAAGCTTATCCCCGGATTTTAACTCAAATGCTTTGTAGAAAGCTTCGGTATTCACTAGAGGTCCGAAAGCTCTGTACATTCCCGGCGTGTGCTCATCGGTCTTGATCTGGTTGATTAAAGCCGGTTCCGTGTAAAGCGTTCTCCAAACCGTAGCCCAGCTCAGAAAGAATCTTTGATCCTGCGTATAGCCGCTGATCTTTTCTATGGCTCCCTTATCTTTAAGATACATCTGAAGAGCATCGTAAGCAATGTTTACCCCTCCGAGATCTGCAATATTTTCGCCATTCGTAAAGGTTCCGTTCACGAAAGTTCCTTTTACCGGTTCATACTTGTCATATTGGGCGGCAAGAGATTTTGTGGCTTTTTCAAAATTGGCTTTATCTTCAGGTGTCCACCAGTCTGTAAGATTTCCTTCCGCATCAAACTGGGCGCCGGAATCATCAAATCCATGGGTGATTTCATGTCCTATCACCGCACCAATACCTCCAAAGTTAATCGCAGGATCTGCTTTCGGATTGAAGAAAGGGGGCTGAAGAATGGCAGCAGGGAAAACAATCTCATTGTTTTGCGGATTATAATAAGCATTCACCGTTTGCGGAGACATAGTCCATCTGGATTTATCAACCGGTTTACCTACTTTATCAAGGGCTTCCTGATACTGCCATCCTGAAATGTTCTGAAGATTTTTGTATAAATTTCCACCCTGGGTTTCAGACAGGATATTGAGTTTGGAATAATCTTTCCATTTGTCTGGATAAGCCACTTTTACAGTGAATTTATTAAGCTTTGTCAATGCCTTTTCCTTCGTAGTGGAAGACATCCAGCTCAGATTGCTGATGTGCTGTGCAAAACTTTTCTTCAGATAACCGATCAGTTCCTCCATCTGAGCTTTCGCTTCGGCAGGGAAGTATTTTTCAACATATAATTTTCCGAAAGCTTCACCCAGGCTGCCATTAATCAGTTCATAACCTCTTTTGTTAAGAGCTCTCTGCTCCTTTTGGCCACGGAGGTACTTATTGTAAAAATTGAATTTTGTTTCATCAAGCTGCTGCGTCAGGAAAGAAGCATTTCCCGACAATAGGTTGAATTTTAAATAATCCTTGATGATATTGATGTTTTGAGGAACAAGAAGCTGATCGAGGTTTTTATAATAATTCAGTTCCCCGATGATCACTTTATCCGTCTGTACCCCTGCTTTTTTAAGATATGCCGGAAGATCTGTATTCTTCACCAGAGCAGAAAGTTCCGCCATGGTTTTCGGGTTATTCTGAAGATTAACATCACGGATCTGCTCATTGGTAAGCAGAGTTTTGGCGATGGATTTTTCAAAATCAACAATTTTTCCGGCTGCCTCAGTAGAATTTTTGTAGCCCAGAACATTCAGCATTGAAGCCACATATTTTGTATACTCCTTTATGGCTTCAGTATTCTTTTCGTTATTTTTCTGATAATAATCCCGACCCAATCCTAATGAACCGCTTCCAAGATAAACCGCATTCATTTTGGAGTCTGCAAGATCAGCGCTTACTCCCCAGCCGTAAAGAGGATTGTTACCCTGTCTTGTTGCTGCAGTCAGGTATTGATTAAGATCTGCAAGGGTTTTAATGGCGTCAATTTTAGATACATCTTCTTTTAAAGGAGAGATTCCGTCTTTATTTCTTTTATCCATATCCATATACGTGAGATACAGGTTCTGGATTTTTTTACCTTCGCTTCCGTCTGCAAATTGGTCTTTTAAAAGCGAATTTAAAATAGAAATAGAATTGTTATCCGTATTCTCTCTGAGCTGGTCAAAGCTTCCCCATCTTGAACGGTCAGAAGGAATTTTGGCTGTTTTCATCCACTTTCCATTCACGAAGTTGTAGAAATCATCCTGTGGACGAACCGACATATCCATGAAGGACATATCCAATCCGGGATCATTGTTTGTAGTTCGTACTGTTGAGGCATTAGGCCCTGATTTTTGGGCGTTGGCCATATCAAAGGCTAAGAATGTTGCCATAGCCAGTAGGGTGATGTTAAGTTTTTTCATAGTGCTGTTTTTTTATCGTTAAATTTTGTTTTTCCTTAGTTGCCTTTAAGTTGTTGATGCTGAATAGAAAATTTTATTCTTTTTATGCCCCGATTCTCTGTTTCAGATCATCCGCACCGCCTGTTTTTCTTGGCTGTCCGTTTTTCGCAGAACCAAAATTGTAGGTGTAGGAAAGCGTTACCACTCGGCTGTCTCTTTTCACTACAAAATTTTCTATGTAATTATTGAAAACCACCTGTGCTTTCGGATTGCTGGTAAAGAATACATCGTTGAAAGCCAGCTTCAGCGTACTGTTATTGCTGAATTTTTTCTGAGCTCCGATATTCAGATACCAGTTAGGCTGAACATCCATATACGCATAAACTTCCCTCGCTCTGTAATTACCTGTAAGCTCAGCTGTAAAGCCGTTTCCTAATTTAAATGAATTGATGCTGTTAAGGTTGAAAGTGAAATTCCCTTTATTGTTAATCTGGGTTCCCGAAACATTTCCGGTGTAAGATCCGTAGTAAAAATTGGCGCTGTTATTCATATCCCACCATTTCGTTAATTTTACCGGAGCAATCAGATTAAGTCCGTAATAAGAGGCTGAACTTAGGTTCTCATTGGTTTGTACGGTAATATTTTTTCCGTTTTCTACTACCGGTTTTATCACATCCGTAATATTTTCGGAGGTTTTGCTATAGCTTAAAGTAGCGAAATATTTATTGCTCAGGCTGTAGGTCAGTTCATAATTCATTGTGGTCTGTGGATTCAGATCAGGATTTCCGGCTCTGTAGGTAGTAGGATCAAGATAGAATTTGAAAGGGTTCAGCTGGTTGTAGCTTGGTCTGGTGATCCTTCTGCTGAAATTGACTTCCAGGCTGCTCTTATCCGTCATATTGTAAGAAAATACAGCACTTGGGAAAAGCTGGGTATAATTCTTTTTATTGACCTGATTGGTAGTCAGCTGGGTTCCTTTTACGTTCGTATTTTCTGCTCTCAGTCCAAAAATAGCACTGAATTTCTCCCATTTCTTCGATACATTTCCATAAACAGCATTGATATTTTCTTCATAAATAAAATGGTTGGTTTTATTTACATCCAAGACAGGAGTTCCTGAACTGGCATCAAAAAATTTCAGATCATTGTCTGCCTTTACAAAACTTACTTTAGCTCCCGCTTCAATTTTCCAGTCATTTTTCAGGTTTTTGGAAAGATCGGATTTTAAGGAATAAATATTAAGATTCCCGCCAATATCACCCTGTAGAATGTCAAGGCTGTTTCCGCCAGCTGAATAAGTCCTTGTTTCAAAATTCTGAAGAGAAGTGTTGGCGTAATGAATATAATCGAAATCGGTAGTCAGTTCCGAACCTAGTGAATCCAGTGTATACTTATGATTCAGGTTGAAAGAAATATTTTTCCAATGGTCATGAGAACGGTTTTTGGTAGTGAAATTACTTTCAGGGAGATAATTATTGCCCAGCACAATGCTTGAATTATCCCCTTTAGGATCAAATTTATTACTTACAAATCCTGCGGAAAAACCTAAAATATTTTTGTCGTTCAGATAATAATCCATTCCGGCTCTGGCGATATGATTTCTGAAATTAAGTTTCAGGAAATTGTCCTGTACATAGGCTCTTTGAAAAACACCGTCCTCATAAAAATTTCTGTCAAGCTTCAGGTGGTTGTAAAATTCACGATAAGCAAAACTGTAATTCGCAAATATATTCAGCTTTTTATTCCGGTGGTTAAGGCTGATACTGTTATTGTTCTTGATAAATTTTCCGGTTCCTAGAGACGTTGAAACGGTTCCGTTAGTCCCTTTTCTCTGATCTTTTTTAAGCTTGATGTTGATGATGGAAGTACCAGCTGCATCATATTTAGATGAAGGATTGGTAATAAACTCTATTTTTTCTACAGTAGAAGAGGGAATGCCGCGAAGGTAAGCTGCCAGGTCGGTTCCCGTCATGGGAGTATTTTTCCCATCGATCTGTACCAGGAGATTTCCTTTTCCGCGGAGGCTGATATTATCGTTGCTGTCTACATTCACACCCGGAGCTTTTTCCAGGACTTCAAATGCAGAATTTCCGGTGCTGGCAATACTATTTTCAACATTCAGGATCATCTTTCCGTCCTGTCTCTCAATATATGGTTTTGCTTTTGTGATGGTAACGCCTTCAATAGATTTTACATTCAGGTCAATAGAAGAAAGTATTTTGTTCTCAGTTAAAGCAATATCACCGGACTGATAGACTTCGGTACCGTTTTTACTGATCTTTAACTGATAGTTTCCCGCTTTAAGGTCGTTAAAGCTGAATTTTCCGCCGGAATCTGCAATTTCGGTTTTGATCAGTTTATTGTCCGGGCTGAATAAGTTGATTTCCAACTGTTCCGGTTTCTCAGAACTGAGAGTTCCGGAAAGAGAATAATTTTGTAAGGTCTGGGCAGAGAGCAGGGAGCTCATCAATATTATGATCCAGGTTAATAAGAGTAAGAATATTCGGGTCATGGTATTTATTTTTTAGCGTTAAGACAGTTTTCTGAAATTTTGAGCATCGCTGAATTCACTATTTCCATTTCCTCATTGCTAATGCCTTCCAGTGCTTTGGTTCGGTTACCCTCAACAATTTTCTGAACATCTTTAATGATTTTCTTTCCGGAGTCGGTCACCTGCAGATTGGTTTTTCTGCGGTCTTCAGGATGAATGTTACGTACTACATATTCCGATTTTACAAGCAGATCTATAATTCTGGTCACTGAAGCATTATCCTTGAAGACGAGATCACCAATTTCATTCTGGGTAATTCCCGGGTTTTCCAGAACAGCTTTAATAATAAGCCACTGATCGATGGTAATGGTAAATCCGTGGGCTTTCAGCTGGCGTTGCGCGTAATTCCTGTAAGACCTGATTGCTTTATCTATATTGTAGAATATAATTGAATTTAATTTCTCCATGATTTTAAAATTTGAATAAAATGACCTATCAATTATTGATATATCAATTAATTAGTAAAATGTATTTTTATTTTGTTACAGAAACATGGAAATATTTTTTTGTAATAATTGAAAAACCAGCTGTATGATGAGGGTACAGCTGGTTTTTTGTATAATATTTGCATATTTTTCTCTCGAAAATTTCGCAGATTAAGCAGATATTTGTGGAGATTTTTCTGTGATTTTGTAGATAAAGCGAATCTTTTGTTGGTTTCGCGCAATGGCGCAAGAATTTTAATTATTATAATGCTTTTAGGCGCAAGAAAATCAAAGATTTTCGGCAACTTTTCTGGATTACTTTAAGAGTTAAAACAGCCGGAGGCCAATCCACCGCTTCATCGAATCAACAGAGTTGATTCTGGACTTTTGCTTCCTTAAAATCAAAACTGCCTATGCATTGAACTTTGCGTTCCAAAAAATACAGTATCATATTGATAAAATTTGAGTTTCCCACAGATTCCACTCATGTTTGCGGAGATTTTTGTCTCGCAGATTTTTTCATTCATTATATAGTTTTAAATAAAGCATCAATCTTCTTTTTAGTCGCAGCATCAGGAGAAAACTTGTAAAATTCATTGAGTAGATCCAGCGAAGAAGGTTTCTTTGGGTACCGATTATTTTGTAAAAAGTTTTTTAACGCAGTATTTACTTTATCTTCACCAATCAGCTCACTCAGTTTTACCATGGCTACAGCACCTTTGGAATAGGAAATATGAGGAGTATCTCCCGTAGCTCTGTAAATTGGCAGGTCTTCAAACAGTCCCTTTTCATTATCATAAATCTGCTGATGTACATTAAGCCTGTCTTTCATTTTTTCCCTGCCGTGCATTTTTTTATAAAGCATCATTTCCGTGTACATAGCCAGAGTTTCTGTAAGCATAACAGAACCTTCTCTTTCGTCGGGGTTAATCTGGCTGTTTCCCCACCATAAATGTGACAGCTCATGTCCGGCAAGTTCATTAATAACATCCTGTTCTTTATCAGCGTGAATATTGGCATGGAAAACCATATCTTCAGGCATGAAAACAGCGGATGGATAAGCAGTTGCGGCAAAACCTTTGGTGAAAGAAGAAATTTCTGCAAAATTCACTGTTTTAAAAGGATATTTTCCAAAATTCTTAATACAGTAATCTAGAGTGAGCTTGGCATTGTTGAGAAGATGATCTGCATTTTCGAAATGTTTTTCATGATAAAAGAGATTGATGGCAATTCCTTTATATTGAATAGTTTTCACACGGTAAAAAGCAGATGAAATGGCAAATCTGAATGGAATCTTGTTGACATGATACTGAAAATAACTTCTTCCTGAACGCTTCCATTTTTTTACCAGATCCCCTGTGCCGATAGCAGTTTGTCCCGCTTCGGTTGAAATAGTCATATCAAGATCGATAAAATCATTTTTAAAAACTTCGGGAGCTTCCGGTTTTTTCAGAGGAATCAGTTTTCCGAGGTTATTCTTTTTCCGTAAATGCTCATCCTGAATTTCATAGTTTTTTTGATAACCTATCAACGGGTAATATCTGCTGATTCTCATAAAAGAACCATCATCTATGACTGCATTGAAAGATTGGTGGCCATTCACAGCATACCAGCGGTAATTCAGTTGAAAATCGAGAGAAGCTGTACTGCCAGGCTGTAAAGGATGTTTCAGAAGGATTTCCGGTGCTGTATCCATAATTTTTATGGTTTCGGATTCTGTTTTTAAAAGGGCTGATTCTGTTTTCAAATCTGAATTGAAATTGATCAGGATTCTGTTAATGGGTTTTCCGGATAGATTGACAAGTGTATATCTTCCTGTAATCTGATATGAATTTTGAGAAGGATAGAGCTGTATTTCAGTCGTAACATTAGTAATTTCCGGTTGAGGAAGATTTTCGTATGGGTGAAACTTTTTTTCATATTGAACGGAGCTGGCAATATTTTCTTCTTTATTCTCAGGAATATAGCCTTTCATAAAAGTCATCCCGGTCCAGACCCCTGAGATAAGCATTAACACAGTGAAGATAAACGATAAAGTATTGAGCTTTTTGGTTTTTACCCATTGATTAACACTCCATAAAACAGTGATCATCCCGGCTCCGAATAACAGTCTTTCTGCAAACGAAGCTGCGTAGGGACCATAACCGTTAAAGTCGCTGTAAGTTCCTTTAAAATCTGAAAAGATCCTGAAAAGAGGGTAGGGAATGAGTTTTCCGGAAACCGGCCCGGCCAGCATGAAAACTGCCAGAACAGAAATTCCCAGGGCAATAAATTTATTCCGGATCAGGTTATTAACCAGCAGCATGAATGCTGAAAAAAGAATAACCGGAAAGGTATTGAACAGGAAAACCCCGAGATAAGCATTCCAGTCAATATGCAGATAGTTATAAACGGTCTGGAATATAATTCCTTCCATAATAAGAACTGTGGTAAAGAAGAATATCAGAGCAGAAATAGAAAGAAAATGCCCGGCAAGCCTGTTCTTGGAAAGGAAAGTGCTGTTTTCAATCAGTGAAAATCCCGATGAGCTGCTTCGCCAGTACAGGTCGTTGATAAAATAAGCTGCTACGATCAGTCCGAAGAGATGAAAGTTTTCTGAAATGGTTGTCGCCATCAGTCCGGATCCTGCATATTTCTGCGGAAGACGGATTCCCTTTTCGATTTCGGCATACATTTCCATTCCGACTGCAAACACCAACAGGATCACAACAGCAGGAACAACGATACTTTTAAAAAGATAGATCAGGTCAATTTTCGCATACGAAAGAACAGACTTAAAAGAAGCTGCTTGGCCGAAATGCTGTGAAGAAATAACAGGATTAGGAATAAATGTTTTTGGCTTTTCCGGTAAAACTGGGGTGATTTTCTTTGATTTTCCATGTTTTGAGGCATTACTAAACGAAAACAGACGATGAGTTAAAAACAGGAATGCCCCGGAAATAAGCATAAATAGGATTCTGTTCCATAACAGATATCCAGCGAATGGAACAAGCAATGTGTTTTTCTGATCAACGGAGAATTTTCCGGCTTCAAAAAAGTAAGAAGACAATCCGAAAGGATCCAGAAGTGCTGAGATTTGCTGGGCTTTCGGCGACTGCGGCAGGTTACCTGCCATAAAAGGCGATCTGGAAAAGATCAGGACAACCATATACGACACATACAGCAAAAGTCCTCCTGCTACTGTCATCAGCTTTTTCTTTGAGATAAACGAGGCAAAAAACAGAAAACTGCAGACCAGAAAGCTGTTCAGCATTCCGAAGATCAGTAATGGATAAAGAGAGTACATCAGATTGAATCCCGGCTGCATTTCACTTCCGGAGCGGGTCATCTGGCCTGCTATAAACCCTATGATCAGGAGCACGAAGCTAAAAAAAGTCTGACCAAAATAACTTGCGAATTTTCCGTTCAGGTAGGTTCTTTCTGTCAAAGGAAATGAAAAAAGTACCTGGTCAAACCTGGAATCCTGATCTTTGAAAAGCATCTGAACAGCATAGATTACCGCAAAAAATATAATGGAAAGACTTAACATTCCAATCATAAAACCTGTTGTATAGGCCGAGTTCAGATAAATTCCTTTTCCGGCAGAGAGGTTGAACTGGCTGCCGCAGAAAATACCCAGAAAGATCAGGATCAGGGATATAAGATAGGCTGGCCAGTGCTTGATGATGCGTCCGGCTTCAAATAAAAATAAGGTGTTCATGGCTAAATTTTTTGAGTGAGGGAATGGAAGTAAACGTGCTCCAGTAAAGGAGTTACAGGGTAGAAGTCCTTAGGTTGTTCCTGGGAGAATACGGTGATGTGCAGTTCTCTTTCTATGAGTTGTCTGCTGATCACTTCGTGGCTGGATTGGTAATTTTCCAGTTCATTTTTACTGATGGGTTTGCTCCAGATCCTGTTTTCCAGTCCGGAAATTAATTCGGAAGGCTTTCCCTGCTTCAGGATTTGCCCATGATTCATGATGGCCATTTCGGAACATAGGTTTCTTACATCTTCTACCAGATGAGTGGAAAGGATGACGATAACGTCCTGGCTGATATCGTCCAGAAGGGAATTGAAACGGTTGCGTTCTTCAGGATCCAGACCGGCTGTAGGTTCATCAACAATGATAATCTTTGGATTTCCTAAAAGGGCCTGAGCTACCCCGAAACGCTGTTTCATTCCTCCTGAAAAAGTGTGAACCTCCTTTTTCATGAAGTCTGAAAGGTTGACTTTTTCAAGCAGGTTTAAAATCTGATTTTTACGTTCGGAACGGTCTGTAATCCCTTTTAAAACCGCAATATGTTCCAGAAGATCATTCGCGGAAACTTTCGGATATACTCCGAAGTCCTGTGGAAGAAATCCCAGATTCTTCTTGATGTAATCCGGATCTTTGGCAACATCATTTCCGTTGAAAATGATATTTCCGGAAGTCGGTTTCTGAAGTCCTACGATTGTTTTCATTAACGAAGATTTTCCGGCACCGTTCGGACCAAGCAGCCCGAACATTCCGTTCTGTATCTCCAGAGAGATGTCTTTTACTGCCTGAAACCCATTTTTGTAGGTAAGGCTGAGGTGATTGATGGATAAAGTATTCATAAGTTTGAGTTTGGGTAATAGGAGGACAGGCAGGTCTTTTGAGGCTGCTATTTATATGGAGTTGATGATGCAGGAGAACCTGAGGAGTTATTCAGAAAATATTTACATTTTCAATTTCCAATTTCCAGGGTTAGAAATTATTCTTTGTATTCCAGGATATCTCCCGGCTGGCATTCGAGGATTTTACAGATGGCTTCCAGGGTATCGAACCGAACACCTTTCGCTTTTCCTGTTTTCAGGATGGACAGATTCACGGGGGTGATGCCTAATTTTTCTGCCAGTTCTTTACTCTGCATTTTTCTTTTGGCAAGCATTACATCTAAGTTGACTATAATCGGCATGTTATATAAATAGGTCTTGTTCGTTTTGCAAATGTAGCCCTTGCTTAAAGATATTCGCAAGAAACAGGCAGAAAATTCCAAGCATAAAGTGAATAAACACCAGACCCCAGATCATACTTTCCACTTCCACAAAGAAACTCGCGATAATCACTATGGGAAGCGGGACGAAAATATTATACAGGTAAAATCTCTTAAGCTGAAGGATATTTCCCCTTGTAAACAGTTTGTCCTGGAAAAATACCTTAAAAACTTTAGCGGAAAGCCAGAAAAAAATTCCATAGGAAACTAAAACCAGTAAGAAAGAGAAAATAATGTAGGAATAATTATTTTCAATATTCAAATAAGGCTGTTCCGTAAAGGGATAGTTAATGTGAATAAATTTCCCATCTTTATAAGGAGTAACAGAAAAACCTGTAGACAGGCATAATCCTGAATATACACCTGTAATAAGATACCCACCCGAAAGGATAAGACAGATGTAATACAGAATCTTCGAAATAATTTTAGTCTGGTTCATGGCAATAAACATAAGTTGATATTGCAAATGTATAATTAATTATCGTAAAACAATAATTAATTTAAATAAAATTTTATCTTGAAAAGGAGTTCTAATAAAATAATAGCGAGGAAAGATTGTCCTGAAGGCTGTTTTTAATTAACTTTAAATAAGAAAATAAGAGCATGGCTTATAATATTGAATTGGCAGACAGGGTAAGGGAATGGCTTGCTGCTGTAGAACATATTGAGGTTGAAGAGAAAAAAATGTTCAGTGGTCTGGCTTTTCTGGTCAACGGAAAAATGTGCATCAACATCAGCCATGATAATCTGATGTGCCGCTATAACCCGGAACTGGAAGAGGAGGTTTCAGAGAAAGCAGGTTTTCTCCCCATGATTATGAGAGGAAAGCAGCTTAAAGAGTATTGTTATGTGGAACCGATCGGTTTTCAGAAGCCTGATGATTTTGAATATTGGATGAAAATCTGTCTTGAATATAATCCACTGGCTAAATCTTCAAAGAAAAAGTGAGGAATTTTTTCACTATTTAACCTGGGTTGGGAGAAAGGAAGCTGGGAGTTGGAAGAGGGAAGTTATGAAGGTCATAATGAATGACACTTTTTTAGTTAATTTAATGCCCACCTTTGGTATTATAACCAAAAAGCTGTTTAACCTTTTTTATTAAACCACAAAAGGCACAAAAGTCTTATTTTAAACACTTTAGGAGTTGATTTTTATTCTTTTGAGAACTTTTATCATCTCTAATATCCGTGCAAATAACTTTTGTTCCTTTTGTGGTTAAGCTTAAAATGAGTTTAGCAGACTTATTTTATACTTTTAATGTCCTGCTAAAAAGTTTAAACAAGTTTCAAAAGTAACTTCCAGCCTCCCTCTTCCAGCTTCCAGCTGTTATTGATATAACTTCTCTCTGATTTCTATTAAAATATCCGTTGTTTTTTCTAGGTCCGGAAAGTCGGGTAGACCGGATGTTAAATAATAATGCTCAATAGATATGATCAGATTTTCTGTTTTCTGCATCACGCTTTCATAGGATTGATTTCCAGCTTTGATGTCCAGAAGCTCATCCCGGTTATCTACCCGGATCTTTACCGTTCCGGTTTTAAAGATATGCTCGCAGGACTGTAGAAGTCGGATGGTATGCATCATGTTTTTACTGTCATAATTCTGTCCGTGCTGCTGATTAACGTTGTAACGGTCTTCATTCCGTTCGGAAACCCATTTCCAGTATTCCCTGTAATCTTTGCAGTAAGTAGAGTAGGAGTCCAGATTGCAGAAGAGGTAAGCTTTAGGATTTTCACCTTTCGGAACGGATGAAAGAGAAACCTGGTTGGCTTCTTCATGCTGGATAATTCCTTTATAGCCCAAATTACCGGATTCATCATAGAACAGGGCGTGCATTCCTTTGGTATTTCCGATATTGGTCAGTCCGCAGTTTTCCTGAAGCAGATGGTTTTCCGCAAGCCATTTTTTCAAGGGAACAGAGCCTTCTCCTTCAAGAATGAAGCAGAAATCGAGAATGGATTTTCTTTCTTTTTCAATAGGATTAAGAATCTTTTTATTGAGCCCTTTCGCCTTTTTGATCTGTGAAATAGCGTAACCTGCAAAGGTGTCTTTGCATAATTTAGAGAGGAAGTCTTCAGACCGAAGCGCGTTCATCAGCGGATCTTTATGCAGAATACAATCTTCAGGCGTTGCCAGAATTTCCAGAATATTGGGATTGTTTTTTTGAAGCAGCTCTACAAACCTTCCGATTTCATAATACGTAATATCATTGGTTTCATTGGAAATCTGCGGAATATAATTCAACCCGAAAAAATCTTTTTTCGGTAAATAATAAACACCCCGGATGTCTGTGTCGGAGTTTTCGGTGGCCAATCCGAAGGCGCGGCTTCCGGAAATGGTTTCAAGGAGAATAAGGTTTTTATTTTTCAGATCCTGAATAGTCATGATGGTGTTTAAGGATTTTTTGTTCAAAGAAAACTCTTTGCTCTTTAGGAAGCTCGTAAAGGGCGGAGTTGTTTTTATTAATGATTACTTCTCTGTAAAGAAGAGCATATGCTTCTAATATCGCCATTTCTGGGATCTTTTCAATATTTTTAGCTGTGAATGCTAGTAAATATATCAATTCATCTACTTTTAGACTGTTTGAATAGCTCAGGATATTGGTGATCCAGGTCGTAAGAATTTCATTCAGGTCACCTGTTTGAATATCCTCCTCAATGGTAGCAGAAAGTAAGAAAAATATTTTGAAATGCGGCCTTCTGGTTAATTTTGAATAAATCTCAATTCTTTCTTTTATAGACAGTGATTTTATATAATTCAGATACTCGGAGGTGAATTTCTTTTCTTCTCCGTTCCATAAATCATAAACCAGTTCAAGGATCAGGTACTTATATTCATTTGAGTAGCTGTTGAATTCTAAATCAATGATATGGTTTACAATAGGTTCTGCTTCTGATTTTTTATTGTTTTCAAATAAACTTTTTGCCATTGCTGTTCTCGCCATAACATATTCATGACTCATTATTCCATGTTTTTTGTACATGGTTTCTGTTAATTCAATGGCTTTCTGTAATAATGGGTAATCATCAGTAGTGAAAAATAAGTTGAGCAAAGAATTGGTAAATCCTGTATAATAGTTATATATGCTTGTTGAATTCAAAGCAATAAAAGACTTTTTATTAACGTTAACTTTTCTGAAATAACTGATTGCTTTTTCGTACTTATGGGCGTTGTGTAAATAGATGGCAATAAGGAGGTTCAATTCATCCCTGTTTTCAGACAGGTTGGTAAAATAAACTTCTTCAGCTTTCTTGAAATCTTCTCTCTGAATTAATTCTGCAAGCTCATTAAAAATAGCATCCAGCTTTTCCTGTTTTATATTCAATGCTTTATGAATAGCTTCGATTTCGTATAAAATATTTTTCTGATCTTTTTCATTGCAGTGCTGGAGAAGTTCATTAAACTTTTTGCTCCTTTTGTCAAGCTCTTCAATATTGTAGTAATACGCCAGGAAATCTATAAATAAAGAAGTGATTCCCTCTTTGTGTTCTCCAACTTCAATGCTGATCCTGAGTAAAGGTTCGGTGATGTCATAAAACTTATTGCGCCTGTCGGCAGGATCGGGAATGGCATCAACCAGTTTTTTTCTGGAGAGTTCACTTAGCTGCTTGCTTAACGATTTTTGTTCTATAAAACAGTTTTTTGATATTTCGGTTCCTTTTTGGGGACGCCGGGATAATGCGATGTACCGTAAAATTTTCTGCTGCTGGGGTGGAAGATACCGGATATAAGTTTCATAATAGGGTTTCAGATCATTGATGGTTTTAATGAAATTTTCTGATACTTTGGCCAGGGTGTCAGCTTTAAGGAAATGATAAAAAGTAACCAGCAGACGGTGGTTGCCTTTCACCAGATCAAAGATGGCACGAACCTGAGGCTTTCCTTTTGTTTTTAAATGGTTGATAAGAGGTTGGTCTTTCTCTATTTCAGCTAAAGAAAGTAAAAAAGAATAAGCTTCTTCGAAAGACAAGTTTTTAAGATAGTACAAGGTGAAAAAACCGTAAAACGGACGGTCCTCTCTGTCGAAATCATCACTAATGGACTGGCTGGTGGCTATGATATTGATGTTATCATTTTCATAAAGCCATGCTCTTAACCTGCCTTGTTCTTCACTGCCCATCTGTTCCAGAATATCCCCGAAATTTTCAGCAAGAATAAGAAGTGGCTTTTGAGCTGTAAATGTTTTGATGATATTTTCAAGATAGCTTAATTGTCTGGAAGCTGCTGTGTTCTGCAATATTTCCAGTTCTTTTTGGAGGTAAACCTGATCTTCTTCATACCATTTAATAAAGGAATTTAAGATTCTCAGCAGAAAGTCAAAAAAATTGTCTACCCCGTATTCTTCTTCGGCAAAATAGGCCGTCTTAAGCTTTCCTTCCTTTACATAATGCTGTATCCTGGAGTGTAAAACGCTCATCAGGTGGGTTTTCCCCATTCCCCGCTGTCCTATAATAAGCCAGAACTGATTATTGTTATTCTTTACAATCGCATCGACTTTATTTTCGAAAAAATCGGCTGCTGCGGCTCTTCCGGTAAGCAGTTGTTCCAGTATTTCAGGATTTACACTTTTCGCTCCGAATGAAAGTACCGTATTTATGCTTTGTTTATTCTCCACCATTCTTTGAAAATTTTATATTTGAAACTGTATGTTCTCCCATCGCTGCCTGCTGTTTTAATAAAGTAGTGATCCTCCGTCAGGATTTCCAGAATATTTTTAATTTTTTCATCTTCAGCATCTATCTGGGTAATAATTTCTGATTCTGAAACAGGATGGTCTGCTCTGGAAATAAGTGAAAGGACTTTACTCATCAGCTTTGAATCGTCTTTATAATAGATCACAAGACGTTCTGTAAGCTGTTTAAATGCTTTTTGATAGGAAGCATCATTTAAAATCAAGTGATGGAACTTTCGTATATTGTCTTCATTCACCTCAAGATTGAACTCCGACTGAATGATAAGAAACAGATGAGCGATATAAAAAGGAAGTCCGTCACATAATTCATGGATCAACTTAAAGATTTTCGCTTTTTTTCCTGTATCAATCGTATATCCGGACAAAAGATAACATTCCATTAAGAACGAGGATTCTTCTTCTGAAAAAGAAGTTACATTGAACTCTCTCATGTCATTGGTGGGCTCTCCCGTATAATTTAATGTTCTCCTTAAAGTCTGTAATATTACTTTAATGCCAATAGAACCACAATACACAAATCTTAAGCCTTTGTTTTCCAATTCCTGTCTTCGTTCTCTGAGAATATCAAGAAATTCAGTAACTTCTGCATGTCTTCCTGCCTGATACCATTCCCACAGCATGATGGGTAATTCATCCAATATCAGAATAAGCTTGCTGTTATCTTTCTGTAAATTTTCCCCCACATTTTCTAAGGTCTGAAAAAAGATTTTCTTCCAGCTTCTTTGATATTCCGGCAGATTAACCGAAAATTCAGCTCCATAAACATCAACTTTGATGGAACTTACCAGTTTGGCTATAAATTCTCCGGTTTTGGCCAGGTCTATCTTATACCATTTTTTGAAACCATTGAAGCCTTGTATCAGTTTATCTATAACCTCGCCCAGATTTTGCTGTCCCTGCAGAGAAAAATAAATGGCTTTGAAGTTTTCCTTTTTAAATTGGTCAGGAACCTTATTGTGGTTACACAGATAAACCAGTTTTTTAAGAAGAAGGGTTTTGCCCATTCTTCTCATTTCCTCCAGAGTGATACTTTGTACACTTAAGGCTCTGAGAATATTATAGATCTCTTTTTCTCTGCCTATAATCTGCTCGTCTTTTAAAGTCCCTGTTGAAGGAGTAAGAGGAAAAAATTCTTTCATGATATGGATGTTTGGTATCAGAAAGGTACGATAAATTTATCATACGACAAAATTATCGTACGATAATTTCATCTTATAATTTTTGAATGAAAATATGAATGGTTATGAGCCGTAGATGACAACTATTCTTCCCTTATTTCTTTTTTATTAATGAGTTTTATTTCACCACTGGCTATTTTTTTACTAATGCTTGTGAAAAAAGGATTTCTTCCTTCCTGCCATTTTCCATCCCGGAATATCAGGCTGAAATATTTATATTCTGCTGTGGTATCAGCATTAAAACTGATGTGTAATGTATCTCTTTCCTGAGCGGTATATTCAAAATCGAAAATATTTTCCGTATTTAACTTTGATATGATATTTTCCGCAGAAATCCCATTTTCAAAATCTTTGACAGGTATCACGATCTTTCCCCGCCTCATGGATTCTTTTGAACCTATATACCTGCTTAAAGTCCAGATGTAAATATTTTTTACTTCATCAATACTGCCCTCAATACAGGTGCAGAATTTTATTTCATTGCCGGATGCACACATAGCAGTTTAATTTAAAAAATAAGGTGAAAACTCAATTCCCTGGATGCAACCCGCTATAGGAAGCACATTATCACCATTCATCGTTACTTCATATTGATCACAGGTTAGCTGAGAAACCTTCTGGTACCAGCTTTTCTGATATTCCTTTCCGATAGCTTCTGTTTTGATGAGGCAGTGCAGTCCGCCATGGGTTTTGATAAATGTAAGACAATCCGCATTGATGACATTTTCTATATCAGCTCTGAATTGATCAATAACCTTCTGATGATCCCCGGTTCTGAAATCAATATCCAGGTCAAAGAAAACCTTCCTTGATGTGGAGGTCTGGATGAGGTTTAAAGACAGGGTATGAGGATTGATGGCATTATCATTACGGATCAGCCTTTCGGAAATTTCCCGCATCAGAAGCAGGGAAGCTTTATGAAGATCCCTTGGATTCGGGGTAATGTATACGGCAAGATTATCCTGTGAAACCCCAACTCCGCCGGATTCATACAGACCGAGAGGAAGTTCAAGCTGTCTGATTTTATGAAAAAGCATTTCTTTGGTTGCCGTAAAACGTTTTAGCTGGGCTTTATCTGCTTTCAGTCCTGTTTCCGGATTGTATTTTTTCCGGGCCAGAAGTTGTACATAATAGTGTTCATTAGGTTTCAGATCCGGAAGCCATTCAATAAATTCTCTTAATTTTTCTTCGTTACAGATGATTTTATAGTTCATGAGTTGATTAGTTTTTTGCATAAAGTTTTCACTTAAAAATAGGTAAAGTGCTTCGTGTAAAAAGCTCCGGAAAATCTTAATTTTCCAGAGCCTTAATATAATGAAATACTTTATCACTCCATCCATTGATCTCTGCGGTCCAGTTTCCTGTTTTTATACCGTGGGTATGGGTTGAAATATCAATGATATATGAATTTTTATAAGCCGATGTATCCGGCTTTCTGTCCAGTCCGTAATGCGCATCGATATCCTGGCTATCAGAGATCACCACCAGCCTTTCTGCATCTTTTGCATATCCTTTTTCTTTCAGCCATTCACATAACTGATAGGTAAAGATGCCACCTCCGCCTAATTCCTGGTGAATCTGCTGATAGCTGTTGAAAAGTCCAAGACCTTTACCATTGCTCCACAGCATATGCTTTCCTTTTCTATTACCATCGTTTCCGGCGGTGAATACTAGGATCATATCTTCAAAAATATAAGAACCTGCGGCTGCCATGGTAAAAGCAAGATCCATTCTTGAAAATTTAGACTGGGAAGAAGTGACCTGTCCCATACTTCCGGAAACATCAATCGCCAGGATGGTTGTTCCTTGAATTTTTTCCTGGGCAAAACAGTTTTTCATGGCTTCATCAATATCAGCCGTGAAATCCGGAGCATTTTTCTGGGCAGACAGAAAGTTCAGCGGAGTAAGCCAGCTGCTGTTGACCTGTGATATCACTGTTTTTATAATCTGTCTCGAAACTCCTGCTTCGGCCATATTTCTCAGGTTTCTCAGAATTGCGAGGGAACCCAGACTTTTTTCACCTATCATTCTCTCAAATGTTTCTTTTTTATCAGCACCCTGAGAAAGGGCTGCTTCCCATGTATTGGCAGGCTGTAAAGTATCTTCGATAAGTGCTTTCAGAGCATGCTCATTTCGGGAAGTTGGCTTTGGATGTACCAGATTGACAACGTCTACCAGGGATAACTCCAGGTTGCTTTTTTTATATTTGGCGATCTGGTATTCATCATATTGATCAAAAGCTTTGGCCAGACCTTTTTTAATGGATTTAGACATTTTATATGAACCATTTCTTGCCTTTAGCATCTGAAGAAGATCCATAGTCATATCCGGACGGTTGGCAATTTTAGCCACAGCATCTTTTACGGGAACTCCGTGAATTTCATGAGCAAGAATAAGCAGCCATAGAGGAGTATGTCTCAGTTTCTGTTCGAAACGGCATTCCAGAGCCAGCTCAATGATCTGTTCTCCGTCTACTCTGTAACACAGATCCTCAATCTGATTCATGATCTCATCGGCAGACTGATAATAATCTGATTCGAAAAGCATATTGGCAAGGGTTACTCTTCTCAACAGCTCGTAATCAGAATATTTTCCTGCTGTATCAGTAAGTTTTCCGGCAATAATACCAGATTCGAATCCTGTTTTTCTTGTGTTAAATTTTGACATACCATTAGTTTTTGCATTCATAAAAAAGAAGCGGTTAAACATTGATTAAGGTGTTTTTTTGGGAATCGAAGTAACCTTAATCTCACACCGCTTCATCATCAGGAAGACCGGCCGGATTCGAACCGGCGACCCACGGCTTACGAAGCGAAGTAACTTTATCATCACACCCATTTCACGGGTTAAAATTTAATAAAGTATGTTTACGTTGCTCTACCCAACTGAGCTACGGCCTTCCTTATTGATGATGCAAAGTAAAGAGGGTAATGCGCAATGTTTTTGCGTAATGAAAAATGTTTGAAATTTTTTCAAAAAATATTTGCTTTAACCGAAATTCAATTGATAATTGATAAAAGAAAAATACCTGTTGTTACTAGGATTTGAGGGCAGCTAGCATGGAAACCACCAGTGCATAAAAAAGATCCTGTTGTTTTTAAAAAATAAATTAAGATGCCCGTCTGAAATTCCTTCATGGTCTTCCCTGAGTTGTATCACCTGGAATTTACCTTCTTCATACACATCCAGTGTGCCGATATTTCTGATGGCATTAGGAAAAATGGGCTTCAGATCGTTAAGAGTTGTCCGGGCATCAATTTTAATGCCTTTGTACAGGATATAATTTCCATTAAGAAACCTGAATTCATCTACCGCAACTTTATTTTGAGTGTTTTCAAAACGGGAACCGTTTTTATAGAGATACCGGTCGTTCATATCTTTGCTTCCGTCAGGGTTTTCAAAAATATAGGTGCAGGGTGCTTCTTCAGACATCAGTTTAATGCTGTCTGCCTTTCCAAATACTTTTTCAAAATCATTGAGGGAAAAGAATCTTTTCAGCTTACCGTTGAAGAGAATATCATCTTCCTGCATAACTTCATTCAGGCTGTCTTTTGGAATTTTTGTAGTTGCAGGAACTGCAGATACTGTTGAGTCTTTTTTAGCCACTGTTTTCTGGTGTGGGGCGGTAAGTTGGAGATCTTTTTTATTCCCTTCCTTTCCGATACAGGATAAAAGCAGGGTAAAGATCCATAGAATGGAAAGGTATTTCATATTTATATTTTCCACTAAAATACAAAAGGACCGGATAAAAGGAAACCATTAAGATCATGAATCCGTTAAAAATTAAAATCGCTGCTGTTACAGCATATTTATTGACTTAAAACGTTCATTTCTCTTAATGGTTTTTTCTAATGTTTAATACTGCTTTCCACAATCACCTCCAGGGCTTTTTCTGCATCACAGGCATATAAACCGGAACACCAGGCGGGATTCGCTTCAATGAGAGCCCAGCCTTTTCCCTGAATGATTCCAAAGTCCAGAACAACCGCTTTGGGAAGGGTAGAGGCGTATTGTCTGATGAATTTCTCAAAAAATGAGAACATTTCCTGCTCTTCTGTTTCAGAAAGCGGATTGGTATCAAAAGTATTATTCCTCCAATAGGACGAATGGGTTTTTATTTTCCCGTTCAATACAAAGCATCGCACTTCAAGTTCCCATTCCACCACTTCCGAAATAAAGACGGTACTTTCAGGGTCAACGGTGTCAAAACCCTTGATATCAGTTATTTTATCATAAACCCCTGCTTTAAAGCTTTTAAAATCTGCACATTTGATGAAAATGTTTTCCAGATCTGTAAAGTCTTTCAGCCGGCCGTAGGAAATTTTCCGTTGGGTAAATTCTTCTGAAATATGAACCATCCAGTCATCATCCGGTTTGGTAAGGGTCAGTCCGCACTGCCCGGCAACAATCTCTGCATAAATATCTTCTCCGTATACGCCAATGACATCAGAACGGAATTCTTCCGGAACCTTCCATTGGGCATTAAACCGGTTCAGTTCATAAGGAGAGTTGAGGGATGCTTTTTTCAGATTGTTGCTGTCTTCCGTGTACATGGGAGAAAGCGCGATTATATTTTTCATGGTATTAAGTTTTCTGATTTTAATGATGAAATCAATTCATGGCGGGCATTTTCTGAAAGACTGTCAATGTAAATAGACCATCCTTCGGGAAAAAGCCGGGCATGAACCAGATTCAGACTGTTTTTCCAAAGATAATGATAGCTATCGGAGCATTCTTCAATTTCTTCATAATCTGAAAAATATTCTGAAATCATATGAATGTCACAGGTGATCTCATAGGCCAGAGCTGGAAGATATTTATAATACCTGAATTCCTCCCAAAAAGCCTGATGTTCTATGAGAACTTCAAAGCTGTCTGAGTAAAAAAAGAAATCATAAGATTCACATCCGCAGTCTCTAAATGTAACCTTTCCACTTTCGGAAAGATAGATATCATCACCAATCGCAAATAAGACTTCATCATCCCAATAATAAGTATTCACTCCTTTGTGTTCTTTGATTTGTTTGGAAGTAAAGATACTCATGGTAACTCCTTCAATGGTAACCCCTGAAAAGTTTTCATTAAACCTGAGGATTTCCGAAGGATTTTTAACAGGGTATACTGATAAATGCTTTTCAATCAGCTTTCTGTCAATACAGAGTTCATTTTTCCTTTCGGTCTTCTTCAGAAAATTTAAGGCTCTGTGTGATAATTCTTTCATTATTTTTAATCAAATTAGGAGGTTCCTTCCTGATTCCGGACTTTTCGGATAACTTCTTCAAGCGACTGGTAATCCTGAAGCTCTTCATATCTGATTCCGGCAGTCGTTCTGTATAAGGTATTTAAACCCGGATAATCCTGCCCGACCTGTCCTGTCAGTTCAGTGGTAAGAACAAGATTTTGGAAATCGAAATCAAGCGTAATAATCAGTTCTTCACCAGAATCTTTGAATTCTCTGTAACATTGATTGATGAAACCCGAATCTTGAATAGTGTTATCAAAACAGTCTTCTTTCAGGTTAAATTCATACCTCATCTCATCCAGTAAATCCTGAAGTGGGGCTAAATCTACTTCTTTGCCATGTACTTCCTGATACCGATTTATAACATGTTCAATAAATTTCTCAGTGAAAAATATTTCAAGGTGATCGTTATCAAAATGCCAGAACGGACTGTAATAATAATGATCTTTTGGAAGATTGAAACGTACCAGAGAGTCAATAGCAGATGGAGGAACTACCAATCCGAATTCCTCTTTTAAAACTCTGCATTGTTCAATAAAAGGATGAGGTGGTTCGGATTCTTTTTTTCTCCGGACATTTTGAGTTTCCTCGCTCATATTTTTAAACCATTGAAATAATTTCATTGTTTTTTATTTAATAGGATTGGTTATTCCTGGCAGATGAGTGTTCCTTTATAATGGTTTCACCAACTGTTCCATAATAATTCAGGACTTCATAGGTAATTGTAATGCCATTAATATCCAGATCCTCAGACATACCATGATAGCTTCCTCCTCTATATCCTTTTTTATCACTGGTCATAATCATATATTCAGCACCGCCGCAATCAGCATAGGTTTCGATTCCTATCATAAGGTAGTCCTGGTTTCTTTCCAGTTCTTCATAGCATTGATCGATGAAAGAAATATCCATATGATCTGCTGCAAACCTGTTCTCTTTAAGGATAAATTCATAATGGGCTTCATCCAGAATTTCCTGTAGATGGGCATAATCAGCTTGCTCGCCATGAATTTCCGTATATCTTTTTACAGCATACAAAATAAATTCTTTGGTATAAAATACCCTTTCATAAATCTCATTATCCCAAAGACATTTGTACCTGAAATTGTTTTCTGATACCTTATGCCGGGTAAAAAATGAAATATAAACATCAGGAACAATCAATCCATATTCCTCTCTGAGGTATTTACATCTTTCAATAAAAGGATGTGGTGGTACATTGTCGTTATTTTTTCCTGTCTGAATTCCAGATCCTGTATTGTTATTTTTCATTGCTTTTTCTTTTCTGAACCATTGAAATAGTTTCATGTTACCTTATTTTTAGTATTTCTCTGAAAACCCTTTCCATTTCACTCTTATCTGCTTTTCCTCCAGCCAGGTTTTTGGATCTTTCCTCATTTTCAAGAATTGTTTTTTCCAGAAATCCGAAGAGTTCCCAATCGTTCGGATGGTAATAGGATTCTCCTTTTGTCGCTTTTAAAGAAACAAGATTTTCTATTTTTCTTCGGGTGTGATCGTCAGTGAGAACCAGCAGATTACTGAACAGAACCGGAGGAACCGTTCCTCTTTCTATGATCCATTTTCCTGTAAGCGCAGTTCTCAGACAGTAAAAATAGCTTTTCAGTTTTACTTCATCACTTCTGCACGCTTCCAGATACTTTTTGCTCATGCTCAGGTAATGATAGGAAACCGCTATCGGAGAAAAACAGGCATCGGCCAAAGGTCTGAATAATTCTACAAACTTTCTGTTCTCTTTATACACGATCGGAGAATAAAACCAGCTCAGTAAAGCCGCATTCGACTTCAACAGCAGATGAAATGTCTTTCTGAGGTCCCAGCCGGAACCATCCAGATCATCTTCGGTCATAAATTCTATAGTTTCATCTTTATCCCATGGTGAAAGGTACCAATCTTTTTCATGACGGTAGATAAAGCGGATGTCATAATCGCTGTCCGGAGAGGCAAAACCCCAGGCCCTGCTTCCTGATTCTACAGCCAGAAGTACTTCCACACTGCGTTCTTCCTCTATTTCTTTTATTTTTTCTAGTATTTTAGGTGTCATTATTTTTAATTTTATGGCAAAGTAAAGAGGAGAGTGCGTAGTCTTTTTGCGCAGGCGGAAAATGATAGGTAATAGGTAATAGGTAATAGGTAATAGGTAATAGGTGCAGGCAGCCGGTCTATAAAATCTTATCATTTAAATCTTAATGTCTATCATCTCTTCGTCTATTCTCTTTTTTCTTTTTTTTCAAAACAAAAGCTCATCATATTTACCCCAAAACCTCCCCAATTTCACTAATATTGCACTTTCACGAATAAATCCAACTTTATACTTATGTTAGCCACCGAACTTCAGCATAAAATAGACTTCAAAACAAAACCATTAGGAGCATTGGGACATCTGGAATCTCTTGCTCATAAAATAGGAATGGTTCAGAAAACTATTTCACCTCAGCTTTTACATCCGCACATGGTTGTTTTTGCTGCGGATCACGGCATTGCTTCGGCAGGAGTGAGTGCCTATCCGCAGGAAGTAACGTATCAGATGGTGATGAATTTTCTGAGCGGCGGGGCTGCTATCAATGTATTTTGCCGACACCAGGGAATAGAGATCAAGATTGTGGATGCCGGAGTGAATTTCGATTTTCCGGAAGGGCTTGAACTGATCGATAAAAAGGTAAGAAAATCCAGCCGTAATATGCTTGAAGAGCCAGCTATGACAAAAGAAGAATATCTCCAGGCTCTGGAAAACGGAAGAGCCGTGGTATTGGAAATTGCTGAAACGGGCTGTAATATCATTGGTTTCGGAGAAATGGGAATAGGGAATACTTCTGCATCTTCATTGATGATGAGCAGGCTTTTTGATCTTCCCGCAGCGGATTGTATAGGAAGAGGAACCGGGCTTGATGATGAACAGCTTCAACGTAAAATCAATATTTTATCCGAAGTTTTACAGCAATATGCTCATATTCAAACGGCTGATGAGGTGGCACAGACTTTTGGCGGACTTGAAATTGTACAGATGATGGGAGCTGTGGAAGAAGCCTTTCAACAGAATATGCTTATCATGGTGGACGGCTTTATCGCCAGTATGGCTGTAGCAGCAGTCTCGAAAAAGAATCCTGAGATCCTGAAAAACTGTATCTTCTGTCATGTCAGTGATGAAAATGCCCATCAGAAGCTTCTTGAACTTTTGGAGCAGAAGGCACTGTTAAATCTTAACCTGCGTTTGGGAGAAGGAACAGGCTGTGCACTGGCTTATCCATTGATACAAAGTGCCGTGAATTTTCTGAATGAAATGTCAAGTTTTGAAGATGCTCATGTTTCAAATAAAGAATAAATGAAAGCGGTAAAAAACGAACTGATCTATTTTGCAACGGCCCTGATGTTCTTTACGAGAATTCCGGTTCCGTTCAAGATTCCGTATTCCGGGGAAATTATGAACCAGTCGCAGAAATATTTTGCCTGGGTAGGGCTGCTGGTCGGGCTTATTAATGCTGTTGTCCTCTATCTTTCCTATCATATTTTTAACCTGGATATTGCCATTGTCCTGATGATGATTTCCAGTGTTCTGCTTACCGGAGCTTTCCATGAAGACGGTTTTACGGATGTCTGTGACAGTTTCGGAGGCGGCTACGGAAAAGAAAAGATCCTCACCATTATGAAAGACAGTAGGGTAGGAGCTTATGGGGCAGTAGGAATTATACTGTTATTTTCTCTGAAGTTTTTTAGTATCAAAGCATTGGGAAACATGGATCTGATCCCGACATTCAGCATTATTGTTCTTGCTCATACGGCCAGCCGCTTTATTTCAGGAACGATGATCTATACCCACCAATATGTGACGGATATTGATGTCAGCAAATCAAAACCGTTGGCCAACAGGCCTTTGAATGGAATATCTTTATTGGTGAGCTTTTTCAGTGTATTAGTGGCTTTTGCCCTGATTCCGGATCCCCGTCTGATTGTGGCATTCGTATTGGCATATATTGGAAAAATCTGTATGGGCTGGTATTTTAAGAAACACATCGGCGGTTATACAGGAGACTGCCTTGGATCTGTACAGCAAGTGAGTGAAGTTTTGTTTTACCTTGGAACAATGATTGTATGGAAATTCATCTGATCCGCCATACCGCAGTAGAAAATCCGTCGAACTTATGTTATGGATTTGCAGAAATGCCTTTAAAGGAAAACTATATTGAAGATTTTAAGAATCTGAAGCTGGAGCGAAACTTTGACAGGGTGATTTCAAGTCCTTCCCAGCGGTGTACCCTTTTAGCAGAGTATCTTCAGATGAATTATACCACAGATGAAAGACTGCGCGAAATGAATTTCGGAACCTGGGAAATGAAACCGTGGACAGAAATTCCGGAAGAAGAGATCAATCCCTGGTATGAAGATTTTATTCACGTAAAAGCTTCACAAGGTGAAAATCTTCTGGAAATGCAGTCTCGTGTTATCAATTTCTGGAATGAACTTGCCGCTGTTGAAGATAGAGATAAGATCCTTTTGATAACCCATGCAGGCGTAATACGGCTCATCCTGCAGGTAATTCTTCTGTTCCCGTTAGATAATATGTTTAAATTGCAGATCGGCTACGGAAAGAGAACCGTTATTGAGGTGAAAGACGGATACTTTTCTGTAAAAGGACTGAATTTGTAGGAGTAAAACAGTCAGGAAAATTTGTAAGAATTTAAGCCTGTAATTAATAAAAATAAAGGGTATTACTTATTGCTCATTATTCATTACTTATAATTTATACCGTCAGCAGAAAAAAAGAGGCTGTTCAATATATGACAACCTCTTTTCAACAATTTTAAATTTTAACTACCTTTGTTTAAGCAGTAATCTGTTTGGGTTCCTTTGGTTTTTCCCCTTCTTTTTTATCAAATCTCTCTGATATTTTCTTTACAATATATTCTATAGCAATCGGAGCTATAATAGCAATCAGGGCTTTAAATATTCTTGATTTCATAGTGTTATTTTATAGGTAAGTAAATACAATTTCTAAGCCATTTTTTATTTTCCCTGAGATCGGCTTTGTAGGGCAGGGCTTTTATTGGGCTTAATGGTTTCTCACAGATTACCCCAGATGACACAGATCTTAATCCATATTTTATTCGCTCGCTTATTGTGCAGATGGCGTATTTGCTGTAGAAATTTAGGCTAAAGCCAAAGGATTGGGTTTTTATTATTTAGGCGGACTAAAGTCCACCTCTATTGAATATATTCTACAGCTTTTTTCTCTCGCAAATTTTGCAGATTCTTTTGACACAGACTTTTTATGGAGATGAGCACACCGAAAATCTTTGATTTTCTTGCGCCTTAAAAACATCATGATAGTTTAAAAACCTTGCGAAAATCCCAAAAAATAAACCTTACAAATCCTTAAAAGGAACTATAAGGTTTAATAGTAAGGTCAATCCGCTGAGAAAATAATTGCAGATTCAAAGCTTATCCGTTTTAATCCGGAATATCCAGATTTTTATAATTTCCATATCCGGCTTTAAACTTTTCCTCCATTCTCAACCTCAGCTTCCGGGGTTTATGAACAATCAGAGATTCTCCGAAACCCAGCAGCAGTCTTTCCAGCTCAAAGTTAATCTGAACACAAATTTTAAATAATGTGCCCTCTTCTGTTTCGCTGATGATTTCCTGACTCTTGTGCAGAGGCTTGGTCTTTATATAAGGAGAATTGGAAGAGTCGACGAAGAAAATGACGTTTTTAGGAGCCATACCTTCAGAAACTGTCACTCCTACAATATCTTTAAAATATTCATCACCGTCCAGATCTTTATCAATATAAGGCAGATCTTCTTCCGGGGTTATTTTTTCCATTCTGTCCAAAGCAAGGTTATATATTTTGCCTTTATGGATGCAGATGAGGAACCATCGGTTGTTAAACTCTTTCAATAACTGCGGATGTACAAGGTAACTGCTGGATTCCTTTGCTGTGAAACTGCGGTACAGAATATTTAAAACTTTTTTATTGGCAATGCTTTCGTAAAGAATATCAATATGTTCCAGACCTTTCAGCTGTTCATTTTTATCAAGATGGATAATGGATTTCTGGCTGGTGGAATGAATCGAATCTTCCAGTTTCTGAATCACCCCGTTCATCTCTTTGAACATTGAAAAATCTTTGAACTGCTTCAGGATCTGTATGGCATTGTTCATGGCTTTCAGATCACTTTCGTTCACTGAAATATTATGAATACTGTACTCAGGATCGCTGTAACGGTAATATTTCCTTTCATATACCTCAATTGGCGCTTCATATCCGAATTTCTCACTGCGCATATTCTGAAGGTCGAGCTGAACAGTACGTCTGCTTACATAAGATTCTTTCCCCTCAAACTCAAAAAGGGCTTCGGAACATTCGTCGATAAGATCTTCCAGAGTGTATTTCCGGTACTTGTTTTTTAAACATTTATCCAGCGTTTTATAGCGGATCAGTGCGTTTTTATTGGATGACATGGTTGTACGTTTTTAAAAGGGTGAGTGAGAATTTATCTTATCATTACTTCTCTTTCAGGGCTTCTCCTTCAAAGACAATTCCGTCCCATCCATATTCCATAAAGTTTCTGATGTTCTGGTGGTCCGTTCCTTCGGGATTTTTTAAAACATCCTCTCTGTAGAATTCTGCAAAAAGTGGAAGAGTTTGTTCTTTGGATAGTTTCTGAAGTTTTGCAAAACTGAAAACTTTGCACGAACCGTTGTTCTGTCCGGCCTCATTCATTGTGTTTCCGTTTTTAAATGCAGTAGGAGTAAAATCATAATGCTCGTCAATATAAGCGATAACTTCTTTGAACTGAATAGACTCTGGGTTGTTTTTTACTATTTCTGATAACATGCATATTTTTTTTCAAAAATAATTAAATTTTTTCATCTGCGCACAACTATTGCGTACTTGTGTTGTTACTTTGCATCATCAAAATGACCTTGTAGCTTAAAAGGAAAAGCCTACGGAAAAATTTACGTATTCGTAGAGTTTGAGGATATTCCGGTTAGACCTGCGCGGACTAATGGGTAGAGTTTACAGATGCACCGAAATTTTCAGAAAAGTAGGGAAGCGTATTTACAGCCTCAATGCCAATCGGGAATGTGAGTTCGAATCTCACCAGGGTTACATAGAAATGAATAACAATAAATTGTAGCAGCTTTGCCTGAATAGGATAATAAAACCAGAAATGAAGACAGATAAGGCTCTGAAAAATTAAAAACCAAATAAAATGAATACAATTACAGGAAACGAACTGATTGAATTAGGGTATAGACCAGCAAAATGGTTTAAAGAGGCCATTGCTTATATCAATGAAAATAATCTGGATGAAACCCAGACCAAACAATATCTGGAACAGTTTAAGCAGCCAGACCTGATTCCGCTTCATGATGCACCGAAAGATTTTGTGATCAATATCAGAGCAGAACATGAAAGTGAAAACGATAATGTAGAAAAAGTAATCAAAACCATGAATGTGCTGATGAAAACCCCTACATTAATGGCAGGAGCTATTATGCCGGATGCCTGTCCTACAGGTCCTGAAGGCCAGATTCCGGTGGGTGGAGTGGTTGTCGCTAAAAACGCGATCCATCCAGGATTCCATAGCGCGGATATCTGTTGTTCGGTGATGCTTACAGATTTTGGAAAAGCTGACCCTAAAGAAGTGCTGGATGCCGCGCATTCCGTGACGCATTTCGGATATGGAGGAAGAGCGAGAGGAGAGCAGATGCCGATGTCTCAGGAACTAATGGATGCTTTCAGAGAAAATGAATTCTTAAATGATGAAAAACTCATCAGTATCGCCCGTTCTCATATGGGAACACAGGGTGACGGAAACCATTTCCTGTTCGTTGGAATTTCTAAAAATACCGGAAATACAATGTTGGTTACCCACCACGGATCAAGAGCTCCGGGGGCTGCATTATATGATAAAGGAATGAAGGTGGCCAACCGTTTCAGACAGGAAATTTCTCCTGAAACCCTAAGAGAAAATGCATGGATTCCTTACGATACCGAAGAAGGTAAAGAATATTGGGAAGCCCTGCAGCTGATCAGAAAATGGACGAAGGAAAACCATACTTCCATTCATGATGCAATTTTGAACAAACTGGAAACAGAAAAAGAAAACAGATACTGGAATGAGCATAATTTCGTTTTCAGGGATGGAGACCTGTTTTATCATGCTAAAGGAGCTACTCCGCTGGATGATAAATTCATGCCGGATATTACAGGACCAAGATTGATTCCACTAAATATGGCAGAACCGGTATTGATTGTTCAGGGAAAAACCAATGAAAGAAACCTTGGATTTGCCCCGCATGGAGCCGGAAGAAATTTCAGCAGAAGCCAGCATAAAAGGTCCCTTGCCCATAAGACAACAGAAGAAATCTTTGAGGAAGAAACCAAAGGACTTGATATCCGTTTCTTCTCTAATGAAATTGATATTTCCGAGTTGCCAAGTGCCTATAAAAGTGCTAAAAACGTAAGAGCACAGATCGAGGAATACGAATTGTGTGAAGTACTGGATGAGGTGATGCCGTACGGATGTATCATGGCAGGGGATGTCGGTAAAAATGCGCCCTGGAAGAATAAAAAGAAATATAGAAAAGCATAGACTTATAGATCAGTAAATGATATTACCATGTAAACCTTATGGGTCCTTTTATGGATCTGTGAGGTTTATTTTTGTTGGATCTTCGCGATGACGCAAGACTTTTAAACTATTGTGCTGCTTTTAAGGTGCAAGAAAATCAAAGATTTTCAGCAAACTCATCTCCATAAAAATCTGTGTTATCTGAGAGATCCGTGGGAAACTTTTAAAACCACAAACCGAAGGTTTAATGTAGTCAATAGACACAAAAGAAGAATCTGCGAAATCTGCAAAATTTGCGAGAGAAAAAAATAGACAAACATTTTCTATACTGTAGAATTTATTCAATAGAGGTGGACTTTAGTCCGCCTAAATAATAAAAATCCATATAGAATGTAAAAATAATCTTGCGTCCTTGCGCAAATCCAACAAACCAGATCAATCAACATTCAAAATCATCATATAAAATCATAAACCCCGTTTTTCCAGCCCAGCACTTTGGAAGAATCTGCTTTAAGCCAGTTTTTCAGGATGGTAGCGTACACTTTTCTGAAATCCTCAGTATAAATCAAATCACCCTGATTGAGCTGCTGAAGGTTGGGGAGAGCATTCAGAAGTCCTTTCTTCTTAAGTCCGCCACTGATAAAAAACATCTGATTGGCAGTTCCGTGATCAGTTCCGTTGCTGGCATTCTGGGCTACACGACGTCCGAATTCCGAGAAGGTCATCAGAAGAATATTGTCGAAAAGTCCGTTACTTTTCATATCGGCTACAAAAGATTTTATGGCTTCATTGATGTCGCTGAACAGTTTTTTCTGTCTTTCATTCTGGTTGACATGGGTATCAAAACTTCCTACAGAAAGGTAATATACCTGGGTGTTGATATCAGATTTGATCAGAGAAGCTACAGTCCGGAAATCTTTTCCTAACTGTGAACCAGGATAGATCTGATCCGTTTTTTTAGCTTTACTTTTTTCAAAAATATAGTCGGCGTTATTGATAGTGGAACCTAGTGTTTGATATAAATAAGAAACCGTTTCATCTTCATGATGGTGGTCATACAAAGCCTTGAAATATTTTTCCTGACTGGTCTGATAGAGCCTTTTGGGATCTTTGAACGCGAAAGCTTTGTTATTTTCGCCTTTCAGGGCCAGGCTCAGCATATCATCTACTTCCAGAGCCTGGGTAGGATGTTCACAGCGGTAACATTCTTCATCCAGAAAACGGCCTATCCATCCGGTTTCCAGAAACTCATCACTCCGGCTTGCGGAATGCCAGATGTCCATACTTCTGAAATGGGACTTATCAGGCTCAGGATAGCCAACATTATTCATTACAGAAAGTTCACCGTTATCAAAAAGTTCTTTAAAATAAGAAAGGGCGGGATTAATTCCCGTTTCATCATTCAGTGTCAGAGAATCTTTGATAGCGATGCTGTTTCTTTCCCTGAAATAAATATCATTTTTTATTGGAATAATAGTGTTCAAACCGTCATTACCGCCTGTGAACTGAAGGACGATCAGGATTTTCTGATTCTGTTCCAATGCACCGTCAAGTGTCATTGCTTTTAAAAAATCAGGCATCATCAGTGAAGCTGCGGCCAGTGAACTTATTTTGAGGAATTCTCTTCTTTTAATTAACATACTTCTTGATTTTGGTTATGAATACCTTACATTAACTGATATTCCGGTGTAGACATCAGGTTGATCACTGTCATTTTTATACTCTTATCTGAAAAATTCTTTACCGAAGCCATATCAAGAGTTCCTGAATTCTGAATCAGATAATCTTCACAATTTTTACCGGCAAAAGCCTTTTCTACACTACTCCAGTCAATCGTAATATTAGGATTTTTAAAGGTTTTATTTAAGGCTGTCTCACGGGATTTCATGCCCATGTCAATATCATCATCCTGTCTTGGACTGTATTCCAGAGGTCTTAATCCTGACCATATCTGGGGAATCTGCAACCGCAGCATAAGGGTAGAACTGTCTATCCATGATTTGCCATTCGGCCATCCGGATACATTGGGAGGGTAGAGCAGCATTTGCCCCAGAAGTTTCTGATAAATGATGAGGTTTTCCGGATTCTGGATATGCATTGGAAGCATCCGCATCATGCCGGCCATAAGCTCTATAGGAGATTTTATTCTGTTCCCGATATTCTTTTTATCATAAAACCACGAGCTTGAAAATATAGCATGCATGAGTTTTTTTATATCATAGCCGGAGTTATAGAAATCATTGCTCAGCGTGTCGATGATCTTATTGTTCGGATTTTCATTCACAAAGAACTTATAGATTTTAGTGGTAATAAAGCGGGCAGTTACCTTTTGCTCAAGAATGATGTTTAAAATGTCTGTACCTCTGAAATTTCCCGTTTTTCCTAAAAAAGTTTTGCTTCCTTCGTCATGAAGCTGCTTTCTTTCTTTAAATTGCCCTTCTTTATCAAATCCCCATCCCGTAAAGGCTCTGGCCCCTTCACGGATGTCCTGCTCGGTATAGTTTCCTCTGCCCATGGTAAAAAGTTCCATTACCTCGCGGGCAAAATTTTCATTGGGATGATCCTTTTTATTCTGCTGATTATTGAGAAAACTCAGCATGGCAGGAGAGCTGCTTACAGCAAAAAGAAGATCTTTAAAGCTGCCCAGCGCATTTTTTCTGATTGTATTGAGAAGTTTCTTGTTAAATTTCGGATTATTTACTCTTGTGGCAAAATGTCCGTGCCAGAAAAAAGCCATCTTTTCACGCAGCTGCTCACGACTGTTGACCATTTTATCAAGAAAATTGAGGTTCAACTCGTTGTTCTGCTCCCTGTTGATGCGTTGTAAATCCTTTCTTTTTTCTTCAGGTAGGCGGTTGTCCATATTGGCTGTAAAATCAGGATCAGGCGTATCATAAATTACTTCTGTGAAAGTTTCTTCTTTGAAAAGTTCATCCGTGAGCGTCTTAATACTCTTATTCTTCATATCCTCAATCTGGTTGAGACCGGTTCCGAAGCCTGCGCGCCAGAGAAGATGTTTATGATTTAATAATGGATCAGCCATTTGAGAAAGTTTATGTTTTGATGTTTTTGAAGGAAAAAGGTTAAAATGATAACGGGTGAAAGTGGAGAGTAGTATTTTAGACAGGAAGATGGAAGAAGAAAGTTTTGAGAAGCCTGAAAAACTATTTAGATTAAAGTAGGTTTAAATACTTTATATATTTAACATAAATATCAAGGAATAGGTTCCCATCCTTTATCTTATTCTGTATACACAAAATGCTATGATCAATTTCTCATCATCAGGTTCAAAGAAATCATGATTGTGAAATAAACTTCCATCCTCCTTTTCCGGCATCCATTTCTCTTAAACAATCATTTAATTTTTAAAATAATTTAACACATTGAAATTCATTTAATTAAATTTTTTTTAAGTGTTAAAATAATGAGAAATACTTCCGTTGGCATGATTTTTACATCCTATTGCTTAGTAAAATTTAAAAAAATTAGAGTTATGAAAATGTTAAAACAAGCCATATTGTTAGCTGGAATTTTAACAGCAGGTATCGCAAGCGCGCAGGACTCAAAAATGAATAATATGATTAAAGTAGGAGCCAATGCTGGTTTAGCAGTTCCTGCAGATAATCTTTCCGCAGCTGCTGGTGTGGATGTATCCTACCAAAACCTTATTACTCCAGGATTCGGATTAGGTATTGCCACCGGATATACCCATTACTTTTCAAAAAATAACAACGGGTACGATAATAATGATGTTGGGGTAATTCCTGTGGGAGCTTTAGTAAGAATCTATCCTAAGCAGACTGGTTTCTATTTCGGAACAGATTTAGGGTACGGATTTCTGGTAGGCGATAAGAAAGTGGCTTCCAACAGTAGTGTTGACAGACCTGACGGAGGTTTTTATATCAAACCTGAGATCGGATATCACAACAGAGACTGGAATTTCTTTGTACAATACCAGAAGGTTTTTGTAGGAGATAAAGGCGATCTTGCCGGACAGGACTATAATGTGGGGAATATCGGAGTTGGCTTCGGATACAATATCCCATTAGGAAAGTAGTTAGATTTATATATAAGCAATTATTAACCAAACCTTTTCATTTTTGTGAAAAGGTTTTTTTGTTCCATAGAGAATTTACGAAAACTATTATTATATTTGATAAAATTTGAGGTTATGATTTTGAATCCAAAATTTCCGCTTTATTTACCAGGAGTAGAGAACAGTAATAATGATAATGTTTCTATCATTGGAGCCAGCCTCCGTGAAGATATGACCATCTTAGGCTATTTTGTTTCCAGTAACGGAGGTCTTGAGATAAAAATTCAGAATACGTATACAACTAAAGAGTATGCGTCATTTTCCGATATCCTGAGAAAATTTATTCAGGATAATCAGTTAAATAATGTACAGCGTTTGTCAATGGCTGTGCCAGGACCTGTCATCGAAGGAAAGAGCAGCCCGGCAAGATTGGGCTGGGATCTGGATATTGAAGAATACACCAGAGATTTCGGGTTCGAAAAAGGGGATATGCTGAACGATCTTGAAGCTTCTGCCTATGGAATGGGACTTCTTGAAGACAGCGATCTTGAACCTATCTATACCAGCGGACACCTTGAAAAAGGAAATGTTGCCATTTTGGCACCCGGAAACGGACTGGGAGAAGCCGGATATTTTTTTGACGGCCAATTTCTGAGACCGTTTGCTACGGAAGGAGGGCACTCGGAGTTTTCACCAAGAACCAATGTAGAAGTAGAATTCTACCAGTTTTTAAATAATATTTACGGTATCGTAAGCTGGGAAAATGTATTGTCCAAAACAGGTCTTTTCAATATTTACAGATTCCTGAGAGACGTTAAAAGACATCCGGAACCGGAATGGCTGGCTGAACGTCTGGCGGGAGGAAACTTTGTTCAGGAGCTGTATAAAGCTGCAGTAGAAGAAAATGTACTGATCTGCAGAATTGCACTGGATACTTTCCTGGAATTCCTGGCGAGAGAAGCTAATAACCTTGTCCTTAAGCTTAAAGCTACCGGAGGGCTGCTGATCTCAGGAGATATTCCACAGACGGTAAGAGAATACATAGACAAAACCAAGTTCTATGAGAAATTCAAGATCAGTGATAAGATGGAGGCTATGCTTAAAAACACCCCAATCTACCTGATCAAACAGAACCATACGGCATTAAAAGGAGCCGCATTGTACACTGCTTATTATCAAAATTAAAATAGACAACTCCGGATCATTTCCGGAGTTTTTTTATGGGATGATATTATTCATAAAAATAATTGTTCTTATTGATATACATCAATGAAATCTATCAGATAAGTTGGCTACATTTGCAATATTAAATAAGTAAATAACTTTATTCAAATGAAAAAAATATTTTTGTTAGCCGTTTTAGCTGGTGGTTTAGCTTTTGGACAGTCAAAGAAAGTGGTAACTTCTGATATCCACTGGTGGGGATACAAAGTCGCAAAATCTGAGGCAAGCTCTCACGACGGAACCATAAAAGTAAAATCCGGAGAAATGGTGATGAAAGGAAATCAGCTGGTAGGAGGAAGTTTTGTTTTGGATATGACTTCTATCAATGCAACAGACCTTTCCGGAGAATATCAGCAGAAACTGAACGGGCACCTTAAGAACGGTGACTTCTTTGAAGTTGAAAAATTCCCTACAGCTTCTTTCAAAATTACTTCCGTAAAGAAAAACAACGATAAAGTTTACAATTCATTAGTAACAGGAAACCTTACGGTGAAAGGAAAAACAAATGCTGTAAGCTTCCCTGCAAAAATTACCTACAGCAATGGAACAGTAAGTCTTGTTTCCAACAAATTCTCTTTCGACAGACAGAAATTTGATGTAGCGTACAAGTCTTCTATGCAGGATGTTTTTGTGAAAGATGATATTGATATGACCGTAAAGGTAACTGCTAAATAATTTAATCAAAAAAAGATTGTTAAAAGTGTAGAAGTTCTACACTTTTTTTTATTTTTGTTGAATTGTAAATAAAAAAGAATGAAAAGATTACTATTGTTTGCTATGATGTGCGTAAGTGTATCATTTGTTTTTGCCCAGAAGAAATTTGATAAGGTATCGAAAGTAACCTCATCAGAGATCAGATGGTGGGGATATAAAGTTGTAAAAACGGAAACTTCCTCCCATTCAGGAACGGTAAAGCTGAAAAGCGGGAAATTCAATTTCGATAAAACGGTTCTTGTAGACGGAGAGTTTATTATAGATATGAGAAGCATGATGGCGGGAGATGTCTCTGAAGAAGATCAGATCAAACTGACTAATGAGCTTAAAAGCACTAATTTCTTCGAGGTTAAGAAATTCCCGATCGCGAAATTTCACTTGACTAAAATTATTCCTTTAGCAAACAGCGAGTACAATTCAACAGTGTACGGAGATATTACCATTAAAGGGGTAAGAAAGACCATTACTTTCCCTGCCAATGTATATGTAACTCAGTTTACTGTAGTAATAGAATCTGCGAAGTTCTCTTTGAACAGAAGAGATTTCAAAGTATTCTACCAGTCTTCACTGAAAGATTACTTCATCAAGAACGAAATGGATTTCCAGTTCAGAGTTTCTACGGAAAAACTGGATAACGAAAACAGAGTTCCTGTAAAGAAAAAATAAACTTAAGAAATAACGATTGATAATGCAGAAAGAGTGGTTCTATGAACTGCTCTTTTTTTATTTTTGAGATGATCCTGAATGACACGAAATACTATGGCCCGGAATTGGCAGACCTTTGATTTTTTATCATGTTTTTTATAAATTAGCCGTATGAAAATTTACATAGTAAGCGGGCTTGGTGCCGATTTTAAAGTACTGGAAAGGCTGGAATTTCCCAAGCACTGTGAATTGATTTTTATAGACTGGCTCATCCCTGAAAAAAATGAACCTTTTGATTCTTATGTACAGAGAATGGCGGAGAAAGTAGATCCTTCTGAGCCTTTCTGTCTGTTAGGGTATTCCTTCGGGGGAATCATGGTTCAGGAGATCAATAAGCTGAAACCTGCTGAAAAAGTAGTGATCCTGGGAAGCATCAAATCAGATAAAGAAAAGTCCAGGTTTATCAGGACCGGGGAGGTTACAAAGATCCCGAGAATATTGCCGGTAGGTTTATTCAACGATAAAGCGGCCAATGTATATTCTGTGGTGAGAAAGCTTTTTGATCCTAAAAATCCTAAGATCCTTCAGTATTTCAAAGTAAGAGATCCTTACTATTTGAAATGGTCTGTAGAAAAGGTTTCAGAGTGGAAATTTGAAGAAAATCCAGAAGTAATCCAGATTCTGGGTGACAAAGATATTGTTTTTCCGATCCGCTATTCAAAACCGGATTATGTCATCAAAGGCGGAACCCATTTATTTCCTGCCACCAAACCCAAAGATGTTTCTAAAATATTAAATGAAATATTTGATGAAGTGATAGAGAATAATATTCATTAAAAGTCTTTATCGGTTCTCAAAGTTCTTGTTTTATGCATAGTTCATTAATATAAGATCAACTTTATTAGGATTTATCATGTATCTTTGCTTTTCGAGGAAAATGAAGAATCACTTATGGAATCAATATCGGTTTTTGAGATTATTAAAGTAGGAATAGGCCCGTCCAGTTCGCATACGATGGGGCCATGGAATGCGGCGTCTGCATTCATCAGAATTATAAAAAGAGAAAGATCAATAGCAGAAGTTAAAGAAGTTTTTCTTGAATTTTTTGGTTCACTGGCTAAAACAGGGATCGGGCACGGAACAGATATTGCCGGGATGCTTGGGCTAAATGGTGAAGATTTCAAGACCATTGATACTTCAAAAATTGATGAGAAAATAGACCATATCAAGACCACTCAAATCCTTAATCTGGGTGGTGAAAAAGAAATTCCATTTGTTTACGGCTATCATTTGGTTTTAAATATGCATAAATCCCTTGATTTTCATCCGAACGGAATGATCTTCAGGGCTGTTTTTGAAGACGGAACCGAGCTTGTTCAGGATTTTTATTCTGTAGGCGGAGGCTTTATTGCCAGCCAGGAAAAAAACTCAATACAAAAGCAGTGTATACGTACATTATATCCTTGCCATCATGGTTCGGATATTGTTAAGTACTGTGAAAAGCTGGGACTGAAAAGAATTTCGGATCTCATATTCATTAATGAGGAAAGCTGGAGGCCACAGGAGGAAACCAGACAGGAGGCTTTATACATCTGGCAGCAGATTAAAGAATGCATCTACAAAGGTGTGAATAAAGAAGGTATTCTTCCGGGAGGACTTAATGTTACGAGAAGAGCTGCGGGAATCAACAGAAAGCTTTTGGGAGAAGATAAAATCTACAAAAACCTTGATGAATGGTTTAAGCTGGTGGTAGATGCAGAAGAAAACTTTACCAATATCAATAAATGGATTGCCTGCTTTGCCCTTGCCGTGAATGAAGAAAATGCCAGCTTCGGAAGGATCATTACTGCTCCTACCAACGGGGCCAGTGGTGTTATCCCGGCTGTGCTGATGTATTCTCAGGCATTTACAGATTTTATCAGTGAGGATGATATTGTGAGATTTATCCTGGTTGCCGGGGAAATCGGAACATTATTTAAAAAGAATGCAACAATCTCAGCAGCGATGGGAGGTTGTCAGGCTGAAATCGGGGTTTCATCTGCTATGGCGGCCGCAGGACTTACCGAAATTCTGGGAGGAAGTGTGGGACAGGTACTGATGGCGGCAGAAATTGCGATGGAACATCACCTTGGACTTACCTGCGATCCGATCAAAGGTCTGGTGCAGATTCCGTGTATCGAAAGAAATACAATGGGAGCGATTAAAGCCATTACAGCAGCTAATATTGCCCTGGAAAGTGATCCTACGAAAGCAAAAGTTACTCTGGATGAAGTAATCCAGACGATGTGGGAAACCGCCTTGTCAATGAGTGACCGTTTTAAGGAAACCTCAGAAGGTGGGCTGGCCATTGCGGTGAATGTACCGGAATGTTAATAGAAAGCATATCGTTTAAAATATAAAATCCTTGGACATGATTTCGTCCAAGGATTTTTTTATTCTGAATAGATTAATATGTATAACCACTATTTAAAAACGTCGGGTTACTTTTTATTAAAGAGATAAGTATTTTTTCCCTGCATCAGTTTCAGCTGGCTGTTTTCAGGAATGAATACAATCGTAATGCCAGCTTCATCAAACTTGTATTTGTTTTTTTCTGTATAAGTCAGTGGGAACTCTGGTTGCCCGGATCCTTGGGCATATAAAGTTCCGTCTTTGGTGAAGACTTTCAGATCCAGAGGAGCTTCTTTTGAAGTATAGCTGCCTGAATACAGATCTGTTTCCGAGGTCTTTTTATCCTCTTCAAACTGAGGAAACTGATAATCCTGTCCGTAAAGGATATTTAAAATCCCAATATAAAGGTTGTTGTGCACGAAACGCTCTCCATTTATCGTAATGGCGAAAGCAAGCTTATCTGTAGGTTCATAACTCAGCATAGAGTGGCTGCCGTAGGTATCACCGCCATGTCCATAAGAAATAATATTGTAGAACGGCGGCTTCATAATTCCGGTTCCAAACATCAACTCTTTCTTATTGGAGGTCATCATATCCAACGTTTCCTTTTTAATAAACTTTCCATTAAACAGAGCATCGATGAAGGTATTCATATCTTCTGTGGTAGAAACAATATCTCCTACACCAATACAGTTTCTGAAATCAAAATCCGGGATTTCTTCCCAGTTGTCATTGGTGAATTTATAAGGCTTGAAGATATTTTGAGGGTTATCCATTACTGAAAAAGTATATTTCATATCCGCTTTTTCAATAATGTTTTGTTTTAAGATCTCATGATAGGGCTTTCCATTATATAATTTTTCAAGAATCCTGCTTAAAAGGAAATAGGCAGAATTGGAATATTTAATCCCCTTTCCGGGCTGAAAATGAAGTCCCTGATCTTTGATAGCGGTGATAATAGCTTTATCTCCAACAGCTTTTCCTATAAGCCAGCCCTCTGCTCCAGCAGAGATATAATTTCCAAGTCCGCTGGTATGGTTCAGCATCTGACGGATGGTGATGTTTTTGGAATTGGCAATCTCGGGATAGAATTTAGAAAGTTTTTCATTAAGGTCCAGCCTTCCTTTTTCTACAAGCTGCATAAGTAGGACTGACGTGAAAAGTTTACTGATAGAACCGATATGATACTGTGTATTTTTGTCATACGTGATATTTTTTACCTGCTGCTGGCCAAAATCCTTATGATATTCCTGAACCCCATTTCTGAAAATAGACACACTTCCGATTCCCTGATTTTTCTGAGCGATATAATCCAGAAATTTATTAAGCTTTTCAGCATTGATGGCTTTTCCTTTAAGATAAGAGATGTTCTTGCCTTTGGATGAATTAGGATCACGGGAAAAATGTAAAGGGATGGTTTTGCCGTTTTGAATGAAGATGCCCTCAAAAAGATCGTTTTGAAAAGTACCTTTATAAGTAGCATTGATTTTCTTTATTTCAAAGTTCAGTTCATTATTGATGAAAGAAGTACGGTCAACGTTGATGTCATCTTTGCTTTGCTGAGGGCTGTTAAGGAGTGAAGTATACCCGTCCGCCGTTTTTTTAATCTTTAAAATAACTGGTAATTTCTTAATCTGAAGATCGACTTCACCATACCAGGTTCCTTCAATTTGGGCATAACAAAGCTGTGCTAAAAAAACAAGCACTAATAATAATTTGGTTTTCATAAGGTTATAAGTATTTAGCAGTTAAGATCTGACAGACAATGATCATGATGAGCGATACCACTCCGAAAAGAACGATGTGCTGCCATTTTTTTAAGTTGGTGGCTGTTTTAAAGCCATTGTAATACACGGTAATGCTGTAGATAAGAACAGCGATGACAAAGGATGCCATAGACATCATGACTATAAAATCGAATACGGGGAATGCTCCTGTAGGATTAGTCTGATAACTGATCATATGTTCCTGAGCCTTATCAATATATGGAATTTGGGAGACAGCCTGTAAAACAACGAGTGCCATCTGGGATATTAAGACCGTATTGACGATGTCTATAAATCGCGTTTTGCCGTTCAGTATTTTACCCAGAATAAAGAGTATCAATATCGCCAAAGCAAAGCTTGTAAGGGTAGGAATGGCTACGGCCTGTAGGGAAGTTTTTTCCAGACTATTGATTTTATAGATGCTGCTGAAGAAACTATCCGTCCAATATCCGGTCAAAATTGCTGCTACCACGGTCAAAATTCCGGCTACGAGAATCTGCTTATCATCAAATCTTTCAAAAGGATTGAAAATGGTTTTCCAGTTCATAACAATCGGTTTAGGAATTAGTTTTTAGCTGTTCGACTTTGGTGATAAGATCATCCATTTTATTTCTCATGGTAGGGTAGGACAATCCGGCTTGTTTGGCCATTTCCTTGATACTTCCGCTGGAAAGAAAAAAGTTGAGGATAAACTCCTGCTCTTCACGGTTGAGTTTAAGTAGTACTGGAAGTTCGTATTCGCCACTTACCTCTGTTTGGCAGCTGGGGCATTTCATCCGGCTTACATTTAAAGTATGCTCGCAACTCGGGCAGATAATAGGGAGCTTCATGAATTATTTTTTTACGAAAGTAATAATAATTTTAATAAAATTAAAACGTTTTTTAACTTTATTAAAATTTAATATTGAAATGTAAAAGATTGAAGCCCCAAAAAAAAGACAAATCTTTGAATTTACAAGCTTGCCCTTTAATGATTTTTCCATAGATTATCTCAATATTCCCCTGATTCTGTTGGCGTTACTGATCAGTTCTTCCAGGTATTCATAATTCTCCTTTTCCAATGCAGATTTGAATTTTCTGAGCTGTGTAATGTGTTCATTCAGAACATCCAGAACATTTTCTTTGTTTTGTTTAAAGATCGGAACCCACATTTCAGGATGGGATTTTGCAAGACGTACGGTACTGGAAAATCCTGAACTGGCAAGCTGAAAGATGGTTTCTTCTTCACGTTCTTTTTCAAGCACGGTATTGGCTAGCGCATAAGATGTAATGTGAGAAATATGGGAAATATAAGCGGTATGAATATCGTGGTCTTTTGCATCCATGTAAATCATATGCATATCAAGCGCTTCAACTATTTTCTCAACAGTTTCCAGAGCGTCATTCGCAGATTCTTCTTTATTGCAGATTACTCCGGCTTTGCCTGAAAAACTTTCAGCAATGGCAGATTTTGGACCATTATTTTCGGTACCCCACATTGGGTGGAAGGCTACAAATCTTGAGCGTTTCGGATGATTTTTAACTGCATTCACAATTCCTGCTTTTGTAGAACCTGCATCCATTACCGTCTGATGATCTGAGATGAGGTCCAGAACACCTGGCAGCAGCTTCCGGGCTGCATCCACAGGGACAGCTATAATAATCAGGTCCGAATTTCTAACGCCCTGTTCCAGATCTGCTCCTTCATCAATGATTTTCAGCTCGAGTGCTTCATTAATGTGCTGCTGGTTATGATCAATTCCGTAAATAAAGCTGGCGATTCCTTTTTCTCTTAACTTCAATGCCATTGAACCTCCAATCAGTCCCGCGCCTATAATACTTATTTTCATCGTTTAAATTTTAAAATAAAAAAACCCCGTCCAGGACGAGGTTTTAAGTTATGTTCATAAGAATCCCTATCCCAGATCTGAGGCAAAAATTCTATAATAATATGTTTCGTTGTTGAAATTCACAAAGCGAAGGTATAAAATATTTTTCAAATCTGGAATATTTTTTTATGTATTGCTGTGCAAAAATCTGGGTCATCTGTAAAATCTGTTGAGAAAAAAATACCGTAAACATCTGTGAAATTTGAGGAATCTGTGGGAAATTATTTTAACCACAACAGACACAAAAGATTTTTACACTTTAGTGATTTCTAAGTTTAAAGAAGTTCACATAAGAGTTTTTAAAAATCTGTAGAATGCGAGATGAATATATTCGCAAAGATCTGTGAGATCTGCGGGAAATAATCACATCAAATCAAACTTTATAGATTTTAAAATCAGCATATATTGAAAACCAATAAAAGTTTAGGAGAAGTATAAAATCTGCGCTACCATCATGGAAAATTAGTCTATTCGTGGCAATAAAAAATAATTAAGGCATCAATAGAAATAAATCTTCCGGTTTTACATCTGTTAACTTAGTATATAGCAGAGCAGAAGTTTTTACTAGCTTTGCATAAACCAATACGGGACTTTCTGTATCGAAACACATCAAAATATGAAAAACAGTATTTTCTACGGATTATTGATAACAGCCGGAAGTTTCAGCCTGATGCATGCGGAAGAATATACTGAAAGGGCAGTATGGAAAATGTCAATCCATTCAGATACAGCAAAAATCAAAGAAGCCTTCAACGAAAATGATATTGAACGTAATGAATATTTGAAAGACCACCTGAAACCTATCCGCTCCAATTTCAAAAGAATTAATTCCATCAAGAAATGGACAACAGTTCAAAAAAGAGATATAGAAGGAGAATCTGCTGAAGGCGGAGAGGCCTTATTTTATGAACAGAAAGGAAAACTTGAAAAGATTACGGCAAGATTATATGGAGAAATGGGGCAGCTATTTATCGAATATTATCTCCTGGATGGAAAACTGTCATTTGTTTTCGAAAAAAATTATCATTACAACCGCCCGCTGTATTATAATGAAAAAGCGATGAAAGAAAATAATGATACGGAAGTCTTTGATTTTAAGAAATCAAAAATAACCGAAAGCCGTAATTATTTTGAAAAGGGTAACCTCATCTATATCATAAACACTGAAAGTCGTGGAACATCGTTCAGCAGTGAATATATTTCTGAAGAACAAAAACGGATTTCTGAGTTATATGAGAAACTTCTGAAACTAAGGGATTAATGTAACAGTCTGAGAATATAACAATGGGTTTTAAGAAGTATCATTCCTGGTTTGAGAAAATCAAAGAATTGGTAAACTGCTACATTGTTAAATTGTTACATTGATTATATCCTTACATTTTTTCAGCAAGTTTTATCCGTTCTTCCACTTCGTGGATCCTTTTAATCCAGTAGTCGATTCCCTCATGATTGCTTACTCCCTGCTTTTCCGCATTGGATTTTACAACGGATAATTGATGCCAGTTTCGTTGGTAGTCTTTTATGCGTTCTTCTTTACTCTCTGGCTCTGTCCTGTTTCTCCAGAAAACCAAAGATTCTTCATAGCCGGAACGAATCTGTTTCAGGTAAGAAATAGTGGTTTCTTTATCATTGGGAATATATCCGGGGCCGGAACATCCACAGGAATGAAAAGTAATTCCTACCGTATACAAACTGCGTATATGCTGCCACTTTTTATCGTCATTTTTTGGAGGAGATTTAAAATCCTTGCCCATACTGGCCATAAGTTCGCCGCATTCCGGGCATCTGGCTTCCGTAGAAGTTTCTGCATCCCTGTCTACATCTTTCAGGAGACGACGTTTAAAGGTTTTCTGACAGCTGAAACATGCGTAATGCGGTTTGTAGGCTATCATGGCATATCGGCACATATTAATCTATTTTATCGGGGTTACTTCTTCATTATAGCTGATTCCCATAATACTGCTGGCACTTCGGGGATCATAAACGGACCAGACATTTCCCCACGAAAAATGAAACGTACACTGCGGGTAAGGTGTTTTGCTTTTGCGGGTAGGGGGTATTTCAAGGATTTTGGACAGGAACTTATTATTTCGGTAGAATACCTGCATTTCTTTTTCTTCAGTCCAGTCATCCCAGGTTTTAGCATCCTTCTCTTCCCGGGTATTCATGTGAATACTTTCCAGACGGTCTTCCAGGAAGCAGAGTTGAAAACTGAGTTGGGAGCCTTCAACAGAGATGGCATTAAAATAATACCAGAAGTATCCCGTTTTCACATCCCACATATTATGATAGCGGGATTTATAAAAGTCAGTCTGCTGCAGATGTGCCAGCAGCATCCCCCTCTGCAGGAAGGTATTGAATGCTGCCAGCTCTACAGTTCCGTTTTCAGTATTGATCAGCATATATTGTTTTGGAACGATAAATATAGCTGTTTTTAATCACAATACTGAATCCGGAAGATATGGACTAATGAACTGTTCTGTTTTATGGATTGGAAATAATCAATGTTGAAGGAATATCCGACAGCCACAGACTTTTCGTATCAATCAGGTTTTTCCAGCTTTTGCTGCTGATCAGCATCAGGTCCTGGCCATTCAGAAATTCTTTCTCTATCTTTTTTTCGTTGTATAAAGTGATGTGGTTAGGAGCAACCTGTTCAATGCTTCTGATCAGTTCTTTTACCTCGATATTGTTGCGGATCTGCCCTGCAGCATCCAAGATAATGATCTGAGAATTGTTATTGTTGATCAGTCTTTTAGCATATTCCAGAAGGTAAAAATCGCTGAGGTTAAAGATCGGAACAAAAACCTTATCGGCAGAAGTAAAATCTTTTTCTACCATGATTCCCACCGGAATATTGGTTTTGTCCAGAATCTGTAGCGTAAAATCGTCAAAAGGAGAGTTGTTGAAAATATTTCCTTTGCCTTTTACCGTGTTCAGAAGCTTTTCAGGGTTAATGATCTTTGTGGTAAAACCAAGCAGTCTTCCCAGAAGGCTTCCTTCATACATCGATTTGCCCAGCATAATCAGGAGAAGGTCATAATTTCCTTTATTGGAAATACTGGTAAGGTCATGTTCTATATCGGTGGAAGCTTTGAAAAGAGTGGTGACTTCCAGTTTCAGGTCATGTGAGGTTTCAATGACATTTTTGAACTGGGCTTCTTCATATTCATTAATATCATAGGCATGCATTTCGTCAACCGGAGCAATATTCATAGCCGTAATGCTCTTATTGCCGTTCATTTTATGGGTAAAGTCGTGAGCTAATTTCAGAAGAGTGCTTCCGGATTCAGGTTTATCAAATGACAGCAATACGCGGTATTTTGCTTCGTTTTTGTCATGGGTTTCTTCGTCCGTATTTTTTTTAGATTTAAAAACAAAATTGATGAAATCAAGGGCCGGCCCGGTCATAAATGTTGTAAACAAAGCCATAATCACAAGCATGGCAAAGATCTCAGGGCCTAAAACGCCCAGATCATATCCTATGTTCAGGACAATGAGCTCCATCAATCCTCTGGTATTCATCAGGGCACCAATCGTCAAGCTTTCTTTCCAGTTGATCCCTACAAATCTGGCGGTCAGGGCACTTCCTGCAAATTTCCCGACTACGGCAGTCAGAATAATCAATCCTGCCGTCATCCACAGATGGCTGTCGTTCAGAAGCCCAATCTGTGTACGGAGGCCTGTAAATACAAAGAACAGTGGAAGAAGAAGCACTAAGGCCACATCTTCAACTTTATCAATGAAAAGAGTACGGAATTTAGCATTTTCAGGCATAATGGCTCCGGCCATAAAAGCTCCGAATAAAGCATGAATACCAATTACTTCAGTAGCATAGGAAGAAAGAATAAGAGTCAGGAAGAAAATGGCCACCATAGGTTTGCTGATGGTATTTTTTCCGGCTTGAAGATCTCCGACTCTTTTCAGGAAAGGTCTTACAAGTTTAATCATTAAAAATACATAAGCAATGGCCATGATGATCACGTAAATGGAACTCGTAAAAGATCCTGCCTTTACAATGGCTATTACCGCTGCAAGGATACACCATGCTGTAATATCATCTGCCGCGGCACAGGTAATCACAATGGTTCCCAACTTGGTTTTCTGAAGATTTCTCTCCTGAACGATCCTCGCCAGTACCGGAAAAGCGGTAATACTCATTGAAATGGCTATAAATAAGGCAAATGATGTAAACTGAATGCCATCCGGTGAAAATTCCTGGTAAATAAAATAGGAAAGCCCGATCCCCAAAGCAAAAGGAATGATAATACTGGCATGGCTGATGACTACTGCATCATGTGCTTTTTTTCTCAATACGCTCAGGTCCAGTTCCATACCTACAATATACATGAAGAGGATAAGGCCTATCTGACTGAGAAACTGAAGATTGCCTAATGATTCTTTAGGAAAAAGAAAAGCTGAGAATTCCGGGAAATACATCCCTAAAAGGGAAGGTCCCAGAACAATTCCGGCAATCATTTCACCGATTACGCTGGGCTGTTTGATCTTCATGCAAATCCATCCGAAAAGTCTTGCTACCATAATAATAGTGACAATCTGGGCAAGAAGAAGAGCCAGCGGATGGTGAAGATTAGCTTTGAAAGACTCCTGGAAATTATCCCATGTAGAGCCTGTGTTTGTTTTCGTAACAATATTTTCCTTGATTTCCAACGTCTGACCTTCTATGATGAAAAAGTACATCAGACAGGAAAAAAAGGCTATAGTTGCGATATAAAAAATTAAATTTCTGTATTTCCCCCAATTCATGATTCCAATATTTTAATGCAAAGTTGATAAGAATATATTGATGTTAGATACGCTTCTTTTGAAAATGTAATGAATGTTCCAAAAAATGTAATAAAATCTATTTGATCTCAGTTCGGGATAAGGATTTCTGATTAATACCGCTTTGAAGCTGGGAGCTGGAAGAGGGAAGTTATGAAGGTTATCAATAATAAATGTTGATCTTTTTTAAGGTAATCTACTTTCCAAAGAGTTCCATTAATGAATTTTTATAGGCTTCTCCAATTGGCAGCTTTAGAAAATGATCTCCCTCAGTAGGAATGGTTGTAATAATTTCGTTGGTGGAAAATACTTTGATAGAAGAGAGTGCAATAATTTCTTTTTTATTGATCTGAGCGAAGTCTTTGGAGGGAAGCATTTCCAGCAGGGTTTTAAAGCTGAGGTTTTTCAGAACGATTGCCGTTCCGTCATTCAGGATGATGTCTTTATCCCGGCTGTCGATCTCAGAGGTTTTGATGTAGGTGATCTGTTCCGTAAAGATGACGGTTTTTCCGATATTGGTATTCCATTCTATAAAATCCTTTTTAAGAGGTACAGAGATGAGTTCTTTTGCTTTTTCAAAGGCCTGGATCAGTCTTTCTTTTTTGATAGGTTTCCTTACGTAATCTACCACATTCAGGTCAAAAGCTTCCGCAGCATATTCCTTGTAAGCGGTGGTGAAAATGATCTTTTTGGAATCGGAAATCAGCTCAGCTACCTGAAGCCCCGTCATTCCGGGCATTTCAATATCCAGAATACAGAGATTGCAGTCGATGCTGCCAATTTCATTTAAAAATACCTTAGGATCATTGAATGCTTTTACCACTTCTACATGATCAATCTGTTCACACAGGAGTTTCAGATAGCTGATGGCCAGCAGTTCATCATCAAGAATAACGCATTTTATCATGGAATTCGCCTAAATTGATTTTTAATTCTGCGGTGAAGATACCATTTTTTGAACTTTTTTCAAGCTGATAAAAATTGCTGTAGATCATTTTCAGCCTTTGATCCAGAGACTGGCTTCCAAAGCCGCTCTTTTCTTTTTCCAATATATTTTTTAAAGATGCTTTATTACTGACTTTCATCGTGAAAACCCGGTTTTCAAGCTCCAGAGAGATCGAAATGAAAGAATCCTGTGCCAGAAAATCAGTATGTTTGAATGCATTTTCAATAAGGTCCACAGAAATCAGCGGGGCAAAAACTTTCTCTTCATATACCGCATCAGACTTGTTGATCCTGGATTTGATCCTGAAATCAAAAAGAGGATTGATTTTGATCTTATTGATCTCAATGAGACTCAATGCGAAATTAAGTTCTTCTTTCGGGCTGACGAATTTGTTGTTGCTTTCGTATAAAATATAATCCAGAACATTCGCCAGTTTATCCAGAGACATATATGTTTGATAGGCATGTGACTGAACGGAATTGAGGATGTTTTTAAACAGATGCGGATTCAGCTTGGTGCCGATATGCTCCAGTTGAACCTCATTCAGCTTCTGTTCAATAAGTTTATTCGTTTCAGAAAGTCTTGTATTTCGCTGTTTGATCTTGCTGTTTTGGCTGAACAGATAAATGCTTACGGTCAGGAAAAAGAAAATAGCAAATACTCCAATGAATATCAGATAATCGTGGATCATGTAGTAATTGCCTTCCATAAATAGTTATTTAGCGTAATGCAAAATTAAAAAAGTTAGGCTTACTATGTGAAAGAATAAAGATGACTTTTTCCTGTCCGGAAGTTGTTTTCTGCCGTTTAAAGAATAGTTATCTAAGTTTTTTCAGACTGTTCAGCGTAGCATTTTCCTCACATTTTTCAAAAGTGATCTCGTATACGGGGTTCTTTTCAGGATAGGTCAGGACATAATCAGGACAGGGTTTTTTCTGTGCGTGGCTTCTGTCAAAATCAACCTTTCCTTTGGTAATGATGCTGTCTTTGATAAACTTTTCGTCAATCTTATAAGTACTCATTTCGGTCTTAAAGTTCTCAGAATAATTGAAATCTTTGGACAGAGTTTCTGCAATAACACGGCTGTTAGGCAGATAGCCGCTGCAGCTTGCTCCTTTTTTGTTTAATATAAAAAATACGATAACGAGCCCCGGAACAAGGCCTATCAGGTAGAATTTCAGTTTTTTCATTAGAAAATTAAAAGATTGATATCGTGGTAAGTCAGTCCGAAACGGTCACAGATGATCTTTTTCGTATGCCTTCCTTTGTACATGTATAAACTCTGCTTCATTTCATTTTTGCGGATCAGCATATTTTCAAAACCGCCTTCTTCATCATAATTAAGAATATAGGAAAGGAAGAAATTGGAGATCGCTTTCGTGGTGGTTCTCGGCATTCTTGAGGTAAGATTCGGAAGTCCGCAGTGGATGACACCGTGTTTGATGATATAAGGATCTTCCATCGTTGTAAGCTCAGAAGTTTCAATGACCTTACCGTTGTCAATAGTAATATCAATAATGACGCTGCCCTTCTTCATATTCATTACCATATCTTCTGTAACAATAGGCGTCATATTCAGTCTTGGAAGGGCCCCGATTACTACATCGGCACGTCTTAAGCTTTTGCTGAGTTCTTTAGGATCAATGATAGAAGTTGGAACGCGGCTGTCAACAAGGGTATGAAGTCTTCTCAGTTTTGAAAGGGAATTATCAAAAACCCTCACGCTGGCGCCGAGTCCGATGGCTGCTTTGGTAGCAAATTCACCCACGATTCCGGCTCCTAAAATAACCACTTCCGCAGGTCTTACTCCAGTAATTCCTCCCAGCATTAAACCGTTTGAAAGGGCAAGCAGTTCCGATGCATATAAAATAGAGACGGTTCCTGCAATTTCGCCAACCAGTCGTACTAAAGCCAGCTGTTTATATTCGTCTACAATAAATTCAAAAGCAATGGCATTGATCTTTTTCTCAGCAAGCTTTAAGAAATAATCTTTATCTCTCAGGTTGATCTGAAGTGCTGAAACCAGATACGTATTAGGCTTCATATAATCAATTTCATCCTCAGTAGGAGGATTGATTTTTAAAATAAGATCCTGTCCGAATGCTTCCTTTGGATCATTGGTAACCCTTGCTCCGGATTCAGAATACTGAAGATCTGTAAAAAAAGAGCCTTCTCCGGCACCGGCTTCTATAATAATTTCGTGGCCGTGTTCTACCAATACCTGTACCGCGTCCGGAGTAATGCAGGTTCTCCTCTCATTAAGACAGGTTTCTTTAGGAATCCCAATACTGAATTGTTTCCCTTTTTTTATAACCTCCAGTTTTTCCTCTTTCGGCATCAGCTCTTCTTCAGTGAAAGGAGTAAAAATATTTGTAGTACTCATTCTTTAAATTAAATTAGGTCTTACAGATCGTTATTTTACCATTGAATTAATAAGCAAAGATACACAATATTTAATCGAATGTGATTTCTCTTTCATCACCTGTATTGATGATGCTCATTGTGTGATAATTAAGCCCGTAAAGCTCTTCTTCATACACTTCCGGCCACTCAATAATGCACAGAAAAGCATTGTCCAGATACTCCTCGATGCCAATATCGTACACTTCTTCAATATTCTTCAGACGGTACAGGTCAAAATGATACACTTTTCCTTTTGGGGTGTTGTATTCATTCACGATGGAGTAGGTTGGAGAATTAACCTCATCATTACTTCCCAGATTTTTAAGCAGAAACTGAGTGAAAGTGGTTTTTCCTGCTCCCAGATTTCCCTTTAAAAGAAAGATGTTATGCTTTAATTCCGGGACAATGGTTTCAACAATTTTCTGCCAGTCTTCAATGGTATGTATGGTGTAATTCATGATGGATTTAAATTTAAAAATACAGGTTAACCCGACACTGCAAATTTAATTCTAAATTACCAGCAAAACAAAAACCGGCCTGAAAATACTTCAGACCGGTTCTCCGATGAAAAGTTGTAAAATTATTTTTTAATCACTTTATGGATTAGTTGCCTCGTGTTACTTTTTGGGAAGTTTTTTTTCTTCAAACTAAATATTTAATTTTACACTATGATTTCCAAGCAGACCATAGATAAAATTTTCTCAACGATACGGGTAGAAGAAATAGTAGGAGAGTATGTTCAGTTGAAGAGAGCTGGGTCTAACTTCAAAGGGCTCAGTCCTTTTCACGATGAAAAGACCCCGAGTTTTGTAGTTTCTGCCAGTAAACAGATCTGGAAAGATTTCTCTACCGGAAAAGGAGGGACAGCTATTTCTTTCCTGATGGAGATCGAAAATTTCACTTATCCTGAAGCGCTTCGCCATGCTGCGAAAAAATACGGAATTGAGATTGAAGAAGATCAGCGTGAATTTTCCGAAGAAGCTAAAAATGCCCAGTCTGAAAGAGACCAGCTGTATAAGATCCATGAAGTGGCCAATGCCTATTTTCAGGATATACTCTGGGATTCTGATGAAGGAAAAAGCATTGGTCTATCTTATTTCAGAGAGCGTGAATTAAAAGATGATACGATCCGGAAATTCCAGCTGGGATATTCACCGGAAAAGAAAAATGCGTTTACAGCCTATGCGCTGGAAAAAGGATATACCAAAGAAATTCTTGAAAAATCCGGACTATCCATTTTTCCGGAAAATACACCCGCAGGGGTTGACCGTTTCCGGGAAAGGGTTATTTTCCCTATTCACAGCTTTTCAGGAAGGGTACTGGGATTTGGCGCCAGGATTTTAAAGAATAACGTTAAAACCGCCAAATACCTCAACTCCCCTGAAACTGAGATTTACCACAAATCCAATGTTCTTTACGGACTGAATCAGAGTAAGCAGGCTATTTCAAGGAAAAACGTCTGCCTTTTGGTGGAAGGATATATGGATGTGATCTCGCTTCATATGTCTGGAATAGAGAATGTAGTGGCAAGTTCCGGAACTTCTCTGACGACTGAGCAGATCAAGCTTATCAAAAGGCTTACGGAAAACGTAACGATCCTCTTTGATGGGGATAATGCCGGGATTAAAGCCAGTTTCCGAAGTATTGATATGCTTCTGACAGAAGGAATGAACATCAGGGTACTTTTGTTTCCGGAAGGAGATGATCCCGATTCTTTTGCCAGAAAGCATCCGCAGGATTATGTAGAAAAGTTCATTGAAAACGAAGCGATGGATTTCATCGATTTCAAAGCTGAGATCCTGCTGAAAGATGCCGGAAATGATCCCATCAAAAAAGCCGAAGCCATCCGGAACATCGTAAAATCAGTTTCCTTTGTACAGAATGCGCTGAAAAGAGAGGTCTATCTGAAAGAGGTTTCCAATAAATTCGGATTATCTGAGCAAAGTTTGTTCAACGAATTGGATGTGCAGAAACAGATTTCCCAGAATCAGAACCAACATGTTCAGCAACAGAAAGAAAAGGTGGTTCCCAAAATGGAGATTGTACCTCTGGATGAAGAAAGAGGTGATCCTTTCCTTTTTGATGTTTTGTTTATGGAAAATAAACTGGTGGATCATATGCTGATGTTTGGTGATATTGTTTTAAAAAGGAAAGACGAAAAAAACGAAGAATATCAGATCACAGTGATTGAAGAAATTCTTCATCATTTCGAAGATGAACACTACGAATTTCTGGTAAAAGGCAATGAGATCATCATTAATCAGGTGAGGGAAGGCATTCAGAAAGACGAGCTGAGAAGCGGAAACTTTTTTGTTTCTTTTATGGATGAAGAAATCACCTCTAAAGTTGTAGATGCCCTGATGCCTCTTGATGATCTTGAAAACTGGGCTTCCAGAAATATTTATCCTCCCAATTACGGCGACAAAATTGCTGATCAGGTAAGAGGTGATATCCTGCTTCACAAATACAGGTACATTGATTATTTAATAAAAGAAACGGCTAATGAACTTGATCATTTCAGCAGTACAGATGAAACAAAATATTTTGAACTCATCAAAAAAATTACTTTACTGAAACAGGCTTCAATGAAGTTAAGTGAAATCATAGAATATTCTCCGATCAAAGGAATTTACGGAAACCGCAGAAAATAATAGGAGCAGCAGATTATAGAATATACAACTGGCATTCTGTGACAAAAAGTCCTATAAATTTTTAGGAATAAAAGTTGTAATTTAAACTTTGAAAAAATAGTATAATAATACATAATAGAAATATGGACATTAAAAAAGAATTCAGAGATTTCTCTGTAAAACATTTAGGAAATAACGGTCTGGTTACCGATCAGTATATGGGAATGTATGGTCCAACCAATCTTACGCCATATATTATGGAAGAAAGAAGATTAAACGTTGCACAGATGGACGTTTTTTCACGTCTGATGATGGACAGAATTATTTTCCTGGGAACAGGGATTGATGACCAGGTGGCCAACATCGTGACAGCACAGCTTTTATTCCTGGAAAGTGCAGATCCTTCAAAAGATATTCAGATCTATATCAACTCGCCGGGCGGAAGCGTTTATGCAGGGTTAGGAATCTACGATACCATGCAGATCATCAAGCCGGATGTAGCAACAATCTGTACCGGAATGGCTGCTTCTATGGGAGCTGTTCTTCTGGTTGCCGGAGAGAAAGGTAAGCGTTCTGCGCTTAAGCACTCAAGAGTAATGATTCACCAGCCTTCAGGAGGTGCACAGGGAGTAGCTTCTGATATGGAAATCAACCTTAGAGAAATGTTGAAATTAAAGCAGGAGCTTTATGAAATTATCGGTCACCACTCAGGACAAACTTACGAATGGGTAGAGAAATCTTCTGACAGAGATTACTGGATGACTTCTGAAGAAGCTAAAGGCTACGGAATGGTAGATGAGGTTTTACAGAGATCTACAGAGAAAAAATAATTTTCCCTTAAAGGATAAATGAAAACGCACCCATCGGTGCGTTTTTTTGTTTTATATCGTTGAATTTTGTTGTTTTGTGCTGTTTTCTAAACCTAACAGGTCTCCGAGACCTGTTAGGTTTTTGTTAAGCGCACTCACGTTATTTTTTGATAAGCTTATGAACCGTAGTATTTTTTGAAGTTTTAATCTCCATCAAATAAACACCGGATTGCATAGACTGAATATCAATTTTTGAAGCTTTCGAAGTAAGAACTTTCTGTCCGGAAACCGAATAAATATTGATTTCTTTTATATCATCTGCTGTTTCTATCTGAATAAAATCACTTGCCGGATTCGGATAAATTCTGAATGCCTTCTTCTGAGCATCAGAAACACCTAAAACTTCCTGTGATGCTTCGGTAGGGGTAAACGGTAATCTTTGTCCAAAGCTTAAACCCAGCCATTCATTATTGTTCAGTTGAGTTGGTGACAAAGAAGTCTGGCTTCTCCATGCTGAAAGATCTTTTCCTTTGAAAAGCTTCCAGGTATTTGTTCCTGAAGGTATTCCTGAATGATTGTTTAAAGATAAAGAGGCGATCTGCCCTCCATTTGAAGTGAAATTGAAATAGGAAGCGTGAGCCTGAATTTGTTGAAGAGCCTGTTCAGCAGTAATGCTTCCGTTGTATTTGATTCCGAAAACAAAAGAATGGGCAGAACCATTTGAATTGTTGGTACCAAAATCAATAATCACAAGGCTTGAATTGCTTCCTGTTCCGATCCAGTTGGTGATCTGTGAGGTAGTATACCAGGCAGAATTGTAAGCGGCAACAGGAGGGGATGGATGGGAGAGTGGAGGTGTATTATCGGTAAACCCATATCCAAAAGAGGCCCCGTACCATTTACCGTTGACGAGCGGATCTCCGTTCACGCCGTTATTAAGCGTCATATTTTCAGCAGAAGGCCCTGACCATGTAGACCAGTAATCATCCGGACTTGGTACGTGATGGTTATAATTCAGGCTGTAAAGGAATCCGGACGGAATCTCCACTTCTATTTTAGGTTCTGCAGCTGCAATAGCTCCGATGAGGTCTTCCATGGTAAGATCATCCGAGTCAAAACGGTATCCCCAGGCATAGGAGGAAGGATTGTCATCATCATTGAAGTCAGCAATGAAATAGGCTTTTTTAGAACCGGTTCCTACCCAGAATTTAATGTCGTTTTCGGTAAACTGGGCCGACAGGAGCTGCATACAAAGCAGCAGGAAAAAAAAGTAGATTTTTTTCATGATATAATTAAATTAAAAGTTTTATTCCCGAAACTTTCCCTCAGAAAAAAGAAATGAATGACTTCAAATACTCTGTCTCTGATGAATATGGGGTAAGGCAGGTCTCCTGGCTTGCATCAGAAATACGCCTTCCCGGATTTTGATCCAGTGGCACAGTGTACTCCTGTTTAAACAGCTTACAGTTGCGGGTACAGCCCAAGAATTGAATATTCTTCTCACTTGGTTCCCTTTTAATGAACAATGGTTCAGCCTTAAACCGTTACAAATATAGGGTGTATATTTTTGATGTCGTTTTGTGAATTATTTTGAATTTTTACACTTTGTTTGATAGTTTAAGGATGTTTGGGATGATGATTTTTAGATTTAATAAAGAATTGGTGAGTTTGGATTTTATTCTGATATTTTTTCTGTTTAAAATAAATTAACCTTAGGAGCTTTATTGTTAAAGTATATTTATTCTTGTATTCAAGATCAGTTTACAATTGTTGTCTATTTTCGCTGCCATAAAAGTAAACATGAAAAAACTGCTGATCTCTGCTTTGGCGCTTATTGCTATGGCATCATGTAAAGATGATGACAATGTAAGCAGCCAGGATATTAATTATTCTAAACTTCCTCAGGAATTTCCTTTTTCCAAACTGGCTACCATAAATGGGGTAGATGTGATTAACGGAGGTTTTGGTTCGGGTGCAGCAGCCCATCCAAGCAGAAAAGGTGAGTTCTATCTTATCACAGACCGTGGTCCCAATACTGATTATCTGAACGGGAAAAAATTTCCGGCTCCGGATTTCACTCCAACCATTATGCATTTTAAGATCAATGCTGATGGAAATATCGAGGTCATTAAATACATTAAACTGAAAAATCCTTCCGGTCAACCGATCACTGGGCTTCCAAATCCTGCGGGGATGGGAAATACAGGCGAGACCGCTTACGATGTAAACGGAAATGTTTTAGGAACGGATAATTACGGTCTGGACAGTGAGAGTATTGTAGCTGCTGCGGACGGTACTTTCTGGGTTTCTGATGAATATGGACCGCATATTGTCCATTACAGTGCAGAAGGAGTGGAAATGGAAAGGATAAGCCCAATAGGCGTTAATACGGGACCGAGAAAACTGCCAGCTGTTTTAGCCAAAAGGAGAGCAAATAGAGGAATGGAAGGACTTTGTATTACTCCGGACGGGAAAACACTGGTAGGAACCATTCAATCAACGATGTATGTTCCTACAAAAGCCCTGGCTACCAATACCACTTTAACCAGAATTGTAACTTTCGATATTGCCACAGGGAAAACAAAACAGTTTTTATATAAACAGGACGGAGGAACTTCGGATTCTGTCTGTGACATAACAGCGATCAGTAACACGGAATTTCTTGTCATCGAAAGAGACGGAAACTTTGGTTCGCAGGGCGGTGTGAAGAAAGTATACAGGATCAGTCTCTCAGATGCTTCTGATGTAACCGGATCTGATGTTGCTGCTGTAGATGGAATGAAGATCAACAACAAAACGCTGGAACAAAGCACATGGAATGAAATTACCATCGCAGGAATAAAGCCCGTAACCAAAACACTAGCCGTAGACTTGGTTGCCAAACTAGGCTATGAACATGATAAGTTTGAAGGGATTGTTTATCTGGGAAATAATAAACTTGCTGTTTTCAATGATGATGATTTCGGAATCCTAGATGACGGAAACGGAAACCCAAAAGCCAAAATTCTTCCTAAAACCGGGAAAGTAGACAAAGGAACGATGTATATAGTCGATATTCAATAATTAGATTTTTTTAAAAGAAAACGGCGGAATCGAAGATTCCGCCGTTTTTGTTGTTGTATATTGGGTGTAGTTCAATAGAAATGATATTATAATTATTTCCCCGCAGATCCCACAAATTTCACAGATATTATCTGCTGTTTTTACACCATTTGATCTGGTTAATCATAAATCAATTCAATAGAAAAGGGCTTTATCCTCTTCACGCTATTAAAAAAACCATTGGCTTTAACCCAAACCTATTTTTCAATATTAATTAAAACCCTCAATAATCTTAGAGAAATCCTCTAATTTTAAAGCTGCTCCTCCAATCAGCCCACCATCAATGTCCGGCTGTGAGAAAATTTCTTTAGCATTATCCGGTTTTACAGAACCTCCGTAAAGGATAGAAACCTCATCAGCAACTTCCTGACCGTATTTTGCTGCAATGATCCCTCTGATGTGTGCATGGATTTCCTGAGCCTGTTCCGGAGTAGCTGTTTCCCCGGTTCCGATTGCCCAAACCGGCTCGTAAGCAATGACTACTTTTTTGATCTCGTCAGCAGAAAGTGTGAAAAGGGCTTCTTCAGTCTGGCTTTTTACCACATCAAAGTGTTGGCCTGCTTTTCTCTGCTCCAATGTTTCTCCGTTACAGTAAACAGGAATAAGACCCTTATCAAGAGCTAGCTTTACCTTTTTGTTGCACTGTGCATCGGTTTCACCGTGGTATTGTCTTCTCTCAGAATGTCCGATTAAAGATCCGGTGGCATCAATAGACTCTAACATATCTGCAGAAACCTCTCCTGTATAAGCTCCGCTTTCATGCGCACTCATATCCTGGGAAAATACTCCGATCTCATCCTTTTCAAAGACATCTTTGGCCATCATCAGATATAAAGAAGGCGGAGCGATCCATATTTCACAATTAGTGGCATTGTTGTTTTTATAGCTCAGTAATTGAATCATCAACTGTTGTGCATCAATTACATTTTTGTTCATTTTCCAGTTTCCTGCAACTATTTTTCTTCTCATAGTTTTATATATTGATTTATTTACTCTTATATTTTTCCCACAATAATTCTGCAAAATCTGTGGGAGTTTTCTTATTTATTAATTCCTTCCAGTTTAAACATAAACGCATACACCAAGGCGAGATCCTTCAGATAATCAAACCTTCCTGAAGCTCCGCCATGGCCATATTTCATGTCGGTTTTCAACATCAGTACGTTTTTATCCGTTTTCATATCTCTCAGTTTGGCTACCCATTTGGCTGGCTCAAAATACTGTACCTGCGAATCGTGAAGCCCTGTTGTTACCAGAAGGTTAGGGTACTTTTTCTTTTCTATATTTTCGTACGGAGAGTAGGATTTCATATAGAAATAAGCATCTTTGTTGTTAGGATTCCCCCATTCGTCATATTCATTGGTGGTAAGCGGAATACTTTCGTCAAGCATTGTGTTGATGACATCTACAAACGGAACCTGTGAAATCACTCCATTCCATAGTTCCGGTTTCATATTGGCGATAGCTCCCATCAGCAAACCTCCGGCACTTCCGCCCTGGGCATACAGGTGTTTAGGGGATGTATATTTTTCTTTTACTAAATATTCTCCGGCATCAATGAAATCGGTAAATGTATTTTTCTTTTTCATCATTTTTCCGTCTTCATACCATTGTCTTCCCATTTCCTGACCTCCGCGGATGTGAGCAATAGCAAAAGCAAAACCTCTGTTTAAAAGACTTAATCTTGTACTGCTGAAAGAGGCATCCATGGAACTTCCGTAAGAACCGTAAGCATAAAGCAGTAGCGGACTGTTTCCGTCTTTTTTATATCCTTTTTTATAAACAATGGAAATCGGGATTTTAGTTCCGTCTTTTGCCGTTGCAAAAAGTCTTTCTGTAGTATAATTCTCTTTATTATAGCCGCCTAAAACTTCCTGCTGCTTCAGAAGGGTTCTCTTTCCTGTCTTCAAATCCTGTTCAAACTGGGAAGAAGGAGTAATCATGGAAGTATATCCAAAACGGAAATTATCTGTATTATATTCCGGGTTTTCAGCTGCTGAAGCGGTGTAAACAGGCTCGTCAAACTTCAACGGTTCTTTTTTACCTGTCTTTCTGTCGAAAATAATAAGCTGGGTAAGACCGTTCTGTCTTTCACTGAAAACAAGATAGTTTTTAAAAGCACTTACTCCCTGCATCAGAACATCATTTCTGTGAGGAATAAAATCTTTCCAGTTCTCGGCTCCGGTTTTGTCTAAAGGAGTTTCGGCGATCTTGAAATTAAGGGCGTCTTTGTTCGTTCTGATCAGGAATTTATCCTCCAAAGGTGTAACTGTATACAGAACATTTTTCATCCTTGGCTGGAAAACTTTGAAAGTTCCGTCCGGTTTATCGGCATCAAGATACCTGGTTTCAGAAGACGTTGTCGCTCCGGAATGAATCAGAATATATTTCTGGTTTTTAGACTTATAGACAGAGATGAAATTGGTTTTGTCTTTTTCTTCATAAACCGTTACATCTTTGCCGGGATCTGTTCCCAAAGTATGTCTTTTGATCTTTTCGGATAGAAGGGTAACAGGGTTATTTGCGGAATAGAAAATGGTTTTGTTATCGTTCCCCCATTCAGCAGAACCTCCGGTATTTTTAATGCCGAGATCTGTCGTTTTTCCTGTAGTAAGATCCTTTAAAAACAATTTATACTGCCTTCTGGAAACATCATCCACTCCGTAAAGCAGCTTGGTATTATCCGGGCTGATGCTAAACCCTGCTGCTGCAAAATAAGAATGTCCTTCTGCAAGCTGATCTACGTCCAGAACAACTTCTTCCGGAGCACTGAGACTGCCTTTTTTTCTACAGTATTTGTAGTATTGTTTTCCTGCTTCCGTGCGCGTATAATAATAATATCCGTTTCTGAAAACCGGTACAGATTCATCTTTCTCCTTGATTCTGGCCTTCATTTCCTGGAAAAGCTGTTCCCTGAAAGGCTCTGTATCTTTCATCATCCCTTCCCAATAGGTGTTTTCTGCCTTCAGGTAGTCAACGACCTTGGTGGAATCTTTTCCTTTCTTGAAGTAATCGATCATCCAGTAATAAGGGTCATTGACCTTGTCACCGTGAATTTCCCGGATATGTTCCTGTTTTTCGGCAACGGGTGCCTTAAGGACAGGGAATTTCTGAGCCTGCATAGACGAACTTATTGCGATTAATGCTAAATAAAATTTTTTCATGATATACTTTGGTTTCTGGAGTCAGTCTATGCGATATTCCACAGGTTTTTCAGAAGTTTGTAGAACGTATGCTCTTCATCGGTTACCTTATTATCAGCTTTGATCAGAGTTTTAGCAAATTCAGCAAATTTTAAGCGTTCATCTTCTGTAGAATCATCGTGGAAACATCGTGCGTGAAATTCAAAGTGATCTTTCCATTCTTCAGGCTGTAATAAAGCCAGGGTTTCAAGCTCATTGTCAAGATTCATTCTGAACGGAAACTCGTCTGCAAGATACTGCTGTACAAGCATTCCTTCTTCAGGGGCGAATTCTCCGTCTACAGAGGAAAGGATCATTAAAAGGTGATAACCGGCGATAGATTTATTTGATTTTTGCATTCTTAATGTATGTTTTTAATTTGATAGTTGATTTTTAATCGTGAATAGTCAATTTTGCTTCGCAAGTGAATGGTCAATTTATAGGAAATTAATTGTTTCAAAACTCACTATTAACCATTAACGATTGACAGCCACTTCTTTATTTAATATAGTCTTTTGCAGGCTGTTTGTCTACAATTTTTCCTTTTTCCAATACCAGTACGAAAGGATTGCTTCGGGCGATGGTTTTGATTGCTGTTCCGTCCATCAGGGTATTTTTAATGGTTTTAAAAGTATTCGGAAGAGTAGAAACTCCGTAGATTACAACCCCTTTTTGTGCGTTTACTTTAGCTTCTGTTTTTTGAAGAAGATCGGCAGGTACATCTTTCGGGTGATAAGAAAAGACAAGAATTGCTTTAGGAGCATTGATGATTTCTTCAGTCAGTTCCATTCCTGCAGGATCATCAATTTTAAATTTTGCGATCTCAGATTTGTAGCCTTCTTTAATCAGGACAGATTTATTTTTTCCTTCCTCTATTTTCCATGGGGAACCTTCTGCCCAGTATTTTGTTTCTTTGATGTAGTCGTCCTGATCTACATTGGCTGTTTCTCCGGTCTTTTGGTTTTTAAGGGAATAAAATGTTTTGTATTCCGACGGATTTTTATTGATCTTTTCTTTTTCCGCTTTGATGTTGGTTCCTATTTTATAATCACGGAAATCAATCATCGGTTCATGCATGATGCCCTGAGCCATAATATAGATCATGATCAATGAGAAGATTCCCAGAATATAATACTTAAAATTTCCGGAAGATTTTTGAGGCGTGCTGCTGTACTCATCTTTTTTCCTGAACTCTTTTCTGTACAGGATAAACAGAAGGATCAGCCCTGCCAGAAGAACAATATCTTTAATGAAACTTTGCCACGGCGTAAATTTCACAGCATCCCCGAAACATCCGCAGTCCGTTACCACATTGAAATAAGCGGAATAAAAGGTAAGGAATCCGAAGAAAATACAAAGAGCAATTAATGCTGAAAGAGTAAATTTAAGTTTTATTTTAAGCAACAGCATAAATCCGAGGAAAAGTTCCAGTATGACCACTATAATTGAAAACAGCAGCGCAAATTTTTCAAGGAAAGGCATGTTGAAAACGGAAGGTGAAAAATATTCTTCCATTTTGAAGGAAAAACCTACCAGATCCACTGCCTTTACAAAACCTGAAAGGATGAAGATCACAGCAACAATAAAACGTAATAAACCTTTAAGCATATCAAATTATTTTTTGGGTTCAGTATTCATTTCTTTTTCTGAGAATTTGATCAGACAGAAAACAGCGTAATTCAGCATATCGAAATAGTTGGCATCCAAGCCTTCAGAGACAATGGTTTTTCCCTGATTGTCTTCAATCTGCTTTGTTCTTAATACTTTCTGATAAATAAGATCGGTAATGGAAGTGATTCTCATATCTCTCCATGCTTCACCATAATCATGATTTTTACGCTCCATTAAGGCCAGTGCTTCCTGAGCATATTGATCGTAAAGAGCGATGATCTCTTCTCTGTTTTCGTTAAAATCATTGGAAAGGCCTTTTTCAAGCTGGATCAGTCCGATAATAGAGTAGTTTACAATGGCAATGAATTCATCTTCTTCACTCTCATCCACCATTTTTTTATCAGTCATCTGCAGGGTGCGGATTCTGTTGACTTTAATGTAAATCTGATCCGTAATAGAACTGGGTCTCAAAACCCTCCATGCTGCTCCGTAATCCTGCATTTTTTTGCTGAAAAGATTACGGCACTCACTAATAACTTTTCCGAACTGTACTGATGTTTCTGACATAAATTCTCTTAATCTTTCAAATATACGAATTAGTTTCGGGTTTGAAAACGGAGAGGTTTGGAGAGTGAAGAAGCAGGAGTGAAGGTGTAGGTAATGTTTAAAGTTCAAAGTTCAAAGTTCAAAGTTCAAAGTTCAAAGTTCAAGGTTCAAGGTTTAGAGTTTAAGGTTTTGGTTGGACTTCCTGTTGATGATTGTGAAGATTTATATTTCATACCGTTAGGCTGTAGATATTTTAAATCAATAGATCAATGCAATTCTGTAAAATCACTATTTTTGCAGTACTTAAAATCATTTATCAATCATCGATTCAATGCTCTCAACCACTCAAACCTTTCAGTTGTTAGATCCTCAAACCTTTTCAATCAATTGCAACGGCCGTCTGGTACAGCTGGATACTCCAAAGATTATGGGAATTCTGAATCTTACGCCGGATTCTTTTTCAGATGGAGGAAAATTTAATTCTGAAGAGACAGCATTGAAACAGACCGAAAAACTCCTGAAAGAAGGTGCTGAAATAATCGACATCGGCCCGCAATCCACCCGTCCGAATGCGGAATTTTTAAGCAGTGAAGAGGAAATAAAAAGGCTGGGAAACATCATTTCCCAAATTAAAAAAGAATTTCCGGAAGCGTTGATTTCTCTGGATACTTTCTATGCAGAAACTGTGAAGTTTGGTTATCATGAAGGAATTGATATGATCAATGATATTTCCGGCGGGCAGTATGATGACAAGATGTTTGATGCAGCAGCAGAAACAGGACTTCCGTATATTCTGATGCACATCAACCCGTCCTATGAAACGATGCATGATAAGATCAAATTTGAAGATATTACCCTGGAAGTAAATCGTTATTTTTCTCAAAAAACAGATGAACTGTTGAAGGGAGGTGTAAAAGATATTATCCTTGATCCCGGGTTCGGCTTTGGAAAAACAGTGGAAGACCAGATGAAAATGATTGGCGAGACAGAATATCTTGGATTTGGAAAATTTCCTTTATTGATAGGGATTTCCAGAAAATCATTTATCTATAAGCCTCTCGGAAAATCACCCTTAGATATTAATGAGGAAACCCAAAAGCTTCATCGGAAAGTTTTGGAACAGGGCGCTAAAATCTTAAGAGTGCATGATGTGGATGAAGCTAAAAAAACAGTGGATGAATTTTTGAAAAATCAATCGTAGTGTATGAATGCGCTTAAATAAAAACCTAACAGGTCTCGAAGACCTGCTAGGTTTAGACAGAAGTTGTTGCGGCTATTTTTCCACTCACCTTTTTTATTAATTTAGTTGATGAAAAAAATGTCGGCTAGGTTCGACCGAAATTGAGTTTGTCTTTAATACAGCCCGCATTTCGCTCATTTTAATAAAAATTATGGAAAAATATAAAATAACTGAATACGGAGATTATATTCACAATTCTATATCTTCATTTAATTATGATCTGAAAATTACAGATTATGATCAAAACGTAAAAGGAATTTGTCTGAATAGAAATTCAGATAACATTAATCTGCTTTCTAATTTTAAGTCAATCGAAACAATAAAATGTTTTAGAATTACAAATGAACAAATTAAAGATTTTCCTTTACTTCCATCAGTCAGGCATTTAATGATAAGTTGCGATGATTGTTCTTCCCTAGATTTTCTTTCAAAATTTCCAAACCTTATTTATTTGGATATTGACGGGTTTGGTAATCTGGAGTCATTGGAAGGCATAAAAAGCCTTGTTCATTTAGAATATCTGTCTTTAGTAAATAATAAAAAACTGGTTAATTATGATGAAATAGAAAATCTCACGACCTTAAATAATCTAAGAATTGAAGGAGGGGTTTCGAGTATCTTTAAATTAGGAAATTTAAATTTTTTAAAAAAATTAAACCTTTTCAGATTGGATTTGCACAATGTTTCAGTTAATAAAAATAATTTGCTTTTAATTGCCAATCTCAAAAACTTACAAAAGCTTGGCTTAGCAATCAATTTTAAAGTAGAAGAAATAGCGTACTTAAAAGGTGCTCTCCCAAATGCCCAATGTTATGATTTTGAACCATATCATACAGATTCAGATAAGTTTGACAACTTAAAAGAATGTAAGGTTTGTAACGAAAATATCATTAAGTTAACAGGAAAAGTAAAGCCACAAACCATTTGCCCGAAGTGTGATGTTGATATTTTAAATTCACATCTTGAGCTTTTTAATTTATCTGTACAAAAAGGGCAAAAACATTTGGTGATTTAGTAAATAAAAAAGTCTATGAATGTCTTAAATAAAAACCTAATAGGTCTCCAAGACCTGTTAGGTTTTTAAAACTGCACAAAGCTTTAAAATTCAATATTATAAAACGAAAAAAACGCACCGGATTGGCGCGTTTTTTCATTCATCCTTTAAGAAGGTAATCGTTAATTCAGATCAGCCAGTTTATCCGCAAACTGTTTTGAGAATTCTTTTCTGTCTTCTTCCAATTTTTCAGGTGTTGAGGGAAGTACATAATTAAAAAGCACTTTGTCGTCATTATCCAGAAAGATAATTTCTTTTTCATTTCCGTCGATCATCTGGGAGAAAATAGCCCACATAGAAGTATCTTTTAGCTTTAATAATTCAAAAAACTGTTCTGCTTTTATTTCGATTGACTGCATTTCTGTTATATATGTTTAAAATTCTAATAATTTGAGTTTGAACTGGATGGCAAAATTCTGTTTAAAATTCGGAGTGGTGTAATAGCCGACCCTGTAAAATAGTCCTAAATTGAAGTAACTGGATAAGAAGTTATTCCATTCCAGACCTACTTCCTGATACAAATGGTCTAATTTTCTGAATCTGAACTGATGGTATTCCGGATGTTTCATATCACCGATAGTACCTCGCAGTACAAAATCGAAGCTGGAAATATTCTGCCCAAAGCTCTTAAAGTATAGAGGAAGCTTATGGGTAAAATAGTACGCGATGAATTTATCATTGTAATATTTTCCGCCTTCCAGTGTGGCAAAGCCAAGATAGGAGGTGAGGTTGAAATTGAAATCCTTTCTCGGAGAGGCCAGTCCGTTCATGGTAAAATGTTTCCAGATCGGGGCTTCTCCTAAAACGATTCCTCCGTATAGCCTGAAACCTGTAGTTCCGAGCATGGTTTTAAAGTTATGCACAAACAGGGCATCGAAACGGGTGTAATTGAAATCTCCACCCAATGCTTTGTAACTCTGTTCATAATTCAAATACAGCTCCGGATACTTCTGATCGATGATGGATTTTCCCTGAGGAGTCATAATATTCGTGGAATTCGGAGAATATTTTAGGGTGAATAAGGTATTGAAATTATCAAATGCAGCACCTCTTCCTCTGAACTCATAGTCGAATTTAGCTTCCTCAATATTTCTCTTTACGGCAAAAACGAGGGTTAATCCGTTGGTTACATCATTCAGATAAGACAGGGAAGCTCCTCTGAAATGGTAATATTTATCATTGTTGATGTTATTCCCGTAATTCATCGTTCTCATTTTGAAGTTCCACAACCTTCTGTAAAACTCTCCGGAAGAGGTTACATCATTGTAATATTCAATTCTGAAGAATGAATTTTTATCCAGTGTGGTCTTCATATCCAGCCCGATTCCGTATTTCCATTTATCGTCTTTAAAACCATAAGCAAAATAATAATCCGGGGAGAAATAAGGATTAAAAGTCTCATTCAGCTTGGCCTTCAATCCAAGTCTGAAGCCTTCATACAAGTTATAATTCACGATTTCATCCACTGCAAAATCTACGATTCCCGCTCTGATCTGTCCGTTGATCAGTCCGGTCAGAATTCTGGCTTTGCTGTCGATATTATATTTTCTGCCCAGACTGTCGATCGTGGTGTAGGTATTACGCTCTCTTTCGGTAAGAGGATCTGTTCTGTAGCGGTCCAGCAATTGTCCGTCTGCATTTTTTACTGAGAAAGTATAGCCCCTGAAGTTTTTGGGATCTTCTTCTACAGGCGATTTGAAATCAAAATAGGTAGAGGTGAGAAAGGCGTAAGTTCCGAAACTTCTCCGGTCTTTTTTTTCAGGTTTATTTTCTGGATTCTCTTTATCATCCTCTTCCATGGCCATTTTGCTCATCCGCAGTTTTACCTTTTCCTGAGCCAGAAACCACTTGTTGTTATAGAAAATCCAGGTACTCGTAATAATTCCGTCATTTTTATTTTTGCTGAAATTTTCAATCTTCTGTATCCCGTAAGTTTCTGTATCTACATAGATCGCACCGTTGTATTTTCGTTTTTTATCCTGCTTTTTGTAGTTCACTTCACGGAACTTAATGACAAAAGTTTTTCTTCCGTCTACCTCGATGGTATCAGAGAGAAAGAACCTGTACAGGCCTCTGTTTTCCTGCTTGATCTGGTTCGGAACCTTATCTCTGTTGCTCTGCTGGATGGCGATCATCTCATACATCGGTTGTTTAAGACCAGAAATTCTGTTGTCCAGGATATTGATTTTTTCACCGTATTTTTTTGAATAGATGAATTCCTGAGCTCGTTCCCATAAGAAGAGTTTGCTTTTGGAAAAAATCTGCCTTGCAGAAATGTTATTCAATGAATCTTTTTCTCTTTTTCTTTTGAAAAGATTGGCATCATCAAAGAATTTACTGAATTGGGTAATGCTGTCTTCATCAATATCCAGAGAAACTTTTTCGTAAGATTTGAAAGTGTAAGAATCCAGACTTTTAGGTGAATTGTCTTTAAACATTTTATTCACTTTTTTAAGGATCTCCAAAGCTCGCGGATCACTTCTGTCTTCAATCACTACTTCCTCAATAGACGTGGTTTTAGATGTTTTTTTCGACAGCGAAACTTCCATATCATTTTCTGCAGTGGCGGTTTCTTTTTGATAATGTTCCGCTTCAATTTCTATAATGTTGCAGGATGCGTTGAATTCCAGTATTCCCTGAACATTGGTATAGCCGAGAATTTTGCCGCCGCAGGATACCTTTGCATTGGATACAGGCTTACGGTCAGTTTCATCTATGACTTTAATCTTTGATTGTGAATAACCAAAGAAATACATCAGAAAAAACAATAATAGTAAAAACCTTTTCATGCAAAAACTAGTTCAAAAGTAATAATATTTCTCCTTTTGGAAAAGTTTTTATGATTTGTTATGACATTGATTTAATCTAATATTCTGATTGTAAAAACAAGTTGGATATCAATCAGTAATATATAGGAACTGTTGTTAAATTGATACCGAATTCCCGAAATTAGTAACGATCATTTAAAGCCCCCATGAAATCAATAATCTGATCAATTTCTTTATCTGTAAGATTCAAAGGGGTATCTGATAAAGTTTGATTTTCTACTTTAAATCCGAACCCTTTTCCACCGCCTTTATTATAGAAATTCATGACTTCTTTCAACGTCTGGTAGCCTCCGTTATGCATATATGGAGCTGTTTTGCTGATGTTTCTTAACGTAGGTGTTTTAAACGAATGCTGAAGAGAAGCTACCGTTTCATGGAACTTTCCTCTGCCGGGATCCTGATCAAATGTTTTATTGTTGCCGTTCACTGCTGTTCCCAATACTTCCTGTTCTGTTTTTTTGAAATTTGGAGGAACGGTTCCGTTAAACAATGGTACAAAATGACAGATTGCACACTGGGCTTTCCCCACAAAAAGATTGAAACCCTGCTTCTGGTTTTCGGTCATGGCCGATGTATTTCCTCTCATATATTCATCAAAATCCGAGTTGAATTTAGCCAATGAACGGATATAACTTGCCAGTGCATTCTGTAACTGCCAGGTTTCTGCTTTTGGCTTTTTGAATATTTTTTTGAATTCAGGAAGATATTTCGGGTCTTTGTTGATCTTGCCAAGGATCACATTCAGGTCACCGTGCATTTCTTCTTTGTTGGAAATGACATCAGAGCTCTGACCCTCAAGATCATCTTTCCGCATATCCCAGAACTGCCCATGCTGAAACCCTGCATAATTGAGTGAAGGAGCATTCCGCTGTAATTCTGAATTGGCCAATGACAACGATTTGGGTAATCCGTCTGTAAAGGCTTTTTCCGGAATATGGCAGGTGGAACAGCTTCTGTCATTATTATTGGAAAGGATTTTATCATTAAAAAGCTTTTGGCCTAAGTCTGCTTTTGCCTGCGAATAAGCGAATTCTTTTCCCGGTGTGAAGGCATTCGGATCAAATGCATTTTTAGAGTAAAAAGTAGGCGCATTTTTACTTAATGCTGACGTAACTTCTATGTCCGGAATGCTTTCCTGCTTTTTAAACTCAAGCATTAAAGATGAAATTTTGTTCAGGTGGTCCGGAATAAAATTCACATAATCAAAAGTATTTTTATCTGTATTTTTCTTCAGAACGGCAATCGCTGAATCGATAGCTGTATTGAGATCTTTTAAAGCTTTATCTTTAGAATGTTCCGTGGAAATTTGTTTCAGGGTAAGCCGGATTCCTTCCAAAGCGTAGGGCATTTCTTTTAAAAACGTTCCTGAAACCGGGGTGTCAAATCCTGAGATCCCTAAACTTGAAATTCTGAAAATTTCCTGTCGTACCGCATCAAAAATCTGATCTTTACTGATGGAAATCGTCTGGAAATTAGTTTTTATCGTATTGCTTTTGTTGGTCAGTTTCTTCAGGAGACGGATGGTTTCTTCCTTATTCTCTGTGGTGTAAGGATAAAAGAGTTCTTCCAGTACCTGAAGACCTTCCGGTTCCAGTTCTGTATGTTCATCCATTTCAATTTCCGGAAGGGCAGGCCCGTTGATGAATCTTGCAGAATGAGGAAGGAAATATTCTACCGCCCATTCCATTTTTTTATAAGTTTTTCTGAGGGCTTCAAATTTTTCCTGAAGCATTTTTTCATCGGCATTTTTGGAAATAAGAACCAGCAGTTCACTGATCTGTTTTTCAAAAGCCGCATTGGTTTTCAGGATTTCACTTTTTACGGCAGCCATGTCTTCATTCACAGGCTGGTGCTTATCGTTCTTACACTGCCAGAGTACAAAAAAGATCAGTGTTGCGAATACAGCGAAAAGAATAGGGTATTTTGAAAAGATTTTCATAGGTATGAAAAAGTACCAACGGAAGATGTTCCGCTGATACTTCTATTTTTGTTGAATAGGTTATAGTTATTTCTCTACGTTTCTGATGATAACGATCTGTCCGCCTTCTTTGTTGGTATTAACACCGGCTCCGTCTGCATTTTTGAATTTATCTTTCTGCCATGTATGAGAGTGGATGTTAACTGCAAAGGTATTCGGAAGTCCGATGATATTTGAGATGTCTACCATTGCACCAAATTCCCATGAACCAAATTTCTGCAGGTTTCCTGACTGGTTGTAAGCCGTCTGCCATGCTGAGTCTGTTCTGTTGTGCTTCATATTCAGCCATGGTTTGTATTGTTTTGTAGCGATATTCAGCTGCCAGATATAAGAATCGTGAGCGGCGGCTGTATAATAAGAATCACCGTCTTCCTGAATATAAACATAGTTCTCCGTTACACAAAGATTGTCCGGATTAATCAGGTTATTTCCAGGATTGGAATCTCCCTCTGCTGCTACTTCCAGTTTTCCTGCCAGCATATTGCTTTCATTCAGGACAAGTTTGTAGACTCTTCCCCACATCGTTAAACCTGGTTTAGGGGTTACACCATCTGAAGATTCACCGGTAGCCGTAAAGTAGATTTCTCTTCCTTTTCCTGCTCCTTTTCTATAATCAACATCTTCCACTCTTGAAAAACGGATGGCATTATTGTCAATATTCTTTTGGTTGATTTGTGCGCCTGTAAGGTTTTTAGCATTAGGAATTTCCACGAATTCTACATCGTAAGAACTTCCTTTTACCATATCGGTTTCCGTATAATTGTTGTTGGTTCTTTTTAAAGCGTACAGTTTTCCGTTTTCTAAATCTCCCGGTGTGTTGGAAACATACATGATCAGCTGTCCGGCAGACTGATGTGAAGAAGAGTAGGACTGATCTTCGCCAATCATGATATAGGTTTTTCCACCTGAGATATCTTTAGGAAGGGGTACTGCATTTTCCATAGAAGCTTTTCCCAAAGCCGGTTTTACCCTGCTCTGATCGGAAGCCTGGGAGGCCGGAGCCAGTGGATTAAGCGCATGCACCATACTTTCTTCACCAGATTCTCCTGCGGTAAGGAATGCACTGAAACCATGTGTTTCTGGGGTGGCAAGCGTTGCAGAACATAATCTGGTCATCCCTCCGATTCCGTTCAGGATATATTCTCCTTTGAAAGGTCTGAATGTTTTATCTAAATATACTCTTGATACGGATTGGGTGATCTCGTGGTTGGTGATCATCAGGTACCCCTCGGAATTAGGATCTTTCATGATTCCCATTCCGTCCGGCTGGCCTGCAAAAACAAAGTTTGGAGATCCGGAAAGGACATCAGAACTTGAAATCAGGGTGGTGATGTTCAGATTTTCAAAACCTGGCATTCCGAAAACAAAAGCCGGTTCCTGAGAGAAATTCTCAATTTTAATGTTAGAATTTATAGGTTCATTTCCTTCTGAGGGATTGTCCTCATTATTATCGTTACAAGCCTGAAATACGGCAGCAGCAAACAATAAGACTCCGATAGTTTTGTTCATTTTCATACTTACTTTTTTTGAATTTCGATTTGAAACAAAACTAGAGGTCTATTGTGAATTATATTTTAAGAAGAGAAAACTATTAGTTTAAGTTTGCATAATGTTTTGTTAAGGTAAAGTCAATAATTAGAACAGTTATAAATAAAAAAAAACTTCTGAAAATTTTCAGAAGTTTTTTTATTGTATGATATAAGATCTGTGACCTTAGATAGTTAATGCTTTTTGGTAGGCATTTTCCAGCCCGTCAAGGTTTTTACCGCCTGCTGTTGCAAAGCCCGGATTTCCACCGCCGCCGCCCTGGATCTCTTTTGCAAGATCTTTAACGATAGCTCCGGCCTGATAATCTGCTGCAAGGTCGTCAGAAACACCTACGGTGATCATTGGTTTACCATCTGCATCGGAAAGAATGATCGTTACTGAAGTAGGGATCTCTCTTTTCAGCTGGAAAACAATGTCTTTTACAGAGCCTGCATCAAGGGAAGTTTTCTTCACAAGAAGCTGCTTGTTGCCTTTTTGCTCGTAAGCGTTTTTCCATTCTCCGATTTCACCTTTCGCTTTTTCTTTTTTAAGAGCATCTGCTTCAGCTTTAAGGGAAGCGTTTTCTTCAATCAGCTTTTCAATGGATCTTACGACATCTTTAGATTTCAGTAACTGGGAAATTTCCAGCATCTGTTGTTCTAAATTTTTGAAGTATGCCTCAGATTCATCTCCGGAAATCGCTTCAATTCTTCTGATTCCTGCTGCTGCAGAACCTTCGGAAGTGATCTTGAAATGACCGATCTCACTGGTGTTTTTTACGTGAGTTCCTCCACAAAGTTCTTTTGAACTTCCGAACTGGATCATTCTTACATTATCCCCGTATTTTTCACCAAATAAAGCCATTGCGCCTTTATCCAGAGCCTCCTGAATAGGAATACTTCTGAATTCCTGTAAAGCAATGCTATCTTTGATCTTCTGGTTTACTTTCTGCTCGATTAATGCCAACTCTTCTTCCGTCATTTTGTTGAAGTGGGAGAAGTCGAAACGCAGATAATCCGGCCCCACATAAGAACCTTTCTGTTCTACGTGAGTTCCTAAAACCTCTCTTAACGCTTCGTGTAAAAGGTGGGTCACAGAGTGGTTAGCCTGGGAATTCTTTCTGTCAGTAACATCTACCTTAGCATAGAAAACTGCTCCTGCATCTTTAGGAAGACCGTTGAGGAGTGAAATAATCAGTCCGTTTTCTTTTTTGGTTTCCAGTACTTCGAAGCTTTCCGTTGCATTTTCCAGAACTCCTTTATCTCCAACCTGGCCTCCGCCTTCCGGATAAAATGGAGAGTTGCTTAATACCACCTGGTAAAATTCTCCGTCTTTATTTTCTATTTTTCTGTATCTCGTAATATAGGTTTCTGCTTCAAGCTGGTCGTATCCTACAAATGCTTCAGGTTTTTCTTCCAGTATTACCCAGTCGTATACTTTCTTAGCATCTCCTCCTCTGGAGCGGTCCTGCTGTTCCTTTCTTTTAGCATTAAAGCCTTCTTCATCAATGGTCAGTCCTTTTTCTTCTGCAATAATTCTTGTCAAATCATCAGGGAATCCATAGGTGTCATACAGCTCGAATACTTCCGGTGTAGGCAATACTTTCTGGTTGTCGGCAATGGTTTGCTGGATCAGTTTTTCAACTCTTACCAATCCGTTTTCAATGGTATTCAGGAAGGATTCTTCTTCACTTTTGATCACTTCAGTTACCAACTTGCCCTGCTTATCGATTTCCGGGAAGAATGGTCCCATCTGTTCCTGAAGAACAGCCACCAGTTTATATAGGAAAGGTTCTTTTATATCTAAGAATCGATAAGAATAAGAAACCGCTCTTCTTAAGATTCTTCTGATCACATATCCTGCTCCTCCGCTTGAAGGAAGCTGTCCGTCTGCAATAGCAAAAGCAACCGCTCTGATGTGATCTACCACCACACGGATCGCGATGTCTTTTTCATCTTCTAAAATTCCGGTATATTTTTTTCCAGAAAGTTCTTCCACTTTAGCAATAAGCGGAGTGAATACGTCGGTATCATAGTTGGACGATTTGCCTTGAAGCGCCATACACAGACGCTCAAAGCCCATTCCCGTATCTACGTGCTGTGCAGGAAGCTTTTCAAGGGATTTATCTGCTTTTCTGTTGAATTCCATGAAAACCAGGTTCCATACTTCCACTACCTGCGGATGGTCGTTATTGACAAGCTCAAGCCCTGAAACTTTAGCTTTTTCTTCCGGAGTTCTCAGGTCAACGTGAATTTCTGAACACGGTCCGCATGGTCCGCTTTCTCCCATTTCCCAGAAGTTATCCTTTTTATTTCCGTTAATGATTCTGTCTTCAGAAATATGGGATTTCCAGAAGTCATAAGCATCCTGGTCTCTGTCAAGGTTTTCTGAAGCATCACCTTCAAAAATGGTTACGTATAAATTCTCTTTAGGAATTCCATAAACTTCCGTCAGTAATTCCCAGGCAAAAGCAATAGCATCTTTTTTGAAATAATCCCCAAAAGACCAGTTTCCTAACATTTCAAACATAGTATGGTGATAGGTATCTCTACCTACATCATCTAAGTCGTTATGCTTTCCGGAAACTCTCAGACACTTCTGTGTATCGGCAATTCTTGGGGCGGTAGGCGTTTTATAGCCTAAGAAAAAATCTTTGAACTGCGTCATTCCTGAATTGGAAAACATAAGGGTAGGATCGTCTTTCAGCACAATTGGAGCTGAAGGAACGATAAGGTGGCCTTTACTTTTAAAATAATCTAAAAATTTTTGACGTATCTCTTGTGATGTCATATGTATTGCTTTGCTTTTTAATCAATTTTATGATAAGATGCAAATTTAAAGAAAAAAAACCTTTGTTGAAACTAACGATTCTTATATATTTGATTTCTTAAAGCTATTTAATGAGACCCGTTTTATTTTTTATTTTACTATTCAATTTTTCTTTTGCCCAGACTATATTTTCGTTTAATGAGATCAACTCTGTGAAAGATCCGGGATTAAAGACAAGTTTAAAAAATCAAGAAAAGACGGTGAATGCTATTTTGAAAATCCTGTCAATAGGTGATGAGGGAAGAAGAATAATGGAAACCAGAACTTCCGGGAAAATGTCATCATTATCCCCGGAAAATCCTATAGAGAATAAAATTTTAAAAGCGGATTCATTACTTCTGATTCAGTACAGGAGCTTTGAAAAGAATAAAATTGCTATCAAAGTAAAGGGAGATGAGAAAGTGTCGGCACTTTTTTATACTCAGGCGATAGATAAGATCAACGCTTCGTATGTGAAATATAATAAAGGCATTGGTATCTTTCAAAAATACACGGTATATGACGAGAAGAAAAAGATGAAAAGGTATCATGTTTTTCCCGGATGTGAAAAGTTTGCCGATAATCCGGATGAACTCAACACCTGTGGAAAGAAGCATGTTGCGAATGCAATATCTTCTCAAGGGATTTCAGAGGATGCAGATTCTTCAAGAGCAAGACCTCTCACCCTTATTTACGGTGTTACTACGAAGGGGGAGTTTCTCGTAAAGCAGATGTATATGTCTTCCAATGATTTTTTTCTTGATATGAGTGTAATAAGTGCTTTGAAAGCATATTATAAGAATAAGAAAGTACTGCCGGCAATTGCTGAAGATGGCTTGCCTATGCATACTCTAAGGTATTATGATTTAAAATTGGAAATGTAATCCCGGGATCTGATATAAAAATAAAAATGACGAAAGATGAAGTGCTCAGAAACTGGATAGACCAATATTCCGGACCACTTTTGAAGAAGGCCTTCTATCTGCTATCCAATAAAGAGGATGCTCAGGATATGGTTCAGGACGTTTTTTTGGCTGCATTTTCGTCCTATGATTCTTTTGAGGGGAGAAGTCAGCCAATAACCTGGCTTATGGCTATCCTGAACAGAAAAGCTGCTGATTTTTATCGCAAAAAGTATAAATCAGAACCGCAGATCAGCCTGGATCATTTTTTTGATGAAACAGGTTCTTGGAGGAATGACGGAGTTTTAAATGACTGGAATGTTTCAGGTCAGGAACCTGAACTTCTGGATGCCCAAGATTTTAATGAAATACTGGAAAGTTGTATTGATAATTTACCCGCCAGGTGGAAGATTCCGCTGAAAATGTATTATCTTCAGGAAAAAAAAGCCCCCGAGGTAAGTCAGGAATTACAAATTTCTACGACTAATTTGTGGAAGATCCTTCAAAGAAGCAGAATGCAGTTGAGAGAATGTCTGGATCTGAACTGGTTTGCCAACTTATAACCATACTTGAAACATGTTGAGAAAATTTATTCATATTTTGTTCCTTCCATGCAGTACCGCTACGATGCTGATGGAGAAAAGAAATGCGCGGACCATTTCCCGAAAGGAAAACTGGCAGCTTTCTATGCACCTGAAGATCTGTAAATGGTGCAGGGCTTATGAATCGAAACTTAAGATTTTAGATGATATTTTAAAAAGAAAGCTGGCTCAGAAAGAAAGTGATGAAATAAATGATTCTGAAATTCAGTGTTTTAAAGAAAAAGTTCTTAAAAATTTAGATCTTTAGAAAAATAATTGTCAGGATTCTGAATCTGTTCCGACTATACTTTTGAAAATAATAAAGTATCATTCAAAATCCTAAAAATATGAACGGAACATCACAATTCAACAGTCAATCTGTAACGTATCAGACAGGTTATTATATTTCTCTTTTCGGGGCATCGCTTATATTGCTCTGGATCGGAATTTTTAAGTTTACTCCTACAGAAGCCGCCGCTATCAAACCTTTGGTTGAAAACCATTTTCTTAGTTTTTTCGTATATGATATTATGAGCGTTCAGGCAGTGTCAAACACTATCGGAATAATAGAAATTATCATTGCCCTATTATTGATATTTAGTGTGAAATTTGCATTATTACGTAAGTATGCAGGCATTGGAATGACCGTAACTTTCCTGATTACATTAAGTTATCTGTTTACCACACCGGGTATATGGAAAACAGTGGACGGAGTTCCTGTCACGGATTTCTTTATTCTGAAGGATCTGATTCTTTTAGGATTTGGCCTGATGATTATAAGCAATAAACAATAAAATGGATAAAAAGAAAAAAATGAAAAATATATTGATTGTCCTCGGAATTATTCTGGGGGTTGCAGTTTTTGCTGCAGGATCCGGGTTTTTTAACAACAGAAAGCCCAAAGTAGTAATGAAAGAGAAAGAAAATCAGGAAATTATGGATAATAAAAATGTCAGAGAGATTTATTTTGCCGGAGGATGTTTCTGGGGTACCGAACACTTTTTTCAACAGATTCGAGGAGTGGTAGGAACGGAGGTAGGCTATGCCAACGGAAATACCAAAAATCCAACGTATGAGGAAGTGGTAAGCCATACCACAGGTTTTGCAGAAACTGTAAAAGTAAAATATGATCCCGAGCAGGTAGATCTTAAGTTGCTCATTGATTTGTATTTTAAAACCATTGATCCTACCAGTAAAGATCAACAGGGTAATGACAGAGGAAACCAATACAGAACCGGAATTTACTTTACCGACAAAGCTGATGAAGCTGTGGTAAAAGATGAGGTTCAGAAGCTGGCTAAAAATTACAGTAAACCTATTTTGGTAGAAACAATTTCTTTGAAAAATTTCTACAAAGCAGAAGATTATCACCAGGATTATCTGGATAAAAATCCGGGTGGATACTGCCATATTGAACCAGGACTTTTTGAAATGGCTAAAAAAGCCAATCCGCTTCCAAAAGCAAAATACCAGAAGCAGGATAAAAAGGCTTTGAAAGGAAAATTAACCGCAGAACAGTATAATGTGACCCAGGAAAACGGAACGGAGAGACCCTTCCAGAACGAATACTGGAATGAAACCCGTGAAGGAATCTATGTAGACATTACTACCGGAGAACCTTTATTTATTTCTACGGATAAGTTTGAATCAGGATGCGGATGGCCAAGCTTCTCTAAACCAATAACCAAAAAGCTGATTGATGAAAAACTAGACCGTTCTCACGGAATGGACAGGGTAGAGGTAAGGAGTAAAACCGGAGATGCTCATTTGGGACATGTTTTCACAGATGGTCCTGCGGATAAAGGCGGTCTCCGTTATTGTATCAACAGTGCTTCCCTGAAGTTTATTCCAAAAGCTGAAATGGAGCAGAAAGGGTACGGGGAATATCTGCCTTTGCTGGATAAAAAGTAATAGAAAATAAATGAAAAGTGGAAGGGTGAATTTTAGGATTCATCCTTTTTTTGTTTTTAATTTCTTTTGTCTTGAAATCGAAGATTCGACGTAGCCAAACAAAAGAAACAAAAATTCAAGACCTGGAATTCTCTGCTAAAAATGATCCTGTTCACTAAAATGTAGACGGGATATGGACAGGAATTTTTCCTGTCCTGTGTTAAGCCGTCTCTTCGGGACTGTGTTTGTTTACGGACGGCAATACCAGATGCCGGAAATGATTTTCCAAATGTCTTTTTTTTCAGAGAAAAAGATTGGGTTGTTTTTAATTCATATAACCAAAAAACACCCTTTCGGGTGTCTCATGGCAGTATTACTAAAAAAATTACAGGATATTTTTAATAATTCAATTTTCTTTAAGTTTTGATCTCAGTTTGGCATTCTCAGTTTTTAGCTGATCGTTGATGCGTTTCTGTATGTTTATTTCTTCTTCCAGCAGCTTGATTTTTCTTTCTGCCAGATTTGAAAATTCTTTAAATTTTACTTCGTAACGCCCGGCAAGATCGTCAAGGGCATCTTTGTAGAGCTTGACCAGTTTGTCGGCGTTTTCTATTTCTTTTCCTTCATTGTCGGCATCCATTCCAGCGACTTCGGCATTCATTTTCTTTTTTCCGAAAACGAATCCTGCCAGGCCTGTAGCCAGAAGTCCTAAAAAGGTGCTTAAATGTTCGGTTAGTATTTCTTTCATATAATATTATTTATTTGTTGTTAGCTCATTGCGGTGTAAAGGCGGATTTCCATGAGACCTACATTCCCAGAAATTCCTATTGGACGGAAATCAAGCATTCTGAAAATATCCAGGGAAATGGTTCTTGCATCTAAAGATTTGGTACGACAGCTTACAAGATCTTTATCAAAATTGTTTATTTTACTGTCGAGCCACCAGTTTCCGTAATGCTCTTCTTTAAAGGTTCCGAGGTATTTGCCTTCTGAATCTTGTTTCCACTCGATATCACCAATTGTATTCTCAAGAGTAAGGAATACAGGGTCAAAATTTCCGTTGTCAGTAAATTGAATAAGGGCGGTGTATACTTTGTAAGGTCTTGCATATTCATATTCAAGTTTCTCCTCTACCCATTGTTTCTGAACAAAAGAGTTAGGCTCATAGTTGTAACCATAATAGTCTGCTCCTAATAATCCGGGGCCTCTTAGATCAGATTTTACATCAATATGGGAATTACTGCTGTCAATATCAATAGATTTGAAACCATTTGACATGCAGGCTTTAGAAGCGGTGACTGAAACATTTGAATTTTGCGTGGTCATTGAAATGAGTCCATCATTAACATTAATTACTGAAGGGCCACAGTATAACATTCCTATGGATTCATTTGAAAATTCAAGAGAACCATTAATTGGTCTCCCCGGAATCGTACCTGTTAACGGGATATAATTTACTTTATCTTCAGTTCCGAATGTACCATCCGGTCTTGCTACGATATTTTTGGTATAGGAAGCATCTGCTGCAGGCATTCTCAATACCTGTAAGCTGGTATCAAACCTCAGCCATCTGTCTGCAAAGTTTCCTTCAATGAAGTGGGTTTTGTAGTAATTATTATCTTTTGCAGTGAAGTTATTGATAATGAATTTATTGTACTGCTGTCCATTCAATTCCAGGTTGGATCCGATAATAATACTATTTTCACCCCAGACTCCCATAGGATGTCCGGTGGTATTGGCTCCGATGACAATGTTGGAGGACCATTTGCCGCTTCCTCCTTTACCCCAGTTCAGGCCGGCCTGATAACCCAGGAAGGTATTATTATTTCCTTTGATATTACATCCGGTCCATTTTCCGAGCATGGTGTTTCCTGAACCACCTTCAATGCCATATCCTGCTGATACCCCTATTAAGGTATTATCGTCACCGGTGGTAAGTCCTTTCGCTGAATCAAGTCCCAGGGCAACGTTGGCTCCTCCTGTGGTAAGACCCTGTGCCGCAAAATGCCCTATTGCCGTGTTGGATGAACCATCAGTAATGGCTGGCATATTATTATACCCAATGGCAATATTGTATACTCCGGTATGGGCAGGATTGATATTTCCAAAGGAAAATGAATAGGTTGCCGGATTGGCTCTTAAAACGGCATCTTTACCAGGTTGCCCGGTTCCTTCTGTTTCTTCAGTGAAGGCAATTCCTTTGGGAGCATAATTGTTACGGTTCATCACTGATGTCAGTGTTTCAGCGGTAGCAAGTACTGTAGAAGTAACCCCCTCTCTTCTTTCAATATGGTAAATACCGTCTGTTAACGGTTTATCCACTTTGCTGTCTAAACGCTCCGGCAGTCCTTTTACCATTGATATGGATACCGTAGAAACTCCTGTATTGAGATAGTTGTTAACATTCTTTTTATCGCCTCCTATATAGAAATACAGGGTGTATTGAGGTTCAGGGATTAGAACCGGATCGGGACCGTTTTCTCTTATTTCCGGATAGTGCGGGATGGCAATGATATCACTTTCTTCATACTGATAAGCATCAGAACTGTTGATAAAGTCATCAAGGGTTTCTTCTGCTGCTTTAAAGATTCTGGTCAATGCCAGTGCTTCCAGTTTATCAGCGGTAATTTTTCCTTCAGTGTTTACATAATCATCAATCATCATGAACTGGTCTTTTGACTGGGTCTTTGTATACACGTTCCCGATAAGCGGATCACTGTCTACTGTGGCAACATTCTCGGGAAGTTCACCTACATTTAAAGCTGTTTTCCATGCCTGTTTATCGGAATCGGAAAGGTTGGATGCGTTTCTTTTAGCTAAAAACGCGGCATGTGCTTCAGGGTCTGAAAGGTGAAGTTCATATACCGATTTATCTACTTTATTTTGCAACAGATTTTCAAGACCTGTCACTTTGCTGGTTGGTATAGATTCATCTTTGTGCCAGAATGAAGACCATGAAGCCTGGAATTGTTCCTGGGTAGGAAAGTCTCCGGTTTCAAAGTAGCTGTATATAGTATTTAATGGGATTGACATAATTTTTATAATTGAATAATGATCTTATATATTTTGCTTAAAATGTAAAAGCCTGAACAACAGATCCGCTGATGGTTTTCTGTCTTGAACTGTTTGAAGTAACCAGTGATAAGGAAACTGCTTCTGTTGTAGATGTAATGGACTGAATGATGGAGGTACTGCCTACTGTCACAAACTGAGTATAAACATTCCCCTGTCTCATGATAATAATATTGGCATTGAGAACTGCAGCACCCGGCTCAATTTTGGTAGTAAGGGATGAAGTATTATTCCAAACCAATACAGATTCATAGCCGCCACTTCTGAAACTTGAACCTATTACTCTTAAAAATGAATTATCTGCTAAGGTTAAAGGAATGCTTTTCTGAATTAAACCCAGGTAGCCATAAAAATCATACGCATCACTTGCAGTAGATGGCCCCACTGTTGAAAGAGCCATATTCATTTCCAGATAGAAGTTGGTGTTGGCTTCAAAAACAACATCACTTTTAGCACTTGCTACAATAACATTGGGTTCGTAAGCATACGCTTTATTGTTGGGGCTTGAATTATACTTGAACAATCCTCCGTTCATGTTAAATATATTTCCTTCGTGTTCCGGTGTATATGATTTGGTTTCCCATTTAAGCCCGCTGATATCAATATTGTTGATGGTATCCACAACATTGATGGAGCCTGTCGTTCTATGTACCTGGACCGTTGGATTAGTTGTTCTTATGACCAGATTATACTTATTGCCGGACTGTAGAGAATCACCATACACAGAAACAATCATCGATAATCCGTTGGCAAAAGTCTGGAATCCTAAACATTCAATTTCGCCTGTTCCGATAGCATTTCCGGCCGGTATAAATTTAATGGAAGTAAATGCCGGATTGACATTGAGGTTTAATCCCTGCAACACAAAGTATCTGACAATATGATCATTTTTAATAACAGGAGGAGTGAGCCCATATACATTCAGATTTCCGTTGGAGTATTGGTTATTCCAATCGATTCCAAATTGTTCTTTCTGAACTTTGGTGAGCTTTGCAGGCAATTTCAAAAATTCAGACGGCAGATCTTCATTGGTTAAAATGGTCTTTTTGATTCCCACACTGTTTGTGAATAAAAGGCTTCTGTTGAAGGCGGTAATCTGATTATTGACCGTTTCATTATTGTCCTCTAAAATATACCCTGTACTTCGCACTCTTCCCGTTAAATGCAACTGTTCAGCAGGGGTTGTTAATCCTATTCCAAGCTTACCGGCATTATGGAAAACACCTGATTCTTTAAAATCAGTTCCGTTCCAGTACAGAAGGTAGTTGGAGGCAGGGTTGACTGCTTTCCAGGTGACTGCTCCGTTCAGAAGAGAAGCGATATAGTTTCCTGAAGCAGTGGGCTTGTCCATTTTGGTGTTCAGGACATTCTGTAAGCCTTCCACCATTCCTATGGTTACATTGGATAAGCCGGTTGGAAGGTAGTTTTCAACGTTTGTTTTTTCACCGCCGATATAAAAATACAGGGTATATTTCCAGTCTGCAGAAGGGATTGCAATAAGATCGCTTTCTTCATACTGGTAGAGATGAGAATTATTGACAAAATCCTGAAGGGAATATTCATTTACCTTAAAAATCCTAGTCAGTGCCAATGATTCCAGTTTATCCGCGGTAATCTTTCCGTCATTGTTTACATAGTCATCAATCATCATGAATAAATCTTTAGATTGAGATTTTGTATAAACATTTCCTATAAGCGGATCACTGTCTACCGTAGCAATATTATCCGGAAGCTGCCCCACATTCAAGGCTGTTTTCCATGCTTCTTTGTCTGCATCGGAAAGATTGGCTGCGTTTTTTTTAGCTAAAGCTGCTGCGTGGGCTTCCGGATCGGAAAGATGCAGCTCATACACGGATTTATCTACTTTATTCTGTAGTGTATCAGTAAGGTTGATGACCTTGTCTGCAGGGATGGAATCATCTTTATGCCAAAACGATGACCATGCTGCCTGAAACTGTTCCTGCGTTGGGAAGTCTCCGGTTTCAAAATAGCTGAATATTTGGTTTAAAGGTATTTTCATTGTTCAGTTGAATTATAGTCAAAAGGTTTATTGATCTTAAAGATGCCCCGGAAATACTTTCTGAGATATATTTCCTGTCAGGTAAAATATACTTTTGTACAGGTTTTAAAGGGTAATTGATGTTGGATTACTGGAAGTTCGGTTCTATGTAGATAGCGATTCTGGATGGCTGGATGTTGTTGTGAGGCTGGTTCCCTCCGGTTTCAGAGGTACTTCTGTTACCATCTACCAGCGTTCCTCCTGTGCCGCTGGCTCCTCTGCTTCCTATAGTCCAATAGTGTTGGTGCGAGTGTCTCGGCATCTGATCAATGGTTAATGTATGGGTTTTTGAACCTATTTCGCCACCTAGATTCTGGAATTCAAATTCAGCAGGATTCCAGCCTACAATGGTTTTTCCTCTGAAATCCAGACATTCTTTCCAGCCTGCAGGAATTTCAGCGACAGGTTTTCTCCATGCTATGACAATACCTCCGTTGATGAAAGGTGCGGTTTTCTGCTCCAGTTTTGCAATTCTTGCCGTTAATGCAGAAACATCTATCTGGGTCGCAGTATTATTGACTTTGATCTGGATGTTTTTAAGGGTTTCCAGCTTTACAAATTCAGACCAGTTATAGCTTACAGTACCAGTACCAAATTTTACCGTTCTTTTTTCGATTAATGTTTTGGGAAACTGGTCTTCAAATATTTTTGAAATGTTTTCTGTGTGTACATATACGGTAGCGGTAGGGGAGTAAAGCCCTCCTTCAAAATAATAAAGCTTACCTTCTATGGCTACAATGCCCGGGTTTACACTGGCTCCTATAACATCACATCCCGACAGGATTGTTTTGTCTCCGGCAAGATCTCCCAATGCTTCAAAGATTTCATAAGCCTCTTCAATGGTGGCCATCAGGTCATTGGTTAAAGGCACACCGCCTGTTTGTAAAAATTTGAAATTATATTTCATTTGGATATTCTTTTGTTTTTATTTGATATCTTTTAGAAGGCAGTTTGTAAAAGTCTATATCTGCTTTCAGCTGATCTATATTAATTAATGAGACATTCGGATTTTCAGCATTTACCGGTATTTCTACGATAAAATCATACTCGCTGTACAGTTCTGCTTCTGTCCAGAGGTACAGGGGTCTTTCGTCTCCGAAAAGCCATTTCCTCTTCGGGTCATTTACACTTAGATTATTGGTTTCTCCTTCAGTGTAAACATAAACACCATCATGCTGGACCGCTTTTATGATTTTGATCCGATTTTTTGCCCGGTCATGGTTGTAATTCAGAATACTTTGAAGTGAAAACTTCTGATAGTTGTACTTCATTTTTCTGATATTGTCTTTTCTCTCCCTTCCGAATTCTATATACAGTTCTTCGATATAAAAGATTAAGACAGACATTAAGTTCAGGACCGATCCTGTTCTCCAGAATGTAAAAAGCCACCAGTTGGCAAGCCTTTTAAAATTGATATTAAATAAGTTATCATTCATATTATTGTGCTTGATAATTAAGATATTCAATACCGCTCCAGTCTTCCTGCTGGGTATCCGGGTCTTTTAGGGTAAAGCTTCCTGAGCTTGGAATTCTGCTGATCTCTATCGGCTGGAAATTTCCGTATCCCGGTGCTCCGGCTTCTATCCATCTGCTTGATACTTCTTTGTTTAACAGATCCGTAACTCCTTCTACGGCTAAAATGGCAGCTTCAAGTTTCTGAACACTCAGCTCTCCATTGAAGGGTAGGTTCTTTAAAAACCTTTTGATAGCGTCCTGAACCGGAAATCTGGAGGTGCGGATACTCATCCCATTCTGCAGAAGAACGCCCGGATTATAGCAGATTTTAAACTGCAGTCTTAAGATGTCCGGTTTGTAATTCACAATAACAATATTGTCTCCGGCAGCCTGAATTTCTTCGATATAGGCGGTAAAAGCGTCTTTGATTTCGTTACTCACCGGAACGATTTCTTCATTTTCTTCGGTAGCAATTTTCATGGAGATCTTGGAGCTGTTGGGCGCTTTCGTTACGGCCACATATTTGATGACTTTTGACTGGTCAATTTCTTCCTGGCTGGCTACCACATCGTTTCCGCTGGCATTCTCATACGTCGGGGAGAACTGATCGCTGTCCGGAAGCAGGCTGAAACCATATTGAAATCTCAGCGCCTGGTTCCTGTACCATCTTAATGTGGGAACTTTCTGTTCCTGGATCAGGGTTCCAATTTCTTTGAGGTGAAGTTTACAGGCTTCCTGAAAATTCCAGATCACAAAGCCTACAGTTTCAAATATTTTGGTCCAGAAAGAGGTTCTGGAAGATGTATTGAGGCCCTGCAGACCCGGATTTTCATTTTTAAGCTGTAAAATCTGATTAATTATTTCCTGAAGTGTTTTATTCATCTTAACTTACTTTAAAGGTGTTTCCTATTTGCATGTAACCAATTCCTTTTAAGGATGGGAACTGGTTTTCCTGTTCTAATGTTGTCCCTGTTGCGGGCTTTATCATTCTTGATGTGTAATAGTTGGTTACATCAATATTTTTTTCTAATTCATCCGGAATAATAAGTTGTGTTCCGGAAGTCAGAAGATCGGAAACAGCTCTTCCGTTGGCTATGGCAATATCAAAACATTTCTGAACGTCTCCTGTATACTGTATTGAGATATCTAAAATTGACTGCCTGTTTAATACTTTAATCTCCATAATCTGCTTCTATATCTATTTCAAGGTTTTCATCAATTTTTATCTTCTGTACATTCATTCCGTCGGCAAAGAATTCCTGGCGGATCTCTCTGGCCAGTTCATCAGGAGCAGCATGTTCCAGGTACCTTCTTGCCCCGACTCCGTTTTTAGGGAAAAGCTTGATTTCTCCTTTATCTGCTAAAAGCAGGGCTTTCTGGTGTTCATAAGTGCTTTCACCAAAAGCGAAGTCTCCTTCTGCAAACTGCAGTTCAAAATTTTTATCTAAAAGAATATCTACTGGCATATTATGTTATGTTTCCTGTTCCTGTTCCGGTTTGGGCGGTTGCCGTTCCCGTTGTGTTTACGATTACTTTTACCTGTCCGGCTTCTACAAATTTTTTTATTGCTTCGGCCATTTTCTGGGCAATTCTGGTTCTTGATGCTCCTGCATCATTCTGTTCAGCGGACTCTTTTTCCATAATTTTGAGCAGGTCGCTGATAAGTATTGGTTCTGCTGCGCTTAAACTCATTTTAAAAGGGATTTAAATTCATTTCTAAGGTTTTCAAAATCCGCAAGGTTGATCAGATTGATGGTAGGACCGTAGTTGGTGGTGAACGCCATCTTCTGGATGGCATCAAAAAGCTTATCCACGAGCTTGGCGAAGTTTTTTCCGTTGGCTTCCATGTGAATCCTGTCGGTCAGTTCAAGGCTGGTGTTTCCTGTTGTCCAGTAGAATTTCTCTACTTCATCACAGGCAATCACCATCCAGTCATCATCATCTTCCACTCTTACGGCCAGCACATAGCTTCCTACTTTTGGGATCTGGATAAAGCTTTTATTGCCGGTAAGCACCGGGCGGAGCCTTACATCCATATATTCCTGGCCGTCTTCATCAATCAGAATGCATATTGCCTTTCCTTCATCTACCGATTTTACCTGTGCAATATTGCTTACCGCCGGAGCGTGTGAGCTTGCGATCTGTTTTAAACCTTCTCTTATATATTCTGGTGTTGCCATTATTTCTGCATTAAAAATCCTAATGTTACCGTCTGTCTTCCTCCTGATGCCCCAAACTCACCGCTTACGCTTTCAATAAAGTATTCACCGGTTTTGTCGGGATACATTCCTCCTTCAAGCTCCAGAACCATTCCTTTTACGGCATAAGGTTCTAGGAAGAGGGTGATATTTCCTTCATAGCCTTTGTAATTTTCCTTGGTCTGTAAACGGTTGGCAATCTGCTTTAAAAACTGGGCAGGAATTCCGGCTTTTACTTTCAGGCTTTTCTCGCTGGTTGGTTTCTCCTGGTCAGATTTTGTTTTGTTTACTTCTCCTTTGTCATTTTTCTCTTTGATGACAATCCGGGTACTTTTATCGACTTTCTTTTGCTGGAATTCATCGTCTTTTACCGTATTCCAGCCTATTCTCGCCTTTATCCTTTCCTGTACTTTCCCGTAAAGGGTTCCTACGAAGATTTCGTTCATATTGAAATAGACCGCGAGCTTGCATTCGTCTTTCAGCCATTCCAGTACTTTAATTCCGTTGACGTTTTTGAATCTTACATTCTTCAGCGGAATATCCGGTATCTCTTTGGAAACAACGATGTCTGTTTTTTTAGTAAGGTCTTCCAGCAGCTTTTTGACGGTTACGGAACTGTAGGATTCGCTGAACATGGTCTCATACAGCTGGTATCCATACCCTTCGCATTCTATTTTCACGGGAATTCCCATGTTGACTCTCTTCACAAAGCCTTCGAAGCGTTTTTTATTGGCTTTATTATAACCTAAATAGACACTTACTTTATCACCTTCCTTGAAAGCATAACCCATTCTATCACTGCTTGTACGCTCTTTGTTGAGGTCCTGGGTCTGTACTTTATCGTTTTTCAGATAACTGATACGGGGAAGTTCAATTGTACATGAGTCAATAAAAGATCCTACTTCGCTTTTCCAGGTTACCTTACTGGCTTTTACATTTTTTTCATCTGCAATAGAGATGTTACTGGTTAGTGTTAGCATTTTTCTTTGGTACTTCTAAGTCTTTTACATCTGCAATAAAATCACTCTCGCAGGTAAGGTTAAACGGTCTTATCCAATGCGTTTTTCCCTGTGTTTCCAGGAATTCCAGAGAGGTAATCGCTACACGGCAGCTTTTATCTAAAAACATTTCCGGGTATCCTCCGTGAAGGGTTACAGGAAGGTCTGTTTCAAAAATAGCTTTGAGCTTTTCAATATCATCTTCCGGAACTTTCCTGCTTTTATCAATCAGAAAACCTCTGATGGTGAACTTGTAATCATCAATATTGAACATTTCCTTTACAGTTCCTTTCCTTTCACTTACGGCAGTTTTCACAATGGTCTTGCTGAGGTTTACCGCAACAGTACAGGCATCTATAGTGAGGGAACCGCCAATATTTCCATTGATTCTGAATTCAACAGGAAACCAGATATCCTTGCCATACGCTCCCTCTTTGTTGAAAGGAATATCTTTTTTGCTGTTATGAATCTTATTCCTGTTGCTGTTTTGTGAAATTCTGATATTTTCTGTATCCCCGGCAGAACCCGGAAGACTGAATGGCGTCCTTGAAAAATAGGATTTATATAAATTTTGTAAATCAAAAACTGTCTGCATCTTACATTACTTTTGCTCCGTTATATAGAACACGTCCAAGGCATTCCATTACTATACTTTCTAACTGGTCGGATGTTTCTCCGGAATTCAGAGTGTTGAACTGGATGGTATCGAAGAATTTACCCAACGTGATATTGATGGTTTTCTGCCCTCCTCCGGAAACGGTTTCTCCGGTTTCTCTGGATTTGGCAGCATTGTCTCTTCTGGTGTCCTCACTTCTGTTGATTGTTGGTCTTCCTGCTGCGGTAAGATCTGTTTTTGCCGGCCCTTTCGATGTCATAAAACCTTTTACCTGAGCATCTGTTGCTTTCATCCCATTGGCAAGGTCTGCACTGGCTTTGATCTCATTGGTTTTGGTAACTTTGATTTCTTTTCCGGTGATCAGTTCTTTCGCCCATCGGTAAGCGCTTTCAATCCCATTCAGAATAGGTGTCAGGACGTTATTCCAAACCCATTTGAGTGCTTCTGCCAGCCATCCTACAGCCTTCAGGACAACTCCTAAGATTCCATACACGGCAGCGAAGACATCTTTGATCATTTCACTGTTTGCGATCCAGGTAATAAGTCCTGAAACAATACTCCAGACAGCATCAAAAACACTTCCCAGTGTATTCCAGACAATAGAGAAATATTCCTGAATTGTTGCCACAAACCCTCCCCAGGCATTGGTTTCACCTCCGAGATTTAGGATGAAATCCAGAGCTGAGCCCAGGCTTCCCACGATAGTGTCAATGTAGGGCTGTACCAATGTCATTAAAGGTTCAAAACCTTTTACCAGGTTAACTCCTATATCCAATACACGCGATATGAGAGGCATGAAAGCGGTTCCGATTTCTGTAAGCATGCTGGTAGACGTTTTTTTGATCATGTCTAATTTCCCTTCTACCGTATTGCTCTGGGATTCAAGGCCGCCTTCGAACATTCCTCCTTTTCCTTTGGCGTCAGCAAGCGACTTTGATAACATATCATAAGTGATATTCATTCCTTTCAGCTGCTCAATGCTTTTACCTGTGGAAGATGATAGTGCTCCGTATATATCGATACCTGCAGCTCCGAACTTTTTAAGCTGGTCGCTGGATGCTACACCTTCACTTTTGATTTCTTTCATCTGTTCAGAAAGGCTCACAAGTTCACTGCCTCCACCACCTGCTGCACTTACAGCGTTAGCAAGGTTCATTACTTCCTCTCTGGCACGTTTGGCATCTCCGTCTACAGAAATAAGGGCTTTGTTGGCTTCTAATAATGTAGTCATATCGTATGCCGTATTATTAGAATCGGAATTGATGTTTTTATAAGCGGCGGTAGCGCCTCCTTTTCCTAAAAGACCGGAAAGTCCGGCAACATCTTTTTCTTTCTGCATTGCTCCGGAAATTGCTGCTGAAGCACCACTTTTGAGAAGGTTTAGTGCGGCATCACCCACTAGTTTGAGCCCACCTCCCAAAGCTCCCATGGCACCGCTGAGGAAACCTCCGCCTCCGCCACTTTGTGATGCATCTGGTGCAGATGCATCTGCTGAAGATGCAGATGAACCTGGTACTCCCAGCTTTATCTTCATGTAGTCTTTAAACTTGTTGTAATTTGACGAGATAGAATCCCGGACTTTTCCATACACATCTTTGATCCCATCAATCAGATTGAAATTTGCGATTTTATTAAAAGCATTATTTACATTTTGTTTTATTCTGCTAAAACCGGCCGCGATATCATTGGTGACGGTTGTTATAGCTTTTCCTATATCTGCTTTTGTAAAAAAAGTATGTGCGAAGCTGTTTAACTGCGATCCAAGGATGGTATTTATATTATCAATAAAATTTGATAAACTAGTAAGATTGTTCATAATTTAAAATTTTCTTTCGCCTTGTTTTTTCCAAATTTCTAAGGCTATTCCGGTGCGATAGAAAAACTTTTCATCACCCCAATTCTTTAATGCATCGGCTCCAAACTGCATACTTCCAAAAACAATCAGGAACTCTATTCCTTCGGTCTTTTTATCAGAGAATGAATTCCGACCTGCTTCACTAAGCGCGAAAAAAGTCGGCCTTCTTGCTCTCCAGAATGTTGTTCATCTGTAAGAACACGGCGATGAAGCAGTCTTCATCTTCAATCAGCTGATAATCTCCTTCAATCCAAAGCTGTTCTACGATCATCGCTACAGCTTTACTCATTCCGTTGGAACCAATAGCCGTAAGATAATCACCCAGATCATCTGCTTTAGGCGGTCTTAGAACAGCAAGGAAGTCATCCACCTTCAAATAAATAAGGTCTCTGTTGCCGTACTCTTTTTTCCACTCATCAAGCTTTTTAGCAGTGTATCTTGCCTCAAAAGGGCTAAGGTCTTTTACTACACTTTTCTTGGTTTCCTGGGTCTTTTTTTCTTCTTTAGATTTTCTGTTATTGAAAATTTCCTGTAATTTTTCGTTTGCCATTTTATTTTGTTTTATTGATTATACAATTCTTCTGCTCATTGCGATGTACGGAAGGGTAACTTCTCTGTTTTTAGCCCCTTGTTCCATTTCGAAACCATCTTCTGTGAACTGAACTCCTGAAGTAACAATGGTTGTTCCTTTGTCAGAAGCTTTTTTCTTGTAAGAAATTGTGATTACGATAAGTTCGTGAGGAACCTCAGTGATATCATCGTAACCTGCGTCTCTTGCCGCTTTGTTCAATGCATCTGCTTCGAAACCTAAAAGTTTGATGTTTCCGTCGTATTTAGCATTCCCTTTCGAAATATCAATAGGCTCGTTTCCTGAACCGTAGATATGTTCTGATTCAACAGTCTTTTTTGTACTGAAACCTCTAAGTCCTTTGATTACCTTTGATAACACCTTCACTTCAAAATGAGCCCATGCGCATTCTGATGATGTAATATTAATATTAGCCATGTTTTAAATTAAATTGTTTTTGTTAAACCCATGTTCAGTACAATCCAGGTCATATAGCCTAACGGTTGGATCTGAATTTGTTTTTCAAGGGTGTTTGTGTTGATTAAATCCTGGTCTAACGGGACCAATACTTCCGCTCCGCTGATCTGTCCTGCCATGTTGTTCAATAGCTGGGCTCTTGTAAGCTCTTCCAGGTAAACAGCATCTGCTTCATTTAGTCTTCCGTCTGCAGCCATTCTGATGGAAGATTCCAGGAATGGAGTATCTGTAGCGGTAGAAATTCTCTGTGCTTTGTCAATCAGTCTTCCGTGAACCAATGTTCTGAAGTCATCTGAACCAGCCATTTTATCTACACTGAAATAATAACCTGCAGCTCCTTCTCTGGTGTGGAAAGTAATGAAACCTGCCTCGGTAAGCAGATCTAATTTTTCAACCGGAATACTGTCTACTTTGTCTTCTCCGATATACGCTTCTGTAATGCTTAGTGCTCCGTTCTGTCCGTCTCCGATTTTTACGTGAGCAGGATATTTACAAGCTCTTGCCAGAACCAAAGCTACAGATGCAGAACCGTCATCTTTTGATCCTCCAAGAACCACTCCTGCAAATGTATTGTTCGCAGATTTCGGCTCAAAAACAGGAGTTGCAGAGGCATCTTTTACTCTCCCTTCAATTAAAAACCTTACCGGTCTGTTGATGGACTGCTGGTACTGAGCTAATATTTTAGAAGCTAATAACGCTTTCTCAACGTCTTTGTCTAAAAATCCTGCAGGAGAAACGTAAGATGCATCCGGCTTTCTGCAAACTCCTACTAAGTTTACTCTACCATTGGAAGCGGTAAGAAGTTTTTTTACGCCTGCTTCGTTGGTGCTTTTAACGGCGTCTTCCATTGTTGTTGCGGCTGGTGTTCCTAAGATCCACAGCTCCTGGCTTCCCCCAAGCTCCTGATAAAATTCATTGATTGCCTGAAACAAGAACGGTTCGTCCTGTTCAGTGTACCCTTTGGTTTTAGCGTCTTCCGGTGAGTAAACAGTCTTTACATGACCAATATTGGTTTCTTTGTAAGCTGTTCCCACGATTCCTGCAACGCCGTCGATTACCTGAATCTGACGTAGTAAGTTGCCTGAAGCCACATTCGCTTTTACTTTTGGTGTTCCATTTCCTTGTGACATTTTTTACTTATTTTTTAAAAAGTTGTTGTACATATTTTTTGAATCAGAAATCCTTTTTCTGTTCATTTTTTATTTTTAAATGGTATTTACATGATCTTTTTCCATCTGATGATGAGGACAAGAGCGAACAGGGCGAGTACACCAAGAAAGATTCTTCCGAGCCATAGCTGTGTTTCCTGAAACCATGACAAAGCCTTTTCTTTGTATATAGGTTTTTCAATGTAAATTGGTGTTTTCTCGTGTTCTTTGATATAGGTTTCCCGCCATGTTTTAAATGACTCTTGTGCCTGTTTATAGCATTCTACCGATAATTTTCCTTCATTAATGGATACTTTCGGTGTCAGCAGGCCGCTTCCGGAGGTATTTCCGTTACGGCTTATATTTTTATTGAATTCAGATTCTTTCAGAACCGGCTTTCCGTTGATGCATTCTATCAGCGCGTGATAATAGGTGCTGTCTGCTTCTGTTCTGAAAATGGTGTCTTTAACCACAGTTACCACTTCTTTCGTGTTTTCGATGATCACCGGTTCCTGAGGTTTCCTGTTAAGGCAGGAAACCTGAACCAGCGAAACAAAAAATAACGATATGAAGAACATGAATTGTTTCATTCTAATATTGTATATATCCTTTGATGGATGTTAATGTTCTTTTTCTTCTGCAGACCTTAATGCCTTCGCGGCTTCCGTTGTCATTCGTATTTCCTTCTATGGTGTAGATATATTGGGAATCGAACTTTTCAACGAAACCTGTGTGGCCCAGGCCTTTTCCAAAGTCCATGATAAATACTGATCCAACAGAAGGCTTTGAGGATTTCTTTTCTCTGGGAGCGTTATTCCATGCGTATAAAACTCCGCCTGTTCTTATGGCTGTATTGGTGGTTTTATTCTGTCTTGCAGCTTCATTGAAGCACCAGTACACAAAAGCCATACACCAGCTTGCCGGGAAATTAATTCCCACTGAGGCCAGATAGGTTTTAACAGGGATTCCCCAATTTGATCCCTGAGGTTTTTCCTCTTGTCCTATTTGGGTAATAGCGACTTTTAATGCGGTTGCAGATAGTGAATCCATATTAATAATTAAGTGTTGTGTTTGTTTTGTGAGTACAAATTTCTAACATCCTGCAACGGTTTGAAAATAAGAGCGCAAGGATTGCACAACTTTTTTAAAATGCCCTGTTTAAAGCTCAATTTTGTACTGTGAAATAGTGTAGACGGGAAGAAAATATAACCTGTTTAAATGAAACTATTCCATAACAGAAACTAATTTGATAAACTATAATTTACTACTTATGGAAGAATATTTTTATGTACAGTTATTATTAGACCTTCAGGAAAGAATTGCCCAGGAGGTTCCGGAGATTCAGCATATCGATCAGCAGCTGGGACAGCTTGCCAATGGTATACAGAGCACGGTAACTTATCCTGCTTTATTTATTGATTTTCCGGAGGCCATGTATGATGTGGATTTCCCCGAAGCATCTTATTCCGATATGTCAGCAAACGGGCAATTGGGTAATGTTCCGGTATCTTTTCAGCTCGTGTCGAATGATGAATTTCCGACATGGCACGGGATTCCGGTTGAAGAAAGGAAAAAAGGGTTTGATTTTTTAAGAATCGAGCAGAAGCTGTATCAAGCGCTTCAGGGCTGGAGCAAAGATTATTTCTCACCATTTTCAAGAACGATGGTGAAAAGTACAAGCAAGCAACACGCTGGGTTTAAAGTAAGAGAACTGATCTTTACGACGCAGTATGAGGATGTATCGGCCAATCCTGAAGAAACGCTGGCGGAAATCAAACGTTATCATTTTGCCAGGCTGGAAGATAATTAGAATTTAGAATAAGGTAAGCTGGGTTTCCTCTTTGGGAATCACCATTCCTTTGATGTTCATCCATTGCCTGTAGGAGAGGTGAATGTTGTATTTCGGGAAAGTATGCCTTACGATTTTGGTATCCGGAACATCGGCGTGCTTATGTGCATTATAAACACTTATAATGTACCGGGCACGTTTGATGTAATTTTTATTGTTGTAAGACATAAGGCAAAAATAAAGGGTCTTTTTGTACAAGTCAAGCCGATTTTCGGTCACAAAAAAAGCTATGGATGCCCATAGCTTTTGGTATTTAGAGTAACGGAGGCTTCTTTTGGAACTCCTTTAGGGCCACACTTTTTAAAGTGTTCAAAACGGTTGGATCTTGTCTGTTTATCAGTGCATAAGTCTCATACTGAGGGTAATCCCTTAGTTCTGTACTTATTTCCAGAGTGATTATTGTGTATCCTTTCTTTTCAAGGGCTTCTTTTACTTCGGTACTGCTGTACCAGTGACCGTTTATTTTGATCATGTTATTGAATTTAAAGGTTAAATGGCTGGATGCTGGAAGCTGGATGGAGGAAGTTATGAAAGTCATAAAAGAATAACTTTTCAGTTTTATCTTGACCGTCTGTAATGATAACTAAAAATAACTTCCAGTCTCCCTCTTCCGGCTTTCATCCAGCTTAGATCAGGTTATTGAAAGCTTTTTACTGCAACTGCCTGTGAAGTTCATTTTTCATCATCAGGACCGCGTTGGTTTCATAACTTCCGAAATCGTCCGGAAAGTAGATCTCATATTCCTTCAGGAAATGCCAGAGGGCATCGGCTTTATAATAAGGAAGCTTAATGATGAAAGATCTGTCTTTCTGTCTTGTTTTTACAGCTTTCTGCAGCAGTTGGGTTCTGAGCTCCATGCAGATGGAGATGCTGCTTTTCAGATTCCTGGGCTGAGTGTTGATGTTCAGCATATCCAGGATCTGCATGCTGCTGTTGAGAACGCTGAGCTTACTGTTATCTAAGGATAGAAGAAGTTTCATTTCAGCTTTTTAATAGGAGAAATTTAAATTAATTCCTTCCCATTCATTATTCTCGTTTTTCTTGAAAAAAGAGATGTAATCTTTGCTTAATGAGAAACTGTAGCTTTCTTTTAGCAGCCTGATTCCTTCTTTCCAGTTTTCGTCTTCAAATCGGTCTTCCATGCTGTATAATTTCTGAACCAGAAGAATGTCCAGCGCTCCGTTTTTACGTTCCAGAAGGGACATGATGAGATCTTTGGTATCTAAATCTCCTTCATATTTCGAGCTTAGAAAGTCTATGATGTGTCTCTCTGCCTGATGGGATCTTTCGTCAAAAACACCTTTTCCCTGTCTTTTATATTGAATCTTAAAATTTTCGTCTTCAATTTTGAAGTTTCCCTTTCCATCCTGATGTCTTTTGCTGTAATCTTTCAGCAGGTCGAAAAGAGAACCGAGATCTGAAAAGGCTTTGGTCTTGAAGTCCTGGATCTGTGCGGAAAGATGGTCTGCCGTTGTGGCCAGATCGCTGATAACAGATTTTTTCAGGCTTTCATACTGGGTACGCTTTTGCTCGCGTTTTTGGGCTTCTTTCTGTTTTCTTGCATTAAGCTCTGCTTCAAGTTCCTCAATGGTCATTATTTTTAATGTTTCGGTGATCATATTTTTTGTTTTTGGTGATTAATGAATTGTTTTTGGTTTTAATAATGGGTTTTTATTTCTGGCTGGAAGAGGGGAGATGGAGGCTGGAAGTTCTTTTAGTTATAACTATTGACGAGCAGCTCTTCCTTCTTCCATCTCCCGGCTTCCCCTCTCTTAGTAGGGCGATTCCCACTGGAGCTGGTTAATAATTCTGAGTTTGATCTGAATCTTTCCTTCTACGTCTTCCGGAACTACATATCCTGATTCGTTCCAGATAGAGCTGATTTCTTTATGGATAAACATTCTGTCGAAATCGGTAAGGTATTTTTCTCCGTAGCTGTCATACTGCAGCGCGATGGTTAATAGGTTTTCTCTTGTATTCATTGTTGTTGGTTTTCAATTGTTGTTCCCCAATAGAGGTTGGCTTTTTCTTTGTTGATATTTAATGTTCCGCCGGGACATCTTCCTGAGATAATGGCTTTCAGGCCCTCCGCCTGGATGATGATCTTGGATAGTTTTCTCCAGACAGTTCCCAGCGCACTGTCCGGAAGTCCTTTTTCTTCGTGGCTCACGAAAATGATGAGCTTGTTTTTGTGCTTTTCTTTAAGCTCGAGAACCATTTTCCTGGTGATTTCGTCACGGTAAACCGTCGTGTTGTCTATAAAAATGATCTTCGGGCATTTTCTTGATTCAAACTTTTGATTTAATTCATCCCAGGGCATATAATCCAGGAGCTTAAAGTTTTTGTCGGTATCGGATAATCCTGCGGCAACCATTGCAGAGATAATGTCTTTGGAGAAGCCTTCTTCAGCAGATACATACAATACTTTTCCAAATTCTGCCAGATATTTGGCCAGCATCATAGCGAAGGTGGTTTTTCCGTTTTTCTCTGCACCTCCCAGGTACCAGAATCCTGCTGTTTCCGGCTGTCCGAAAGCTTTCTGCCATAATCCGGTAAATTCAAACTGTTTAAAGACGATGGACAGGGCCTGTTTTACTGATATGGATCTCATGATCTGTTTACGTTTACTAAGGTTTTTAGATATCTTAATGATTTGATCTTTCCGTCTTCCTGACCTTTGCGGGTAGAGTAGGGCGTGTCTATTTTTACCATACAGCTCCTGATGACTTCATTCACGGTTGTTTTATCATCAAGGTTTACATAGGCTACGTCTCCAATCAGCTTGGTGTAGAATTTCTTCCGGTCTTCCGGGCCTTTCGGAACCAGAGTGACGAAATCGTCAGAAAAGCGGCTGAATATCTCGGCAAATCCTACTTTGTGGTTGTTAATTCCTTTGGTAATCTTTGCTCTCAGGCCATCTGCCCCAATCATGAACCAGGCGCAGTTATCTACCGTGTCATTCATGATTCCTTTTAATTCCAGATAAGCACTGTATTCAAGGTCTCCGGCTTCATCAATGCAGATGAATGGATTTTCCAGCACGTTCAGGGCGTATTTTACATTCTCCAGAACTTCATGGTATTTACCTTTTGTTCCACATCCTAAAACAACGGCCAGCTGCCGGATAAACCTTACTTTGGTATGTGTTTGTGAGGCGTCTATGTAAAACGCGTTTTTCATCTGTGAAATAATAGCCTTAGCGCATTCTGTTTTCCCTATGCCGCAGTCGTCTACCAGGATCATGGATGTTTTTGATTTCTGGCAGAAGATGAAGCTTTCGTACATCTGCTCATACACCTCGGTTCTGGCAAATTTCCAGCTGTTCTTATTAAGGTCTACTCGGAATTTTCTTCCGATGTGAAGCCATTCTCCGGCTGATAAAATTTTTTCTGTTTCTCCTTTTTTAATTCTGCTGTAGATTGAGTTGCTTATATTTAGTGATTGGGCAAAAGCAGCATCTGTTCCTCCGAAATTCTTCCGGTATTTCATCATCGCTTCCCGGATCTGGTATTTTAATTCTTTATTGATCTCCATATTTTCTATTTTGTGTCTGTTATCTGAAGTTTGATTTCCAGCTTCTTGCAGTACTTTCTGTTTCTTTGTAGTGATATTCCTGGGTTTCTTCGAAAAGAATTTCCTCCGGAATCGATTCTGTCTGCCTGTATCTTTTTCTGCCTGGAATCTGAAACTTGCTGTTAATTACTTTCTTACGGTTGTCTATCACCGTGATCTGTTCAATTTCTCTTTTCTGATGGGCCATGAAAGCATTCACTGTATTTTCATAGGCAGACATCATCTTTCTGTTGATTTCTCCTTGTGCACCTCTTTCGTGCTTTGATTTTGAATATTCCGGATGTGGAACAATATCGCAGAGCATCATATCTTCATAATAGATCATGGCTTTTAGCGTGCTTCCATCATTTCCATCGAGCCAGAATATTCTGAATTCTTTTCCTTCTACATACTTCATCAGCCTGATCAGGTCTTCTCCTAAAACAATTTCACCGTCTAGTCCCAAAACATACGTGGTATTTCTGAAGTTGATGATCCCCGCGTTACAGCTTGATACTGTTTCTTTTCCCAGGTAGGGCAGGAGTGCCTGCCAGTTGGTGGGACGGGTGTTTTTGTTCTGCATCTCACAGAATACTTCCCATCTTGTTTTGTCTTTATATATGGAATGAGGTGAATTGTTCCATATTTCAATGTCGTTCAGAGAGCCGTCTACAATGTCATCGTACGGAATAATGACTTCTTCATCTGCGCTCTTTTGATTTTCTTCTTTCCGGGCATGAGGTCTGGCCATCCATCCCAGTCTGCTTTTTTCGTGTCGGTACCGCAGTTCTTCAAATTTTCTTTCAATGGCTTTGGATCTGGCCCGGTTCGCATAAATATTGACTGTGTCGAACATCGCTCCGTTTCTCAGGAATGTATCTTTGAAACTGCTGTTTAGTGAGCTTTCACATTCCAATCCTAAAGGAAGATTGAACCCCCATTCTGTATAATTCCTGATCATCTGGCGGTAGAACTCTGTGATGATTCCTTCCTTGGTTTTTCCGTGTACCCAGCATGTCCAGGCTTCAGAACCGAGATCTATTCCCATATAGAACCACACCCGGTTTCTCTTTTTGTCATACATGAACGGCGGCTGTCTGTCATCAATCGAAATCAATGTTCCTGCTTCTTTGATTTTAGCCAGCTTGTGCCATGGGATGAATTCCTGCATCAGTTTCTGGCGGTCTCCTGAACGTCTGGCATAGGTTCCTATCTTATTTTCCCACTTTCCTAGCCATGCAATGATGGAACTGTCTGATATTTCTTTGAATTTTCTGCTGTCTGTCGGATCATACATTTCACCGGTTTCATTGGAGATGATCTCCAGTTCTCCGTTCAGAAAAGCCTGATACTGGGAGGCAACCTGTGTTCTTGAAGGTTTATAATCCTGTCCGGCAAACATATCGTTCAGCAGTGCAATCATTTCATCGGTCATCAGTTTCCTGTTCTGGTTTTTCAGTTTTCCGGAGATCAGGCAGCTGTAGTTATAGCCTCCGTTTTCATAGGTATTGAAAAACGGTTTCCATATCCTGTCAAATGCCCTGTATGACGCGGGAATACTATGTTCTGTATTAAAAAGTTTCGGCAGATATTCATTGAACGTTATAATATCGGTGCAGATGGAAGGCATAAGCCCTCGCCCTGATGTTTTTTTGAGCTTTTTCCATTCCTCAAGCCTTGCCTGCTTCAGTCTTTCTGCAGCACGGAGAACGCTTGCATTAGTGATGTATTCCTGTTTGAAGTTTTCTTTTAAGGGGGTGCCGTCTTCAAATCTGAAATCGGTATAATAACGAACCGCAGACGGATCAAACTGAAAGAAAGAGATCATGGGATGCTGCATTTTGCGCGGATCTCCAAGACTATCCTGTATTTCTTTGGGAAGCGAATCAAAGTCAATGAGCATCTGGCGGCCGTTTCCTCCTTTTCTGACCTGCTTAATTCCGAAAGGCAGATCCCTGTACCGCTGGATTTTCTTCTGAAGAGCATCTAATGTGCTGAAATATGCCGGAACCAGTTCATCTTTTGTTACTGCGAGTATATTGCCCCAGTGGATCGGCATGGTATCGTTATTTTTGTTTGTTTTACTGAGGTTGGTAACTGATCTTAAAGAAAATTCCTAGTATTATTTTGTAAGTAGCAATTTCTTTTCTTCCTGTTTTGGCGTCTATCACTTCTATCTTTTTGTGACAGAACAGGGTCTGAAGTATTTTTTTCATGGTATTTTATTTTTTAATGATTGGGCTTCGTTATTAATAGCTTCTTCGGTTTTCCTTAAAAAAATATTATATTCCTTCTTTAAAACATCAGATTTTTCTCCCACTCTGTCACCGCGCAAAGATTTACGAATGAAGTCAATGGAACAGTCATGACGTTTCATCAGAATATTTAAGATCTCTGTATTGTAATATGTTCTTTTTTTAGTAGTTTTGTTCATTATCATGTTTGTCTTTTGTACGGGACAAATATCGTAAAGTTTTACGAATAACCAAACGAAAACTCGAAAAATTTCTCGAATCAAGATTCAAATTATTGATTATGAATGGAATAAATTTTCGGATAAAACAACTTGTTGATTACTTCGCTAACGGAAATAATTCTGTTTTCGGGGGTATGATAGGGGTAAATGAATCCAATATAAGAAGTTATATCAATGGAACAGAGCCTAAATTCAATGTCATCGAAAAAATATGCACTTCGCTCGCAATAAATTTCGAATGGCTTATTGTAGGTGAAGGAGAAATGCTGAAAGAAGATAAAAAAGAACAGGCTGCTCTGCTGTCTGATTTTTACCACAGGGTTCCGCAGGTAATAACGGTAGATTCTCATAACAGGGACAATATTGCCCTTGTTCCCAACAAGCTGAAGGCCGGATATCTTCAGGGATATAATGATCCTAATTTCATTAAATCATTACCTACGTTCCGGCTTCCAAACCTTAATAACGGGGTGTTCAGGATGTTTGAAATTGAAGGACATTCCATGTTTCCTACGCTTCCCGATCGTACACACGTAGTTGCCCAGTTTGTGGACGACTGGATTCATGATATCAGTGATAACAAGCTGTATGCTATTGTTTCGAATGAAATTGAAGACGGTCTTATTAAAAGATGCCTGAACAGAATCAAAAAATATGATAACCTGATCTGTAAATCAGATAACAGACGTAATTATCCTACGCAGAATATCCATCCTAGTACAATAAAAGAAGTATGGGAAGTAAAGCTTCACCTGAATTTCAACCTACCGGATCCTGCAGAGTTTTATGACCGTTTGAATGATCTGGAAGCAGAAATACAGTATTTAAAAACGAATAGAAATATAAGTAATTGATTTTCAGTTTGTTTTTATTTGTTTCAGAATTCCCTAAAGGGTTCTTAATCTTTGCTTTTCAACAATATGGATTGTTTTTCAGGCTTTACAGGTTGGTTAATCTGGTTGGAATAACGTAGAAATGTCCGTGCAGATGTCCATCCAAGTGTCCATGCAACGGTTTTTGTGCTTTTTATAACATTTATTCCGGATTGTTTTTAGCCGGGTATATCGTTTGAATTCCCTTTGTAGTCCCTGTTTATTCGGAATTAAAACAGAGAAAGCGCCTTAAGGCGCTTTCTCTGTTTTGGATACATTGTGAATGAAATCCGGCATTTGGAAAAAATCAGTGGTTATTGAGTTTTTATGGTTAAGGTTTTGATATTTAATTTATTAAGCTTTAGATGGTGATTTTTATGATGGACATTTCAATCTGGTGAGTGTAGATATTCTTACTTATTTTGCGGATGACCTATTTGTTATAGACGTTTTGGCTAAAGCCAGAGGATTGGATTTTTATTATTTAGGCGGACTAAAGTCCATCTCTATTGAATAAATTCTACAATCTAACATAAAGGATTTCTCTAAAAACTCTTTGGTGTTTTTTTCTCGCAGATTTTGCAGATTCTTTTATTTGACGCGTAATAAAAATCGTAGATTTTTCAAGAACTTATGTGATTTTTTCTATTTCCAACCTTTATTAATTGATTCTGTTCCGCTCGTCTTCATTCCCGAAATTTCTGTCTTTGGTTTTCATGTTATTATTTCCGAATCTGTAGCTGAGGGATATTCTGAATCCCCGGGTATAATTATTATTCCTGATATTGGTATTGATACCATTTGATTGATAAGAGATCAAAGGTTTCTGGCCGTTAAGGATATCGGTTGCTGCAACAGTTACAGATAATTTTTTATCTAAACATAAAAACTTAACAGCAAGATCCATCATATTCATCGTAGAAATATGGAAGATCTGGTACCTGCCCGGAAGTTGTAATGCATAATTTACACTTAGAGAAACCGTTTTATTCTTATTTAAAGTAAATTCGTTATTGGTGTAGAAATAGGCATTATACCCATCGATTGATTCGGCGAAAGAAACCTTGGATTTTACATTCTGATAATTCACATTAAATCCTGTAAAGCTGTTCCACCATTTCAGTTTGTTGAAATTATACGAGGAGGAAAACCCGATCTGATAGGTATCTGCATAGTTCACCGGAGTATTTCTGGTGATATTGGTTTCTCCATCCAGAATAGATAATGCCTGTCCGAAATCTGAAACTTTGGAGTAATAAAGAGAGGAAATCCATTGCTGTCCTTTAACATAAGTAAATTCCAGATTATCAATAATAGACGGCTTAAGATATGGATTCCCCTCAGAATAATAGAACGGGCTGGTGCGAACTACAAAAGGATTCAGGTAATCGAAGCCTGGTCTTCTGATTCTTCTGCTGTAATTCAGGGAAAGGGAATGGTTGCTATTGATAGTATAGGTTACATAAGCAGTAGGAAACAGTTTGATATAATCATTTTTGTCTGTACGGCCTGTATTTTCGGAAAGTCCTTTGGTTTGGGTGGCTTCAGCTCGGAGACCGAATTTTGCTTCCCATTGGTCATTGAATTTTCTGTTTAAAGATGCATACACGGCTTCATTGTATTCTTTATAAACGAATGTATTGGACTGATCGGTATTCAAAACAGAAATTCCGGTCTCTCTTCCATAAACGGTAAGGTCGTTATCAGTTTTTGTATATGAAAAACGAGCTCCGAAATTAAGATCTGCCCAGGAAAGTTTGGTTTCCACGTCGGCTTTCCCGGAATAATTGCGAATTTGGTTGATATTGGTATTCAATGCTGAAAAATAGGAGCCGGGAATCGGTTGAGATCCTGCATTGAGTTCTCTGCCGTCAAAATCCCTGCGGTCGGTTTTCTTATACTGAAAGAAATCGAAATCTGTAGAAATAACGGTTCCGGTGCTGTCTGCTTTGATGGTATTGAACCAGTTAAAAGTATGGGTACTTGGTTTATTGGAAGTATTAACATCAGATGTAATGAAAGATTCTGGATTCATAGTCTGATAATTGATCCTTGAAGTAAGGGGAGAGCTGGAAGAGGTTTCACTATTAAAGCTTCCGAGATATTTTACTCCGGAGATCCATTTTTCAGAGAGTTTGTAGTCTGCACCAAGGCTTAATCCCGTATTTTTATTTTTGTCAGTATTTGTCTGATTCATCATCCATAATTCATTTGGGTAGAAAGTTTGGCTTTCAGAAAAAGAACGAAGCTTCTGCTGTTCCGTATAAACAGATGCCTGCAATGATAATCTGTCACGGTTATAGCCAAATGTTCCCTGAAGGCTGCTTCCTGCAAAATATCTTTGGGTATAATTGGCTCCGACGCTTGCATTCCATGAATTATCTCTGGCTTTTTTTAATCTGATATTGATGATTCCGCTGTTTCCTTCAGCTTCATATTTTGCGGGTGGAGCAGTAATAATTTCGATGCTTTTGATATTATCAGAAGGAATGGTTTTTAAAAAAGAGGCCAGTTCACTTTCCGGCATTCTCTGTAAGTGTTCATCAATCATCACAAGCACTTCACCTTTGCCGACTATGGAAACAGATTCATTCTGTACTCTTACCAATGGAGCGGATTTCAGTGCATCAAGAGCATTTCCTCCCGTTGAAGCTGCAGAATTTTCCACATAGTAGATCATTCGGTCCACTTTTTTTTCAATAACTTTTTTACGGTTTTTAATGACAACAGCTTCCAAAGCTGTCTCACCTGTTTTTTCTTTTTCCTGAGCGTTGATGCTGTATATAGAGAGAAGAATAAAGGCGGGTATTAATAGAGATTTCATAGGTTTTTGTATGTATTGTACTGCAAAACTGCTTCTTTGCTCTGCGTCATGCTACTTTTATCGACGTTTCCCGGAATTTTATCTACGAACCCGGTGCAGATCTCTTTTTTAAAAGACTATTTTTACAAAAAATTAGTAACCGGAATGGAGAAACTCTATCTGAATAAGAAAACAGAAGCCGGCCTGCATATTCTGTTTTGGACTCTTACCCTGTATTTTGTAGTGGTAGGCAATACTGTCTATTATCTGAAGATTTCAGAAATTGATCTGTTCCTTAAAACTTATGCCGTAGTTTTTATCCTGACTTTCTATTTTCATTACAGCCTGGTGATGCCTAAGATCTTTAAGGATTTCAAATGGCCGAAGCTTATTGCCGGAGTAATCATTTCCTATCTGTTTTTTGCACTGGCCCGTTTTACCATTGAGCAGGTATTGACTGACTGGTGGTTTGGAAAAACGAATTATACAAAACCCGCTCTTGGAAGTTATCTGACTGATAATCTGCTGTACAGTCCACGTCCTATTATCCTCAGCTCATTTTTATGGCTGGTAATCCATGTAATCAGGCTTCTGGAATATAATAAGATCATTCTGGAGGAACAGAAAAATACAGAGATCAAATTTCTTAAAGCCCAGATCAATCCGCATTTTATTTTTAATACATTGAATAATATTTATTCTATGGTGCATTTTCAGTCGCCGGAATCTCTTTCCGCCATTGAAAAACTGAGCAGCATTATGCGTTTTACAACCTATGAAGCTCAGAAAGATCATATTGCGCTGTCAGAAGAAATAGATTATATCAAAGCTTATATTGAACTGGAAGAGTTACGACATTACGAAAATAATATTGTTCAATGGACAGATGCTGTTGAAGACGGAAAGATCCGTATTGCGCCATATATCCTTTCGCCTCTGGTAGAAAATGCTTTAAAACATGGGGCTTATTCAGATAAAGATCCTATTGAAATTACAATAAAAGCAAATGCTGACAACCTGAATTTTGAAGTCATCAATACCATCGGAAAGCAAAAAACAGATAAATTAGGCGGAATTGGGCTGGATAACCTGAAAAACAGATTGGATATGCTGTATCCGGGTCAATATAAACTTACAACCGACCGTTTTGAGAATAGATTTAAAGCTTCTATACACATTCAACTATGAAACAGAAAATCAATTGTATTATCCTGGACGACGAACCTTTTGCTGTAAGGCTTTTGAACGATTATGCATTGAAAACCGGAGTTCTCAACGTAATCTACGCCGGAAGCGATGTGTATGAAGTGATGAAAATCCTTAGATCGGAAAGTATTGACCTTATTTTTATCGATATCCAGATGCCGGAACTTACAGGAATCGAAATGATGAAAATGTTCAATAAGAATCATAATTTCATCGTAACCACCGCCTATGCGGAATATGCCCTGGAAGCTTTTGACTTTCATGTTGTTGATTTTTTACTGAAACCGATTGTATTTAACCGTTTTTATCAGAGTGTAGAAAAGTTTATCCAGTGGCAGCAGGCTTTTGCGCCCAGTCCTCAGACAGAATATCTGTTGGTCAGAGCTGATCGTAAATACTATAAAATAGCTTTTGAAGAGATAGTTTATATTGAAGGTCTGAAAGATTATATCCGGATCCACACGGTCAATGATAAAGTGATGATGCTGGAAAATATGAAAGATATTCTGGAAAAACTGCCGGAAAATCGTTTTATGAGGATTCACAGGTCTTATATTATTGCTACAGATAAAATCAAGGTTATTGAAGGAAACAGGATTCAGATGAGGAACCTGGATTTTGTAACTGTAGGAGAGACCTACCGGAAACCTTTTTCTGACTGGATTGAGAGTAATGGGATGTGATAGTTGTCCAGGATAGCTTAGGTTTTTTGTTGGTTTAACGCAACGTCGCAAGGGTTTTAGCCATTGTACTGTTTTTAAGGCGCTAGAAAATCAAAGATTTTCAGCAATTTTTGGGTTGTAACCTATTATTTTAAGAATCAAAAACAGGCCGAAGGCTAGCCATCAGCTTCATCGGATCAACTTCGTTGATCCTGTCCTTTGCTTTCTAAAATCCGCGGTATTAACATAGAAATCTTTGCGTTTCAAAAAATGTAGGGAGACCTATCAATACAACTTAAATTTTTTACAAATTCTACAGCTTTCTCGAATTTTTGTACTTGAAAAATCTGCGTCATCAGCGAAATCAGTGAGCGAAAAAATAGATAAACATTTTCCATTCCGCAGAATTTATTCAATAGGACTTTAGTCCGCCTAATAATAAAAATCCAATTCTCTGGCTTTAGCCAAAACTTCTACAAAAAATACGTTATTTGCTCAATTTTCGAGCCTGAAAACTATAAATATGTCAGAAACCATTCATAAATCTCCTGAAAAACTTTTTCTTTGATCTCTTCATTCAGGATTTCATGGCGCATTTCCGGGTAAAGCTTGTAGTCGATATGGGTAAATCCGTCCCGTTTCAGGTTATTAACGGTTTTCATCACTCCTTTTCCAAAATCTCCGATTGGGTCGTTCTGTCCGCTGATCAGTAAAAGAGGAAAGGATTTGGAAATGGAATCTGCCCAATGTCTTGCCGTGGCTTTTTTATAAATGCTGAACAGGGCATAGAACGCATTGTTTGTAAAGGGAATTCCGCACAGTTCATCTTCTGTAAATGCTTTTCTGTTGGCCGGATTCAGACTGAGCCAGCTTGTATCACTGAAATCTATATCTTTCTTAAAATGACTGTTATTAACTTTACTGAATAGGGTATTGAGGTAAGTCGGATGATGCGGGGCAATTTTGTTGGCTAACGACAGATAACCTTTTATCAAACTGATTCCCGCCAAAGGACCTCCGGTTCCGGTGATCACAGCTCCGGTAAATTTATTGCTTGCCCTTTGAAGAAGACATCTCGTCACAAATGAACCCATAGAATGGCCCAAAACAAAATGCGGAACATCCGGGTATTGCTGATGAAGGTAATCTGCCATTGTTTCTGCATCATCAACAAGTCGTTCATCCGGTCCGTTAAGCTGGAAAAACCCAATGTCCTTTTTATCTTTTACCGATCTACCGTGTCCCAAATGATCATAGGTGAGGACTGCAAATCCGTGGTCTGCAAAATAAGTTGCTATTTCAGTATATCTTCCGCTATGCTCCTGCATGCCGTGAATGATGAGAAGAGTAGCTTTAACGGGAATGGTTTCCGTAGTGAAGAGGGTGTGGAAGAGGTGTGGTTCGATAGTAGAAGATAGGTAAGATGATTTATGCAAATAAGCCATGTTGAATTTATTTTTAAATTGCTAAAAAATGAAAGTTAGGAAATGTTTGGATTATTCTATTTGATACAGCTTTCTATTTTTTAAACATACTTTTATTTTTCCAATTCCTCTTCCTCCGTCAAATAAGATTTTTCTTTTTGTATCTTCATTAAACTGATTAATTCTCATTTCGAAAATTTCATATCTTCTATTTACAGTTGTTACAGTTGTTTTGAACAGCCTATCATCGGTAATTTCAACATAAAAAATATCGTTTTCCAATGCATTAAAGTGGTAATCCAGATTCGTTTTTATGCATATTTCTCTACTTTTTAATTCAACTTCTGTAGCTTTATCCGAATAGACATCATATGAAGAAATAAGTAATGTGTTATTATCAACTTCTTGGATAAAGTGAAAATCATCAAAAATGTGTAGAGTATTAGATGAGGTGATTAAAAAATCTTTTTCTTTGAATCTGTAAACTTTACCATATAAGCTCTGAAATTCAGAAATGTCTAATCTTCTCCAACCGTGACAAAATTCTATTATTTGAGATTTATCTGTGTTTTCTTTTGGTACGAAATTGAGTTCTTTAGAGTATATATTGATATTGTTAAATTTTTTATTATATGAATGGTGGCTATTATCTGTACATGGATGTTTGGGCCATGGCGGACCTATCTGGTCAAAATAAACTCTGCTTCCGTGATAATTTTGATAAAAAAAGACATTTTCTGAACATACAGGACACTTTGCATTCGGAACGGTAAAGGAAAATGATTGTATTGGAAATATTTCTAATACATTATCTGCGTAATTAGTCTTAGCTAAATACTGTTGGGATTTATTGAAATTATTTGTTCCTTCTCCAAATCCGCATCCGCAATATTTTGAATGATTATGGGCTGTGCACATGAGCTGTATGTGTTTTCTGCTAATTCCAAATATATGGAAATTAACTTAAAAAATAATTGAGAATTTTGTTTCAACCGCATGATTTCCACCCTACTCAAAAATAAATTTCCCTCATAATTTGCTCACCCTATTTTTTCAGAGTAATTTTGCATGAATCTAAAAACAAAAGTAAAATATGTCAACTTACGTAGTTGTAGGTCTTCAGTACGGAGATGAAGGTAAAGGAAAAATCACAGATGTTTTATCGGCTAAATCGGATTATGTAGTTCGTTTCCAGGGAGGAGACAACGCAGGTCACACGGTTTATGTGGGTGAAGAGAAATTTGTTCTGCACCTTCTTCCTTCGGGGGTACTGCAGTGCAAGGGGAAGTGTATCATTGCGAACGGAGTAGTGGTAAACCCTAAATCTTTTATTAAAGAAGTTGGCCAGATCGAAAGCAAAGGTTTGAGAACTGACCACATTTTTATCAGCAGAAGAGCGCATGTCATCATGCCTTACCATATTCTTTTGGACACGTACCGTGAAGAGGAACATGGTGGAACTCAGATCGGAACAACTAAAAAAGGAATCGGACCTTGCTACGAAGATAAAATAGCAAGAGTTGGAATCAGAATGGTTGACCTTTTGAATCCAGAGATTTTAAGAGAAAAAATTGAGAAAAACTTAAAAGTTAAGAATTCTCTTTTTGAAAAATATTACGGAAAACCTGTATTGGATGTTGAAGAGATCTACAACGAATTTCTGGAGATCGGAAAACAGCTTCAGGACAGAATCGTTGATACGGAACTGGAACTGAATGAGGCAATCCAAGAAGGGAAAAATGTATTGTTTGAAGGAGCTCAGGCGTTAATGCTTGATATTGATTTCGGAACGTATCCATATGTTACTTCATCTTCTCCATCTACAGGAGGGGTTTGTACAGGAGCAGGAGTTCCTCCTACATCACTTCAGAACCTGATCGGGGTAGCAAAAGCTTACTGTACAAGAGTAGGAAACGGACCTTTCCCTACTGAATTGGATAATGAACTGGGAGAAAAGATCAGACAGATTGGTGGTGAATTTGGGGCTACAACCGGAAGACCAAGAAGAACAGGATGGTTAGACCTTGTTTCTTTAAAGCACGCTTGTATGATTAACGGGATTAACAATCTTGTGATCACTAAACTTGATGTTCTTACCGGAATTGAAACTCTGAAAATCGCTACGCACTACAAAACAGAGGACGGAAAAATTATCGATTATTTCACTTCTTCTACTACAAAATTGTACGATTACGAAGCAATTTATGAAGAACTTCCGGGTTGGAATGAAGATATTACGAAAGCAAGAAGCTACGATGAACTTCCTGATAATGCTCAGAAATACATTGAATTTATCGAGAAATACTTAGGAATCAACGTATATCTTGTTTCTGTAGGTCCTGAAAGAAGTCAGAATATCATCAGAAAAGAATTATTCTAAAAATAATTTATATAAAATTAAAAGGCCGTTTCATCATTTGTGAAACGGCTTTTTTTATGAGGACCAGCTATAATAAACTGAAAAATATTACTTTTCTTTCTGCCCGTTATATATCACATCATCAAATAATTTATCAATTTTCACGACTAAAATTTTATCTGCTGAATCTTTAGGATTGATTTTATAAAACAAATACTGATCATTATAATATACTATTTTGGCATCTTTATATTCCGTCTTCAGACTGTTGGATAAAGTGTCTATATTGTCAATATGATTCGTTGAGGAAACAGGCATTGGAATAAATACCAGAAAGACAAAGATCATAGAATATCCCGCGCCTTTATAAGGGCTGTCTTTTAATGAAATAACAAGATTAATAGACAGCAGAATTAACAAAAGAAATACGGAGAACTGGAATACAGGGGCATAAGGAAGATTTCCGACAACCGTTTTAAAATAGATGACAGTTCCAACGACTCCAGCAAATAAGCAGCCTAAGATAATACTATATTGCTTCAGGGCTTTTAGCTCGCCGGAGTTGGTTTTTTTATCTAAAAAGGACTTATAGAGCTGTACATAGGATAATAATACAACCATTTTAAGAATCGTGATGATCCCGTCTATTAAAAGCTGGGTAAAAGAGAAGAAAATAATCAGATCAAATGAAATGCTAAGAAGCCTGAATAACTGGCGCAGACCTCCGATAATGTAAGGAATAGCAATAATGAGGGTAGAATGCTCTTTAGCAAATTCTATAAAAGCATTTGATTTTAAATTGTCTATAAGATTCATACGTCGGCTATTAATTTCAGCACGATTATACAAAAATTATTCATGATTATCCGAAGAAATATTCTGTATTTTTTACCAGGATTACAGATCAGTCTTCCGTTACTACTTCATCCCGGTTTCCGTCTTCTTTTTTTCCTTCCTGTATCATTTCTTCCGCTTCTGCTTTTTCTTCGGAAGTGGCTTCTTCTACAAGTTCCTCCTGTTCGTCATTATGATGATCAATGAAAAATTCGCAATACACCGGAAGATGATCTGAACCGAAATTTTCCAGTGTTTTCAATTCTTTTATAAAAATATCTTCGCTATGGAACATCAAATCTATCGGAAATCTCAGCATACGGTACCTGGCATGAAAAGTAGAAACGAAGGAATGTCCGATTCGTGGATCGATTAAACCGCTCGTTTTTCTGAATAGGATAGAGGACTTCGACCAGGCTACATTATTAAAATCCCCAACAACAATAACGGGTTTATGAAGGTTTTTCACCCTTTTTGCCGTACTGAGAAGGTCACCGTCTCTTTCTTTTGAGGTTTCCTCTTCCGTAGGGCTTGGTGGCGGTGGATGAACTCCGAAAAATACAAATGAAAATCCGTCTTCAGTTTCTAAATGTGCTTCAATGCTCGGAATATCATCCGCAACAAAATAATGGGTCTGCGCATTTTTAATTTCAATTTTAGAGTAGAAGTGCATTCCGTAAGTATTTTCAAGCGTTACTTTATGCTGGTATGGATAATCTTTTTCGAGAACCCTCATTGCTTTTTCCCAGTCACCGTTACTTTCCATCGTAAGAAAAACATCCGGGCGGTATTTTTCAATAAGTCTGATAAACCGGTCATATTCTTTATTGAACTGATAAACATTGGCAGAGACAAAATGAAGTTTCTCCGAAGACAGGCTGTGCTGTCTGTATTTTTTTACACGGTAAAGCGGAGTATATTTGATAAGAGTAACCCCATGATGAACAAACATCAGGATCAAAAGTCCCTGTGAATATAAAAAATACTGCGGCTCTTTCAGTCCGAAACCTAAAATAAACGTAATAAGTATAACATAGGTGATCTGAATCTTACCAAATTCCGGAACCCTGAATACCCAGTGTGAATTCTGAATTTTGGGAAGCAGCGTCAGCAATATCAGAAGCACTGTTAAAAATAAATAAATACCCCACATATTAATAAATAACAGATAAAAATAAATTATTTAATTATAAATTCAGCCTCTTTATATTTTAAACTTTGTTAATTTTAATAATCTCTAATATTTTTTTTACTTTTATTGAATCAGATTAAACCGATTATGAGTAAACTGGCCGCTGTAACATTAGTACTGAGCACGTTCTGTCTTGCACAAAACCAAAATCAGGAGATAGAAAAACCGATCCGTAATTTATTTCTGGGTATGAAGAACGCAGATGCAGACCTGATACAGTCTGCTTTTACAGATACTGCTGTTCTTCAGACGATCACCAAGGATGGTACGGTAAAAAGTGAAGAAATCAAAAATTTTATTTCATCCATTGTAAAGATTCCAAAAGGAAGTATTGATGAAAGAATTGAGATTGAAGCTATTCATTCAGATGGAATGCTGGCCAGCGTATTTACACCATATTCCTTTTATTACCGAGAAAAGTTTACTCATTGCGGAGCCAATAGTTTTCAACTCGTAAAACAGAAGGACAACAGCTGGAAAATCCAATATCTTATTGATACGAGAAGAAAAGATAGCTGCAAGGAAATAAAGGAACGGTAATCACCGTAAAATCCGCAAAAATAGGAAAGACAATGAAAGCACAGGAAGTCGACCGGAAACTAAGAAAACTTTACGGAAAGCTCCTGAAAGAAAAATTTAAAACATTCTAATGAATATGAAGATTCACCATATTGCCATAATCTGTTCGGATTATGAAAATTCAAAAAAATTCTACACTGAAACCTTAGGCTTAAACATGATCCGGGAAGTGTACCGTGAAGAAAGACAGTCCTATAAACTGGATCTGGCTATAGGAGATCATTATGTGATAGAACTGTTCTCATTTCCTGATCCACCCAAAAGACCTTCCCGCCCGGAGGCATGCGGACTAAGACATCTGGCTTTCTCTGTAGAAAATGTAGAAAACAAAAGACAGGAACTCATTTCAAAAGGACTTCCCTGTGAAGAAATCCGTATTGACGAATATACAGGAAAAGAGTTTTTCTTTACCCAGGACCCGGACCAGCTTCCGCTGGAGTTCTATGAAATGTAAAATTAGTGAGCGTATCCCGTAAAAAAGCTTACCGCCATAATGGCCAATACAATAGAGGAAATGACTACATATACGTAGTCTTTTTCTTTTAAATACCCGATCAGAGCGAAGATAATTCTCATTAAAGGCGTAAAGATCAGCAGAAGAATTCCCAGCTGAATGATAGCCATCCCTTCTCCTTTGCACAAAGAGTTCCAGAAATGTCCCCATACTTTTTCAGAGGAAGTACCTATATCAAGGCTGGTATATTTCTTAGGCATTTTAAAGCCCTCTAGGAATAATTTGATAAAGCCGGCCAATGAAGTGATCACAGACAAAATAACGCCCAGTCTCAGAAGATTTCCTACCGAACGGTTCAGATCCACATCTGTAAAATTCTTTTTCATTATCTGAAGCTTTTATTGATCCCGTTATACATCATATAGATTGAAAGCACCGTAATTACGATGGCAAAAAATACCTTTAATTTCTTGGTTTTGGAAACCATCAGGGTTTTTGATCCGATGAAACTTCCTACTACCACACCAATCAGAACCGGGGCTACAATTACCGGAATGATTTCACCTCTCTGGAAATAAATCAGGGCACTGGCTACAGCTGTTACACCAATCATAAAATTACTGGTTGTTGTAGAAACTTTGAACGGCAGTTTCATCATGTTGTCCATAGCCAGAACTTTCAGAGCTCCCGAACCGATTCCCAAAAGACCGGACATCGCTCCTGCAAACATCATCATCAAAAATCCAGGAACGGTATTTCTTGCTGAATAGCTTTTCAAAACTCCTTTATCAGGAAAAGTCCCGTAAAGCTTCAGTTTGTCTTCAAGGCTTCCTTTAATTAAAGGTTCCTGATGATCCGGCTTTCCTTTAAGATTTAAAATAACCGTTAACAAAAGAATGCTGGCAAAGATAATCCCAATGGTGTTCGGATTAAGCATTCCCGAAACCAAAGCCCCGATAATAGCTCCCGCTGTAGTAGCGATCTCCAGAAACATTCCGATTCGCATATTGGTAAAACCTTCTTTCACGAAAGCTACCGCAGCACCGGATGAAGTTCCGATTACAGAGATTAAAGAAGCACCGATAGCATAATGCATAGGAACGCCGAAACCCAGCGTCAATAAAGGAATAATGATAACTCCTCCTCCTAAACCCGTAAGTGAACCTAAAAGCCCGGCTGAAATGGCGCCGAGGAAGAGAATGATGATTTCTGACATGCTACAAATATAAAACTATTGCCGTACTCTGCCAAACGTTTAAAAAAGATAAATTTGACGTATTTTTGTAGGCATGAAAACTGAAATGAAATTATTCTATATTATCCTCGGTGCCACACCTAAAGGCAGAAATATCGAGCAGCATGATGTTTTTTTCGGAATAGCGGAAAGCCTTAAGGATCTTGTGCCTGATATGAAAGAATTCTGGAAAGAAGCAGAAGGAAAGATCCACCTGGACTGTTATCAGGAAGTAAAATTTGCAGATGGATATGAAGTAAAGATTGTTGAAAAAGGAGAAAAATCTTCAGAAGATCAGCTGTACTTCCTTAATCTGGGCGGATATAAAAAAGGTTTTTTCGAAGAATTTCATGAACAGCATCTGATGGTAGGAAAATCAATGGGGGAGATTGTGAAAAGAGCAAAAGCTACCGAATTTTATGCAACAATGGGTTTTGAGGGTGCTGTAAGTCATATTGACGATAAGCACGGCGTTGATATTGATGATATCTTCAATGTCAGTGACATCCTGCCTGAGAAAATGAAAGAAAAATATTCCATCGTTCTGACCCAATCTGAAGAAGAAAATCAGGAAAATCCGATGGGATTGGGTTATCTTAAAATTGATAAAATTCAATAGACCTGCACAAATTAAATCTAATAGAAAAATAAAAGTAAAAATGAAAATAGGAATTTTAGGAGGCGGACAGTTGGGAAGGATGCTGATTCAGAGTGCATTGAAATACGATGACGAATTTTATACGCTGGATCCGGCTTCCGATGCCCCATGTCATAATATCTCCTATTTCACTCAGGGAAATTTCAATGATTATGAAACCGTACTGAATTTCGGAAAAGATAAAGAGGTAGTGACCATTGAAATAGAGCACGTAAATGCTGATGCGCTGGCAGAACTTGAAAAACAGGGTATAAAAGTAGTCCCGAATGCAGCCATTATCAAAACTATTCAGCAGAAAATCCTTCAGAAAGAATTCTATAAAACCCATGATATTCCAAGCCCTGAATTCCAGGTGGTGTGGAATAGTGACGAAGAGATTGTGATGCCTCTGCCATTCGTTCAGAAAATGAATACCGGAGGTTATGACGGAAAAGGTGTACAGGTCATCAAAACAGAAAATGATCTTCAGGATCTGTGGAAAGAACCTTCCGTGATCGAAAACCTGGTAGACATCGACAAAGAACTTTCTGTAATTGTTGCCAGAAATGAAAGCGGAGAAACCAATATTTTCCCCGTAACGGAAATGGTGGCTGATCCTAAACTGAACCTGCTGGATTTTAACGTCTGCCCGGTTCTTCTGACTGAGGATGTTCAAAATCAGATTGATGTAATTACAGAAAAATTTCTGAATGCTGTCAACTCACCAGGGCTTTTCGCCATTGAATTATTTCTGGATAAGGAAGGAAAAGTATGGGTGAATGAAACGGCTCCAAGATTACATAATTCCGGCCACCAGAGCCAGGAAGGAAATACCAATTCCCAGTTTGAGCAGATGTACAGAGTAGTGAAAAACCTGCCTTTAGCAGATACCGATGCCATTACGTACAGCGGAATGCTGAATCTTGTAGGAGCAGACGGACACGCCGGAAAAGTGGTATATCAGGGAATGGAGGAGGTTCTTAGATTACCCGAAACCTACGTCCATTTATATGGGAAAACAGAAACCAAACCGGGCAGAAAAATGGGTCATATCAATGTTCTGGCCGATTCCAGAGAAGAGCTGATGGAAAAACTGGTAAAAGTAAAAGGAATGGTAAAAGTGATTGCTGAATAACAATTCACATCAAAATAAAAGAGCTGTAATGAATCATTGCAGCTCTTTCTATATTTAACGATTTTTCTTTTTAAAAAGTTTAGGAAAATCAATGCTCCATTCTTTTTCATTGGAATTCCAGATTAAGTAGGGGCCATCGAAGCTGTCCAGGTAAGTGATTTCGTAGAAGCTTGTGCCGTCAGAGGAATAATCTGGCTGAGTTCCCAAGTCATTAGGCTTGAATCCCAATTTTTCCAGTGTTTCCCAATCATTGTTTTCCGGTAATTTATGGTGGGATTTCCTATAGTTTTCAACGTTTTGAATGAGGCTGTTGCCGTATTCAATATCGGAATGTCTGGTTATGCTTATCGGCAGGTTCCAGTAAATAGTAAAGGAAATCACAATCAATACAATGATTGAAATGAAAATAAGCAGGATCTTCTTCATTGAGGCTTTTTCTTTGTTAAGAGTTGGTTGGCATTATTGATTTTAATGCTGGTATTCTATACAGCATCCAGATTTAGGGTTTTTTTGTTTTTTCAAGAGAATCCTTTTTATAATTATAAGTCATATACGTACCCAATGCAGGCGAATAGACAGAAAATTCTTCCATTTTTGTCAGTGGTGCATAGAGTTTAAACGTACAGATATCCGTAGCAGAAATAAACGGATTGGTCTTTAAATGACTGTGGGTAGTTTTAACAGAAGTAGTTCCGTTTTCCATTTGGGTAATCGCAGGAATTAATCTTGAATGGAACCTCTGGTTTGAAAGGATATTACCTTCCCCGTCTGTTATGAATAAATAGTCATTTCCAAATGGAATGATCCCATTCTGAGAGGTTCCGGGAATTAAATATACCTTATACTTTTCATTTAGCGGAAGAATAATGATATTCAGATTATAGCCTTCAGGAACACCTACTTCGTATTTGGGATCGGATAGCTGTGGAATGATGGTATTTCGTACTTTATTGATACCTGATTCTGTATTATTAAGCTTTCTCTGCCGGAAATTCTCTTTTACAGGCTTTGTTCCATTATTTTTAAAAGAATATTCCGCAAGAACAAGACTTTGCTCTCTGTTCAGGAAAACCGTTTTTATCGTGTCATGAACTTTATACGTGAGATAAGTTCCCACAGATCCTGCTACTGATTTGTTTTGGCTGATGAGGTCCCCGGAATGCCATGATGCATTTTCATGAGAAAACAAAAGGTTTCCTTCTGCTTTGATAGAGTCCAGTTTCTGTTTCAGTTCCTGATCCGAATATTTTTTTTCCTGTGCAGAAATAAGTACCGACATGATGATCAAAAGAATTCCGGCTATCTGTTTCATAGGTTATTTTTTATGGACTAAAATACAAAAATTGATGATAAAAGATAAAGCTTCTATGCTGGTCTGATTCATATGGTTAATGCATCTCTTCCTACAATCTACAGCATTAATCATCAAACTTTGCGTTTCAAAAAATTAAACACAAAGAATATAAGGTTTTGCGTTTCCAAAAAACAGCAATATTTTAATCCTGGAAACATTCTATTGATGAAATTTGCTTTATTACTCAGCCCGAACCCGGTCTATTTAAAATCTTTTTCATCCACCTTTTCAAAAACTTTCTTCTGTTCATTCCATACAAAAGCGTTGTAATAGACATTTTCGGCCTCATTAGATTCCCGGCAGATACTGGCAATGAAAAGCCTGCTGTCCAGATCAAAAATAGCCCTGTCATCCGCAAACAAACATGAGGTTTCTTCTCCAAGCGGAAGACCATAAATTTTTCCATCCCGAACATCCATCATCATTCCCATAATGCAGCTCGTTCCGCAACCAAAAATAACCGTGATATAGTAGCTTGCGAAATCGGGAGTGCGCGATGCATAGGCCTCCCTTATCCTTGTTCTGAAATCATAAAAGTTTTTATCTCTGGAGAAATCCAGTTTAGCTTTTTTGGTGAACTTATAGCTGGCTGAAGGAAATTTATCGAAATGAAAATCAGCAGTTAACGTATCGGCCTCCATTTTCGATTCCTGAAAAGACTTACTTTCAATTTTCTTTGTATTGGTTGTATCCGGCATTTCTGCGGGCTGCTCTGAAGCTAAAGTATCTGCTACAGAAGATGCGGAAATCTCATTTTTAACAGGTTCTTTTTTCTCTTTACACGAAAATAAAATAAAAGCGAGCAAGGGAATTAATAATGTGTTGATTTTCATGTCTTTTTTATTTTTTAGAACGGCATAATCACCGTTTTTCCTTTATATTTTCCTTTTTCTATTTTGAAAAGGACAGCATATCCTCCGGCTCCATCCGAATTGACCATGCTGATGTAGAGGGTTTCATTTTCAGAATCAAAATAGCATTCAGTGAATTCAGTGTTAACATTGAAGAGGTTTTCTGTTTCTGCAGCGGGGATTTCAACCGTACTATTCCCAATTTTAACCGTAATTGATTTATAATGTGTCCGCGGAATGGTTCCATCAGTACCCCAGACAGGCTTTCCTTTGTATAGGTCTGTGAGTTGCATGTCCCGTCTGCTTGAAGAGAAATATTTTTTATTTTCTTTGTAGCTGAAAGGTTCGGCAATAATTTCCACTTTTATATTCTTTGAGGCCAAAACAGTCTTACTTTCATTAACGGAAACAGAGGGCACACGTGGATAGGATTCAATATACCTGATTCTTGAATTATAAACGTATCCTGAAATCAAATCTCTGTTTTTGACGGGATAGTCCACCATTAGCCAGTTTTTACTGCTTTCGTCGCGATCGTAAACATAAATAATCTCCCCCGAATTGACTTTTCCGGCAATATCACTTTTGGCATCAGCATTTTTTCTGATATTCACATAGCCGTCTTTGTCAACTATTTTGGCGAACTGGGCTAAAGACCATTGGAAGCTTAAAACAGCTGCCAGGAATATTATTTTCTTTGTTTTCAATGACTGAATTTTAAAAATTAAGGATATTATTTAAAGATCTTCTGGATTACATTTCCAATTTCCACAAAATCACCGTGATTGCCAACTGAACGGATTTCCGGACTGTTTTTATCAAATTCTGAGAACGGGAAGATAAGAAGATAATTGTTATCATTTAAATATCGGTTCAGTAATTCCGGAATAAGTCTCATTTGAGGAATATACGACTGCATGCCCCGCTTCGCCATAAACAGGATCAGAGCTTCATCATCTTTAAGCTGTGCGGCTGTTCTTTCACCGTCCTGCCATGTATTCATGATGATAAATTCGGCTTCTATATTGGCTTTTTTAATGATCTTCTGAAGAATATCCAGAATATTTTCAGGAGCATAGAAAATAATGGTGGCTCCGGAGTTTCTGGCAATATTCCATACCCTTAAAAGTGAATGGAAGAATCCGGCTTCTTTGTGGGCGTTTTCAGGGATCATTACGGCATACTTCTTAATGGTAGAAAGAGGCTGGGCCGCATGATAAACCAGAACATTCACATCATCATTCTGAAGATAACCGTTATAGAGATTATAAACGAACGAAGGAGAAAAGCCTTTCTCATCTTCCAGGCCAATAATTAAGTCGGTAATATTCTGTTCTTTGATTACGTTGCTAACTCCATTGATGACATCATTGTCGTAACGCTTTAAAGTCTGCATTTTGACGTCAGCCGCTGCCGCAGCATCGGCCGCCTGATGGAGTAGTTTTTCAGCATTTTTCACCGAAGATTCATTTTTATCTTCATTGATAACGTTCAGGGCAAAAAGGTCTTCTGTATTAGAATGGGCTTTGATCAGGATTCCCAGATTAACCATTCTTTCTACGGTTTTTTCGTGATTAACGGCCAGAAGGATGTTTTCTTCTTCATGGGTATTTCCGGAAACGGTATCTTCATTATCGCTTTCTGCAATTTTCTGGGCACTAGCCAATGAGATAAAAGATGAAATGGTACAGGAAATGAGAATCAGAAGAATACTCCCGTTTAATACGTGCTCATTCAGCAATCTTACGGGTTCTCCGGTTTCAGTTTCGGAAAGGATAATATTATACCCTACCATAACGGATGCCAGCGTTGCCGCAGCAGAAGCAGAACTTAATCCGAAAATAAGTTTCCCCTCTTCTTTGGAAAGTCTGAACGTTTTCTGAGTAGCCACTGCCGAAAGGTATTTCCCTCCGATGGAAGCTGCAAGCATGATTCCTGCGACTTCAAGGGTTTCCCAGCTTTTAAAGAAGACTTTAAAATCAATCAGCATTCCCACGCTGATCAGGAAGAACGGGATAAAGATTGCATTTCCTACAAATTCCACCCGGTTCATCAGGGATGAGGTGTGAGGAATCAGTCTGTTTAAGGCCAGTCCCGCGAAGAATGCCCCGATAATAGCTTCAACCCCTGCCAGTTCCGCAAGCATGGCGGCCAGATAAATCATGACAAGGACAAAAATATATTGTGAGATCTTATCATCTACTTTTTTGAAGAACCACCGTCCGATAATAGGAAATACAATCAGGACAATCAATGCAAAGACGATAAAGGAAACGGACAGTTTAACCCAGAACTCGGTTCCTACATCTCCCTGAGACATTCCTACAATTACGGCAAGAACCAAAAGGGCAAGAATATCCGTGATCATCGTTCCTCCAACAGTAATATTAACGGCTTTATTCTTTGCAATTCCCAGTTTACTCACCAACGGATAGGCAATCAACGTATGGGAAGAGAAAAGGCTGGCAAACAGGATAGAGGTAAGCATGGAAAAATGAAGAATGTAATATCCACCCAGATATCCGAGGACAAAGGGGACGATAAAGGTGTAAAGCCCGAAAGTGAGGCTTTTCCATTTATTCTTTTTGAAATCACCCATATCAATTTCCAGTCCGGCCAGAAACATAATGTAAAGGAGGCCTGTGGTTCCGGTAACAACAATACTGCTGTCTCTGGCAAGCACGTTGAAACCATTTGGTCCGATAACGGCTCCGGCAATGATAAGCCCTAAAAGATGCGGAACCTTAATTTTATTCAGCAGCAGAGGTGCTGCAAGGATGATGATCAGTACCAACAGGAATTTTAATACCGGATCTTCTATAGGAAAACTCAGATTATGTATACTCAGTAAAATCATAGGTGCTTTTATTTGGTGGAACGTACTAATTCGACGGAAAATTTAGCCGTACAGCCGTTGTCAGAAGTAACGGTTCTTGTTCCTTTGATCTTGTTATCGGAAATATCATTAAGAATAACGTTCATTTCCACATATTTTTTGGCCGTAGAATCAGTTTTGAAGGAAAGCCTGATCTCATTGTTTTCAAATTTCCCTGAATATAGTCTGACGAGATTGTTATTGTTGATGATCTTGGTAACAGGCTGGGTAGGATCATTATCAAATTCCCAGATGTCTGTACGCAGATCACCTACCACATAATCACTGCAGTTGGATTCGGTACAAATTACCTTTCCGTTCCATGGTCCTGATATTTCTGCCGGCCATACCGCTGCTTTTATTTCTACAGAATCTTTTTTAGAGAAAATACTGTCCTTCATTTTCAGGAGCGCCTGATATTCAGATTCTTTTTTAGCAAATAGTTGTTCTTTTTCAAGGAGTTGTTTTTCTCTTTCTGTAAGATTCTTTTCCTTTTCCTTGTAATCGCAGCTTATCAGAAGAAAAGAAACCATTGCAAGTAAAAAAAATGTGTTTTTAAGCATATTGTGTAGGTTGGAGTCTACAAGATAAGAAAAAAATATAAAAATGAGAAAAATATCACTTTGTTGAAGAGATAAAGCAATTCTGTCAGATTTTTATACTATCGTTACTTAGTTGGTGAATAATGAAAGAGATCGTATTTATGATTGTCATATCAATAGGAATTGCAGATAAGTATTGATGGTTTTTTTTCGTATTTTTTTGTTGGAATGCGCAAAGAGGCAAAATTATTTTTGAGGCTGCATAAATAAGGCGCAACGATTTTATCAGCGATAAAATTTTAAACTGCATAATTATAAAACTTGCTGAAAATCTTAGATTTTCTAGCGCGTTAAAAGCAGCATAACAGTTGCTTCCCTTAGCGTTTTCTAACCAAAAAAAATGCAGTTTGGAGACTTTGCCCATAAAATAATTGAATTATAAATGATGTAAGAATTTTTATTTTTAAATCGCTCGCTGATCATGCAGATGACGCAGATTTCTTTATTCGTGATCAATAGAAATCGTAGATTTCTAAAACTAATGTGCACTTTTATACATTAAGCTTTTAAACTTATTTATACTAAAGTGTAAAACCTTTTGTGGTTAAAAAATTTCATTGCCACGGATACACGAATGAATTTTTGTATCTTTTTATTCGCTCGTAGATTTTGAAGAAGGCGCAGATTTTTACTGGGTGTAATAATAAAAATCGTAGATTTTTAGAAGCTTATATGAACTTCTATACGTGAGGTTTTAAACTTAAAATATTAAAGTGTTAAAAGTTTTTGCGTCTGTTGTGGTTAGAAAATTATTGCCGCGAGTACGCTAATTTTTCAGTAGGTCTCCTAATACTTAGGTGCCGGTTTTCAAGGTTTCTGTTTTTCCGTTTTTGAACATTCCGGGTTTGTAATTGATGATGAAAACTCCACAGATGATTAATGCAGCAGCAAGAATGAATTTAGCAGAGATAGGCTCATCCATGATTAGCCAGCCGAGGAATATGGCAATGATGGTGTTGATGTAGGCCAATATGGAAACCTGTACCGGAGAAATTTTGGTTAAGGCATAATGGAATGCGAAGAAAGCTGCTACAGAACCGAAAACAGCAAGGTAAAGCATGGCTGAAATACTTTTTAAAGTCCAGCTTCCGAAATTATAATGTTCTGAAAAAAGGAAGGCGAATCCAATCTGAACTATTCCGGCAAACAGAAACTGATAGAATAAGTTTAGGGTAATATTTCCGCTCTGAATATTTAATTTTTTGGTGAAAATAGTTCCTGATGCCCATCCTGAAATAGCACAGAAAAGGAAGATCATTCCCATTCTGTAATCAGGATTGGCGAGATCCTGTATACCATCCCAGAAGATGAAAAGAATTCCGCTGAAGCACATCAGTACACCTGCAAGAGCCCGGAGACTGAATTTTTGTAATCCTACAGCCACACTTCCCAGAAAGACAAGAATAGGAGAGCAGGCACTGATGAGAGAAGCCAGACTGCTGGATACAGTTTCTTCCGCCACGGTGGTCATTCCATTCGCCACAACCAGCATTAATGATGAAAAGATAACCTGATAGCCCAGACTTTTCCAGCCGATCCATTTGAATTCCTTTTTTGAAAGAAGGATAAAAAGCATAATAACCGCTGCAAGAAATTGTCGGATCCCGGCTACAAACCATGCTGGAATGGTTTCTACAGCCACACGGATCGCTAAAAATGTAGTTCCCCATACAAGAGCAACGGTAAGAACAGCAAAAATGAGTTTGTAATCTTTCAAGGTAAAGCAGGATATAACACGCAAATTTATTGGTTTTGAAATACATCAGATGGATACAGTTGAGGAAATTTTTAGCGGTACAGATAGGTAATACAGGCTGGAAGTCGGAAGACCATGAAGTCTGAAGGTAAAATAGCTTGTTTTTAATCTATAATATTTATATAAGGGCAGTAAAATGATATTTTCAGAGCAATAGAACTTCCATCTTCACAACTTCGGCTTGCTTTCTAAAATTTTAATAGCAGGTTAAAATTCTTTATCTTTGAGCATCTAATAAAAATTGAAGATGGTAGGAATTATTATGGGCAGCCAGAGCGATCTGCCAATTATGGAACAGGCTGCAAATTTTTTAAAAAGTCTGGATATTCCCTATGAATTAACGGTAGTTTCTGCCCACAGAACACCGGAAAGAATGTTCGACTATGCCAAGAAAGCAAAGGAAAGAGGGTTGAAAGTAATTATTGCAGGAGCTGGAGGGGCTGCTCATCTTCCCGGGATGGTAGCGAGCTGCACGACGCTTCCTGTGATCGGAGTTCCTATTTTATCCAGTAATTCTATTGACGGTTGGGATTCTGTATTATCTATTCTTCAGATGCCGGGTGGAATTCCTGTGGCAACAGTAGCTTTAAATGGAGCTTTAAATGCCGGAATTTTAGCGGCTAAAATTGTAGGAGTCGCAGATGCAGGAGTCGCAGAAAATCTTCAGAAATACCAGGATTCCCTGAAAGATAAAGTATTGGGAACCGTAGATGATATTAAGGCAAAGCATCCCAATCATTACGATTTGTAAAACAGTATAGCTTAGTTTACATAACAGTTTGAAAACACTGATAAACAATAAAACGGATGAATAGTCATCCGTTTCTTTTTTATTTATGAGGTGATATATGATATCGCTCCAATACGTTCGGATCTATTTTTAAATCCGGGCGAAAATACATGATTCCTTTTACAAAATGAGCAAAAAGGGCATTGGGGTTACGCACCAGAACGGTTGTTTTAAATTTTACAGGCTGGGCTTTTATGACGTCCAGTTCATTTTTTGTAAAGATATAAAGGTCAAACTCACTTTCTGAATATCCTCTGTCCGTCCATAGCACGTCATAGGCTCCGCCTTCACTATTGGCGAAAAGTGATTCATAGAGAAGAGATTGAGGGAGAGTATTTTTACCATAATGATGCAGTCCTTTTTCATCTACCTGTATTTGGGTGTATTTGGGGGGCTTTGCACGGTATTCTGCTATAGCCATCCATGTCAGAAATGATAGAACAGGTACTGAAAATCCTAATATAATCAGCTTGATTTCAAGTTCTTTTACCCAGAAAGAGAAAATAATCATACCTGCTAGTGAGCCCATTATCAATATAAAAAGGCTTAGTAAAAAGACTTTTAGGGCAACTGTAAGTCCTCTGGCAGGTATGGAAGATAATGGCTGGAAATTTTTTTCGAACGGTAACATTATGGTCTGATTATTTAAAGAGAAAACTCTCCAGGCCTGGAGAGTTTTTAGTTTTTGTATTATTCCTGAAGCATATTGTCTCTTGTGTTCTTTTGCACAGCAATTGCGCCAAAAAGAGCGAGAAGAAAGGCAAATGCATAAAAACCTTTTTCGCTTGGAAGGATGGTGGCGTTCCAAAGGCCAATGGCCAGTAATACGATAGAAGATAATGTAGCGAACCAGCAGATTCCGTAATAAATATCTGTTACCTGGATGTTTTCTAATCGGTCCCGGACTGCTTTCTGAAGAGAAACAACGGCAAACAGACCGTATAGCAGAATGGTAAAATAATATCCCTTTTCATTCAGCTGCATTTCAGTTCTTGCAAGACCAACGATAAAGCCGATCATTCCTGCTCCCAATGCCACCCATGATGCTGCGACAAATGCATTCGATACTCTTTGTTTTTTCATAGTAATATGTTTTTGATGGGCTAAATATATTCATTTTTTTGTGAACCTTGCAATAAGGGAGATAAATATAGGTAAAATACGGACAAAGGACTTGTATTAACTTCCAATCGGATTATTAAAAACGGCAGATTCTGGCTGAATGGGATTTTCTATGATGTGAATGGGCTATTGAATAGAATAAGTGAATATTTATATCCGGGCTTTCTTCCTAGCCCCGATAGCAGCGGTTACCCCACAGCATGCCCTGGATTCAGCAATGGAGCGAGGAGTATGAGCGGATAGCGGGAAACAGCTTCCGGAAATAAAAAAGATGGGTAGAAAAATAAAAGACTTTCCAGAAATCTGAAAAGTCTTCTACTATAATAAGATTAAAAAATATTAGTATCTGTAGTATTCAGGCTTGAATGGCCCTTTTACGTCTACTCCGATATATTCTGCCTGTTCAGGAGAAAGGGTTTCAAGTTCTACGCTTAATTTCTTAAGGTGTAAAGCGGCTACTTTCTCATCTAAGTGCTTAGGAAGCATGTATACTTCGTTTCCGTAAGCTGCAGAGTTGTTCCATAACTCGATCTGAGCTAAAGTCTGGTTAGAGAAAGAGTTTGACATTACGAAACTAGGGTGTCCTGTAGCACATCCTAAGTTTACCAGTCTTCCTTCTGCAAGGATGATTACTTCTTTACCTTCAATGGTATAGATATCTACCTGAGGCTTCACTTCTGATTTTGTCTGACCGTAGTTTTTGTTCAACCAAGCCATATCGATTTCGTTATCGAAGTGACCGATGTTACAAACAATCGCTTTATCTTTCATTTTAAGGAAGTGTTCTCCTCTTACGATGTTGAAGTTACCGGTTGTTGTGATGATGATATCTGCATTGTCTACTACAGTATCTAATCTTTTCACTTCATAACCGTCCATAGCTGCCTGAAGCGCACAGATTGGGTCAATTTCAGTAACCGTAACGATAGAACCAGCTCCTCTGAAAGATGCAGCAGTACCTTTACCTACGTCTCCGTATCCGCAAACTACCACTCTTTTTCCGGCAAGCATTACGTCTGTAGCTCTTCTTACCGCATCTACGGCAGATTCTTTACATCCGTATTTGTTGTCGAATTTGGACTTGGTTACTGAATCATTTACGTTGATTGCAGGCATTACCAAAGTACCGTTTTTCATTCTTTCGTACAGTCTGTGTACTCCGGTAGTGGTTTCTTCAGAAAGTCCTTTGATATCTTTTGTAAATTCTGGGTATTTATCAAAAACCATGTTGGTTAAGTCACCACCATCATCAAGGATCATGTTCAGTGGTTTTCTGTCTTCACCGAAGAATAAAGTCTGCTCAATACACCAGTCAAATTCCTCTTCATTCAGACCTTTCCATGCATAAACCGGAATTCCGGCAGCAGCAATAGCCGCAGCAGCGTGATCCTGTGTAGAGAAAATATTACAAGATGACCAGGTAACTTCAGCTCCTAAAGCCACCAATGTCTCGATAAGTACAGCAGTCTGGATAGTCATGTGAAGACATCCTGCGATTCTTGCTCCTTTTAGCGGCTGAGAAGGTCCGTATTCTTCACGGATAGCCATTAAACCTGGCATTTCTGCTTCTGCAAGAGTAATTTCTTTTCTTCCCCATTCTGCAAGGGAGATATCCTTAACTTTATAAGGAATGTATTGTGTTGTAGTACTCATATGTAATGAATAGTTTTAAAATTCAATTGATAACGAAGTGCAAAATTACAATTAATAATTAAGATATAAAAACACAGATCTATTTCACATATGATGAGATTATACAGGGCTTAAAATTATTTAGTCTTAATATAAATAACTATTTTTACCTGATAAATCAATATATTATGGATCATACCAATACACAGAACGACGAACAGAGAAAGGCAAGGCCAGTTGCACCAAAAGTAAAAGAGCTGATCGACAGATCTAAGAGTGTTATTTTAGCTACAGTTGGCGCGGAAGGAAATCCTAATGCCAGCTATGCCCCTTTTGTACAGGTGGGCAATACCTTTTATATTCTGGTGTCTTTTATGGCAAAACATACTAAAAATCTGGCAGACGGAAGAAAAACTTCAATGATGTTTATTGAAGATGAGTTGGCTACAAAACAGATCTATGCCCGTGAACGCTTAACGATTGAAGCAGCCGTTTCCCAAACAGAAAGAGATTCTGAAACATGGAATGAAGTGGTTGCTAAACTTAAGGAAACTCATGGTAAAGTTGTGGATGTTATTTCAGAAATGGGAGATTTTATTCTTATTGCATTACAGCCTGTAAAAGGTTCTTATGTAAATGGATTTGGGAGTGCCTATTTTGTAGATGAAAATCTGGAAATCCTTGAGCACAGAAATGATGTGAATCATCAGTCTAAATAAATTAAGAAGGGGAGCTGGAAGAGGGAAGCGGGGAAGTTTATACCAGTTAAGGTAGGACGGGAAGTTCTTTTGGATTTGATGTATTAACGTGAGTTCTAAATATAAAAGGCTGGAAGATGGAAGATGGAAGAAGGAGGCTGGAAGTTAATTTTAGTTATACGTATTGAAAGCCTCAAGAAAATCAAATTAAATAAAAGCAATCAATTTTGCTCTTAATGACCTTCATAACTTCCCTCTTCCATCATCTAGCTTCAAACCTTCATTTATCAGATATTCTTATCCCGAACTGAGGGTTGTATTATTAGATTTTTTGAATCATAAGTTTACAAGAGGTTTTTAAAGACCGCTATAACTTCCATCCTCCCGTTTCCATCTCCCATCCTTTTTTTGTATTTTTGCAGATATAAAAAAGCGATGCCCCTTTACCGAGATTTTTCAGATGATAATGCCACGATTCTTGTGTGGAAATATGATGAGAGTGAAGAACTCAATATCCATGAACTTCTGGAACCCGAAAACGCTGAAAAAGTAAAGGACTACCACCCCAAAAAACTTCAGGAAGTTCTGATGGTACGAATGCTTCTGAAAGGTTTAAAACCCCATTCCAAAATCCTGTACAAAGAGAGGGAACCCTTTTTGTCTCCTAAAGATGCCGAAATTTCCATTACCCACTCTTTTCCTTTTGCTGCCATTGCAATTTCCAAAAATAAAATAGGAATCGACATTGAGAAATTCAATCCGAAGATCTTAAGGGTGATTGATAAGTTTACTTATGAAAATGAAAGGGGATTTATTCCTGAAGATAAAGCCGATACATTTTATACCATTATCTGGAGTGTAAAGGAAAGCATGTACAAAATCCACCATTCCAAATACTGGTCTCTGAAGAAAAACTACGAAGTGAAGCCTTTTGAGCTGAAGCATCTTCATAAAATAAGCTGCCGGGTATACGATGAGCAGTTTTCAGATGAATTCAAAGCAAGAGTGGAATTTTTTGATGATTACTGCTTTACTATTGTAGAGGAATAATGAAAAGTTAAAAGGAACTACTAAGCTTCATCTACCTTCTCCGCTTTATATTTTTCTATCACCTTGCGTTGTTCTTTGGCAACATCATAAATCAACTCTAAAATATCGTGGATATTTTTAAGTTCCGTTAAATGGGAGATTTTATCTGGATCTCTCCGGTCAATAATCTCGTTTTCTTCAATCTCTGTTTTTCTTTTCATCAGCATATCTTCAATAGAAGAATCTTCCGGTTCAAGGCGGCTTTCCATTTTGAGGGTTTCGTTGATGTCATTTCCATTGAGCAGGGTAGAGGTCTGCTGCATTTCGGCTTCAATCTTCCGGCTCCAGCTTTCAGAATCTATTTCCGGATATTGCTCATTACTTTTGGAATATTGGGAAAGAGAAGCGGTATAGGCTGTAATAAGATGAGAGGTCGCTACAAACTGATGCACCACTTCCAGCTTTTTCTGCTGATTTTTAGGATCAGAAATCATTCGCTGAAAATTGTCGGAAAGATTGGCCAGAGAAATGATGGCATTTTTTCGTTTTATTTTATAATCTTCAATGTCGAAATCTCCCTGCAGGAATTTGGATATTACACTCTGAAAATAGATGAGGTTATCTGCCGCGGACTTCTTCATCAGATCAAGATTCTGCGTATGTTCCCAAACCGGTAAAACAATATAAGACACGGCAAAAGCAATGATTCCGGCAATGGCTGTATCCAGTACTCTGTCTTTGAAGATAATATTTACTTTCCCCGGATTTAAAAAATTGAAACTCAGGAAAACATAAATAGTCATAAACAGGACAGCCCAGAAGTAACGGCCTTTTAAAAAGCTGAAGCACATAATCATACTGATCAGCAGGATAGCAAATAAAATACTGTTGATATGAATAAAATGCAGAATGATATACGCAATGGTAGCCCCCACAACCGTTCCATACAGACGAAGAAGATTTCGCTGTTTGGTAATGGAGTAGGCCGGTTTTAAAATAGCGGTAATGGTAATTAATATCCAGTAGGTATGGCCCAATCCCAGAAAATCAAACATGGAGAAAAGGTATCCAAGCAGTAAAGCTGTCGTAATTCTTATCGCATGACGGAAATGAGAGGACGATAACGAAATATTGTTCCTTAAAACCTTAGAATTAAGTTTCGGCTCATTAGGCATGAATTTTTTCAAATCTAATCCGGTAGATAAACTCTTGGCCAATTTTACGTTTTGGGAAAATACTTTGTAGATCTCATTGATTTCCTTCGTGATTTCATTGATGCGCATCAGAATCTGGCGCAGGATCATGAAGTTTTCAAGGCTGTCGGGAGATAATTGTTTGTTTCTTAGTTCAAAATAATTAAAATTAAGATTTTTCAATTCAAGCTCCAGATTAAACATGGGTTTCGCTCTCGTTCCACTCTGAAGGGCAATCCCGATATTGGTAATTTCCTCGGCCAGAAGGTTGAGGTAATCGTGAATGTTAACCAGGATCATACTGTCTTCAAAACTCTGCTGCAGCTTCTGGTAATCACTTTCAGAAGTCATCAGCTTTTCATGAAGGTCCATTGAATTCAGGAACATCAGCATCAGCAGTCGGCTCGTTGTTGTAGATTCGTTAACGATGGTTCTGGTCTTAAAAACAGTCTCTCGTGTCTCTTCCTGAAGGTTTTTGATCTCAATCTGTTTCGCAATAACCTGAGTAGTCAGTTTGTCGAAATCAGGATTTTTCTGATAATAATTGGCCTTGATCTTTAAAAATTCAGCAAGCTGAAGGTAATTTTCACCAATCATCTGGCCTGCCAGTTTATACGGACGGATAGTTGTTACAACAAGGAATATAAGCAGAAACCATATACAGCCGCTGGCAAAGATCAGTAAGCTTTTAAAGATGTCGCTTCCTGTAAGGTGTCCGTCAATAAAGATGGCAAGTACAACAAGTGATAATGAACCTACTGCGGCCAGTCTTTGTCCGTAAACCCCAATCAGGGAAAAAAACATCCCGAATACAATGATTTCAAGAAGAACCAGGACCTTAAAATTCATCACCAGGCTTGCAATCATTGCTACCAATACAAAACAGCAGATGGCGAAAGCCAGTGCATTTCTTCTTCGGATAAAAGGACCGGGCTGGTCGGTAAGCGCTACAAAGCTGGTCCCCAAAGGAAAAAGAAAGTATTCTTTCAAAATTCCGAAATGGGCGAGAACCAAACAGGGCAGAACGGTGGCCAGCGTAATTCTGATCGCAGAATATAGATATTGGCTGGTAACGAATTTTTTGAGTTCTGCTGAATAGTTCATACTACAAAAATAATTATTGGAAAGATAAAAAGCTTTATAAAAATAAGACTTTTATGAACTTATTTCAGACCGTCTGCTATTATATTTTTATCAATTGTAAATTTTGTTTCACCTTGAGATGTGAATGAGACTGATTTACAGATGAGCAGCTCAGCGAATTGACTGTTCACTATTAACTTTTCTGCATAAAAAAAGCTGTTTCAAAAATGAGACAGCTTTTTTTATCTGGAAAAAATATCTTAATAATCTACATTAGATGTTTCTTCTCCAATGTTCCAGGTAAGACCGAAACGAAGGGTATTATCTAAAGCAGTATTGATTTTTGACATATTGATCAGGTAAGAGATATCCAATCCGAAAGAACGGTACTTTAATCCGATACCGGCTGTAGCGAACTGTCTTGCTCCCTGCTCTTCACTTTCGTGGAAATAACCTGTTCTTACAGCAAAAGCATTGTCATATGAATATTCCAAAGCCCCACTGTACATGATGCTATTCTTATTTTTGAATGATTTTGTGATTCCTGCAATAGGACCTACGTTAGGAATCTCATATCTTGGCTGTCTTGTATTAGGATCTATACCTACATATTCTGATCCCGGAACTAGAATTTTTGAACCTTCTACGCTTAAACCAATTTTATTCATATCATCCAGGTACATATCATATCCAACCCCTAATCTTGCCATAGTAGGAAGATAAGATCTGGACTCTTCATTTCCTGTATAATCCAGCTTCGGACCAACATTCTGAATAGCGAAACCAGCATTCACTTTACCTTCATAGCCTCCAAAACTTGAGAACTTCGGAGAGGTATAATATCCGGAAACATCCACAGCAAAAGAGTTAGCTGGTTTAAGAGTAGTATCGGTGTTGAAACCTCCGGCTAAGTCTGAACGGATAAATCTACCAGTAACAGCTCCTGAGAAGGAATCAGAAAGTTTCATGGCATAAGCTATGTCAATAGAGAATTCGTTGGGTTTTGAAGTACCCATTGATGCTACTTCTGTACCTACTAATTGAGTAAGGTCCACTTCTCCCATATTAAAGTAATAAATACTGGCAGAGATGGTAGCTCTTTCTTCCTGTCCTAAGAATTTATGGAATGCACCATACAGTAAAAATACATCATTAGTAAGCTTCCCCATATAAGGTGTATAGTTAAGACCTACGGAAGAACTTGTTCTGCTAAAAGGATATTTTGCTGCATTCCAGAATTGTGAGAAAGCATCAGGTGAGGTAGCAACCCCCTGATCCCCCATACCACCGGCTCTCGCATCCGGTGAAATCCTTAGAAATGGAGCTCCGGTTAACACTGGGTTTATCTTGCTTAAATCCTGTGAATAGCCTAGAAAACCAGCACTCAAACCAAATCCCAAAAGCAGTTTTGTAGTTAAATTCATATGTTGTCTTTTATATATTATCAGTTTTTTATAAATATTGTTATCTATGTATTATCTAAATTATTTCAAAAGTACCATTTTTTCTACAGCTGTGGCACTTCCTTTGCATTTTTCTTGATTTTGACTTTTTGCAAATATCTTAAAAATATACGTACCTTTTGCAACAGTTGCCCCAAAATCGTCTCTTCCGTCCCATTCTATTGCCTGACGAGGCGTTCTAAAGCCCTGTAGGAAAGGTTCTGCGACTACCGGCTGAGATAATGTTCTTACTAATTTTCCGGTAATGGTATAGATTTGAACATTAACATCCAGAATATCGTCACAATTGTGTTCAAACTGAATATACGTTTTATTGGTGAAAGGATTCGGCCAGTTCAGCGGTCGGTTAATGATCAGGTGCTGATCGGATTCATCCTTAACCTCAAAGTTTAACGTAGCAGTTGTCGAATTATTGTTTATGTCCCAAACTTTAAATGTTAATTGGTGTTGCCCGATAGCAAGATTTCTGAAAGGATAGGTTACATTTCCTTTCTGATAATCGGCCAGGCTTGGATTTACGCATCCGTTGCCTTCTCCCGGAGCGAAGAAATCATTCAGAACAACCGTATTGATGATCTGGCCATCTAGGTATACGGTAATGTCATGACCAATCCCTGATCCTGTGGAATTAATTCCTGTATCATCGGTAACACATGCCAGCAGCATTGGATTCTGATTGGTGATTCCTCCGTCTGCAAAGTTGGTGTTATTCATATATAATCTTACTTTTGGAGGTTCATTATCATTAATCCCGTTCGGGTTGATGTCTCCTACCTGTACAGCCTGGTTATTGAATACATCGGATACTTTATTATCTGCATATCCTAGAATTCTTCCCTGTCCAACAGCATAATTAATGTCTTTTGGAACATAGAATTCTACGGTAAATACTCCGTTTACAGCCGTTCCTGAAGCTTTAACGATAGCACTTCCTTCTTCCGTGTAATCCAATATAGGAGTAAGTCCTCCGTCATTGTTCAGGGTCTTTTTATTGAGTCTTTTATCAAAAATATTAATAGAAACCCTTCCGTTGAAAGTACTGTTTAAAGTTCCGTTAGGATTATTAATGTGGCCTTTTACTTTCACAAAGTCCAGACCTCTGATCAGTCCCGGAACCGGAGTTTCAATATTGTCAATTACAAGCAGTCTTTGTGGTCTGCTTAACTTCATTGCCGGGTCTCCAAGGAAGTTAACTTTCAGGTGGTCAATACCTGCTGTTTTTTGTTTTTTTGCCGTTAAATGAGCATATCCTAACGTTTCAAAATCATCATTGGTAAGTTTAAAGATGTTTTTAGTATAAAAATCGGTAAAGCTGCGTCCGTAATCTACTCCAATGGCTCGGCTGGAAGTAATCATGGCAGCCGGACCTCCTTGTTTCAGCTTGATAAACTGTTCTCCTGCTGAAGATGTTCCGGGCTCATCCCATAAGGTAAATTCGCAGGTAATGGTAGATACAAACGGGAATCTGCTGTAAACAGTAGAGAAATTGTTGGAATTCTGAATCTCTGTAGAGGTAAGAACTCTTTCCTGTGCCCATCCGTTAATCCCTCCATGTCCAAAATAGAAGATATACATACTGTTTCCTATATCATTGGAGATCGCTTGAGTTACCTGTGGATATCTTTGTCCGCCTGCTGTACTTTGAGCAGGGAAGGCGTCCATATACAATTTTCTTACGTTATATTCTTTAAGATCCACTTGCCCCGGCTGTTCAAAGATATCAACCAATGAGGAGTTCATTACGTTATGGAACGGACTTCCGTTATCTTTATCATCATCCACAACAAAGTCAAGCTTCATACGCCATTCTCCAAATGGGCTGGATTGCCCCGGAAGTGAATTATAATAAGCAAGCGTTTTATTCATCATATCTCCGGCTTCGCTGGCATTAGCTGCAGGAATTCTTCCAATAGGGAGATCAGGTAAGTTGCCATCAATACTTGATGAGGTTTGCGGCTGGGTCATTACAATATAATCATCCGTTACGAAAGATCCTACAAAATCAGAAGAATGTTCACTCTGGTAGCTGGAAACAACATTGGAATTGTTGGAGATTCTGTTTTTATAATCAAATGAAGCATCACCTAATATAAATGCATATTTAAGGCTTCCTGCCGGAGTATTTAATTTTGTTACAAAATCTCTTACCGCCGTAAGGTCCCTGCTTCCGCTTCCGAACTCATTATATATTTTATTAACGTCTACAATTTCTACTTTGTAATTGTTTTTGGTCTGGTGATAGTTGGCCAATCTCTGTGCCTGTCCCATCATTTCAGGAACAGTAAGGATCAGATAGTCCACATTTTGTAGAGCAGAAAGATTTTGGTTGGCAATTCTTTCTACAAACTGAGGTGAAAAAGCGGCATCTGCACGGAAGGCCACAAACTCATTGTTGAAATTAGGATCTGAAGCCAGATAGCCAAAATTAAAACTTCCTGCGCCTGCTTTGTTTACTCTCCTGTTGGCATTGGTAATATCAGTAACATCCCATACCTGCTCTAAAGCAGCTGCATTATTGATTCCGAATCCATAACTGGTGTTAGATCCGCTTACAATAGAAAAGTCTCTGAAATTCATCTGGGTACCATTGAAGGAAAGATTTTCTTTATACTGTACTTCCACATAATCAAAATAGAATGCTCCGTTTGGGTTTATTGTGATATTGGGGTTGTAGCTGAATGTAATCTGATTTCCGCTCAGGTTGGTTAATACATCCTGGTATTGCAGCGGATAATAATCATAGTTAAAATTGGGGGTATTACTTGGAACCGCCTGAAGAGAAGGATTGGTGTTGTTGATCTTAAACTCAACACTGTTTTTCTGTGCCCTGTGCCCAATCACCTGTGTTTTGAATCTGATGGCGTCAGAAGCCTGAATAGGGGAATTGATAGGAAAAGTGATCACCTTCTCAGTAATGAACGGTGTATCTTCTGTCCAGATTCTTCCTACCTTCAAAAGATTTTTTTGATCATTATTAACTACCTGGTAATTATCATATCTCGTAATTAATGGTGTGGCAGGTAAATTGGCATCAATGGTCTGCACCCTTTTTCCTGGCCCTTTGTCGAAGTTAATATAATAATAAGAGAAGTCCTCGTATATATTTTTTAGGTTATTGCTTCTGTCCGTACGGGTTTCTGTTCTTTTAAAACCATTTCCGTTGGACGTATCGTAAAGGTTATATCCATTAGGGCCTTGTGCATAGAAAAGAGCATAATCGCCCTCATTCCATACATTATCTTCTTCCCCTACAACCTGGATGGCGTTTTCCTGAAGAGCACTGTATTTTGTATCTCTGTTAAACTCAGGAAGCATAATACCTCCGTTTCCATAGATTCTGAAATTTTTCGGATTAACTGAAGACGGGCTGATTCCGTTGTCTCTTAAAAACTGTGCCGTGATTTTGAATACTCCGGAACGGTCTACTTTAATTTTATAAAATCCTCCGTTGGCAAGAGGGTTATCACTTGTTCCTACTTTATTGGCCATTCCGGATCTCATATCATTGGAAACCGATGTCTCTGTAATGTTGAAGGAAGAAAGTCTTTGAACACGCCCTTTTATATTTTTAAATAAAGCAACGCTGATGTTGGCATATCTTTCTCCTTCCAGATTATAATAGGTTACATTAGCGATGTCATAATTGGGAAGGCTGCCTTTATCCAGTTCATATAATTCTCTGTTGGAAACATTTTCCCAGGCGAGATCTGAAACTTTAAGCTGCTTTTCTCCTATCTTTTGTTTAGTTATGATAAAAATGTTATTTTGGCCAAACGAAAAACCTTCATTTTTAAAATTTGGAAGATTTAATTTTGCTTCGCCAAAGTCCTGAATTTTGGAACCATCCCATTCTATGGCTTTCCTTTGGGCCCAAAGTGCTGATGCAAAAGAGAATAGAAATAAAAGCGTGATTTTTTGTTTCATGTTTATTATTGAAATTTCTGAATTACAAAATAAATGAAAATTTTAGAATTAAATTGTGATACAATAAAATTAATTTGTTAACGTTTTTCAAAAAAATCAAATGTTTACTTGATTTATTGAATAATTTATTTTTTCTTTGTACTTTGAAAATATTTATATCGACTATGAAAAAACTAAAGTTGTTTTCATTAATAGCATTAAGTTCTACACTTGCATTAACCAGCTGTGGCGGGTCAGGAACCAGCAAAGGAGGCGGCACCAAAAAATTTGTCAGCAAGACAGGTTGGAAACCAAACGAAAAACAGGGTTGGTTTTTTGCAGGAAAGCAACAAAAGCAGAAAGGTTGGCCGGGAATGGTATATGTAGAAGGTGGAACTTTTACAATGGGATTAGTGAAAGATGATGTTATGCACGATTGGAACAATACACCGCGCAGAATGCAGGTAAGTTCGTTCTTTATCGGAGAAACTGAGATTACTAACTACGAATACCGCGAATACCTTACATGGTTGAAGTATGTATTCCCACCGAGCGATCCTAGCTTTAAGGAAATCTATAACGGTGCTTTGCCGGATACCTTATTATGGGACAACAAACTAGCTAGAAACGATTATAATGAAACTTATCTGCGTTCCCCGGAATTCGATTACTACCCTGTAGTAGGAGTTTCCTGGACTCAGGCGAACAGATATTGTGAATGGCTTTCAGACAGAGCAAATGAAAAAGCTTTGATGCAGGCTGGTATTATTGCAAAAGATTTGTATATCAACGAATCTAATAATCAGGGTGGAACTGCTTTCAATATGGATAAATTCAAATCGAATGATCCTGAAATGCAAGGGTACATCAACGAGAAAAGAATGCAGCAGAAAAGCGGTATGAAAACTACCAACCAAAGACTTCTTGCTGCCAACAGAGCTCCAAACGCTTCTATGGTTCAGAAATTCAGACTTCCTACAGAAGTTGAATGGGAATACGCAGCATTGGGAATGGCTAAAAACAGAGAATACAACCAATACGTAGGTAAAAAACCTCAAATTGAAAGATTAAGAGGATCCAAAGGAAGAGACAGAGGAATGTTCCTTGAAAACTTCAAAATGGGTAAAGGTGACTATTCAGGTCTTCCGGGATGGAAAAATGACGGATCTGCACAAACTTCAGACGTTAGACAATATCCTTCCAATGATTTAGGAATCTACGGAATGTACGGTAACGTTTCTGAATGGACTGCCGATGTTTACAGACCTATCATTGATGAAGATTTCAGTGACTTCAACTACTACAGAGGAAATATGCCTCAGGCAATCGTAAGAAACGGTGACGGAACTTACAAAATGATTGATGAAGGAACAATCAAGTATGATACATTAGCTGACGGAAGATTAGTATATAAAGGACTTCCTGGACAGTTTGAAAGAGAAACTATCGCAGACTACAGAAACTTCAGAGATGGAGACAGACAGTCTTCTCTTGAATATTACAGAGCTTCAGACTCCGCTTCTTCATTTGATATGTACAACTCTCCTAAAACAAGATTTGTTGTAGATGCCAGCGGAAAAGTGAAAATGCAGAAAGATGCTAAAGACAGAACTTCTGCAATCTCTAACGAGGTTAGAGTAGTAAAAGGAGGTTCTTGGATGGATACTGCATACTGGTTAGATCCGGGACAGAGAAGATATAAGAATCAAGGGAGAGCTTTTGGATGGGTTGGTTTCCGTGTTGCACAGGATGCCAGAGCTAATGACAAAGGTAGAACTAGAAGATAATATTTATCAAAAAATACTTACAAAAAACCTTCCGGATTTTCGGAAGGTTTTTTATTTTTGAACTATGAATACAGCACAGTTTTATCCTTTACTGTTACAGGCAGATAAAGTGACAATCGACAGCAGAAAAATAGGAAAGAATGATGTTTTCTTTGCCTTCTCCGGTGAAAATTTCAATGCGGCAACATTAGCAGAGAAAGCTATAGATGATGGAGCACTGGCAGTGATTGTTGAACAGGCTGAATTTGAAAATAAAAGTCGGAATATATTCTATGTTCCATCTACTTTGGAATTTTTACAGGAACTGGCTATTCATCACAGAAACCAGCTTCAGATACCTATTATAGGACTTACAGGAAGCAACGGAAAAACAACGACCAAAGAGATTATTCATGCGGTGCTTTCAGAAAAATTCAATGTTCAGTATACTTTTGGAAACCTGAATAACCATATTGGAGTTCCGCTTACCATTCTTTCCATTAAGCCGGAACATGAGATGGCTGTGATTGAAATGGGAGCTAACCATCAAAAAGAAATAGAACTTCTGTGTACCATTTCACAACCTAATTTTGGATATATTACCAACTTCGGGAAAGCTCATTTAGAAGGATTCGGAGGATTTGAAGGCGTAATTAAAGGGAAATCTGAACTCTATGATTATCTGAAAAACAACGATCAGACTATTGTTGTTAATGAAAACGACCCGATTCAGAAAGAGAAAACAGAGAACTATCCGTCTAAAATCACTTTTGGCAGTGAAAATTCAGAGTATAAGTTTGATCTAATCTCAGAAGAACATTTTGTTGGACTAGGCTACCAAGGCATGAAAGCGGTGTCAAAGCTTACCGGGGAATATAATTTTACCAATCTTTGCGCGGCTGCAAGTCTCGGATTGCATTTCGGAATCAGTTTTGAAAATATAAAGCATGCTGTTGAAAGTTATACCCCAACAAATATGCGTTCTCAGGTTGTAAAAAAAGAGGGGAAAACTTTGGTCCTGGATACTTACAATGCCAATCCCAGCTCAATGACCGCTTCCCTGAATAACTTTATCTCTTTTGAAGGCCGTAAAACAATTATTATAGGAGATATGCTTGAACTGGGCGATGAAAGTATAAAAGAACACCAGAATATCCTGGAACTCGCTCATACGTTAGGGTTTGATGAAATTATTACGGTTGGAAAAAACTTTAAGGCCACTAATTTTTCAGGAGTATCTTTCGAAAATACTGCCGAATTAATAGAATACCTTAAAGAGTACAAAATACACTCTGAAAATATCCTGTTAAAAGGATCCAGAGGAATTGCGCTGGAAAAATCTATAGAATTTATTTAATACCAATTCAGGATAAGAATGGTTTGAAGCCGGGAGCTGGAAAAGGGAAGTTTTGAAGGGAATCACTCATAAATGTGGATCTTTCTTGAGAGTAATTTGATTCAATAACGGACTTAAGTAGCTATCACTGAAAGTAGCTTCCAACTTCGTTCTTCCAGCTTCCAGCCTTTTAATTAACTTCCTTTCCAATTCAGGTTATTGATGTTGAGAATCCCAGAATTCTTTAACGATCAGCTTAATATTTTTAAAAGTGCTTGGAAAAACTTCGTTTTCAATTTGTGACGTATTTTTCCAGGCTACTTCTGTAATTCCTTCTTCTATCTGAGGTTTTGATGTATCTTCTCCATTGAAAAACATTTCAAACCAATGGGTACATTTCAGGATTTTTTCACCATTTCTTTCAATATAAATATGATAAGTGGTGTTGAGGAATCTAATCAGTTCCACCTCTCTGAGCCCGGTTTCTTCTTCAATTTCTCTTACAGCAGATTCTTCGCGGGATTCCCCTTTTTCCATTTTACCTTTCGGAAGATCCCATTTCCCTAATCTTTTGATGAAAAGAATATCTCCCTGCGGATTGTTGACAAGGCCGCCGGCTGCTTCTATAATTTTGAAAAGCCCTTGAAACTCTTTCCAGATCTCTTCTATATTCTCACCGAATACATTAAGTTCATGCACTGAAGTGTTCTCCAAAAGATCCAATGCGATCTCTAAAGTTGTGAAACTTTCATACTTGAGCTCTTTTTCAAGATTCTCAGGATGCTTAGACACTAATAATTTTTTTTCGTTCACAAAAACTTTATACATTTGTAAGAATTAAGAATTTAAATACAAAAATAAAAAATGAATTTAGAAGGACGAAAAATTATTGTCAATAAATCATCAAAGGAGTTGTCAGAATTATTAAAAACACCTGAGAACTATAAAGATTTTATGCCGGACGGTCTTCAGAAGTTTGAAACAAGAGACAACGGATTTAAATTCGGTCTTCAGGGAATGCCTGAAATCGCTTTGAAAATAGATGAAGTGACTGACCAGAAAGCAGTTTTGAAGTCGGCAAGTTCAAGCTTAGACTTTTCTTTAACAGCAACTTTGAATCCTATTAGTGAAAACCAGACTGAGGTTCAGATGCTTTTTGAAGGAAAGTTCAATCCTTTTATTAAAATGATGGTGGAAAAACCATTACAGAACTTTATCAATACGCTTACCGATAAGATCGAGGCTTATAAATAAAAACTAAAAACCTTCAATGCTGGAGGTTTTTTTTATGCTGTTATTCCTGAACTGTGATCAGCAGTACTTCCGGTTGCAGAAGATAAAACATTGACTTCGTTATTCATCCTTAAAACACCCATGAAAGCAAAGATAAGAGCCTCTTTATATTCAATGATTTCTTTTTCAGGGATAATAATCTCAGATTTTGTTTTTGCCTTTATTTTTTCAATTAAAAACGTATTGTAGGCACCTCCTCCGGTAACGAGAATATTTTTTATAGTGCTTTCGTTGATGACTGCGGCAATTTGTAAGGCAGCATGCTCGGTAAATGTAGCCAATGCATCTGAAACATCAATGGATTCCAAAGCAGGAAATATATACTCATAACACCATTCTATTCCCAAAGATTTTGGGTGGGGTTGCTGATAGAAATCTAAAGTATTGAGCTGGCTTAACAGTGGTTCGCTGATTACCCCTTTTCTGGCAAGATCTCCGTTTTCGTCAAAATGTTTGCCTGATTTTTGTGCCAGTCGGTTTAAAACGATGTTAACCGGTGCAATGTCAAACGCAATCCTTTTGCCGTTTTTCTGAAGAGAAATATTGGAAAATCCCCCTAAATTAAGGCAGGCATCGTATTCTGAAAACAGCAGATGATCTCCGATCGGAACTAAAGGAGCACCATTTCCTTCCATAAGTACATCCTGACTTCTGAAATCATAAATAACAGGAAGTTCTGTTTCTATTTTAATGGCTCTGCCGTCTCCGATCTGAAGGGTAAATTTCTTTTGAGGCTGGTGGAAAACAGTGTGTCCATGTGATGCGATCAGGCTGATGTTGTCAAGTTGATTTTTTTCTATGAACTCTTTAACCAGTCTGCCAATATAAAAACCGTATTCCGAATGCAGTTCAAGAAGATCTTCGGAAGATAGATGAACTGAATTTCTGAGTTTTTCTTCCCATTCTGAAGAGTAAGGAAACGTTTTAGCGTTTAGAATATGGAAGGCCCAGCTGCTGTCTTTCTTTTCAAAAGAAGCAAAACAGATATCCAGACCATCCAGACTGGTTCCCGACATTAACCCGATAGCCTGTACCTTCATTACTGTGGTGTTTTTTTATCTTCAGATAGTCTTTTGGAGCTGAAATTCCCTGAATTATTGTAGAACGTGTATTCGGAGAAATCGTCTTTGGCGGTCATTCCATTGGCGCCTACCAGGGTAGAACCGTCTTCCATCGTTACATACACGGTATCTTTGGTGTAAATTCTGTTTTTTTTCTGATCCCAGAAAATACTCTGCATGGCAAACTTTTGGCCTTCGTTGGTAGTGATTTTTACATTGCCTTTAGCTTCATAGAATTTTTTGTATTCAAAAATGCGGGCAAATTTTGCAGTGATTTTCCCCGGAATTTTGGGTTTCTTTTTATCGAAGAATTCTATCTCAATTCCTTTCCTCGCTACAGTATACGGGCTGTCGATAAGCTCGTATTTTTCAATGATCGGTGCTTTAGCTTTTAATACAATAAAACCCGAATCCCGCTGTATAATATTAGCCTTCTTGATAATCTGTGAAGGGAAATTTTTGCTGTCTTTTCCGTTAAGCTTTGTAAGATCTTCTTCACAGGACGTCAATATAAAAAATATAGCACAACTAAAAAGGCATGCTATATTTTTATATGATATTTTGTATGAAAAATTCATTTTAGTTATACAGATTCTTTCTGAACCATTTATCAGCAAAATTGAAACCGACTCTCAGATTGATGTAATTCTGGTTGATCAGGTTATTTTTAAGCGTTCCTCTTTTACCCAGTTCAAGACCCAGTTCAAGACCGCTCATTCTTGTAATACTACTTGTTTTGAATGGAAGTACAACCCCTCCGGAAATCCCGAATTTATTAATGCTGTTGCCATCTAATTTCAGATTGCCTCTTTCATAGAACGCTCCATATCGGTAGATCACTCTGGAGAAATAATTTCTGAAATTGTTATAGTTCGGAAGGTACCATCCTCCTGCAGAAATCCTGTAGGTATCCTGGAAATCAAATGTTTTTCCGAAGTAAGAAATATCTTCTCCTTTTTTATAATCAATCTGACCGGAGAAGAACCAGTGGTTTTCACTTCCGTAACCTACCCCAATTGAAGCCTGCAATGGAAGAAGGTTTTTAGAACTGGTGCTTTTCTGTTCAATAATACTTACATTATCTTTTGTTGTCTGGGCTAAATCAGTATATCGGTAAGTACTGTTAGTATAATCAGTAGTTGTATTACGGGTGTTCCCAAAAGTAGCTGTGGCTCCGATGGTGAACTTTTTATCGGTACGGGTATTCAGGGTTTGGTAGCTTCCACCTAAGGTAAAGTTGAAGTTTTTGATACTGTTTTTGGTCTCATAACCGTTAATCAGATCGGCATTGGATGATGTAAATTCATTAAGGTCATAAAGGTTACCAAAATAAAGATTCGCTCTTAAACCTACTGCAAACTGCTGGTTGATCTTATAAGATACTGCTGCCTGAGCTGTATTTAATGTTCCACTTCCTTTAAAACGGTTTCCATATATTACTTTTGTCCCGTCTTCTAAAGTTAAAGTCTCGGTATTTAAAATTTCATAACTTTTGGAACTGTATGGCTGATAAGAAATTCCCATTTTTACCTTTGAAGACAAAGGAAAAGCCAGTGCAATGTTAGAAAGATACGTAGAATGTTTGGTAGACTTCGTATCGTTATAGTTGGTTTTGAAATAATTGTTTTCGTTGGTTGCTTCCAGTCTGATGCTTGTAAGCTCGAAATTAGAGTTGTTTGCAGGGTTTGCAAAGTTGAAACTGCTGGTGAAATCACTGATATAAGCAGTAGATATACCGCCCATAGAGGCAGTTTCAATCGTATTATCATATTTAACATCTCCGATCCCGTAAGTGGCATAAGGTGAGTTACTTATGCTCTGTGCATTCAGGAAGTATCCAGCTGATATGAATGATACTACAAAGATTTTTTTCATTCTTTATTTTTAAAACAATGCGCAAATATCTTAAATATTAATGAATTGTAAAAATTATATGTGGTTAAAGTTTGTTAAGGGCATCAGGGAAGCCGGAAAGTTGATGAATATTGAATAATTGATGGTGAATGGTAAATAGTCTATCAGTTTCATAGTAGATTTTTACCGCTTGGCAAAATTCACATTCACATTTTAATTCTATATTCTCCTCCAGATTTTTTATCTTTGGGACATGAATTGGGAGAACATTGCCGGGCAGCAGAACCTGAAACAGCTTCTTAAAGAAAGCATTGCCGAAAACAGAGTGAGCCATGCCCAGCTTTTTGTAGGAAAAGAGGGATATGGAACATTTCCTATGGTATTAGCCTATGCCAAAGAGATCCTGAGCAGAGAAAATGAACATGCCGCATCAAAAGTGGAGCACTTGAATCACCTTGATCTGCATTTCAGTTTTCCGGTTTTTACGGATAATAAAAATTCCTTGAGTAAAAATAAATTCGAAGAGTTCAGGGAAATGATTATGGCTTCTCCTTATTCCAGCTATGATGACTGGACTGCTTTTCTGGAGTCTGAAAACAAGCAGCTTTTTATTTCTGCAGATGAGATAGATGACCAGAACCAAAAGTTTGCCTTAAAGAGTTTTGAAGGCGGAACCAAAATCCTGGTTGTATGGAGAGCTGATAAAATGAACATAGCAGCATCAAATAAATTTTTAAAATTTCTGGAAGAACCTCCGGCGAAAACCATTATCCTTCTTACAGCAGAAAGCACTAACGATATTCTTCCTACCATTCTTTCAAGAACCCAGGTAGTAGAGATTCCGAGGATTGAGGATGAAGATCTTGAAGTTTTTCTTAAAAAGAACTTTACATTGGCTGATGATAAAGTACGGGAAATTGTTCATGAAGCACAGGGAAATCTTAATGATGCTGTAAAGCTTCTGAATTCCGGACACAAGTCGGATGAATTCGAAAAACTGTTTGTACAGTGGGTGCGTGATGCATTTATGGTGAAAAAGAAACCTCAGTTTCTTAAGAGTATTATCTTCTGGGCAAGAGAAATTGCAGGCTGGAACAGAGAAAAGCAAAAGAATTTTTTGAATTACTGTTCCGAGATTTTCAGATTGGCTTTGCTTCAGAATTATCAGTCGGAAAGTCTGGTGTATAAAAAGATCAATGCCGATGGATTCAACTGGGCAGGATTTTCAAAATTCATCAGTGGGGCCAATATCGAAAGCATTCTGGAAGAAATCAATACAGCAGATCTCCATCTTACCAGAAACGGAAATCCTAAGATTGTCTGGACAGATCTTGGAATAAAACTATCAAGATATATCCATAAAAGTGCATAAAATAAAAACTCCGGAAATTTTCCGGAGTTTTGCTTATCTATAAATTTTTTAATGAGTTCTGGAATTCCTGAAGTTCTTTTTCCATAAAATCGGGATCGTTAAGCTGTTTCCGCATAGATTTTATATTACCGATAGTACTTTCCAAAGCTATCCTGAACCATGGAAATTCCTGGCTTAAAGAAGTAAGCTTTGCCAGGGCTCTCAAGGGATTTTCAGTTTGTGACAACTGTACAGCATGTTCATATCTGAAAACAGGGCAGTAATAATATTCTTCCGCGACATAGTCCCAGGCATCATTGTCAGCTTCTGTATTCATCAGGTAAAGCATGGCAAAAATAGAAGAGTCAGTGTAGCCTTCAGAGAATCTGAAACAATCGAAAACAGATTCCGTATCATTTTGTTGTATTTTTTTGTCCATTACTTCATGAAAAAGCTGATGAGAAAGCTCTTTTTCGAAATGATTTCCTATGATGTGGAGCACAGTTGCATATTCCACTTTTACAGAGCTGTCTTCAGGGTGATTCCGATAGGCTGTTTCAATATATTCCTTTGCCGTAGGATTATCCAGCAATACCCGGTGAAGTTTTGAAAGCGAAACCAGTTCTTCTTTGGTAAAATCTCTTTTATCAGACATGTTTTGCTCAAAGTAGGAGAGTGCTTTTTTAGGATAGCGGTCTTTTACAAATCTTTCAATGACCTGCCACGACTCAAGTTTTTCAAATTGAGACTGATCCCAAAAGCGATAGAATAATGACATGCGGTCCCATTTTGACTGGATACTCATCCATTCCTGGAATAGGTCTCCGTAAGCCTGATAAGCAGTAAGGGAATTACCTTTGTCATCTTCAATTTGAATGTTGATATCAATACCGGGATCAGAATGAAATCTTTTGAATGCTTCTTTAATTTCAAGATCAAAGCGATTTCCCTCTTCATGAAATTGAGGAGCTGTCTCTTCCGGTCTGATATTTGTCTCTTCAATTAAGTTGACTGCTTCTTCTTCCGGTAATGCAGTGATCACTTCCTCCGGAGAGTCATTTTTAATAGTTACTTCATTGGTCTGATTTTTTTTCTTCCTCTTAAAAAGGAAATCAAATAGGCCCATACATTTAGTTTTTTGTAAATATAAATTAAATCTACATTAAAAAATCAATCAATCGTTTGATTTTATAAAAATCTTGTGTACATTTGCGCCTTGAAAAAATGGAAGTGATATGATTTCAAAAGAAGAAAATATATTATTCGCCGCAGAAAAGCTCTTTGCAGAAAAAGGTTTCGATGGAACTTCAACCCGGGAAATCTCAAAGGCAGCCAATGTGAACATCTCTATGATCTCTTACTATTTCGGATCAAAAGAAAAATTATACGAAAAACTTGTTGAATACAGAATGAATGAAGGTCAGTTCTTCTCAAAAGACCTGTTGGAAAGAACAGATATCAATGAATGGCAGAAGATCGAAAGAATTGTAGACCAGTTTTCAGGAAGGGTAAGACACCACAAATGCTTTTACAGGATTATGCAACGGGAGCAGCTTCATACCAAAAACCCACAGATTATAGAATTTCTGAAGCAGACAAAAATGGGATTTCTTTCCATGTATTCTCAGGTTCTTGAAAGTGGGCTGAAGAAGGGCATCTTTACGAAAAACCCTCCTATTTATCTGCTTCATTCTACCATAAGCGGAACTTTATTCTATGCATCCAATGCTAAAGAAATGTATAAAGAATTCTTGAATGATACGGAAGAAGACGAGATTTTCGAAGAAAAATACTACACAGAACTTAATAAACACATTAAATATTTACTAAAAGACCTTTTAGGTTATGAAGAGAATAAATAACTCGGTTATGGCACTCTCCCTGTTAATGGGACTTACCGCCATTCATGCTCAGGAGAAGAAACAGCTCAGCCTTGATGAGGCCGTACAGCTGGGAATCCAGAACAGCAAGAGCTTAAAGATTGATGCCGCTAAAATTGAAGAAGCAACGGCAGATCTTTTGGAAGCAAAAAACAGACAGCTTCCTGAATTGAAAGTTTCAGGCAGCTATATGTATCTTCCTACAAAACCAACGGTTGACCTGAAGATTTCAACAGGTTCAGGAGGTTCAGGAGGACCGGAAGTGCATCAGGTTGCTTATGCATCGGCTAATCTTAGCGTTCCGATCTACAGCGGAGGAAGAATTAAATATGGGATCCAGTCTGCGAAATATCTGGTGGAAGCCTCGAAATTAAGTACAGAGAACGATAAAATTGCCATTGCTTACAATGTTGCTCAGGCCTATAACAATTTGTTTAAAGCCAACCAGTCTATCAAAGTTTTAGAGGAAAATCTTACCGCTTCTCAAAAAAGAGATGAAACTTTCCTTAAAATGGAAAATAATGGAATTATTGCAAGAAATGACCGTTTGAAAGCGAACCTGCAGACCTCCAACATTGAACTTCAGTTACTGGAAGCAAAGAACAACTATAATATTGCCAATATCAATATGGATCTGTTATTAGGACTTCCTGAAACAACAGAAATTGAAGTGGACCAGAACTATATTGAAGAAGGGAATGAAGTAAAACCTGTCAGCTTCTATGTAAATGAAGCGAGAGAAAACCGTAAGGATCTTCAGGCTTTGACACAGCAGAGAAAAGCAGCCGAATTGGGAACGAAAGCCGCAAAAGCTGAAAATCTTCCGTCAATTGCTTTCACAGGAGGTTATGTGGCAGCGGATATTCCTAAGTTTCTTACTGTATATAATGCAGTGAATGTAGGAGTCGGAGTTTCATACAATTTATCCAATATCTGGAAAGAAAATTCATCCCTGAAACAGTCAAAAGCAAGAGAAATGCAATTGGCAGCCACCGATGAATTACTGAATGACAACATTAAACTTGACGTTAACAGAGAATATCAGAATACCGATTTTTCTAAAAAGAGAATCACCGTTTTTGAAAAATCTGCTGAGCAGGCTAATGAAAACTACAGAATCACTAAGAATAAATATGATAACGGGCTTGCGACCATGACGGAACTTCTAGACGCAGATGCCGCTCAGATTGCCGCCAATGTGGGCGTTATCAATGCTAAGGCAGATGCTGCCCTAGCTTACAGAAAACTATTACAGACAACAGGAACTTTAACAATTAAATAATCAGATCGAAACCAAAATGGAAAATAATAATACACAGGCAGCTGAACCTAAAAAGAAAAAAAGTTTAGTCTTTCCTATCATCTTAGCAGCTGTAGTAATCGGTGGAGGGATCTATGGTTACAGAGCTTATACTTACGGACAGTACCATGAAGAAACGGATGATGCTCAGATCACGTCCAATATGGCCCCGGTAATTTCTAAAATCTCAGGATATGTTGCTGAGGTAAAGGTAAAAGACAATCAGTTCGTTAAAAAAGGAGATACTCTGGTCATTCTGGATAACAGAGATCAGAAAATGGCTTTGGAACAGGCTCAGGCAGCTTTATCTACAGCAAAAAGTAATATCTCCAATGCAGAAGCAACAACTACTGCTACCTCTAAAAATATCAACAGTTCACAGGCCGCTGTAGCAACAGCAAACGCACAGATTGAAGCTGCAAAAGTAAATGTTTGGAAAACCTCACAGGATTTAAAAAGATATGCCAATCTGGTGAAAGATCATTCTATCACGGAGCAGCAGTATGAGCAGGCTTTAGCGGCAAAACAATCTGCGGATAAGCAGCTTCAGGTTTTGGTAGATCAAAGAAATCAGATTGCTCAGCAGACGACGATTGCTTCTTCTCAAACTGCAGCAAGCTCACAGCAGATCGGTGTTGCCAGTTCTGTAGCAAAACAGAGAGAAGTAGACGTAGAAAATGCTAAACTCAATCTGTCATATACTGTAATTCTGGCTCCGGAAGACGGATATGTAGGAAAAGTTCCTACCCAGGCAGGACAATACCTTCAGACAGGAGCTCAGCTTTTTGCTTTGGTTAAAAATGACCAAAAATGGGTGGTAGCCAACTTCAAAGAAACCCAGGTTGATAAAATGGTAGAAGGACAGAAGGTGAAAATTGAAATTGATGCTTTCCCAGATAAAGAATTCGAAGGTGTGGTAAGCTCATTTTCTCCAGCAACAGGAGCAACATTTTCCATTCTTCCTCCTGACAACGCGAGTGGTAACTTCGTGAAAGTAGTTCAGCGTCTTCCTGTAAAAATCGACTTTGTAAATCTTGACAAGTCCATTGCAAAACGATTGAGAACGGGAATGAATGTGAAGGCAGAGGTTTCGCTTAAATAATACTTAAAATTGTAAACAGGTCCATTAGTTTTACTGTCAATAGTGTTTTTTTACAGCTTGTATTAAAATTTACCATTCACTTGCGCAGTAAAATTCACCATTGACTTTTTTACATTGTAAAAAAACTTATGCAAGAATCATTAGTAGAATATGGAGCACGGAGAGTGATCATTACGATTACGGCAATCCTCTGTGCTTTGCTTGAAATTGTGGACTCCACAATCGTCAATGTTGCATTGAATGAGATGAAGGGGAATCTTGGAGCCACACTTTCTGAAGTAGGCTGGGTAATTACAGCTTACGCAATAGGTAACGTAATTATCGTACCGATGACGAGCTGGCTTTCACAGCAGTTCGGACGTAGAAACTACTTTGCAGCTTCCATCATTATATTTACGGTATTTTCATTTTTATGCGGAAATGCTACCAATATATGGGAACTTGTATTTTTCAGACTGATGCAGGGAATCGGAGGGGGAGCTCTTCTGGTAACTTCACAGACGATTATTACAGAATCTTATCCGGTCGAGAAAAGAAGTATGGCCCAGGCCATCTATGGATTAGGGGTAATTATCGGGCCAACTTTAGGACCGCCACTAGGTGGATATATCGTAGATAATTATAGCTGGCCGTATATCTTTTATATTAATATTCCAATTGGGATTGCGGCAACCTTAATGACACTTCAGTTCGTAAGAAGTCCGAAATATGCAGAAAAACGTAAAGTTTCGGATGTCGACTGGATCGGGATTGCTTTATTGGCCGTAACAGTAGGTTCATTACAGTTCATTCTGGAAAGAGGTCATGAAGAAGACTGGTTTGAAAGCGGAATGATTGTAGCTTTTACGGTAGCAGCTATTCTAGGATTCATTCTTTTCCTCTGGAGGGAGCTTACCTTTAAATATCCGATTGTGGAACTCAGGGTACTGAAAAATGGGAACCTGAGGATTGGAACGGTTATGTCATTTGTTTTAGGATTCGGATTATATGGTTCTACCTTTATTGTTCCGTTGTATACCCAGAGTATTTTGGGATGGACGGCGCTTCAGTCGGGTGCATTGATGATTCCGGCAGCATTGACAACCGCTTTCATGATGCCGATCATCGGAAAATTGTTGACGAAAGGAGCTAAACAACAGATTCTGGTATCCCTCGGATTGTTTATTTTCTTTGTTTACAGTTTCTGGGGGTATAAAATCCTGACACCGGATACCAGCAAGGATGCATTCTTCTGGATGCTGATTGTAAGGGGCGCAGGTTTGGGACTTTTGTTCATCCCGATCACTTCATTGTCACTGAGTACACTGAAAGGTCAGGAGATTGGACAAGGGGCAGCCTTTACGGGAATGATGAGGCAGCTGGGAGGATCTTTCGGAATTGCAGCCATTACCACTTTCATTGCCAATGCAGGCCAGAAATACAGGAATAATTTGATTTCCCATTTAGATGAGAATAGTTTTGAAGTTCAGCAAAGGCTGGCCGCATTAAAAGCTAATTTCATTGCAAAAGGGATGACACCAGATGCTGCAATGAATGCCGCTTATAAAATGCTGGATCTTTCCGTAACAAAGCAGGCAACGGTGCTTTCCTATATGGATGTCTTCCTCTATCTGGGAGTGATATTCCTGGTCTGTATTCCGTTTATTCTTTTCATTAAAGAAAGAAAAAGCAAAGAGAAAATAGATCTGAGTGAAGCGATGCACTAATTAAAATATATAAAACCTCCGGAACTGCCGGAGGTTTTTTTGTGTTTACATCATTGGATTTCTGCTGTCCACTCGGCTCCACTGATGTCAATCAGTTTTACGTTATGAATTTCTTCTTTTCTTAGGTCATCAGCTTTAATTAGAATATCTGCCTTAGCACCGAGAGGAATAATCATACTATGTTTTCCCGGTTTTACTTTGGCTACATAATGATTTTTGATATTTTCTTTCGGAAACTTTGAAAGATCAGCCTGCTTCAATTCTTTTAATATTTCTCCGTTTTTATCCAGAATCTGAATCCCGATAAGGAAAGATCCGTACACATCAACTCCTTCTGTTCGGTATATTTCAAATTGCAGATGCTGATGATGAAAAGATACATTGGAAATCTCAACCTTAGGCTTTACCGATTTATTGTGAAGCTTTCCCCAGACTCCACCATGGAAATACTGGTTGGTATACAACGTTAATCCAAAGATGAGTGCCGAGCCTGCCAATACAAGTGTTTTAGGCTTTGATAGAGGAAGACTGCCGGAACCCAGGCATAAGAACCATTTTTTATGGGTAAACTTCCTGTTTTTCTTTATGAAGTAATGATCCAGAGAATAAGAGCTGCTTCCGGAAAGAAAGAGGACAAATCCGCCTGCAATTCCTAAGACTCCAATCTGCCATTCGTCAAGGCAGGTAGTCCCAATCCAGCCGGAGCCGAGAAGGATTCCCAGAGCCAGGCTGAAAATTCCAATACTCATCAGTCTCGTAAAAAGTCCCAGAATAATAAATAATCCCACAACAGCCTCAACGATGGTAAAGATCATCATCGATCTCTGCAAGGCATCCGGATGGGTCACGAGATATTCTATGAGAGGTTTAATTCCTAAAGCATTAGGCAGGAAATGATTGAATTTTTCACCGATGTATCCGTTTTCATCAGGATTTAATTTGTTTTCCAGGATAAGTCTTCTCCAGAATGCTGAGAAGTAAGTCCATCCGATCACAAGACGGAGGGACAAGGTATATAGACCTGCCAGATCGAAAGACCGGCTGTCTGCTGTATGTTTCATTGTATTTTATGTATTGAAAGATTGATAGTAAAATAGGGTCAAAAAAATGATCTACCCCAGATGTAACTTCAGTCTTTTAAATAAAATATATTTGGGAGGACTGTTTCCTGAAACCTTTCCTGAATAAGAGCTGAAACGGTCCGCATCGTCAATAAAGAATGATAATCTGTCTGATGGAAGAGAAAATTCTCTGTTTTGATGCTTACGGTTGGTTTTAGAAACAGAAGATTTTGGTGTTGAATTTTCTGTCGTTCCGTTACAGGAAAGTACTGATCCGAAAGTTATTTTTACTTTGTTTAAGCCACTGATATACTGGATATCCAAAATACTGAGCACATCCCGTTTCACAGAACACGGGGATAATGAAAACACCAGAATAAGCATAGTAAGGAATGCTTTATAGGTTTTCATATGAATTCTGGCTGCCGGCATACTACAAAACTACACTTTATTTTAAATATTGACTGATCAATTTCAAAAATTCATTCTGCTGATCTACAAACAGGTAATGAGAACAATTATCTATGGCTGTAAAGTGATCATTTCCTGCAAGGTTTTTGATGTCATTAAGCTGTTTTTCTGAGAATATTCCGTCATTTTTACCATATACCGCATAAATTGGAATTCCTTTTTTTTTAATAGCATTTAAAGCTGAGGTATTATCCAGATTGTTCAACGGTTCATTTTTGTAAAACTTTACGGGTGACTCGTTGTTTCTGATATTTGCTGCGTAAAATTCACCATTTTCATAGGCTTTTCTCAGATTCTGACTTTCAGCAGTAGGAGAGGGCATGGTAAAGAAGTGCATTTCACTGGCCAGTTCGTAACATCTTTTACGGTAATCAGCAGAATTTTTGCTCATACTCTCAATATCTGCAATTTTTTTCAGTTGTGACGGATCATTTTTAAACGTTTCTTTTCCTTGTTTTAAAATATGATTGTACGTTTCCTGCTGAGTAAATAACGCACCCGCAAGAACTAAAGAACTAACTTTTTCAGGATAATGTCTGGTAAATAAGGTTCCGATGATTCCTCCAAAGCTGTGAGCCAGGATTGAAGTTTTTTTGAGGTGATACGTCCGGTAGATCCGGTTCAGGTCTTTAAAGCTTTCCCTGAAAGTCATTGTTGCGGTGCTGTCTTTAGAACGTCCTTCTCCGCGCCTGTCATAAACAATTACATAAAATCCTTTGTCAGCCAGACTCTGGGCGGTTGTTCCTTCAAATAAGGTTGCGTTTCCGCTTGGGCCTCCGTGAATAAAAATAATCGCAGGATTTTTCTGATTCCCATACGCTTTGGAATAGATATTCTGTGCAGAGAAGAAAATGGAAAACAGAGAAAAAATGAGGGCTTTCAATAGTTTCATGATCCTGATTTTAGGATCTCAAAACTAATGAATATTCCAAAAGAAATGGTCATAGTATGATCTGAATTCTGATTAAATGATAAAAATTAAAACCCCTACTGACTAACAGTTGTCAATGTGGTGTCTTATCTTTATACTCTGAAAAGTTTTAAATAGAGATTAACGATTATTATAAAGATCATGAGCACCAATAATTTTGACGAGATCATAAAACGCTCTTTACACATCAGAGAAGAGTATCATAAACTTGAAATAAAAAGCCTGAGAACAAAATGGACCCTGGAAGAAGATACCTTAGCCTATCTTACAGATGCAGGGCTCATCGGAAGAGATATCATGTCTCATCAGAAAAGATGGCTGAAAAAAGATTCAGCAGAAGAACTTGAACATAAATTAGCAGAAAATATCTGGTGGCTGATCGTTCTGGCAGACCGTACAGGAATTGATATGAAAGAAGCCCTGGAAAAATTCTTAACAAAAACAGAAAATATATTTCAATGAGTTATTGCTTAGCTATATCCGGAATGCAGCCCGAAAGCAGAAAAGAACTGCATAAGAACTACCACGACAATTATTACGGGTTCCCGATTCACGATGACAATGAATTATTTGGAAGGCTGATCCTGGAAATCAATCAGGCAGGATTAAGCTGGGAAACAGTACTGAAAAAAGAAGAAAGCTTCAGAAAAGCCTACAGCAATTTTAATATCCGGGAAATCGCGTCTTATACGGAAGAAGACCGAGAAAGACTTCTGAATGATCCGGGGATTATCAGAAACAGACTGAAAGTGAACGCCGCAATTGAAAACTCCAAAACCATTCTGGAACTGCAGAATGAATTCGGCTCATTTGAAAAATGGCTGGATCATCATCACCCCAAAAACCTTCAGGAATGGATGAAACTCTTTAAGAAGACTTTCAAGTTCACAGGAGGTGAAATTGTGAATGAATTTCTGATGAGTACCGGATATCTGAAAGGAGCACATCATGAAACATGTCCTATACATGCTAAAGTTTTGGAACATAAACCCTTGTGGAAAAGTACGGAGGAAGGCTAAAATGATGAGGTAAAAGTTTCGGTTTCAGGGAGCGGCGGCGGAGCCGCCGCTCCCTGAAACCGAAACTGCAGTTTATAAAAAGAAGGTATTCTATCGTAAGCTTCGTACTGAAACATCAGGTTTTTCACCCTGAGGAACAATAAAAATAGCATCATCATTGATGGTATCTCCAGAATCGAAATAATAACTTCCTGTTACCGGAATGGTACTGGTTATATATTTACCGGATTTATCATAAGCAGAATAAGTTACATTAATGAGCTGGGTTTTCATTCTCAGCTGGATCTTTTTAGAGGTCAGTTTTGCTCCCGTAGCATTAATGCAGTTTATTTCTACGATGCCGGTATCCGTTTACGATCTGGGGATAAGAAGAGAGCCTGATATTGTAAGATTTATCTGTTGAGTTCTTTACAGATGCAGAAACCTTATAACGGTCATAGGGCTTTCCGCCTGCCTGTGTGCTTTCTTTGTTGAGAATAGAGAAAGTAACCTTCATACCGTTTACGTCTACTGTTTCGCCGTCAGAGATCTTTTGGGCATTCGTATAAATTCCGCAGCATAAAGCAGCTGTCGTACAGATAAAAAAAAAACAGTTTTTTCATAATATCATATTTTATGGGTGATAATTATTAAATTTATAAAAAAAACCATTTATAATATTGAAAAATAAAATAATTATATAAAATATAATAAAATATTAAAATAATTTATTGTTTTCCCTGTTTTTCATTTTTATGTCACAATAAATCCCCTGTAGTACTAAAAGTATAAACCTGAAGTAAAAGGATTATTTGGTGTTTAAAAGATTTTTGGAAGGTCCCGGACACGAATAACTTCCACTCTTCCTCTTCCTGCTTTCCTTTTTTTATATTTTTTGAACAATCCGTTTGTGTTGTTTTCCCCATTTTTCAAGTTCAAGAATAATGTTTTTAAGTTGATAACCGATCTCTGTAAGTTCATATTCCACGCGGGGAGGGACTTCAGCATAAACCGTTCGGGTAATGATCTTCTCTTCTTCCAGTCTGCGGAGCTGAAGCGTGAGCATGCGTTCCGTGATATTAGGAAGACATTTCTTCAGTTCCCCGAATCTGAGTTTTCCGTTGATGAGGTAACAGCAGATTGCCAGAGACCATTGGCCGCCGATCAGGTTGGAGGCATATACTTCAGGGCATTCATCGGCAAGTGCCTTTTTATTGGCAAAATTGGTGGAGGTTTCTTTTATTTTAGTCATTACTTACATTTTTTATAGTACCCTACAATTGGTTGCTAATGTACGAAATGTAAGTTATGTATATTAATTTTGTATCAGAAATCGAATTAAAAAAATGAAAACATTAGTAATTGTCATCCATCCGGATATGGAGAAATCAATGATCAATAAAAGATGGATAGAAGAATTAAAAAAATATCCTGAAAAATATACGGTTCACGCACTGTATGAAGAATATGCCGATGAAAAAATTGATGCCGCCCGAGAACAGCATTTAATGGAGGCCTATGATAAAATAGTTTTTCAGTTTCCTTTTTACTGGTTCAGCAGCCCTCCGCTTCTGAAGAAATGGCTGGACGAAGTACTCTTATACGGCTGGGCCTACGGAAGTAAAAGCGGCTATAAACTTGGAGGTAAGAAAATGTCGCTGGCTGTTTCCGCAGGAATTGATGAGGAAGGATATAGTGCTTCAGGAAAATACAAATATACCATGAACGAGCTTTTCCGGCCTTATGAGCTGACTTTTGATTATATAAAAGCAGATTATAAAGAACCTTTTGTATACTACGGAATAGAAAATGATCCTTCAGAAGAATGGGTTGAAAAAAGTGTTCCTATGTATCTGGAATTTTTAGATACACTATAGCATAAAATCATTTTTATATCACTCTATAAACTCTTATTAACTATTGGATATATTTTGTTATTGCAGATTATTTCTTAATGATTTTTGAACTTACCAGTGTGTAGTCCTTTGAATAAACTTTAACAAGATAAGTTCCTGAAGTAAGAAATCCTAAATGCAGATCAACGATCTGTTTTCGTGAAAAGTTTTCAGTATATATTTTTTTTCCTGAAAGATCAAACACTTCTGTGGTCAGCTGTTCATACAGTTTTCCCAGTTGGATGGAAACAGAATGGGAAAAAGGATTGGGATATATTTGAAATGAAATTCCGGGATCAGTCTCGTGAACAGACAGGGTGGGGTCTTTGAATACATATACGGCTCCGGTTGTGGATACATAATTGATTCCTGCAGGATCCAGAGCATGATGGGGAGCTCCTACTGCTATCAGTCCGTTGCTGATACTTACTCCACGGCCAAAATTATCAAAAGAAGAAGGATTGGAGTGGTAGATCTTTTGATCGAGTGCCCATTCACTATCTGCCTTAGGCTTATAAATAAAAACGCTTCCGCCATTAATTGTTCCGTTCATAGAGGCGGGAGCTCCAATGGCCAGGATATTGTTTTCAATAGAAACCGAAGTCCCGAAAAAAGAGGTGCTGTCATCATTAATGGTTTGTTTATATTCATAGCTGTCCGATGCAGAATTGTACTTGTAAACAGAAACAAATAAGCCCGCATAGGCGGTTACTAAAAGATAATCATCTTTTGCATAAACATTAGAACCAAATTCGGTTTCTCCCGCTATAGGAGAATTAATGGTCTGTATAATTTCCCAGCTTCCTGCTGTATTCTTCCTGTAAATATTAACCTGGCCGGCATTAGGAGTACCATTAGCCTCTGCATTTCGTTTTCCTGTAAATATCCTGTTCCCTTTTATAAAAACTGCAGGATTATTGATATTTCCGTTGCTTGAAAAAGGCAGGCTTTGTGTAAATTCAAATTGCTCCGTAGCGTTGTTAAACTCAAAAACGGAAACATCAGATTGAACAGATCCAACAGCCAGAATTCTTGATTCGGCAGCCAGACTTGATCCGAAACCTCCTTCAGTAATGGCTGCAGGAGGTTCAATTTTCTGAAGCTGAATCCAGTTTCCGGTATTGTTTTTACTGAAATGATATACGGCTCCCTGATTAGTGAATAGATTTCCGTCTTTATAAGGAGCACTGATAAAAAGATCATTATTGTCTACTGCAAACTTTTTTCCGAATCCGTCAACCGTAGCCCGGTCATTGGGAACAATCTTAGCTTTCTGTATCCATGCATTATTTTCGCGCTCAAATACATATAGACTGCCTGCTTGAAATATAGAGTTCTGCCCGTTGGAATCAGTATTATTACCCGTGGCATTGGAATACAGAACATTGTTTTTAAGTAAAATATCAAAGCCAAAATTCGCAGCTACATTTCTTTCACTCTGTGCTATTTTCCAGGTTTGTATCCAGCCTTGTGAGTAAACAGCCAGACATGATACAGTACACAAAAAAGTAAATATATTTTTCATAAACAGTACTTTTGAAGGGTGGTTTTTTGTGAATTATAGGTGAAATTACAAAATATAAATATAACTTCTAATTAAAATTGATTTCATTTTCAATGAGTTAATGGCATACTGTGATGTTGATGTTATTTTTTTAGCCGGAATATTTTTTATTAAAGTAATCCAAATCTATTGCCTGCTCCTGAAAATAGTCCTTAAACCGATCAGAAAGGTTTTATCTTTAAATTTCACGATGGTATAGCTGCTGTCAAAAGCTATAATTTCTAAAACGCTTTCCTGAATTGAAAAATGATTGCTTTTCCAGACATCAGGATCTTCAGCAGATAATTGAGAAATGTACATTGAATCCGGTTCAGTAGCAGAAGGTACAGCAGCAATGATTCCCCAGATGATCTGAGTATTGCTGTTGTAAATCCGCTCAAATTGTCCGTGATTCAAAATAAAAAAATCATGGTCAAAGTTAATAGGAATGGTACCATCAGGCATGAAATCAAGATCAGTAAGAATCCAGTTATAGGCGGTGATGTTTTTCCAGACAGGCTTTAAAATTTCCTGAAGATTGGTATGAAATTTTACCTTTTTAATGCTTCTGATAATCCAGTTCATGTATTCCGATTATTGAAAATTCTTTTTACAGATTTTAATAGTTAAAAATACTCAAAATTCCTTACCCCACTGTCGGTGTATCTTCTTCCTTCAGTATTTTTTTGTCTTTCATTGAAAGCATCATTCTTTCATATTTATATTTTTCCCAATCGAATTGATTAAGAAAATCCAAAGCCGCCTGAAAGCCTCTGTTGAAAAGATCTTCTTTTTCTTCCTTCTTCATAAAGAAATTTAGCCAGCTGCTGGTTCCACAGTTGACAGACTGAATGCTGAACAGACGGTAAAAGCTGTGTTTGGTAAGGAAAGATTTATCATTAAATCCTTTTAAAGTACTGATGATGTTTCCTGCATACGAAAAAGGAGTTTTGAGAATTTCTTCACTGGTTTTTCCTTTCTCTGAAAGAATATCAGAATCGCTGGTAAGCTGTACTCCGAATAATGGCAGTCTGGGATAAAAAACATCATTGGCGTGAAAAAGATCAATCGGGAAATTAGAAATACTTCCGCCGTCAATAAAAATTCCGACAGGGTAGATGTCTTCGGGCTTTGTACTCATCCAGAACTTCCAGGCATACTTCACGGAATCCTCATCTTTATTAATTCTTTTCTGAAATGGTTCAAAAAAGAAGGGAACAGACATGGAAGCCCGTACAAATTCAGCTGGACTGATGTGTTTTAACTCTTCTTCTGACCAGTACAGATTAGCCATTGTAGGAAGCTCCACTTTGATTTTGGCATTGATATCTGTAGCAACCACTACATATTCCGACCGGAGCTGGTAAAACGGATTGTTTTTATAATAATCATTATTGGCTGCACTTTCATAGAAAATTTTATACCGTGTCAGGTCAATATGCTCAATATTTTTATGCTTAATGGCTTCAATACTCTGAAGGGTTTTCTGATAATATTCCTGATTGTTTCCGTAACGGTAACTAAGGTTGAGATCATGTTCTTTCTGAATAAACTTTTGATTGAGCTGGGCAACCGTTTTAATCCCGAACCCGTCCAGTGCCGTTTTCATAGTGTCTGAAAAAACAGTTCCCGGATTAAGCCCGCTGTTGGCTTTTCTGAAATTATTATAAAGCTTTTTAATACAGAAAAAAAGGATAATAGCCGGAATCAAGGGAATTAAAAACAGGAGTTTAGCATTCAGAATCGTTTCAGAAGGAACAGCAAAAGGAATGGTGATGAGAAGAATAATGCATACGATAGCGATAATGATATTGATTTTAAAGAAATTTTTATTATTCAGTATAGCATGGATGGTCGTTTTTACGTACGTTTTTCCATCCATAAAATCAGCAAAATTCCAGCTGAATAAAATGTCCTTAATGACTTCGCTTTTAGCTTCCTCTTTTGTTTTACAGGCTGCGATAAGCATCGTATTGATCGCTCCGGCACTTGTTCCTGCCACTTTCAGAAAACGGATTCCAAAAATCTCCAGTCCGTACAGATAACCGACGAGTGCGCTTCCCCACACACCGCCGCCTTCCTGTACAAATTCTACATACTGGTTTCCGTAAACATCCAGCAGATCAGAAAACTCTTTAGAAGAGATGTTTTCATGCAGAGCAATAAGTTTCTCTTTGGATTCCGCGGAAAGAATATCGTTTTCAAGAATTGTATTCAGGTCTTCGGTTTTCATGGTGGATATTTTAGAGTTGGTGGTGTTTATTTGGGAGAGCTATTACAGATTGGCTACCATTGTTTCCTTCTCGCGTAAATAAAGGTACAGATCACCACCACAGCCATTACTCCAAGCGTTATAAAATAGCCGTATTTATGATGAAGTTCCGGCATATTGTCGAAGTTCATTCCATACAGTCCGGCAATAAACGTGATCGGTAAGAAGTAAACCGAATAGATGGCCAGTACTTTCATCACCTGATTCGCCTTTTGGTCAGAAAGAGCCAGGAACATGGAAATAAGGTTGGTAATCTGAATATTCAGATGGTCAAAATCGGCAACAACGTCCTTGTGCTTATCTTTTAAATCGACAATCTCAGAATCCTGAAGGTTTAACAATTTGAATTTATCTACAGCATCCGTGGAAATAACAAGCACCCGCGAATTAAGTCCCGATTTTCTTTTCAGCTTATAAAGCCTCCGGATCTGGTTTGTATGGTTAGTGTTCTTAAGAAAGATCTCGTTTTCAATATTATCCATGGTTTCCAGAAGACTTACGGATTCATCGTCAAAACTTTTCATTACCAGAAGCGCAATCATTAATGCAACTTTGGAAGGTGAAGCTTCTGTCTGTTGGGTTGAAAGCTGTTTTTTCGTCTCCGAAATACTTTTCGTTTTCATCCTGTGGATGGTAATAATGGTGTTGTCCAGCAGAAAGATCCCGATTTTTGTACTGATATCACTGATGGTGTTAAGATTTTTTCGTTCCAGTTCCGTACTTTCACGGAGAAGAAAGAATTTTACATTTCCGTCTTCTTCATATTTCGGAAGGTGGTTAGGATCCATAGTGTCTTCCAGAAGAAGATTATTGATCTCATATCTCTCGTGAAGAAACTTCAGGTCCTCCGCTGTGGGAGCCTCTACATCTACCCATTCGCATTGGGAGTCTCTGTATATTGTATCAATTGGCATATAATAAAAATACTAATATTTTGAAATACTATGTGTTAAATAAGTTTATCTTTGCCAAAATTAAAAAACTATATGATTAAAAGTACAATAAAAGGGATCGGATTTTATGTGCCAGATAATGTTGTTACCAATGATGATCTAGCAAAACTAATGACTACCAATGATGAATGGATTACAGAAAGAACAGGCATCAAGGAAAGAAGACACAGAAAAAACAGGAATGATTCTCAGGAAACCAGTGCTTATTTAGGTTTCAAAGCTTCTGAAAAAGCAATTGAAAAAGCAGGGTTAATCGCTCAGGATATCGATTATATTATTTTTGCAACCCTTTCACCGGATTATTATTTTCCAGGATGTGGGGTATTACTTCAGGAAATGCTTGGATGCGGAACAATTGGTGCTTTGGATGTAAGAAATCAATGCTCCGGATTTGTATATGCGATGAGCGTTGCCAATGCATTCATTAAATCGGGTACTTATAAAAATATATTGGTTGTAGGAGCAGAAATTCATTCTTTCGGACTTGATTTTTCTGATGAAGGAAGAGGAGTTTCCGTGATTTTCGGAGATGGGGCAGGAGCTATTGTACTTTCTGCTACAGAAGATGAAAATGCAGGAGATATTTTAGCCGTAAATATGCATTCTGAAGGAAAATATGCTGATGAATTGTGTACCCAGTTCCCGGGATCTAAATTCGGATGGAGCGACAGAATGAGAAAAGAACCGGAAAATGTGACGAATAAAGAAGTATACCCAATCATGAACGGAAACTTCGTATTCAAACATGCGGTAACAAGATTCCCTGAAACCATGCAGGAAGCCTTGGATAAAGCAGGGAAAAAGATTGAAGATCTGGATATGTTCATTCCGCATCAGGCCAATCTTAGAATTGCCCAATTTGTACAGCAGAAATTCGGACTTCCGGATGAAAAAATCCACAACAATATTCAGAAATACGGAAATACAACAGCCGCATCTATTCCTATTGCTTTAAGTGAAGCCATTGAAGAAGGAAAAATCAAAAGAGGAGATCTAGTACTTCTTTCAGCGTTCGGAAGCGGATTTACATGGGGAAGTGTTTTATTTGAATATTAATAAAGAGTAAGGGCAGCTGAAATATAAATTAACCTCAATCCGGGATAAGAAAATCAGACTTATATTTAGAGTTATAATTGATGATCAATTTATAAATTTTTGTAAAAAAATATAATGTTATTTGATTTTTTTTAAGTGCTCCGTAGGAGCGACCTGATCATTATAATGATTCATATTGTTCTGATAGAGCTTTAATACGACCAAAATTTGAAAACAATTATAACCTCAGAGTCCGGGATAAAACGTTTGACTTAAACTGGTTTGAAGCTGGGAGAAGGAAAGTAATTGACCTGTTAAAAATAAAAAAGCCCCGCAGAAAATTTCTGCGGGGCTTTTAAATGGTATTGATTAAAGACTTTTCAGTAATTTTTCAGTGTCTCCTGAATCCTGTCCTTCGCTTTTTGCAAGCTGGATTGCTTTTTCAGCCCAGATTTTTGCATTCTTTTTGTCTCCAATCTTGTTATAAAGATTAGCTAATGTATCTGTATTGGCATACTCTTCTTTTTTCTTTACCGACTCCTGAGCCCATACGATGGCCTGCTGTAAAGACGGTTTACTGTTTACGTTTTCAAAGAAATTCCATGCAATAGAATTTAATTCCTGAGAACTTGCTTTACTGATATCCTGATACAGTTCTATGGTTAACTTTTCGTAAGCCGGAATATCTTTATCTTTTAAGGCTCTGGAAGCTTTTGCTCTTTTCAGCGTTTTTTCAGCTTCCTCTTTAGTCATGAACTTCTGAGTTTCTGTGATGAAATAGCTGTCATTCCATGTTTTTGTATCAGCATTATATGCTTTTTTAGCGATAGTATTCAGCTTAATACTTTTGTCGAATCTGTCATATTGAGCTTCAGGGACAATTTTGGTAATATCAGCTTTCTTAGCCTGGAAAATCTTGTACAAAGGGCTTTCTGTACTCTGAGTTCCTGATAGAAGCATCTGTACGTCCTCCTGATCTAGAGTTGTTTTCTGCTGGAAATAACGATCCAATACTTTGCCTGCCAATTCTGCATCATTGTAGATGGTAAGGCTGGCAAGGTTTTTAAGGAATTCAGGATCCTTTTCTCCTTTTTCAAACTTCTGTTTCAAGGAAGTCAGTCTTTTATTAGGATCCTCTGCATCTTTCGCAAATTGAATGAAGTCTTTTTCTTCCACATAACCTAAAGTTCTGTGTACTTCCTCACCGTCACCATTAATAAAAAGGTATGTTGGAAATGCTTTTACATTGTATTTCTTTGCCAGGCCAACTCCTTCTCCTTTTTCCATGTCGATCTTTGCATTCACAAAATGGGAATTATAATAATCTCCTACCGTCTGAAGCGGGAATATATTTTTTACCATCAGTTTACATGGTCCGCACCATGACGCGTAAGCATCAATAAATACCAGTTTGTTTTCTTTTTTTGCTTTTGCCAGAATTGCAGCAAAATTGCTGTCTTCAAATTTAATTCCCTGTGCCCAGGATAAAACTCCTATAAATAAAGAGGAAAGTATTGCTATTTTTTTCATAAAACTTTTTATTGATTACAAATGTAATAATTATGATAACATATCAGTCGATACAAATTAAAAATAGTTACGAAAATTTTATTTTCAATATTGTTATAATTTGTTTAGAAAATTTAACATAAATTTCGTTTATATTGTTATTAAAATAAATTTAATTTACATTTTTAGTTAAAAAATTAAATAATAAGATAATGTTTCATTAAAAAATAAAATATTAGTAGCTTTGTAAAAAACAAAAAGACACTCCATGAAAATGATGAATTATTATACAATTTACATAATAATTTATTCTTTTATGTTCAGAAGTCTGCTGAAATTTTTGTTTTTATTGATAACTGCTGTGCCTGTTCTGGCCCAAAAGAAGTACAGTTTCGATCAGATCTGTGAAAGAACTTCTGTTCATGTTATTCCAAAAGATATTCCCAAAGCCCTGAAAAAAGCAGATTCCTTATATATGTCTGCACACGAACCTCTGGAAAAGGTGAAGAGTCTTATACTTGTTGCAGAGCTTCATCATTTTGCCGGAGAATTTAAGAAATCTCTATGCTATGGTGAAAATGCCTATTCCCTGCTGAACCAGATTAAAGATGCAGAATGGATTACCCGGGTCAATGGGTTTCTTGCCAAAGAGTATCGGTTGGTAGGTCTGTATGAAAGATCAAAAAAATATACCCTGTTAGGATTAAAATCAGCCGGACAGATCAACGATCCCGGGAAAAGAAGCGAAGCAGCAGGATTACTGAATCAGGAACTGGCTTATTATGAAATGGAATTAGGAAATTTTCCCAACGCTATTCCCTATATTGAACGTTCACTGAGAGAATTTGAAAAAAATGATCCAGAATATAATGACCGGCCGGCAGCAGCCTCTCATCAGATGCTTGGCTATGTCTATTTCAGGCTTGAGAATTATGACCTTTCAGAAGCATATTATCATAAGGCGGAATCCCTGCTTAAAGAAGACTGCTGTATTCTGGGGCTAATTTACAACGGGCTTGGAGGTATTCGTCTGAAACAGAAAAACTGGAAGGAAGCTGAGGTATACCTTAAAAAAGCTGAAAAAATTGCCGACAGTTCCCGGAGTCTTAAGTTGAAAAAAGCTGTTTATTCCAATATCAATGATTACTATGAAGGAATAGGAGATAATTTCAAAGCTTCATTGTATGCGGTAAAATATGTAAGAGCTTATGAAGATATGGATGCCAGGAGCCGTGAAATCACCGGGATAACTGAGAATGTACTGAAACCTCATAAAAAAAGTGCTCACATCAGTGTCATCAAAAATACAGCCATCATTGTACTGCTTACTTCTCTGGTAGGAATTATCATTTTCTTCAGGATTAAACAGAAAAAACAACGGTCAAAGTTAAGAAACATTATAAGAAGTCAGATACAGCTGATTGCCAGCCAGGATGAAGCTTTACAGGTGAAATCATCCGGAGGTTTAGAATTCTCCAATATTTCAGTAGAAGAAGTAGATGATAAAGACAATGGCGGCAATAAGAAAAAAAATGAACCTTTAATGACCCAGGAAACAGAAACCAAACTCCTGGAACTTCTGGAGGATTTTGAAAAAGGAGAATTGTACAATAACAAAAATATGTCACTGTCATTTCTGGCAGCTGAACTTAATACCAATACAAAGTATCTTTCTTATGTCATCAATCAGCATAAAAATGCTGACTTTAAAACTTATGTCAATCGTTTAAGAATTAACTATATTGTAGATAAGCTGATTAATGATGATCGGTACAGACAGTATAAGATCAGTATTCTTGCAGATGAGTGCGGGTTTTCTTCGCACAGTAAATTTGCTTCGGTATTTAAGGCGGTTACGGATTTTTCTCCTTCGGCTTATATTAAACATCTTGATGCAGAAGCTCAGCCGGATAATACCCATTTTCGTGAAAACAATTAAAATATAGTCTGTTTTCTGCATTCTGTCTTTTCATTTTCACGAAAACAGATAACCTATTGTTTTATGTAAGCTATTCACTGCTATATCTTTGCGAAAGCTTTATCCAGAAGGTTTTTCGTTTTGGAAACCCCAACTCCTAAAATTAAAATTGTAAAAAGCTTACTATAATTTTAGACTTCAATAAAAAACAGATACCAATTCTGTAAGAACAAAATACATCTTTACAAATTGTTAAACACAATTAGAATTTATATATCATACAATCGGGGTTGATTGCCCGGTTTTTTTCAGTCAAGTTTTTTTAAGTGCAAATCCGCGGCATTGCCGCGGATTTGTTTTTGTATTATTTAGCCTTTAAGCTGTCGTTTTTTACTTTTGTAGAATCTTTAGGAATTACAGCAGGCGCAGAATGGGCAACAGCAGTAGACCCCATACTGTTTCTCATAAAATCCTTATCGTGGGCTTCTTTGAATTCTTCTCTTTTTTCTTTATTCTGAGCACAGCTTCCCAAAAAGATAATTCCCAAAACTGTTCCTGCCAATAGTTTTTTCATATTCTATTATTTTGATGTTTAGTGTAATCAAATATATAAAAATAATAATTTTTTTATAACGATTTATGATGGATTTTTTGAAAAATTAATTTTAATGTAATAGATGAACTCTTCACCTTTCTTATCTCTATCGGTTTAAAAAATCAACAAAGAAGAAAATTAATCCTTCAATGTTTACATTTTTACAATTTTCTGATTTTATGAACTACTATTTTTGAGTTAATGAAAAACATAAACATTATGAAAAATAGTATAAACAAAGGTCTGATTCTAATGTTTACAGCAATGGCAGCATTTACTTTTGCGCAGGAAACTTATCTATGGAAAGTTACTTCCAAGAACGGAAAACATATTTCTTATTTTTTCGGAACCATGCATATGGCCGGTGAATCATTCTATAATCAATATCCGGTCATTAATACTTCTCTTTTGTCCTGTGATATGGTGATGACAGAAACAGAAACAAAAAGAAACAGAGTTATTGATGAATTCAATAGCCGTGAGGATTCCAATGACCTTGAATCTAAACTGTCGCCGGAAGAATATACAAGACTGAAATCTGTTTTTAAAAATACAGGAATAGACCTCAAAAAGCTGCGTCGTGATGAAATTGTAAAAATGATGCAGCTTAGAATCTGGAAATCCGGCTGTGCAGGCTCAGATCAATACATGCTGGACAGCTATATTCAAAAGCAGGGTGAAGATAACGGCAAAGAGATGGCCTATCTTGAAACCTCAGAAATGCAGCAGAACTATATAGAAGAATCGAAAATATCAAGATACAAATCCGGAACAGCCGTAATAAAAGGAACTTTAAAAAGATATGAAAAAACGATGGCATCGAACGAAAAGAAATGCCGGGGAATGCAGAATGAATATCTTGAGCTGAAAGACCGCTATATCTTTAATAAGTCCTGCGAAAGTCTTAGCAAAAGCGATCAGATTCTTGTTACTCAAAGAAATGGCAGATGGATGCAGATTCTTCCCGGACTGATAGAGACAAAGAATGTTTTTGTAGCAGTAGGCTTGGGGCATTTCTCTTATAGCTGCGGACTTATAGAGCAGTTTAAAAGCCTGGGTTATTCCGTGGAACCGGTTCCTATGAAATCATAAAAAAATCTGCAGAACTTTCATCTGCAGATTTTCCGTTTTAAATTGAACATATTATATTTATTTAGCCGGTGGTGCTGTAGCCGCTGAATCCATTTTCATCTTGATGGTATCAGGATTGGACATCTTTGTTTTCATAGTGTCGGTCGTCGAAGGTGGTGATGTTTTCATCTGGCCTGTCGCTGCCGAGTCAGAATTTTTTGATGACATTGTGGACTCTTTGGTTCCGCAGCTCAAGGCTAATATTCCTGAACCTATGGCTGCTAACAATAACTTTTTCATACGATTTTATTTTGGGGTGTATCCGTAAAAGTCCAATAACTGTTCCTAAGCACCTGCCGGAAATATTAAAACATCAATAAAGTTTGTTAAAAGGTGTTAGATTTCAGGGAGTTTGAGTAAAAGGGTTAAAACTTTTTTGAATTTTATATCTTTTGTTCTCGTTCTTTATGACCATCAAAAAAGCCCCAAAACCAAAGTTTCGGGGCTGTGTAATAAAGGTAGGAAGCAATTACTTATTGCCTATTACTCATGATTATCCTAGGTATGGATATTTATAATCTTTTGGAGAAACAAAAGTTTCTTTTACGCTTCTTACAGACGTCCATCTTAGAAGGTTCATTTTAGAACCTGCTTTATCGTTGGTACCTGAAGCTCTACCTCCTCCGAAAGGCTGCTGTCCTACAACCGCACCAGTCGGTTTGTCGTTGATGTAGAAGTTTCCTGAAGCATTTTCTAATGCTTTGTAAGCTTCATTGATTGCATAACGGTCTTGAGAAAATACAGAACCTGTCAATGAATAAGGAGAAGAAGAATCAACTAATTTCAGCGTTTCTTTCCAGTCCTGATCTTCATAAACGAATACAGATAAGATAGGGCCAAAGATTTCTTCAACCATACTTTCATACTGAGGATTTGTCGTTTCAATTACTGTTGGGTGCACAAACCATCCTTTAGAATCATCACATGTTCCGCCAATAGCTACAGTAGCTTCACCGGAAGCATTAGCTCTGTCGATATATCCTTTACATTTTTCGAAAGAATTTTTGTCGATGACAGCGTTCACGAAGTTAGAAGGATCTTCAGGGGAACCGATTTTGATTGTGCTCATCTGAGCTTCCATTACTTTTTTCACATCAGCCCAAAGAGATTTAGGTACATACGCTCTTGAAGCTGCAGAACATTTTTGTCCCTGATATTCGAAAGCTCCTCTTACTAAAGCAGTAGCTACAGCCTCTACGTTAGCAGACGGGTGAGCGATTACAAAGTCTTTACCACCAGTTTCTCCAACAATTCTTGGATATGTTCTGTAGTTGTGGATATTGTCACCGATCATTTTCCACATTCCCTGGAATACTTTCGTAGAACCGGTAAAGTGAAGACCTGCAAAATCAGGGTGTGCCAATACTTTTTCAGCGGTTTCTTTTCCGTCTGTAAAGATCATGTTGATCACCCCTGCAGGAAGACCCGCTTCAGTTAATACATCCATGATCACTTTCGCAGAATAAACCTGTTTGTCAGAAGGCTTCCAAACCACAACGTTTCCAAGCATAGCCATACAGGTAGGAAGGTTTCCTGAAATAGCCGTAAAGTTGAATGGAGTTACTGCAAAACAGAATCCTTCAAGCGGTCTGTATTCTACACGGTTCCAGATACCATTGTCAGATACTGGCTGCTCAGAATACATTTCCGTCATAAACTCTACGTTGAACCTTAAGAAATCGATGAATTCACATGCAGCATCAATTTCAGCCTGGTGTACATTTTTAGACTGTCCGATCATCGTTGCTGCATTGATCACATCTCTGTAAGGACCAGCCAACAAATCAGCTGCCTTTAAGAAAATGGCCGCACGTTGTTCCCAGCCTAGTTCGTTCCATTCCTGTTTAGCTGCTAATGCCGCGTTAATAGCGTCATCCACATGTTGCATACCACCTTTATAGTAAAATCCGAAGTCATGCGCATGATCCTGTGGAGACTGAAGTTGTACTTTCTCATCAGTTTTTACTTCCTTTCCGTTGATGATCATTGGAATTTCTGTCTTTTCCGCCCACATCTTTTTGTAAGTGGCAATAAGGCTTTTAACTTCCGGAGACCCCGGTACATAAGAATTTACCGGCTCGTTTACCGCTAATGGTACTTGCGAAATTGCTTTTGACATATTATATCGTATTATTTTAAATTAAAAATATGTTGGTATACAAATTTACAATAATTAACGCTAAAGAAAAAATACACTTTATTTTTATAAAATCAGGAATACCTGTAAATAATCTTTAAAAAATATCATTTTTAAGAACAGATAATAGAAGCATTTTCGTGTTTTTTTGTTCAATCTTTTAAAATAGATCTCAGAATGTACAGGATTTGAATACTTATATAAATATGAACACTGTAAGACTTGTCACAGTTAGTATGTGGTGCTTATGTGCTGTATTCAAGGTGTTTACAGATAAATGCTGAATTTGTTGCATTTTGCATTTGTCCCGATTTTGAACATTTTAAAGGTTTTTTTTGATAGCTGAAAGATGTGGTATTGTCCTAATTTTACACCATCAATGACTGATATGAAAAACAGGATTCTATTATTCTCCTTTGTAATGTTTTTTGCCGCCTTATGTGCAGGTCTCTTTGCAGATCAGGGCAAGAATCAGTCATATGCTGATGCTTCATCAAAAGCACACCTTCTAAAACAATCCGATAACCAGACCCAGGCTGAGATTTACAACCTTTCCGAGGATCAGGATACCCAGGATTCCGAAGACCTTGAAAAAGTAAAATTTGATTACTCAATCATCACACAGCAATGGCTGAACTTTTTCTTCAATGGTTATACGTACAATACCAAAGTAGCGGCTGTACAAAACCACGTTTATATTACAGCACCAAGATACATCCTGTATCATTCTCTGCAGATTGCAGGCTGCTAATCATCACACCCATTTTTAATGATTCATTATGATTGATATGTGCGGAACGACATATCCATAAATTCATTGCCCTTTATCCAATACTTTGAATCCTTCTATTTGCCTTTACAGAAAGGCAGACGGGGAATCGTATACCCAATTTTAAATTCAATACTATGCATTTAACACCGAGAGAAACGGAAAAGCTTATGCTGTTCCTGGCAGGAGAACTTGCCCTAAAAAGAAAGGCCAGAGGTCTTAAATTAAATTATCCGGAATCCATCGCTCTGATCAGTCACTTTTTGCTGGAAGGAGCAAGAGACGGAAAAAAAGTAGCCGAACTGATGCAGGAAGGCGCCCAGCTTCTTACCAAAGATGATGTAATGCCAGGTGTGGCAGACATGATCCACGATGTTCAGATTGAAGCCACTTTTCCGGACGGAACCAAACTGGTAACCGTTCATAACCCCATCCGTTAATACCTATTTCTATTATGATACCAGGAGAAATTTTTGTAAAAGAAGGGACCATTATCTGCAATGAAGGCAGAGAAACGGTCAAAATAAAAGTAACCAATACAGGAGACCGTCCTATTCAGGTAGGTTCACACTTCCATTTTTTTGAAGTAAACAAAGCCATGAGTTTTGACCGTGAAAAGGCATTCGGGAAGAGACTGAATATCGTAGCCAGTACTGCCGTGCGTTTCGAACCGGGAGAAGAAAAAGTAGTGGAGCTGGTAGAAATAGGAGGAACCAAAAAAGCAATGGGCTTCAATAACCTTGTTGATGGACAGGTAGATTCTGAAGAACAGAAAAAAGCAAGCCTTGCCAAAGTTGAAGAGTTAAACTTTAAAAATCATTAAGATGAGCTTAAATGTAGACAGAAAACAATATGCCAATATATTAGGTCCTACAGCCGGAGACAAAATCAGACTGGGAGACACTGAAATTATTATTGAAATTGAAAAAGATTTTACCCACTACGGAGACGAAGCCGTTTTCGGAGGTGGAAAAACCGTACGTGACGGGATGGGACAAAATGTGACGGCAAAAAGAGACGAAGGAGTTCTGGATCTTTGTATCACAGGTGCGGTAATCATCGATCACTGGGGAATTGTAAAAGGAGATATCGGAATTAAAGATGGTAAGATCGTAGGGATTGGAAAAGCAGGAAACCCCGATACAATGGATGGTGTATCGCCTAATATGATTATCGGAGCCTCAACAGAAGTTCACGGCGGAAAAGGATATATTGTAACGGCCGGAGGGATTGATACCCATATCCACTATATCTGCCCGCAACAGATCGAAACCTCTCTATACAGTGGAATCACTACAATGATTGGAGGAGGAACAGGTCCTAATGACGGAACAAATGCGACCACCGTTACCCCAGGAAGATTCAATATGCAGAAAATGCTTGAAGCCGCAGAAGAATATCCTATGAACCTTGGTTTCTTCGGAAAAGGAAACTGTTCTGCAGAAGAACCTATTGAAGAGCAGGTAGAAGCAGGTGCTTTAGGAGTAAAGATCCACGAAGACTGGGGAGCAACCCCTGCAACAATTGACGCTGCATTAAAAGTAGCCGATAAATACGACGTACAGGTTGCCATTCACACCGATACCTTAAATGAAGGAGGTTTCCTGGAAGATACCATGAGAGCAATCAACGGAAGAGTAATTCACACCTTCCACACGGAAGGAGCAGGTGGAGGTCACGCTCCGGACATCATTAAAGCAGCTATGTACCCGAATGTACTTCCGGCTTCTACCAACCCTACACGTCCTTATACCATAAATACGATCGATGAGCACTTAGATATGCTGATGGTTTGCCACCACTTAAGTAAAAACATCCCTGAAGATGTGGCATTCGCAGATTCACGTATCCGCCCTGAAACCATTGCCGCAGAAGATATTCTTCACGATATGGGAGTGTTCAGCATCATGAGTTCCGATTCCCAGGCAATGGGAAGACCTGGTGAAGTGATTACAAGAACCTGGCAGACGGCAAGCAAAATGAAGGAGCAGAGAGGTGACCTGGATGAAGATAAAGACACAGGAAATGACAACTACCGCGCTAAAAGATATGTGGCTAAATATACAATTAACCCTGCTATTGCACATGGTATTTCAGAATATGTAGGATCTCTTGAAGAAGGAAAATTAGCCGATTTGGTGATCTGGAAACCTGCATTATTCGGAGTAAAGCCTGAAATGATTGTAAAAGGAGGATTCGTAATTGCGTCTAAAATGGGAGATCCTAACGCTTCTATTCCGACACCACAGCCTATTATCTATAGAAATATGTTTGGTGCTCATGGAAAAGCGAAATATGGTATTTGTGCCAATTTCGTTTCCCAGATCTCTATTGATAACGGAACCATTGCTTCTTACAAACTGGAAAAGATGATTCTTCCGGTGAAAAACTGCAGAAATATTTCTAAAGCAGATCTTATTCATAACGATAAAACCCCTTTAATTGAAGTGAATCCTGAAAACTATAAAGTAACGGTAGACGGTGAATACATCACTTGTGAACCGGCAGAAACACTTCCTTTAACACAGCTGTATTACTTGTTCTAAGATAAATCTTGTATACCGAAACCTAACAGATTTCTGAAACCTGTTAGGTTTATTTAACAGTAAAAAAGATTCATCAAACAACATTTACAATAACTATAGAACTAAGTTTAGAATGAAATATTTAAATAAAACAGTTTTCTCTCTTGCCATAGCCGGAATGTCTCTGCTTTCAGGAAATCTAAACGCTCAGTTTCTGGGAGGAGCAAGGATTAAAAGTGACGAAGACGGACCAAAAGGGCAAATTATGATGTATGGTTCATTAGATTATTCTAAAATCAGTACCCCGTCAAACAGCAGCAGCACGGTTTCAAGTGCACCGCTTGGAGTAGGATATTTTATCAATAACAATGACCTTGTCGGAGTGAATTACGCCTATTCTCAGAATACAGTTAACCATAATGTGGTCTATAAGCAAAATGAAGCTGGACTCTGGTACAGTCCGTCATTAATGCTCGGAAAATACTTTGTCCTGATTGCTCAGGTTGATGCACATTACGTTTGGGGGCAACAGCAATCCATAGCAGCAGACGAAATGCAGAATTTTAACGGATTCCGTCTCCGTGCCTATCCGCTCATCGGAATATTATTAGGCGGAGGCTGGGCTTTGAAATTCAAATTTGCAGAACTTTCAATGCTTCAGACCAAAACCAAACAGGAAGGCTGGACGAAGAGCTATGTGGCAGGAATCAGTGGTTCAACATTCGGGGCAGGCATTTCCAAAAACTTTGACTTCAGAAAAAAATCGAAAAATGATCATTAATCAAATCATAGGCAATCTTACCGAAAACCCTACCGAAAAAAATATAGATTATCTGGATCTGGAATGGTTTGAAACCACCAAAAGAATCCAGCGTAAAAAAACCAGACAGGGAACAGATGTTGCCATTAAATTTCTTAGAGAAGGACAGCGTCTGCATGAAGGAGATATTCTTTTTGAGGATACCGAAAAAGTGATTGCCATCAACGTTGTGGAAACAGATGCTATCGTTATGGTGCCGGGATCTTTGCTGGAAATGGGAACCGTTTGCTATGAAATCGGTAACAAGCATATCCCGCTTTTCATTCAGGAGGACAAAGTACTGCTTCCTTTTGAAATGCCGATGTTCAGATGGCTGGAAGCAAGTGGCTTTAAACCGGAAAAACAATCCGTAAAACTGCTGAATCTTCTTAAATCCAATGTGGAACCTCACGGACACGGAAGTCTGGGATCATCCATCTTTACAAAAATCTTAAAAATGGCAGCCCCGAAAGATGAATAACATGAATCTGAATTTTTTATCAGGACTGCTTCATCTGGCAGATCCCACATTACCTATCGGAGGGTATACCCATTCCAATGGATTGGAAACCTATGTACAGGAAAGAATCGTACATACCAGAGAAACAGCAAAGGAATTTGTACAGAACATGCTTCAGTACAATCTTAAATACAATGACGGCGCTTTTGTAAAATTAGCTTATGAAGCCGCTGAAAATAACGATCTGGAACTGCTTTTAAGCCTGGATAACGAATGTAATGCCATAAAATGTCCTAGAGAAATTCGCCAGGCCAGTCAGAAACTGGGATTGAGGCTGATTAAGATCTTCAAAAGAAGAGAAAATTTTCCCTTCATGGAAGCTTTTGAAAAAGCAGTGCGGAACTGTGAAGCCAATTCACATTACTGTATCGTATTCGGAGTGTATGCTTATCTAATGAAAATTCCCCTGTACGAAGCTCTTCTTGGCTTTTACTATACCTCAGTAGCCGGAATGATCACGAATGCTGTAAAGTTGGTTCCGCTGGGACAGTTAGATGGGCAGGACATCCTGTTCTCTCTCTATCCGGTCATGGAAAAAACAGCTCATGAAACCATCGAACTGGACAGAGATATGGTAGGACTATGCAACACGGCTTTTGATATCAGGTGTATGCAGCATGAAAGACTTTATTCCAGACTGTATATGTCATAATAATTCGCGAAAATCCAAAGGGCAAATGATTAGAATAGAGAAGTTCTTTTGCTGATTGAAATGCCTTTGCGACTGTAAAATATTCTCAATCAATAAAAAAAACTTAGCGCTCGTAGCGTTAAAAAACAAAGTAAAATTTAAAAAAAATGGAAAACAGAAAATATATAAAAGTAGGAGTGGCAGGACCTGTAGGTTCAGGAAAAACCGCATTACTGGAACGTTTAAGCAGAAAATTATTCGGGACTTACGATCTTGGAGTAATTACCAATGATATTTACACCAAAGAAGATGCTGAATTCATGGCGAAAAACAGTCTTCTTCCCCACGAGAGAATTATCGGAGTAGAAACAGGAGGATGCCCTCACACTGCTATCCGTGAAGATGCAAGTATGAACCTTGAAGCAGTAGATGAGCTGGCAGCACGTTTCCCGGAAATCGAACTGGTTCTTATTGAAAGTGGGGGTGATAACCTTTCAGCAACATTCAGTCCGGACCTTGCCGATGTTACCATCTTTATTATTGATGTGGCTGAAGGAGAAAAAATTCCGAGAAAAGGAGGTCCCGGTATTACCAGATCAGATCTTTTAATCATCAATAAAATTGACCTTGCCCCTTATGTAGGAGCCAGCCTTGAAGTCATGGAGAATGATGCCAGAAGAATGAGAAAAGGAAATCCTTTTGTATTCACCAACCTTAAAACGGATGAAGGTCTGGATAAAGTAATCGGGTGGATTAAAAAATATGCACTTCTTGAAGAAATTGAAGAACCGAACCTGGTAAGATAAATGGACAGTCGTTTAAATATTATTGCAGGATTCAAGGGAGGAGAATCGTATGTGAAAGACCTTTATGTCTCACTTCCTTTCAGGGTAGTTTCTGTAGGACAGCGGAAAAGCGACAAAAAACTCTATCAGATGATTATGAGCTCTTCTCCCGGAATTCTGGACGGAGACCATTATCATCTGGAGGTAGCGCTGGAAAAAGGAGCCTCTCTTCAGCTGCAGTCGCAGTCGTATCAAAGGCTGTTCAATATGAAGGATAGGGCAGTGCAGGAACTCAATGTAAAAATGGAAGATAATACCTCTTTTGCTTATGTTCCGCATCCTGTGGTTCCGCATGAAGATTCTAATTTTCAGAGTAAAGCCAATATCCATGTCGGAAGAAACAGCCAGATCATTATCAGCGAAATCATTACCTGCGGAAGAAAACATTACGGAGAAGTCTTTAAGCTGAAACGTTTTCAGAATCTCATGGAAATTTATCACAACGATAAACTGGTAATAAAAGATAACGTGGTGATCCAGCCGGATCTGATCCCCATCAGCTGCATCGGAAATCTGGAAAAGTATACCCACCAGGGAACGCTCATTTTCTACAGTACAAAGGAGAACGTGGATAAAAATGGACTGATTGAAACCATTATTGAAGCAGCAGAACAGCATAAAGAAGAGATGGAGGTGGGTGTTTCCGCAATGGAAGACAATGGCTTTGTCGTAAGAGCTTTAGGACACGGAGGAGAGCTGATGTATAATTTCTTTCTTCATATCCAGGAATTACTCTGGTCTCTTGAATAAATATGAATAGATGCAGCGAAACCTTATAGGTTTTTGAAAACCTATAAGGTTTGTAAAGAGATCAACAAAAAGTTAAGAATTGGAGCGGGCTTTAGCCCGCGTTAATGAAAGAAATTCGCCAGAACCAGATATGAAAAATGAACATAATTTAAAACATGATCATCTGTGGAAAATGCAGAGAAAAATATTCAATAGAGGTGGGCTTCAGCCCACTTAAATAAAGAAGGATATTCCCATTGGCTTTAGCCAAAATTTAAGAAAGAATAATAGAATTAGAAAAAATGGATAGTACAGTTTGGGCGCTTCTGTTGAGTGCCGTTTCAATAAGTTTTATACATACCGCTTCAGGGCCGGATCATTACCTCCCGTTTATCGTTATTTCAAAATCTAAAAAATGGAGCGGAGTGAAAACCGCCATACTCACAGTAGTATGTGGATTCGGGCACGTATTAAGCTCCCTTATTTTAGGCTTTATCGGAGTTTTTCTTGGATGGCAGCTGAATAAAATTTCATGGTTTCAGGATATCAGGGGGAATTTTTCGGGATGGGCCTTGTTGATTTTCGGAGGGGTTTATCTGATATACGGATTGGTTCAGGCAGTAAGAAACAAGCCTCACAAGCATTTTGATGTCATGGGTGATGATGTATACGTGTATGAACACAATCACACTGAAATGGTAATGCCTCAGAAAAGAATTAAGGTAACTCCGTTAGTCCTTTTCATGATCTTCGTGATGGGGCCGAGTGAACCATTGATTCCTTTACTGTTCTATTCCGGAGTAAAGCATTCCATGTCTGAAATTGCTGTCCTTGTGACCTCATTTACTGCAACAACAGTTCTTACCATGCTGGGAATGGTTCTTCTGGGACGTTACGGATATTCAACCTTATTTAACACAGAAAAACTGGAAAGATATATGGGAGTGGTCAGCGGGGCTGTGGTTACCGTATGCGGTGTCGGAATGGTCTTTCTGGGGTGGTAAGATAAATGAAGAGTGCTTCAAATCTCAAATCTCAAATCTCAAATCTCAAATCACCCTTCATTAATATAATTAAAAAAACTATGGACGAATTTTTCAAAAAAATCCCTTTTATAGACAATATTTTAAAAGGAATCGGGCAGATTATGCTTCAGGAAAATCGGTGGACCGGGCTCCTGTTTCTTATCGGTATCTTTATCGGAAGCTGGCAGGGCGGTGTTGCTGTATTGTTGTCAACAGCAGCCGGAACTTTTACCGCAATGAAGTTAAAGTATAACCCATCTGAAATCAATGCAGGATTGTACGGCTTCAGTGCAGCATTGGTAGGTGTGGCTTTATCTTTTGTATTTCAGGCAACGTTTCTAATCTGGGTGCTGATCATCATAGGAGGTGCTTTGGCTGCGGTAATCCAGCATTTTTTTATCGTGAAAAAAATTCCGGTATTTACCCTTCCGTTTATTCTGATTACCTGGGTATGTGTCTTTGTATTACATCATTTTACACAGATTCCGCCATCAGAAATGATGTCTGCGCCGGCTGGACCTGCAGATTATGATGACTTTTTGACCTGCACCAACGCATTTGGGGAAGTAATTTTCCAGGGGGGAATTCTATCGGGAATCATTTTCTTTGTGGCGGTTTTCATCAGTTCTCCGGCTGCCGCATTGTATGGTTTTGCGGGGGCAATCTTGGGTTCCTCTCTCTCTCATATGAACGGGGAACCCATAGAGAAAATCCATATGGGACTTTTCGGGTTTAATGCGGTGCTTTCTGCCATCGTCTTTTCAGGATTTAAAAAGATCAACGGATTATGGGTTTTAATTGCAGTAACAATTACTGTGGGCATTGATGACCTGCTGGTAGACCATAATACATTGAGTGAAGTAGGAGGGGTGCTTACATTTCCTTTCGTTGCCGGAACATGGATCACGCTTCTGATCCAGAAAATGTTTAAAGTAAAGAAATAGATAAGCCCTGAGGTTCCTGATCTTACCTCTAAAAATCATAAATACATTTAAAAGAAAAATAACAATAAATCAATCAAAATGAAGATAACTAAAATAGCAGCAGTGTTTCTGGCAATGGCTTTCAGTGGAAAAATAATGGCACAGGAAACAGAAAAGCAGTTGCTAATAAAAGATGCAGATGACAAATTTCCCATTGCAGACGTTCTCGTAAAGTATAACCACGGAAACAGCCATACCCATTCCGGAACAGACGGTATGTTCAGTATACCCACTGCTTCACTTCCTGATACACTGGTGATCAGCCGCCAGGGATATGATGAGGTAAAATGGGCCGTAGCCAATGATGAAGATAAAAATAAAGTTATTTTTTTACAACATAAGCCGTTTCAGATCTCTGAAGTAGCCATCAACCACAGCTCTTTTTTATCCGCGATTACCAAAGTGGATCTGAATAAATTTCCTGTAAATTCAGCTCAGGACCTGCTGAGAAAAGTACCGGGGCTATTTATTGCCCAGCACGCAGGAGGCGGGAAGGCCGAACAGCTTTTCCTGAGAGGATTCGATGCAGATCACGGTACCGATGTAAGTGTGAATGTAGACGGAATGCCTGTCAATATCGTTTCCCATGCTCACGGCCAGGGATATTCAGACCTTCACTTCGTTATTCCGGAAACAGTAAATAATATTGATTTCGGGAAAGGAGCTTACTATATGGACCGTGGAGATTTTAATACCGCCGGATATGTGGATTTTCAGACCTACAATGGTTTGAAAAACAGTATGATCAAGCTGGAAGGAGGTTCATTCAACTCAAAAAGAATCTTGGGAATGTTCAATATCCTGCACGATGATGCCGGCCGGAAAAATGCTTATGTTGCCGCGGAATACAATTATACAGACGGTCCTTTTGATGTAAAGCAGAATTTTAACAGGATTAATATTTTCGGAAAGTACAATCAGTGGATCACAGATAATGATTATTTCAACATCCAGTTCTCCACCTTTAATTCTTCCTGGAATGCTTCCGGACAGATTCCTGAACGTGCGGTAGATGAAGGAATCATCGGCAGATGGGGAAGCATTGATCCTTCAGAAGGCGGAAAAACCTCCAGAACCAACCTTCAGATGAATTTCAAACATATTATTTCATCTTCGGAACAGATTGATGCCATGGCTTTTTATTCAAAATATAATTTCAATCTGTATTCTGATTTTACTTTTTATTTAAAAGATAAAGACCACGGTGACGAGATCCACCAGACCGACGGAAGAAACATTTACGGAACCGAAATAAAATATACTAAAAACTTTACACTGCCGAACAGCTCATTGAATTGGATCTCAGACGTAGGGTTTAGAAATGATGACATCAATACACTTCAGCTGAACCATGTATACCACAGGGATCTGCTACTGGACAGAATGGCGGATGTAACCGGAACGGAAACCAATCTTCATGCGTATTCAGGATTGATCTGGAAAATAGGAAAATGGACGATCAACCCGGCATTAAGAGTAGATCATTTTATATTCAATATGCATAACCTTCTGGATCCTGAACAGCTTCCGTCCGGACAGTCAAAAGAGGCTACCAGACTAAGTCCTAAGTTAAACTTCTCCTATGCCCAGAATGACAATGTAATGTGGTTCCTGAAAACCGGAATGGGCTTTCACTCCAACGATTTAAGAGTGGTTGTTCCGAACGCAGATCAGAAGACCCTTCCGTATTCTATCGGTGCAGATTTCGGAGTAAGATTACATCCCTTCAAATCTTTGATCATTACCCCAACATTATGGTATATGGATTTGCAGCAGGAATTTGTGTATGTAGGAGACGATGCGGTGGTAGAGCCTTCCGGAAAATCAAGACGTTTTGGGGCCGATCTTGGAGTACGTTTCCAGCCATTGGAGAACTTCTATCTGAATGCAGATGTGAACTATTCCCACGCCAGATTCATTGAAGAAGAAAAAGGAAATGACTACGTCCCATTGGCTCCTGTAGTCACCAGTACAGGTTCCGTAAACTGGGATTTCCTTAACGGATTCTCTCTGGGATTACAATACAGGTACCTTGGCTCAAGACCTGCGGTAGAAGACAACAGCATCAAAACGAAAGCTTACTTTGTTAACGACCTTATGCTTTCTTACAACCGCCAGAAATGGGGAGCTAATCTTCAGGTGAATAACCTTTTCAATGTAAAATGGAATGAAGCGCAGTTTGCTACAGAAACCCAATTGAAAGGCGAAGCAGAGCCTGTGACAGATCTTACCTATACTCCCGGAAGCCCTTTCGGAGTGAGGGTAGGTGTGTATTATAAATTCTAAAATTTGAGAGTTTGGAAATTTGAGAAGGGGTAATGAAATTTTTTTTCATCATTTTCAAATTAACTCATTTTCAAATTTCCAAATTATCTCCTTTTTCCTGAATAAATTTTATTAACTTTAAATAATCATTAAACGGATATGGAAGTATTATCCAATTTTCAGTATAAAAAACTTTTCCTCCCGAATATCACGGAGAAAATACTAGCTAATAATGCGGATATACAGCTTTACCGGATAGAAAATTACCTTAAAGGAATCCTGATGCCGGTAATCCCGTACCGTACGACCTTTAACTTCATTGTTTTTGTAACTAAAGGACACATCAGACAATATCTTGAAAATAAAGAATATCATGCTGAAAAAGGTGGTGTTATTTTTATCAAACAGGGAACCATAACGGCTACCGTGGAACTTTCCGATGATATTGAAGGGTTCTTTCTGGCATATGAAAATAATATTCTGTCTGAACAGGAGCTTCCGAAACACAAAAGCAGCATCTTCTTTATGACACCTTTCCTGAACCTGGACAGCCTCACTTATGGAACGATTACCCAGCTGCTTCCGATCATGGAACAGGAATTATGGCTGAATAGCCTCAATATCAACGAAGTGGTCGTTACCATGCTGCATCTTATTCTGGTGAAAATGCTCAGTACAGATTCCGATTCGCATCATAAATCAGCCACCCGCCCGATGGAACTGTCTCTTCAGTTCCGTGACCTTCTTTTTAAATACCATGTGATAGAAAAAAGAGTAGCCTTTTATGCTGATAAGCTTTCTGTGACAGAAAGTTATCTCAATAAATGTGTGAAAAACGTTACCCAGAAATCTCCGAAACAATGGATCAATGAAATAGACATCAATTATAGCAAGGCTCTCCTTCATTCCAGTAAAGATATTGCTGAAATCGCTTATGAACTGAACTTTCATACAGCTTCACATTTTACCCAGCTTTTCAAAAAAATTGCAGGAATTACCCCTAAAGAGTACAGAACACAGTTTTTGAAGAACAGGATTCCGGTTTGATGTAAATATCAATAGTGAATTTTGCTGGGCAAGTTAATGGTGAATTATAAAAAAGTGCCGTAAGGAAATTCACTGCAAAACAAATTGCCCATTCACAATTCATTCATCTTTATCACATTTTCTCGTTTTCTAAAATTTTCAGCACAAGTTTTTCTTCCTGTGTCAGGTCTGCTTTCCCGTCATTTACTTCAATTTCTTCAAGCTCGTCGAGATATTTTTTTAGGGTATTGTTTTCATAAAGATTGATAACCAGCGGGTGAACGTAGTATTTTTTGCATACGGTGCTGGTGTTTCCCAAGTGTCCTGCAACAATTTCCAGAGCTTCTTTCACTTTCTTTTTATACTGGGAATCATTTTCTGCATAGCCTATCTCTTTAAATGCAATGAGAGCACTCACTGTTCCGGACCATGTTCTGAAATCTTTGGCCGTAAAATCTTCACCGCTTATTTCTTTAATGTAATCATTCACCATTCCTGAGTCTATGGAATGACGGTTTCCCTGTTCATCGATATACTGAAAAAGCTCCTTTCCTGGAATATCCTTGCACTTCTGAACAAGCCTTGCAAGTCTTCTGCTTTTGAGGTCCACATGGTGCATGATTCCCTTTTTTCCTTTGAATTCAAACGTAATTTTTTGACCGTTGATCTTCACATGTCTGCCTTTTAATGTAGTTAAGCCGAAAGAACCATACAGCTTTTCGTAGGCATTATTGCCGATCCTGATATTGGTACGCTGCATCAGACTGACGATCAGAGCCAGTATTTTTCTCTTTTCAAAATTTCTCAGAGCGAGATCCTGCTCTACCTGAAGCCTTATATCCGGAAGCGCATATCCGAACTGAAGCATTCTATAAAATTTGGTGTGATTTCTCAAAGCACTCCAAAGTGGATGATAGCGGTACTGTTTCCTTTTTTTTATATCGAAACCTGTGGCCTGAAGATGACCATTTTCCAGGGCACATATCCATACATTTTCCCAGGCGGGAGGAATCACCAGCTTATTGATTCTGTTGATCTCGGTCTTATCTTTGATCTTCTCACCGTCTTTGAAGTAAGAATATTTTTTTCCGGTTTTCTTACGGATAATTCCGGCGGTTTCTGCATCGGTGGTATATACAAGATGTACCGCCTTTGCAGAAGCTTCCGGATCATTCATGATTTTTACAATTTTTGAAGGTCTAAGATGAGAAATAATCTCTGTGTCTGCATTCTTCTCCATAAAAAATGGTTAAGAGTTTTTACCCCTCGAAAAGATCAGTAAAAGAATAACTACAATGGCGCAGACTAGGATAATTCCCCACCACATTCCAGCCTTAAAAATTGTTTCTACTGCTTCACAGCTCGTTAGTGTCAACAAGCTGAGTATCGTCATACTGTATAAGCTCAACTTTTTCATGATGTATATATTTTGGATGTGTTAAATTCTATAGAGATCAGGTTTCCATCGCTTAATGGATCTTTTAATCTCATCCCCGGAAATGTTTTCGTGAATAGCCCGGTTCAGAAGCTCTTTAAATTCATCATCATAAGCAAATCTCAGGGCGGCAATCTGATCAAATCTTAATTTTTCAGCTGTTTCATCAGATCTTTCACCGAAAATCTCAAAATATCGCTGTTTAAACTCAAGCCTTACCATACGGTTTTGAAGCCCCAAAGCGTAATGTTGTCTGGTCATGAAAGCCAGATAGAAAAGCAGAAATACAACAATAGAAAATAAAATCCAGATGAGTTTATTTTCGGGATCATCCCATATTTTATACATTCCAAAGACTTCAAGAAGGATAAGCAAAGGAAGATATATGAAGTGATGCGGCGGATAAAATTTCCTGTGATTGTTATAATTCTGTATTTTCATATTATAGATGTAGCAATAATCTTTCCAAAATTTTACATTATTAATATTAAATTCGATTTTGTGGTATCTTAAAATTTACAATATTTCAAAATATGTTTACTCAATATCTTATTCAAACCTTACAGGTTTCCAAAACCTATAAGGTTTATATTGCCGCCCTCATCTGCAGATCAGAAAGAAAATATCTGCGCAAAGATCTGTGTCATCTGCACAATGCGTGGGAAATTTTTTTAACTACAACAGGCACAACAGATTTTAGTTTTATCCCCAAAAGTTCACAAAGTTTACATTTTTAGAGCTTAAATTTTTCGTAACTTTCGGTGTTTAAAAAAGAAAAGAATGACTTCAAAGGAAAAAGTTGCTGCACTTCGTCAGGAAATGCAGAAAAATAATGTTGATGCATTTATAGTATATTCTGCAGATCCTCATATGAGCGAATATCTGCCTGAAGAATGGCAGGAAAGAGCATGGCTGTCAGGGTTTTTAGGTTCTGCCGGTTTTGTGGTAGTAACAAAAGATAAAGCAGGTCTCTGGACAGACGGAAGGTATTTTACCCAGGCTGCCATTGAACTGGATGGTTCCGGAATTGATCTTTTCAAGGATGGAATGGAAGGAACCCCTAATTATATCGACTGGATTATTTCTGAAATTCCAGCTGGTGGTAAAGTCGCTTTAAATGCTAAGGCAGCTTCACATGCCAATTGGCAGCTGCTTTCACAAAAATTACAATCCAAAAATCTGATTCTGGAAGACCTTCCTCTTTTAAAGGAAATCTGGAAAGACAGAGGCACCCCTTCAAAGAATCCTATTTTCGTACATCCGTTAGAAAGAGCTGGAAAATCTGTTACCGATAAGCTTGGGGCCATCCGCCAGAAAATGGAAGAGCAGGATGCTACGGTTCATGTAATTTCAAGCCTTGATGATGTTGCCTGGACACTGAATTTAAGAGGAAGCGATGTGGAAAGTAATCCCGTATTCTTAGGTTATATTGTGATTACAAAGAACGATGCGATTCTGTTTACAGATCTTGAAAAACTGGAAGTAGAGGCCAGAAAACAAATGGATGATTCATTCGTAAAAATGATGCCTTACGAAGAATTTTACAACTATTTGAAAGCTTTTAAAAATGAAACTGTGTTGGTATCGCCTAACAGTAATCAGCAGATCTTTGAAACATTAAAAGCAGACAATCAGTTTATTAAAGCTCCGGTTCCGGGTAACCTGATGAAGGCCCAGAAGAACGAAGCTGAACTGGAAGGTTTCAGAAAAGTAATGGTGAGAGATGGTGTGGCTATGGTAAAGTTTCTTTACTGGCTGACCCATAATGCGGGAAAAGAAACTATGAACGAATATTCAATCGGTAAAAAGTTGAGAGGGTTCCGTGCAGAAGGTGAAAACTTTGTGGGCGAAAGCTTCGGAAGCATCATAGGATATAAAGATAATGGTGCTATTATGCACTATTCTGCAAAAAGTGAAGGAAGCAAAGAAGTGACGAATGATGCGAGCATACTGGTAGATTCAGGAGGTCAATATCTTGAAGGAACTACCGATATTACCAGAACATTGGCTTTGGGAGCGGTTTCTGAAGAATTTAAAAGAAACTCTACTCTGGTACTTCAGGGTATGATCCGCCTGTCCATGGTGAAATTCCCGAAAGGAACAAAAGGAGTTCACCTTGATGCCGTTGCAAGACTTCCGCTGTGGATGGAAGGTAAAGATTTTAACCACGGAACAGGTCATGGAGTAGGAAGCTTTATGAACGTACATGAAGGTCCTCAGAATATCAGAAAAGATCTGAATCCCCAAGATCTTCTGCCGGGAATGGTATGCTCAAACGAGCCGGGATATTATCTGGAAGGAGATTATGGAATCCGTCATGAAAACCTTATTGCGGTAAAAGAAGCAGAAAAAACGATTCACGGAACTTTTTATGAGTTTGAAACCTTGACGTTCTGCCCATTCTTTAAAGATACCATTGTAAAAGAAATCCTTTCTGAAAAAGAGATTGCATGGCTGAATGATTATCACAGAACCTGTGAAGAAAAAATCGGCCCTTATCTTGAAGGAGAGGTAAAGGAATGGTTCCTGGCTCTGGTTAGCCCACTTTAAAATTGAGAAAAGGGGGAGTGTGAATAGTGAATATAGAACATTGAACCTGAAACTTTAAACCCAGAACTCAAACCCAGAACATTATAATTGTTAGATAAAACAACCAAAGTCCTGCAGCTTTTCTGCAGGGCTTTTTTATATTGTACAACCGTATTTTTACGGAGATAATTTTAGGGATTTTCCTGAGGCAGATCTGTCCTGAGGTATCTATCTTTGCTTCAGTAAAAGAGACATCAATCATTTCATATCTTCATATATAACTTTAGTAAATTCAAAGCAGTAAGCCGTTTCGTCCTGAAATGGCTTTTTTCTATATTGATCCTCATTTCTGAAGCTTCAAAGTAAAAAGTAATTATATAAGAGTGTAAAGTAAAATCAAGAGATTTGTTTAATTTAGCAGAAGTTTACAGGGAGTTTCATATTCCTTAACCGCAATTAAAAAGATATGATAGAAGATTACTTCCGGAGCTTTAAGATATTTTCAGAAAAAGAGATCGGGGATTTTTTACAGCTTTTTGAATCAAGAAAAGTATATAAGAATGATTTTTTTGTACAGGAAGGCCAAAAGTGCAAAGAGATCGCATTTATAATTTCCGGAATTTTCCGGTCTTTTTATATTTCAGATCAAGGGAAAGATATGACCTATTGTTTCAGGTTTCCCAATCAGATGATGGCTGGGTATTCGTCTTTTATTTCAGGATGTCCCAGCCGGGAAAACATGCAGGCCATTACCGATGGGGATCTGATGATTTTAAAAAAAGATGCCGTGGATCAACTCGTCCGGGATGATCTCAACTGGACCAGATTTTTAAAAATGATCGCTGAAGAAGAATATCTTGAACTTGAAAACCGGTTTTTCCAACTGCAAAGGGACAATGCAGCACAACGGTATGAAACTCTTCTCGGTAACCAGCCGGACTATATACAGAAAATCCCGTTACAATATCTGGCTTCTTATCTTGGAATTACTCAAAGACATCTCAGCCGTATCAGAAAAGAAATATAATTATTACTTACTCATATAATATAACAGATACAGGATTTCGTTTTTAGACATTTGTCCTGTATTTGGGAGAGGGAGCTCTATAATTTTGTAAAAAAATAATTATGGAGCACAATATTCTGATCGTTGGAGGTAATGGTCTTGTAGGTAAAACAATGATTCGGATTCTGAAAGAAAGAAATCCGGATGTTAATATTTTCATTGGTGGAAGGAAAGGAGGTAAAACAGAAAATGACCTGAAAATTGATGTTACTGATCCCGGAACTTTAAAAAAAATTACAGATCATCGTATTAATCTGATCATTCTTTCGGTGAATGACCAATCTGATCATATTCTTAAGTTTGCTATAGCCAACGGGATTGATTATTTAGACATCACCAAACCTACTCCCGATCTTATAAAAGCATATGATATCGCTAAAAGCAACACTGTCCGCAGTAGGATTGTATTCAGTTCCGGCTGGATGGGCGGTATTGTAAACGGGTTGGTGAAAACACTTTCGGATGAGAAAGATATACTGGAAGTAAAGCTATTTGTATACTATTCTGTGAAGGATCTTGCCGGAGAAAGTTCAGCACATTTTATGGCAGAAAATGTAGCTAAGCCTTTTGTCCGGTATGAAAATAACAGCCCTGTTTCCATAAAACATTTCCTGGATGCTGAAGATTTTAATTTTTCTTTTGGAATTGGAAAAAGACAGGCTTATAATTTCGATGTACCGGATCTGTATATTTTAAATCAGATTGAAAAAATACCCAATGTAAGCGTTAAGATGACCTACAATTCAAAGCTGATCACATGGCTTTTGGGGGCATTTCAAAAAATAAGGCTTTTTAATATCCTTTCGTTAAAGGAAAGAAAAATGATTTTCGGATCGAGTGGGAACGGAGATCAGAGTATATTTGAAATCGAGGTGAAAACAAAGGATGGGCATAAAAAATTAAGTCTGCAAAGTCTTAAAGGACAGGCTGAATTAACAGCATTTTCTGCTGTGCTTCATATGGAGGAATTGCTTATGAACACTCATGAAAACCGTATTTATTTCAGTCATCAGCTTCATCAGCCGGAGATCCTGCTTAAAAGGCTTAAAGCCTACGAAACGATCAGTATAAACTAATATTTATGAAAAAAATAGCCATTATTAACGGACATCCCAATAAAGATTCTTTCAATTTCGGGATTGCGAAAGCTTATAGAGAAGGGGCAAAACAGTCCGGAGCTGAGGTGAAAGAAATTACAATAGCAACTTTGAACTTTGATCCTGTTCTGCATTTTGGATATCAGAAAAGAATGGAGCTGGAACCGGATCTTCGTAAAGCCTGGGAAATTATTCAATGGGCGGATCATCTGGTTTGGGTCCATCCCGTCTGGTGGGGCGGTATGCCTGCATTGATGAAAGGATTTATCGACCGGATTTTTCTGCCTGGATTAGCTTATAAATACAGAGATAATTCGGTCTGGTGGGACAAATTGTTGACAGGTAAAACAGCCCATATCATTACCACGCTGGATCAGCCTGGTTGGTACTACCGTCTTTTTTATGGCCGGCCAAGTATTAACCAGCTGAAAAAATCAACACTGGAATTCTGCGGCATCAAACCGATAAAGGTTACCTATATCGGAATTATAAGAAACTCTACAGAAGGACAGCGGAATAAATGGATTAAAAAAGTAGATAAGCTTGGTAGAGCTTTGAAATAATTGTTTTGATTCAGATATTATTCATGGCAAAAGTTACTTGCATTTAAAATCTATATGAATGTCGGCACATATTATATTCTGTTATATTTTCAGGTATCTTAAAAACATTATAATGATAAAAAACTTGTTTCTTTTGCATTAATCAACATAGAATTGTGTTGTAATATTTTAATTATTCTCACCAAAAAAATTAGCTTTAAAAACACCAATCAGGCCAATAGACAATTCAGATAAGCTGCTTCAATAGAAATTATTCCGAAAAAACGTAAATTTGCACCATGAATAACGATACGATTTGCGCACTGGCTACAGCCAATGGAGTAGGGGCTTTAGGGATTATCAGAGTTTCCGGGAACGATGCTTTACCGGTTGTTCAGAAAAGTTTTCCAGGTAAGAAACTGGAAAAACAGAAATCCCATACCATTCATTACGGATATTTTATGGATGGTGAAGAGGCTATTGATGAGGTTATGCTGTCTATTTTCCTGGCTCCGAAAAGCTTTACAACAGAAAATTCTGTGGAAATTGCTTTTCACGGCTCTCCGCACATCGGGAAACGTATTCTGGAAACCCTTATAAAAAACGGGGCAAGAATGGCTAAGGCAGGGGAATTTACCCTTCGTGCCTTTATCAATGGAAGAATAGACCTTTCACAGGCAGAAGCGATTGCCGATGTAATTGCCTCTGAAAATGAAGCCTCCCGAAAAGTAGCTATCAACCAGCTGAAAGGCGGAATTACCAATGAAATATCGTTATTAAGAACAGACCTTTTGAATTTTGTTTCTCTGATCGAGCTGGAACTGGATTTTGCCGAGGAAGATGTGGAATTTGCAGACAGAACAGCCCTTAGCGGATTGTTGGATAAAATTGAGGTGAAATTAAGTTCTCTTATTGAAAGTTTCCAGTACGGAAATGCCATCAAAAACGGAACAGCCGTTGCCATCATAGGAAAACCCAATGCCGGAAAATCTACTTTGTTGAATGCTCTTTTGAAAGAGGAAAGAGCCATTGTAAGCAATATTGCCGGAACGACAAGAGATACCATTGAAGAAGTTCTTCATATTAAAGGTCATGCCTTCCGATTGATTGATACAGCCGGACTTCGCGAGACTATGGACGAAATTGAAGCCATTGGAGTAAAAAAAGCCAAAGAAAAGGTTGAAAATGCCAATATTCTGGTATACCTTGCCGATGCTGCCACTGAGGACTATTCGGAAGATATTGAAATGATCCGGTCATTGTTGAGAGAGGATCTGAAGCTGATTATCTGTGCTACCAAAATTGATGAGGTACTGCCTCCGAAGTATGAATCGGTAGAAAATATTTTCAGAGATGAAATCTCCCAAGAGTTTGATTTTATCAGAATTTCAGCAGTGGAAAATCAGAATATCCAGGATCTTAAAAATGAATTGTCATCTTATGTAGAACATTTAAAAACCCAGGAAAATAATGTGGTAATCACCAATCAACGTCATTTTGAAGCTTTACAGAAGTCAATGGATGCCGTACATAAAGTAAAAGAAGCTATTTCTTTCCAGATCTCTACAGAGCTGCTAGCCTATGAGCTGAGAAACGCTTTGGAATATCTTGGCGAGATCTCTGGTGAAGTGACGAACGATGAGGTACTGGGGAATATTTTTTCTAAGTTTTGTATAGGCAAGTAGGTTCACAAAATAGAACAAACCAAAACAAACTAAATAACTAAAAATCAATTAATTACAAAATAAAAGACTTTGTGATGATTTATGTTATTTTGGTTTGTTTTGCTCAAATTTGCCCCCTATTTGCCCCTCTAATCAAAAATATCTTATTTTTTTAAACCCGGGAGAAATTAAGTCACTTAAGGTATCTTATTGCACCTTACTGTATCTTACTGCACCTTATTGCACCTTAAGGATGTTTGATCTCCCACAAATAAGATATTATGAAAGTAAGAAAGATTTGCGAGCATTGTGGGCTCGAATTTATTGCACAGAAGACAGTAACTAAATACTGTAGCCACAAGTGTGCGTCAAGGGCTTACAAAGTCAACGTAAGGGAGCTGAAAGTGAAATTAACAGAAGCTACTCAGGAAATCCCATCCCAAACCACTTCGAAACCTAAAGAAGATCCGAATTCTTATTTCGCCCTAAGAACCCTTGATTACTTAACTGTCAAGGAAGCAGCTGTACTATTGAAATGTGATAAACGGACAGTTTATCGAATGGTAGCGAACGGCAGTATTCCAGCTGCTAATTTATCCATTAGAAAGATAAGGATATTAAAAAAAGATATTGATGAGTTATTTAAGATCAATTTAATTTCGAGTGTTGTGCAGAAAATAGATTCTTCACCTATCGAAGAAACACCTTTAAGAGACTGTTTTACGATTGGTCAAATACAGGAGGAATTTAGTATTTCACAAACAAGTTTAAAAACCCTTATTAAAAATCATAACATTCCGAAATTCCAGAAGGGTAAATTTGTTTACATTCCAAAAAGAGAAATCGAACACATATTAAAAAAGATTTTATCTGGCACTTACAATGGATAGCTTACCATTTGTATTTGGCCTCTCCACGCCAAATAGTGCCCTGCAAGGCCACTAAAACTGGTTAACTTAAATTATTTAATAAAATTACCTTTAAACTCAATCTTATGTCAAAAGTTACTCTAAGGAAAAAGCCTATCAGTAAAGGTCGGCATTCTTTATATCTTGAGATATATCCTCCTATCTATAATCCGGTTACTGGAATAATGCAAAGGAAGCAATATTTAAAATTGTACGTCTACAACCGGCCGAGAAATGAAATCGAAAAAGAATTAAACAAAGAGACATTAGCAACAGCAGAATATATCAGGGCCCAACGTCAGATAGATCTACAGAGCCAAAAGTATGACTTCGTATCGGAATCAAAAATGAAATCAAATTTCCTTGATTTCTTTGAGGAGCAAGCGGCCAAGAGAAAAAACTGCTATAATTGGACAATGTCGGTAAGATATTTTAAATCATTCTTTGGTCCAAAGATAGCTTTTACAGAACTGAATGAAAGCTTATGTGAAGAATATGCGGACTATTTATTGTCTGGTCCCGCTCTAGGACGATCTAAAATAAGAATTAAGAAAAATACAGCGGTTGCCTACTTTGGAAGATTTAGGCTTACTTTGCAAGCAGCATATAAGAAGCGCTACCTTCCTAACGACTTAGGTTCAATTATAGAAAATATAACTCCTCAGGAGACACACAGACCTTTTCTATTTATGGAAGAACTGGAAAGGATGGGTAATGCATTCTGCCCAAATCCGATAGTAAAACGAGCTGGCTTATTTTCGGCTATGACAGGTTTTCGCTATTCTGATATTGAAACATTAGTATGGAAAGAAATACATGGCTGTGAGGGAAATTATTATATCCTCTATAGCCAGGAAAAAACAGAGAACGCCGAATATTATCCCGTATCAGATGAAACCATCAAACTGTTAGGAAAACGTGGGGCTCCCGATTCAAAAGTTTTTGAAGGACTAAAATATGATCAAACTGTTACCTCGTTAAAAAAATGGCTAAGTAACGCAGGAATAGAGAAACACTTTACCTTCCATGGATTCAGGCATACCTTCGCTACGCTTCAAATCGCTGCCGGTACTGATATCTATACTGTTTCCAAATTGTTAGGCCATAAAGATATTAAGACAACGCAGATATATGCCAAAATAGTTGATAGCCTTAAAAAAGAAGCGTCTGAAAAAATTAAGATTAATGTCTTCAACATTGGTGAAAGCATTAAGAGCATTCAATAAGATATACTTCATACGTGCCTAAAGCAGACAAACTGAGCCAGATAAAGCTACTGTAGTGATTACGTAAGGTGGAATTCATATTATTGACAAAAAAAACATGAAATATACATTTGAGCAGATTCCTAGTATTCTCAAAAGAATTGAGAACAGATTGGACAAAGTTGAACAAATGTTATCGGTCCGAATTCAAAAAGAGTTTCCCGAAGAAGACTTTATAGGGGCAAAAGAAGCATGTAGAATATTAAAATTGTCTTTACCTACTCTCTACTCGAAAGTATGTCAACGGGAAGTACCATTTTACAAAAAAGGTAATCGACTTCATTTTTCAAAAGCTGAACTTTTAAACTGGATTCAGGAAGGAAAAAAGAAATCCTTGGATCAAATTAATCAAGAAGCGAATGATTTGATGAACAAGAACAATAGAAAACGGTGGTAATTATTATGACAGTTCCAGTGATTGCTTATAGCCCTTAACTTACTGTGGTAAACTAACGGCTATAAGCAATCTTTTATGACACATAAATAATTAATTGAATAATAATTATTAAATAATTTATTATTTTCCATTTCAAAAATCTCAAAATTTACCTCGAATATTCGCTTTACTCCTACGAATGTTAAATCATAAATAATTATATAAAACATCATTCTATATTGCTTTTTCAATCAATTATGAACGGATAAGATATTTAGCAGAAATAAGTAAAATGATTGAAAGTTACTGGCAAGAAAAATTAGATGTGAATATTATGTAATTCAATAATTAATAAATCGCTAATAAGGGAAAAATATTATATTTTTAAGTTGCTGATATATCACTGGACCTGATAGTTTAAGAACCTTTCTAATATATTTTTACCATGAAATCAATTTATGACACTATAGTAAAACGTATTGAAATTCGAGAGCACAGAATTACATTTAGAAATGAGAATGTAATTAAAGAAGCCGCTGAAATGACAGCATTTGTGCTAGAGATACTTATTGAAGCTCGAAATCTTGTTTCAGAAAAGGGATTTGTAAATAAAAAGGAAGAAATTTATTTCTTTAAAAACATTAAGCCCAAAATTCTGGGAAAACTCATTTATTACAATAAGATATTTCGGATTGAAACATCCTGCCCAGCAAAAAGTGGAGAAATACATAAGAGTTTTTTTGTAACAGAGTTAGAAAAGCTGACTAAAGAGTTTAAAGACAATTATATTGAATCGGACTTCTATAGATATATAAAATCCGGAAGAGAAGATCTTGATGAAAAGTACTTCGGTTTGGGGCGCATTGATATAATGGAAGGCTTAAATAGTTTTGTATTTGGAATTGATCCACAATTTTCAACATATTATGATTATAAGGTAGCGAAAATAATTGCGGATGAAATGTTTTACGAGTATATAAACAATAGACTAAATCAGGATTGTGAAAGGCATTCAGTTTCCCTTACTTATACTCATTATGATGATATGTTTTGGACGGATTCGAAAAATGCTCTTATCGAATTGATTTATGCGTTGTATGCAGCGAGGTCTCTATCCAATGGCAGATTGGGGATAACAAAAATAAGTACGATAATCGAATCACTTTTTCAGATAGAACTTGGGGATTTTCATCATGCTTTTCATCGGATGAAAGTGCGGTCAGGGAGCAGAACAGCATTCCTCGATTATCTAAAAGACAGTCTGGAAGAATATATGAATAAAAACCTATAAAATTAACTACACTAAAGACAACAGTTCCGTTGTCTTTTTTTTATTACTACCAATAAAGTGTAAGATTAACCAAGGACATGGATTTTAACCATTCATGGTTGTACTTTCCCTAAATAGATCTTTTTGGTGTAAACTATCCATAAAAAAAGTCGCATTTCTCTTGGCAAGGCTTGATCAAACTTGGCAGATCAATCCTTTTATCTAAATGAACTTTGTATTTGAACAAGCAAAATGATCAAATTATGAATATAGATAGATTAGAATTTATCGCCTGGATGGAACGGATTATGGATCGGTTCGATTTGATTTCTGAAAGTGTAAGGGAGATTAAGAAAAATAAGAATACAATAGATGGAGAAGAATTACTTGATAATCAGGATCTCCTTCATATGTTGAAAATCAGCAATCGCTCATTGCAGCGGTACCGATCAGAAGGAAAGCTGCTGTACTATACCATTAGTGGAAAACTCTATTATAAGCTAAGTGATGTTCATCAGTTTATCCGTGATAGTTTCAGTGAACCAACACAGCGTAAAAGGAAAATAAGAGACAATTAATGCCACTAAGTTCCAACTTACACCTCCATCATAATGTAAGGAATATCTTGGCTGGAGATTTATTAAATATAATGTTATGAGCGATAACCCATCACAAAATCAAAAATCAGATCATGGCAGTGAATTAACGGAAACACTGTTGGTACATGATAAAGAAACGAACAAGATTCGGGCTGTAAAAGGTATAAAAAGAAATGGCCGAAATAAAGTAGGGAAAGGTGATTTGGAAACCGTTGACCCAACCCAGGAAAATCAGAACTCTTTTTTGAAAATCAATAAGAATGGTGATATGCTTTCCAATTTCGTAAGGAATTTCGTAAGTCAGGTCAATAATCCAACCCGTTTTAATTTCTTTAAAGTTCCATTTCGATTGATTATCGCCATTGCCGAAAAAATGCAAAATTTTGTCGATACCACTTCTGTAAAGGGAAAAAAAATGATTGACGGTCTTAAGGATATAATAAATTCATATAACAAAAATCACAACACTATGGCACAACAACAACAACAACAAAACAGAGCAGAGTACAACAATGGCTATACGGTAGACAAAGTTGACTGGAGCAGTCTAGAAAATTTAGGCTGGTCACGCGAAGATTTCGAGAAAACGAAGCTAATGGGTTCTTTATTGAGAGGTTACAAAACCAGCGACCTCGTTCCTATAACGATAAAAGTTGGAAGTCACGAAATCGAAACAGAAGCAAAGCTATGGCTTGAACAGGGAAAAGATGGGATGGCAGCATTTAAATTTCTTCCGTTAAAGAATGAAGTCGAATTAGATAAGCCATTTTATGGGCATGTCTTTACAGAAGATGATAAAGTGAATTTAATGGAAAAAGGAAATATGGGACGGGCTGTGGACTTGATTTCGGATAGTAATGATAAGGTTCCTCACTTGATAACTTTAGACAGAGATACCAATCAATTAGTTTCATTCCCGGTTGACAAAATACAGATTGACGATGTAATCAAAGGGCTAACATTAGCACCTGAACAAAAGCAGACTTTACTTGAAGGAAAGCCCTTACATCTGGAAGGAATGACATCTAAAGTAAATACCTTATTTAATGGAGATATCCAATTTAATGCTTTTAAGGGGCATATTGAATTTTTATTTGATAAAAACAATCCCAACAAACAAACGCAGGAACATACCCAGAGCCAATCTTCGGAAATACCTAAAGTTTACAGAAGAAAAGAATTTACGGTAGATCAATATGATAAAATTAAAAATGGTGAAATTGTTTATATCAAAGATTTTAAAAATCCTGCTGGTGAGGAATATCCTGGATATGTATGGCAAAATAAAGAAACTGGAAAGTTATCTTTTGATTTTAAAAATCCAAATAGATATAAGCGAAATACCGCAACAAGTGAAACTCAAAAAACGCAAACGTCAGCTAATAGCGAATCTAAATCCAATGAGACAATTAAAAAACCTAATAACAAGCAACAGGCCGAAAAGAATGTGGTTTCAAATCCTCCCAAAAGAAGAGGTAGAAGGGTTTCATAAAATTATAAAATATGAAAGCAGTAATAGCAGAAAAACCGAGTGTTGCTCGCGAAATAGCCGCTCTTTTAGGAGCTACAGAAAAACATGAAGGGTACTTGCAGGGTAGTGGATATTATGTTACCTGGGCTATTGGTCATCTTATTTCTTTGGCTATGCCTGTAGAATATGGAATTAATGGTTTTCAAAAGGAAAACTTGCCGATTCTGCCTGATCCTTTTTTGTTGACAGTCAGAAAACTAAAAAAGGATAAAGGGTACTTTGATGACCCAGGAGCTCTAAAGCAATTGAAAATCATAGAAACAATTTTCCAGCAATGCGAAAGTATCATTGTTGCCACGGATGCCGGAAGAGAAGGCGAACTAATATTTAGATACATCTATAATTATCTAAAATGTGATAAACCATTTGAAAGATTATGGATAAGCTCATTGACGGAAAAAGCCATCAAGCAAGGTTTTGCAGATTTAAAATCAGGAAAAGATTTTGACGATTTATTTCTGGCCGCACAAGCGAGAAGCCGATCTGACTGGCTGGTTGGGATCAATTCTACACAAGCGCTCTCTTTGCAAGCCGGAAATGGAGTTTATTCTTTAGGAAGAGTGCAAACGCCAACTTTAAGTTTGATATGTAAGAGATATATTGACAATAAAAATTTTAAAGTTGAAAATTATTGGCAGTTGGAACTTAAGTATTCAAAAGAAGGGGTTAGTTTTTCAAGTATATCTAAGGAGAAGTGGAAAGATAAAAATAAGGCAGAAGAGGTTTTAAAATCTATTGAACGATTTGGAAGTTCAATTGTTGATTCGGCTACTACTCGTAATGTTAATGAACAGCCGCCCCTATTATTTGATTTAACTTCTCTGCAAAAAGAAGCCAATAAAAAACTTGACCTCACTGCCGAGGAGACTTTATCAATAGCCCAGAGTTTGTATGAAAAAAAATTCATTACATATCCGAGAACTGGCAGTAAGTATATTTCCAATGATATCTGGCCAGAAATACCGGATTTAGTAAGAGCATTGGAGAAGCGAGAAGGTTTTAAAGAAAAAATTAGCAATGTCAAATGGGGGCGGTTTAATAAAAGAATTGTCAATGATCTTAAAGTAACGGATCATCATGCGCTACTGGTTACAGACAAAATTCCTTCCGCCCTTTCAGTCAAAGAGAATGCGATATATGATATGGTCGCTATCAGGCTGCTTGAATCTATTTGTTACCAATGTACTAAAGAAATTACAGATATCAAACTTGAATCGCTACATTATGAGTTCAATTTGAGGGGTTCAAAAGTAATAGATCCAGGTTGGCGGGTAATCCAAAATCATTTTCATGATGAGGACAATGATGAAGATATTTCTATGGATATTCCAATCTTGAAGAAAGGTGATTCACTAACTATCAAAGAAGCGGTTATTTTGGAAAAGAAAACTCGCCCTCCTGCACTTTATACGGAGGCGGGGCTTTTATCGGCAATGGAAACTGCCGGTAAACAAATTGAGGATGAGCTGGAAAAGAAATCTATTGACAATATTGGAATAGGTACTCCCGCTACACGTGCAGCGATTATAGAGATTCTTTTTGACAGGAATTATATTATACGAGAAAAGAAGAATTTGATTCCTACAAAAAAAGGCATGCAGGTATATGAGCTGGTCAAAGAAAAGAAAATCGCTGATGTATCAATGACAGCTCAGTGGGAGTTAGCACTTAAGAAAATAGAGAATAATGAATTGGATGCAGAAGTTTTTCAAAAGGAAATGGAAGACTATGCTAAAAGTATTACTTCGGAATTATTATCGACCATTATAATTTCAAATACTCCAACAGTAAAATGTCCCAAATGCAAAAATCACAATTTGGTTTTTAATGATTATGTTGTTAAGTGTCCAGACGAGAATTGTAAATGGATTCAATTTAAAACGGTCTGCGAAGTATTACTTAGCGAAAAGGAAATACAAAATCTGATCACCAATAAAAAGACATCCCTCATCAAAGGAATGAAAAGCAGATCCGGAAATAAATTTAATGCTTACATAATAATGGATGAAAATGGTAAAACATCCTTTGAGTTTGAAAAAAAGAAGAAAAAAAGTTAGTTGATTTTGGAGGATGACGGTAAAATTTGCCGTCATTTTTCATTTTTCCAAAAATGTTACAAATTCATATAAAGCCTATAAACAGGAGATTTTTATGTAATATTTCTAGAATTGTTACATCGAACTGTTGCAACCTATCATTTTTCACCTCTACATTTGTTTGGAATCTTTTTCACGCCAGTTTGAAATTTAAGATTGATAAAATGATGATGGCCATAAAATTTCGATCGCTGGAAATTAAAGCTAAAAAACCATTGTTATGCAATCGAAAAGAGTATTTACGGAAATTGTGATTATATTATTGGCGCTTTTGTTCATGTATACCGCAGTGAGCAAATTTGTGGATTTTAAGGGATTTGTTTATGATCTAAATAATCAGCCATTTCCAAATAGCCTTACCCCTATTTTAAAGTGGTTAATTCCTTTAACAGAAATTTCCATTGTTATAACTCTGCTCTTCGAGAAAACCAGACTAATAGGACTATATGCGTCCTTAGCCTTGATGAGCTTATTTACGGTTTATACTGCTCTGGTTCTATTGCTCATTTTTGAATATGTCCCGTGTTCATGTGGGGGTGTCATAAAGGAGCTAAGCTGGCCACAGCATTTAGTATTCAATCTATTCTTTGTAACAATAATTTTTGCTGCATTAAGAATAAACAAGAATAACACTAAAACACAATTACTATATAACCAAACGCAATAATTTAGATCAGTATAAGTGAATTAGAATTATTGGGTCCAAATTAAAAAGGGGAAGCTGAAAACCTTTTAGAGTAAGCATCAAAATTCAAAAACTTTTATTATGAAACATTTTAAATTATTTTTAGGTGCGGCAATAGTATTTGCCGTTGGAAGTGCATTTACAGCAAGCAATTCAGCAGTTGATCTGTATGTTAAAAATGGAAGTATATATCAATTGAAAAGCCCAAGCGGTGAATGTATAAGACAAACAGAAGCCGTTTGTGATTATACAAAAACCGGTTCTGCAACAACACCAGAGCATCCGAACGAATATGAAAACCCGGCTAATTTCACTGCAAATCAAATGGATGCTAGATATGAACCCTAAGGTAATCTTAATTTTTCATGAAAAACGGATTGAGAAATCAATCCGTTTAATTTATTGAAACAGTTTAAATTTTTAAATAAGTTATAATTTCGACTGTATTAAATGCGCAGGACTGATTGATAATCAATTCTATGCTAAATTTAAAATACTATAATTTGATTATATTTTTCTCAATTAAGCCAATCAGTTCTTTTCCTTTTCTTGGGTCATTTAAGGTTGGTCTCGGAGGATTAGCTGTTATTATTTTTCCTGAACCGTCGATCAATAGTAAATTGGGATATCCCGAAATGCCATAATGTTTAATTATTGGATGTTCTGATCCCAATGCATTCGTATAAAGATCAATTGTTCCTTCGTTATTATACAATCCGGATTTCAGGCTCTTTTTCCATGTCTCAAAATCTTTATCAATACTAACTCCGATAAAAATGATATTCGGATTGCCTTTAAAGTGATTTAACACGGGTTTCATAGCTTCCGTTAATTGAATGCAACTTCCACATCCCGTAAACCAAAAATCCATCATTACAACTTTTCCTTTAAAATCTTTTAAACTGATAAATTTTTTGTCCGGATTTAGTAGGGAAAAATCGAACGCAGGACGACCCGGCATTAAAGCATCCACTTTTGCTAAAAGCAATTCTTTACAATTCTCATCATTAATTGTTGGAACTACCTCTAGTAACCAATCTGATATAGCTGGTTGCTTGTAATAGTTATTTAAGAAGAATGCTGTTAAAAGTCTATCTCTCAAAAAACCTTTAAAATGATCTTTTAACCTAGTATAAATAAACGAATCCGATTTGAGCGTTTGAAGTCCTAAATAAGCTGAAGAATAGGCCAATAATGAATCTGGAAACAATTTTAAATCGTATTTTCTTCTTTCTGACATTAACTTGGAAACCGAATCCAGGATTCTGGTTCTATTTGTAGCGTTAGTTGTATTATCATTTGTAATTTCATTAATTTCAACCAATAGCTTTACAATGGTAACTTCTGACTGGCTGATCGTATTTACTTTGATTAGGTTATATGTAAAATCGGATAAATATTCCTTATACCAGTCCAACACATTGAGCGCCATTTGATCTGTAGTATATGCTGTTTTAAAGCCTGTTTTGAAATGTTCGATAAACCATCCCGTAAAAGAATCATCAAGAACTGTTTTATTTCTGTCTTTGGTGTGGGGTGGAGTGGCTGACATATCCCTCGGAACAAACCTCATTGCTTCCACAATATCAAACTGCGCTTTAAATTTTTCGTTGCCACGCCCGGTAAAATACCATTTATCCTTATAATAAGTACATACAATACTATCACCAGGTTCAATAATAAAATCTTCTATACTTAGATTTTTAGAAAACATCACTGATACATAGGCAGCTTTTTCTTTTGGCAAAAACGATATCTGAAATAGATTCTCCATTCCGGATTTTTGCATCTGTATATTAGGTATTCTATTAAAATTGGTTGCCCAGAGATGGTTTTTATAAGTCACCCACACTTTTTCGTTTGTTGAATTGCTATCAAGAATGACACGAATACGAGCTCCGGGATAAACAGCTTGTTTCGATGTTTGCGACAGTGCGCCAGTTCCCAAGTGGCAACCAATAACAATTAATATTACTTTAATGAGTTTATCCATTACTATCGTATATTTTGTTCAATACTAGATTTTGAAATTTCTAATGGTGGTATAGGGTAGACATATCGTGGATCGTTTGGTGGCAAACTATAAATTTTCCCATTGACCGTTTTAGTCAATGTAGTCGCAAACCGATTATCTTTATTAAACCTTCTTAGATCTTCCCATCGAGTATTTGAAGTGAAGGGCAATTCCTTTCTCCGTTCACTAATAATAAGTTTTAATGCGTCTTCAACATTAGAAACTTTTGGAGTTATATAATTAAGATCTTTGTCCCATCTCTTCTTTAATAATTGGCTTAAGGTATTCATCCCTCGATCTAAATCCCCAAGTCTAAAAAAGCATTCGGCTTTTATGAGATACAGCTCATTAACGCCCAGTCCCGCAAAGTACCTTCGGACACCGGTATATTTTCCTGTAAATGAAATATTTGGTAATGAGCCTCTGTAAAACACTTTTTTTCTTAAATCACCTTCCATATAAGAATTGTATAAATCTGGAGCGACAACCTGTACCGAACTTGACATTAAACTGTATGAATCGGGTGTAGAATAAAAAATTATTTCTGGATTACCATCATTAAAATTTGGAAATGAATAAGTATTAGTTACGTTTAGAGTGTTAAAATCTATCAATGCATTATTATTAGATAAAGTCGCTTCGGCAGATTTTAATGCATTTTGGTAATCACCCATAAGAAGATAGGTCTTGGCAAGCAAAGCTCTTACTGCCGGTTTTGAAGCTCTGGTCTTGTAAAGTGGTATTTCCGGAAGAAGAGATTCAGCTATTAATAGGTCATTTACTATTTGATCGTAAGTTTTTTTAACTGTAGATCGCATAGACTTCACATTTACATCGGAATTTAACCTAATCGGGATGCCAAGATCACTATCTGCCGTTTGGGGATCAAAAGGTTTACAGAAAAGTTGGGCAAGATTGTAAAAAGCGAAAGCTCTATAAAATAAAGCACTGCCTTTGATACTGTTCCATTGAGTTCGATTTACATCAGCATTTATTTTGTCAATTCCTTCTAAAACAATATTTGCATATTCGACAATCTCGTAAGGCGACGTCCACTCACTGATAGGACCTGTTTCTATACCTTCGTAGATATCTGCTGCCCAGACATACATATTTTTTATAGCTATATAAGACATCGAATTCCATTCCGCATCATTTATTGTGTAATTATCCGATCCAACTAATCCTATTGACGGATAATGGTCATTCATTTTATCAGTATTGTCCAATATTGCCTGATAATCATCCAAAGTTGAAGGAACGACATCAGATTTACTCGATTTCTTATTCAGCCATTCATCCTGTTTTTTGCAGCTAACAAAAGAAATTGATACGAGTACGATTAATATTATTGTTTTCATATTGATAAATTAAAAGTTAGCCCGAATGCCTAAAGCATACGTTCTGGGTGAAACAATACTTGTATATCCAGAAGAGAGATTCTGATTGAAATCAGGATCAATTCCTGATTTATTTGCTCTCCATAGTATCCCGATATTATTAATATATGCGTATAACTGAACCGTTTTCAAACCGATTGAAGAGCAAAGACGATTTGATAGGTTATATGCGAATGAAATATCCTGTAGCCTGATATGATCCCCTTTTTCAATTAGCACTTCAGAACTTTGATAGAAGTTATTTCTATTTGGATTGGTATTGTAAATAAAGGAAGGAATGTTAGTATTCAACTCATCCCCCGGCTCCTGCCAACGATTATAATAATCATTATTTACCAGTTCCAAAGTTTGCGTGTAATTTATATTAGCCGAAACTTTCCTAAAATTGTAATTTAGTTTGTATAAAATGTTTGCTGAAATAGAAAAATCACCGTAAGAAAATGTATTTCTAAATGAACCAATTGTTGTAGGTCTTGATGAACCATGATAAACAAGAAGTTTGTTATCAGTACCTTTTATCAAGGCAACGTAATCTTTTGAAACTTCACCATTTAGGAAACCTTGTGGATCACCATTTGTAGGATCAAGGCCTGCCCATTTATAAGAGTAGAGACCAAATAATGAATTACCCTTTACTGGATACATACCACCATTATAAGCCAAATAGGAATCATATAACGCTAATTCGCCATTGGAATAAGTTAAATCATATTTTTTCACTTTATCCTTAAGGTAATTGTAGATAAAGTTGGTTGTCCAGTTAAACTTTCCTTTTATATTCTGTGAGATAAGATTTATTTCCAAACCCTTAGTTTCAATCTGGGCAGTATTCGCTTTGAAACTTGAAAATCCGCTTGAAGGAGCCAGTATGGTATTTTGAATAAGATCATCACCAACTTTATTAAACCATTCTATTGTACCCGTAACCCGGTTATTTGCAGAGGCGAAATCTAGGGTTAAATTTAAGTTTTTGATTTTTTCCCATCTTAATTCAGGATTAGGGGGACTTTTAATGGTCGCTGTCCTCGCCCCTGTCAATATATCGTTGGAATATTCAGCTGTTAAATATGCTGATGCATTATAAACATTACCGTTATAACCGTAGGTACTTCTCAATTTTAAATAGGGAATCATCCCGAAATTATAAAATGATTCATTACTGATATTCCATCCAAAACCAGCAGACCATAGAGGTGTGATTTTATCATTGATATTGACACCGAAAATATTTGCGCCGTCTTTCCTTCCACTCAAAGAGAAAGTATATATTTTTTTATAAGTATAAGACGTATTAGCGAAATAAGAAATAAACCTATTTGTAAATTCAGTTGGAAGGACGCTACCTCCTACTGAAGGTAATCGACGGGAACCATAAGCTGAAGGATTGACGGTGTAATAGGTATCATAGTTTAAGTTTACTACTGGAATCCCTAAGTTCTCGTCATAACCAAATAGGTTATTAGTTGATGATTTTAATATTGTTTGTCGAATTTCAGCACCTGCAATTGCATTGATTTCGTGTTTGTTTTTGATGTTCTGATCATAATTTAATTGCCAACGGAATGAATTTGCATTGGTTTCCATATCTCCGTTTTCAAGGATTCCTCCTTTTGGAAAAGGGTACGATAATGATTTTGTTGAACCATTTACTTGGGTAAAGGTATTGATCAAATTTCTGGCATAAAAACTATTGACACTATTAAAATTTAACCTTTTACCTGTTTCATTTTCCATTTGGTACTGAACCTGAGTTTTTAGAAAATTGGTAAAACTATAAGTGGCTCCACCTTTAAGGATTATATTAGTATATTTGGTCGTATTCTTTGTAAAGTCCCGTTCTGCAATGGGCCGAAATGACCAATCCAGAAATCCTAAGTCTTCCATTGATTTTTTATAAGCATCAGTAAAAATGTAAGGGACGCTTAAGGCGTTTCCGTTTTCATCAGACAATCTGTTATAAGGTAAATTAGATCTATATCCCGATCCGAGAACATTATTGGTTCGGTTATAAATGATACCTGCTGAAAGTTCCAGATTACGGATAGGCCTGAAAGTATTGGATGAACTGAAACTTGTTCTATTATAGCTGCTATTTACTAAATAATTTCTGTTTTTATCTAAACCAAATGTCAAAGCGTATGTTGCTTTTTGAGTGCCGCCACGAACGTTTAAGGCATATTGCTGATTAAAACTCTTCTGATAATAATATTTTCCTGTTTCACTCCGGACATCTGTATTTCTCAAAATAGATAATTGGTCATTAGCTTCTTTTTCGGTGATCGTTCGGTCCCGCATTTTTGAAAAGATCTCAACACCCCCGGATAAAACTGGATAAGTCGTCGTATTTTTAATACTTGAATCATAATATCCTTTGTCAAAAAGATATTTTTCTATTTCCAAATATTCTGAAGAACCGATATAGTTCCGAGAATATTTCAGGTCGGGTTTTTCGCCGATGGTGAAATTTGAATTAAATTCAATGTTCAGCGCTTGATCTAGCTTTCCTTTTTTGGTTGTTATTACTATTACACCATTTCCGGATCTTGCACCCCATATTGATGCGGCCGCTGCATCTTTAAGGACAGTAATGTTTTCAATGTCATTGGGATTAATGTTATCTAAATTTCCTTCATAGGGAAAATTGTCAAGTACGATCAGAGGGTCAGCACTTACCTTGGTATCAATCGTACTTGTTCCTCTGATTGATATCCCAGTTTTGGAATTTGAAGGCAAAAGTCCTGTAGAACCAGCCCCCTTACTGAAAGTTAGTCCGCTTGTGACACCATCTAAACGGTCCAAAATATTGGTGCTGACCCGTCTGTTTAATAATCGGTTATCAATTTGCACAAATGATCCGGTTGCCCTTTCCTTTGGAATATTTTGGTATCCGGTAGAAACAACATCCACAATACCGATCGTATTATCATTTAGGTGCAAAATAATGTTATTTGCATTTCTAACAGGAATTTCCGTTGATGAATAGCCAATAAAAGATACCTTCAGAATCTCTTCTTCAAATTTTTCCGGTATTAGAACTATACCGTTTCCATCCGTTGAAAAATCAATATCTGTTCCTTTGATACGTAGTGTAGCTCCGGCTAAAGGTTCGCCTTTATCATTCATTACTTTTCCTCTGATCGGGTTATCCTCCTTTTTAATTGGTATTTTTGACTGAGTTTCTTTTCCCTTATCTACAGAAACTATTATTTTTCCTTCTACGCTATAACCAAAGGGTTGTCTGCTAAAGATTTCATCTAATACAGCTTTTAAATCCTTGTCCTTGGCTGAAATAGTGACATCTTTAGCGATTTTCATGTGCCTTTCATTTATGGAGAAAGAGTATCCAGACTGTTCATTAATCTGCCTAATCACGGTTTTAAAGGGTACTCCTTTTTCGATTACAGTTATACGCTGAGCAGTCAATTTTGTACAGGCCAGAAAAATAATCAATATCAAAAATATCAGGTTTTTCATGACTTGTTTGTGTTTGAATAGTTTGACAAGGTATTTGCGTTTCCATTGGAGAATAGAAACCATATTACCATTGCCGATAATGGTATTATTCATTACATTTGAGTTAGGGTTAGTAAATTGCTTGAATTAATTTTTAAAAACCCGCAGCCGTCCCGACTGGACCTCGGGACGGTATATTCTAAAGAACTACGGGCATAAACATATGAAACGTTCTTATCTGATGAGCACCTCCTTTCCTTGAATTGTGGCTTTTACGCCATAAGTTTTTTCGATAACCTTCAGAACTGAAGAGAGCTTCTCATTTTTGTTTATGGTTAAATAAGCACTTTCTTCATTTCTAAAATTTGGGAGGAATTTGAAATCAACATCATACCATCTTTCTATTTCTTGTGAAAGATCAACAAGAGAGATACTACTGGAGCTGATCAAGCCCTCTTTCCATGCAACAAATTCCATAGCATCAACTTTTTGAATAGAAAGGCTATAATTATTTATTATAGCCTGTTCATTTGGCTTCATTTTTCTTGTAGATGTAGAGCCATTCGCTTTAACTTCTACACTTCCCTGTACTAGAGTTGTGTACTGGTTATTTTCATAGGCACGAATATTAAAAATTGTTCCAAGCACTTTTATTTGCTGGATATCTGTTTTTACGATAAAGGGATGCTTCGGATCATGATAGACTTCAAAGTATGCCTCACCATTTAATTTTACTTCTCTATTAGCAGTAAACTTCATTGGATATTCTAATGAAGACCCGGCGTTTAACCAGACTTTAGTCCCATCTGAAAGGGTAATTTGGTATTGACCGCCGCGAGGTGTTTTCAAAATAGCGGAATTGTGATTTTCAGAACTGCTTACTTCATGGCCATCAGTGTAGGTAATTCCCCGAGATGATATTTTAATTCCATCAACGTCTTTTAATTCGATAGCTTTACCGTCAGAAAATGTAATTGTTGCTTTATTTGAACCTGGCAATACATCATTGCTTACCAAAGTTGTTTCTATTGTATTGTTTTCAGTATTATTATAAAAGAACCATAATCCAGTACTTAAAATTGTTATCAATCCGGCTGCAATACTTATTGAACGGATTAATTTTACTTTTTTATTCTTTCTTATTTTCTGTTCAATCAGATAAAATTGTTGGTTTGAATCTGTTTGATAGAGCTGTTTGATTGAAGTTGTCAGCTGGCTTTCATTTTTTAGATTATTAAAATAGATCCTATTGTTTTCGTCCTTTTTAATCCAGGAATCCAAAGTTGAATGCTCATTAACGGTCAAAGGTTCTTCCCGAACAATTTTTGTCAATATTCTACCTATTTCAAAACCGATAAATACATCTTTCCTCTCCATAATTCTGAATTTAAGATAGAAACGGAAAATGATATGGCTTTCTCTAAAGAATTTTCGAAAAATTATGAATAAAATAATAAAAGGGCGATTCCCGCACTTCCAAGCCTCTTTTTAATAATCGAAATTGCTCTTGCTTTTTGATTATTGACGGTACTTATAGTAATCCCCAAATCTTCCGAAATCTCTTTGGCTGTTTTATCATCATCCAAAAACTGTCTCATAATGATCCTGCATTTTTCAGGTAAGGCCTCTATTTCTGCCCCCAGTTGACTAATAAGTTCCGAATCGATAATATGTTGAAGGATACTTTCTTCTGATTCACTAAAGTTTTGGATATACCTGTTAAAGCGATTCAATCGCACCTTCTCTTTAGCTATCCTATCGAAGCATGCATTTTTGGTTGATATATAAAGGAAGGCTTTAATATTTTCAAAAGATTTGAAAGAAGATCTTTTCTCATACATCTTAATAAAAATATCCTGTACAATTTCTTCTGCTTGGGAATAGGTATCTGGAAATAGAAGTTTGCTTGCGAAAAAAACTATTGCTTTATGGAACTTTTGAAAGATCTGATGAAAAGCATATTGATCCCCATTCCGCAAACCCTGCAAGAGTATTTCATGGGACATATTTTCATCATATTTGTTCATTTAGGTGGCTATTTAAATATAAAATTACCTAATATCTGGATTATTTTAAAATTTAAATGCTCAGGTCATAAAAAAAAGACCGATAGTTGCGTCAAATAAGGAAATTGTCTGTTCCCCGTTCATTTACAAATTTTAAATCTTTTAGTCGTTTTTGAATGAAAGCAGTAGGCTTTATACCATTTATTTCCTCAAATTTTTTAGAAAAATTGGCCCGTGATCCAATGCCGCATTCGTTCGCCAGACTTTCAAGCGTATAGCCTAAGTATTTCCTGTCATTGTATAGCCTTTCCGTGATATAGGAAATCCTCAACTGAGCAAGATAATTTTTGAAAGCCATTCCCTTATATTGGAGAATGACTAAAGTAAGGTATTTTGAATTTGAATCAAATTTCCGGGCCAATTTTGGTGCTGTTAAACCAAATTCTATGAATTCACCGTTTTTCTCAAATCTGTCCAGTTTTTTTAAGATGTCATCTTTTATTTCATCTTTTATGTCCAGACAAAGATCTTCTTGTAGTTTATCATAATTATCAATAGAATTTTCACTATCTCTGTTTAAAAGCGCATGTTCCAGTTTTTTATATTTTAATACCAATCGATTTTGCTTTCGTTCTTGATAAATAATTAAGATCAATAAGGCTAAAAGACAAATAGAAGTAATCTTCAAATTGGACCATTTTCCCTGGGCAATTTCATTTCTTAAATATTTGTTGGCTTCCCTATCCATTGATGGATTATACTCTTTAGAAATTTTGGTTGTCAAATAATCAAAATCCTTATAAAGAGTTCTGTCTGCCTTGATTAATTGGGTTGAATAAAAATATTGCTGATGAACATTATTTTTAGTTTTATAGTAGTCCATTAACAGTTCATAATTACTTCTGACTTCAGGGAAAATAAAGTTATGTTTCTTAAAAATTGAATCCGCTCTCTTAAAGAATGATACAGCCTGTTTACTATCTCCTAGACTGTGATATGATTTACCGATATATGAATAGCAAACTGTTACCCATGCAAAATCATTGACGGCTGAAATAGCTTTGATAGAAGAATTAATTGAATTGATTGCTTGAGTGTATTGTTTCTGTCTAAATTGTTGAATGCCTTTCTCTTTTAGAAAGTAACCATATTCCTGCATGTATTCTTTGCTCGAAGCAGTTTCCGAAATTCCTTTCGTTATCAGAGAATCTGCTAATCTGAAATTCCCCAAATTTCGGTAACATACCGCCATCTGATGAATTGAATTTAAATATCCCCTTAAATTATTATATATTAAATTCGGATGCAAGGATTTTAGGGATTGATTTTCAAAATGTCCACTGGCTACTTTAAGCTGTTCCAGGGCCATATCATATTTTCCAATATAATTATTTAGCGTTCCCATAAGGTAAATCAGCCTGTGCTCGTAAAATTCATCAGTCCCTTTTTTGGAATATTGATACGCTTTCATATATTCATCCATCGCACGTTTGTAATTTTTGAAATGAAAATAGTAAACAACACCTTTCTCAAGATATGCAGCGCTGATTTTCTGATTATCACAGGTAAACTTTGATGCGTAAATTGTACTATCCGCAAATTTCAATTTCTGAGCTGGAGATGATGAATATAATATTCCATCCAAATAGCCCTGTATTAATTGTTGATAGTTCTTTTCCTTTTTAGCTTTGGCTATATAGTGTTGTATAGATTCCAAGGCATTCGTATCATTCTCCGAAAGCCCCCTATAATTCTCACGTAAAATATAGTAGTCACTATACTGCTCTTTTGCTTGCCCTTTTAGAGATGAGATAAAAACAATCAAAAAAAGAAGCAGATATAATTTGGGAAAATTTTTCATACTAGTGTGGTTTAATTATAAAAATAAATAATTTGAATCAAATATTAACTTTTGGTTTAATTTATTTAAACAAAGTCATTTATTACTCTAAAATATTGATTCGTAAAAAGTTACAAATGTTCATTTTCTAGAAAAATTACGTAACGATTCTAGAATGGAGACATATAACTGTTTCCAAACGAAAAAAAGTCCATTAATTTCGGATCAAGAATTCTTTTAACCCCCGGGGGATAAACCTTTTAAAAATTTTAGTAATGAAAAAGTTTATCTCAATTATTTTCCCAATAACTACAATTTTAGCGGTTATTGTAGTTATTAATTCCTGTAGACAACAGGATGAGAATCCAATCAACGACGATAAGTATGAAATAAAAAAAACGGCTATTGAAAGCAAAAAAAATGCGGACAGTTTGCAGCAGTCAGATTCAGGCGAATTGGTTAATGAAGAAACAGAGTATATTGACCCACCGCCTAAAAATGGAGGACAATGGAAAACGAAGTATTAAAAGCATAGGATCAATTAGAGCTTTGGAGACTTTCAAAAGATTTAGAAAAGTTAGATTTGTGTATACAAAAAGAAATTATCCTCCGCTCGGAGGATAATTGATTTGTTACTTTTTAGCGTCTTCCAACGAATTTTTTCTAAATTCTTTCATTAGTTTTTCTAAGGCCAAAGAACTTTTTCTGGCTCTTGTTCCAGCTGCTTTGTTTCCTTTTTCCGTTTGAAGTTCTGCGTCAGTTTTAAAAGATTCAAATTGAGCAGTAATGCTTTCTAGTAATTCTTTCATGTTAAAAAAATTTAATTTCAGTCGCAAATATAGTATATATCAATTTAGGTTTCCAAACGGCGGACTTTCGATATTTATCTACTGAATGCTAACTAAACGGACAATTCCGGCCAGCAAGCGCTAATAAATGCCAATAAAAAACGACCATAAATCTGATTTAGTAAGTTTATCCATGAAAAACCACAAATTTTTATTTATATGGATACAACACAGAAAGATCTTGCCTTTTTTAAAAATAATCTGCAAGAGTTACTCGATTCCAGCTTCCCGGAAAAAGCTTATGATTCAACATTTATTACCAAACGCTCAAATTATGCATACAACGCTTATGACGATGCAAAACAAGGAAAAAACACAGAAGAAGAGGCTGAAAAGATTGCAAATTCCATTCTTTTTGAAAATCTCTATTTTTCAAAGTTCAATGCTATTTTTCAAGTTGTCTCATACGAGTTTGATATGTTTTTAATGGATGAAGAATTAAGACCTTTTGCGCTAAAAATGCTTGATATCTGTGATCATATTTTTAACAAGTATGATCTTACTGATGACTTTGAATACAGTACTTCCTATGACAATCTTTATCAAGATCTAAAAGAGTACATTTGGGACTGGATAAAAAGTAATTCAGATTCATAATCTGAACTCCACAAAAAGATCCTGCAACTACTGAAAAACGAGAGAAGAACTGCTGTTAATTTTTTAGATTAACAGCAGTTTTTTACTTTTTAGATCCCTATAATGGGAGTGTCGAAAATTTACAATACAGCTCCTATAAAAGATAATATTTTATGAAAAAATCTTCACTTTTCTAATTCGAAAAGAACAAAATATCATTGGAAAGATTGGAGCCCAACTCTCAAACTTTTACTAATGCAGAGCGCCAAAGACTACCTTCAACAGCATATTGAGGTCAAATTAACCACCTAATAAACAACATAAATACTTTCGCTTGCACATAAACTATTTGATATGCAAGGAGAGGATGATTTAAGAGGATTAGCCAAAATTGTAGGATTTATGAGAGCGGTGAGCATCATTTTGGTGCTTATGCACTTTTATTGGTTCTGTTATAGTGCATTCGCAGATAAAGGTTGGACCATAGAGGTGATTAGCCGTATTTTAAGCAACTTCCAACGGACATGCGGCCTCTTTTCGCATACCCTATATACTAAAGCATTTTCGTTTCTACTTCTTGCGTTGAGCTGCCTAGGAACTCAGGGTGTTAAGAACGAAAAAATTACATGGTCAAAGATAAATACAGTTCTAATAGCAGGGTTTATTCTATTCTTTATGAACACATCCTTACTATTGCTCTCTCCTGAAACAGGAGCCTTTTTATACATATTGACAACCAGCACAGGCTTTATTTCTTTGATGGTCGGTGGTATATGGCTCAGCAGATTATTAAAAAATAATCTGATGGATGATGTATTCAATAATGAGAATGAAAGTTTTCAGCAAGAAACCCAATTGATGCAAAATGAATATTCCATCAACCTTCCCACTAAGTTTTATTACAAAGGCAAATGGAATCCCGGCTGGATCAATGTGGTCAACCCTTTTCGGGCCACAATCGTACTAGGGACACCTGGTTCGGGAAAAAGCTATGCCATCGTAAATAACTATATCAAACAGCATATTGAAAAGGGCTTTGCGATGTACATCTACGATTTCAAGTTCGATGATCTTTCTACCATCGCTTATAACCATTTACTGAAACATAGCAATAGGTATAAGATAAAACCAAAATTTTACGTCATCAATTTTGACGATCCCCGGCGCAGCCACCGTTGTAATCCGCTTAGCTCTGCTTTTATGACAGATATCTCTGACGCGTATGAAGCTGCTTACACTATTATGCTCAACCTAAACAAAAGCTGGATAACCAAGCAAGGGGATTTTTTTGTTGAATCTCCAATAATTTTACTTGCTGCCATCATCTGGTACCTTAAGATTTACGAAAACGGAAAATATTGTACTTTTCCACACGCTATTGAGCTATTGAATAAAAAATATGAAGAAGTATTTACAATACTTACTTCCTACCCGGAGCTTGAAAATTATCTTTCGCCATTTATGGATGCCTGGCAGGGTGGTGCGCAAGATCAGTTGCAAGGCCAAATCGCCTCAGCAAAGATTCCATTATCAAGAATGATTTCACCGCAGTTGTACTGGGTTATGACCGGCGATGATTTTTCTTTAGACATTAATAATCCCAAAGAGCCTAAAATTCTATGTGTCGGGAATAACCCTGACAGACAAAATATTTATTCCGCAGCATTGGGATTGTATAATTCAAGAATTGTAAAACTTATCAATAAAAAGGGCCAATTAAAGAGTTCGGTTATCATTGACGAATTGCCAACTATTTATTTCAGAGGGCTGGATAACCTTATTGCTACTGCTAGAAGCAATAAGGTGGCAGTATGCTTGGGTTTTCAGGATTATTCACAATTGACAAGGGATTATGGCGATAAGGAAAGTAAGGTGATACAAAATACAGTAGGTAATATTTTCTCTGGCCAGGTTGTTGGTGAAACTGCCAAAAACCTTTCTGAGCGTTTCGGTAAGGTTTTACAGAAACGTCAAAGTATGACCATCAACCGAAATGATAAATCAACATCTATTTCAACTCAATTGGATAGTTTGATACCTGCATCGAAGATTTCTACACTCACGCAAGGAATGTTCGTCGGCGCAGTATCAGATAATTTTGATGAACGCATCGCACAGAAAATTTTTCATGCTGAAATTGTAATGGACAATGAAAAAATTGCAATTGAAACAAAGGCTTATAAAAAGATACCTGAGATTATTTCTTTTATTGATGAAAAGGGTAGTGATACCATGAAGGAGCAAGTTGATGCGAACTATAAGCAGATAAAGGCAGATATAGTTTCAATAATAGAGACCGAAATGCAGCGAATTGAGAACGATCCTAATCTATCTCATTTAATTAATAAAGAAAAAGATAACAAAAAAGAAGAAGAAAAAGATTCATGATAAAGCCTTTAGTTGACCTTCAGACGGTATTGTTTAATCTACTTTTGCGTCAAAATGCAGAATAATAATTATTTAAATAATGAAATTTATCACCTGTTCCATTTAGATATAAATCTATGATTTATCTAGTCCAAAAACGAATACTTGTCTTTATTTACAACCATTATGACTGCAAATTTTGTTACAAACATATTTTAAGCATGTTGTAAAGCGATATCAAATTAAGGTTTTATTGCAAATATTTCATTATATAGTTACTAATCATTTCCTTTTATAAATAGAATGTATTAATTTACAGCTACAGATAAAAACTACCGATAGTTTAGTTTTCTCAGCTGGACTGACTTTTATGGAAAGGAGAAGAAATATGAACTTATACGTTATTTCGCTCATCGATACCATTATTCAACGAAATATCACCATGTTTTCGACATTGAATTTCGTGAAATCTGCGATAGAAGTTGCTGATCCGATGATGCTGTCTCAACAACTGCACCGTGTGTCAGACTTTTATCTGGATTTTTGCCGGAAATTTAGTTTTTTGGCCATAGGCACATTCAAAGAGGATATTATTGAACATTATGATCTGGATAATCCAAGTAGCAGTAATCGGACTGTTATGGAAATATTAAAGGAGCTTAAAAACCAGGATCTATCTTCCGCTAAGATATTACCGGTCCATTTGCGATATGCAGATGGTGAGCATCTACATCTTGTTGCAGGTTTAGCAAGAAATGAAAATAAAAAGACTGGACACTTACATGTTGTCGATGTATTTATACCCAAAGGCCTTATCAGGAATATTCCACCCGAGGTAATGTATCTTAAGGACATATTGGAATCATTCAATACAGATAAAAGAGAATTTGTCCAAGATCTTGTGGCAGAAAAAGGATATAACTACAATCACTTTCAAAAGGACTGCAAGATTTTTTTCGGGGACACGTTCTATTCGTTTGTATTGAAAAAGAAAATAATGGAAGCGACCTGTGATATAATATTTACCCGATTAAGCAAAAAAGAAATTGCTTTTAGAAATGGTTTTCAGACTTATGCCACAATGTCCAAAGCTTTTCTCCGATATGGTATTCCTTTTAATGAAATACCATTATTAGCTTCCTTAAATTATTATTAGGTACAGATGGTATGTTATGGGTATATGATCATATGCTTTGGGTCTACGATTCTATATTTTGGGTATTCGTTTAAATGTTAGGGGTATTTTTTTACAAAATCTTTAGATCGAACTTTGACATAATCAATGCCAATGGTTATGAAAGCTCTAGGATTCATAAATAAATATTTTGTAAGAACTGTCTGTTACTTAACTGCTTTTCTGTTTTTTTATGCGGCAGCTAGCAAAGTTTTGGATTTTGAGAATTTCCAGGTTCAATTGGCACAATCTCCATTGTTAAGTGCTTATGCTGGACTTATATCGTATGCTGTTATTATTATTGAATTGGTATTAGCGATAATACTGATTCTTCCAGACATAAAAAAAATTGGGTTATATGGTTCTTTGGGATTAATGTCTGCATTCACTATTTATATCTATATAATTCTGAACTATAGTGATTTCGTTCCGTGCTCTTGTGGTGGGATTTTGGAGAAATTAGGCTGGTGGGAACATTTACTTTTTAATATTGTAATTGTGATCCTCGTATTTTCGGCCATCGTTTATCAGTATAGAATAGATAATCCCAACAAAAAATTAACTTGGCCCCTATCGAATTCATTTATGACCGTTATTGCAAGTAGTGGAGTAGTAATAGTACTGTTTTTCAGTTCAGAACATATCATTAAAAAAGAAAACAACTTTACACGGCGTTTCTTACAACATCCTATTTTTGATGATAAGGTATATAAGCTGGGCGTGAACTCCTACTATTTTGCAGGAATAGCAAACGGCAAAATATATCTGGGCAATCCGACAACACCACTATTCATTACGGAAATCGATACCGGATTGCAAGCCCTGGGTCGTACTAAGATTAGTTTAGATAATATTGACCATCCGTTTAGAAATGTACAGCTAAAAGTTAAATATCCGCATTATTATTTGTACGATGGAAATATCCCTATTATCTATAGAGGTAAGCTTGGTGATTCTATCGCGCAGACGATCAGCTATGGAGATGCTTTTTTCAATCAACTGACCGTTTTGGATTCGATGAAATTCGCTTTAAGAACGCAGAAAAGAGCCGACAAACAGTATACAATTGCGTTACTGGATCTTATGAAGAATCCTAAGACGGAATTAAAACCTACAATTCTGGAAAAGCAGATAGACGGTGTTTTTGATGTAGATGGGCTATTGGCTACGGAACCTGAGACAGGTAAGGTTGTTTACACATACTATTATCGGAACCAATATATTGTGATGGATAGCCACTTGCGTGTTGCGAACAGGTTCAATACGATAGATACGACTAAAACTGCCAATATAGCTGTAAAAAAGCTTTCAGATGGAAGCACAAAGATGAATGCTCCATCTTTCAGTGTGAACAAAGGTTTTAACTTATATAAGGATTTTATTTTTAACCGTTCGAATTTAAAAGGAAAGCATGAGCCTTCGAGTTCGTGGAAAACTTCATCGATCATTGATGTTTACAGGACAGATGAGCAACGGTACATAGGAAGCTTCTATATTCGTAATAAGAAAGGCAAAGCGATGTCTTCGATGATCACTGACGGGCGGTATCTATATGTGCTAGTTGGAAATGAACTTCAGCGGTACAGAATACGGGAAGGTGCTTTTAAGTAGAACACACAGCGAATCAAGCTGCTCAGGGAGCAGTTTGTAAATAATGGAGAAAAAAAAGGAAATTAGCCGAAAATCCTGTAACAGATTAGGCAGTAACCAATTAAATTATGATGCCATGAAAAAATTACTTTTACCGGGTCTTATTGTAGCAATGGGACTTGGTGGTGCATATGCTAGCAATAAGTTAAGCTCCAAAGCGATGCCTACTTACCGTATAAACGGAAGCCAATGCGAAGTAGTTGAACAGGAATGTAATGAATTAGGCGGTGTTATTTGTACTTTGAATGACGATGGAGTTAACAAGTTGTACAAATTCCAAAGCCCTGATGAAACAACTTGTTCATTTGAACTTCACAGAAGTATCAATTAAATTAAAGAAGGAGGATGCTAATGTGCATCCTCCTTCATCTGTTTGTTTATCCAGGGAACATTCGTGATGTCTTTCAAAAAATAGTCCCACCATTGTAATATCTTTCTATTCCTATCTTCAGCCTCCACAGGTTCAAATACGAGATCATGTCCTCCTTTTGGATAAAACAACGCTATAACGTTCTTCTTATAACGTCTTAATCCCATATAAAATTCGATCACCTGATCCCATTGTATGTTCTCATCCTTTTTTCCTGCCCACAGTAATATTGGGGCATTTACTTTGTCAACATTTAAGATCGGATTATTTTTCAAATAGAGCTTTTTATTCTCTGAAATTGAAGTCCCCATATCATACTGACCGGTTTCAAACTGAAAGTAGAAAGGTTTACCAAATTGAAGATTATAGGAGTAATAGGATCTGATTATATCACTATTTCCCGCTCCGGATACATAGGTAGCAAAACGATCTGAGTGTGTAGCAATAAAGTTAGTTTCATAGCCTCCATGAGAATGTCCTATTAAACCTATTTTAGCTGGGTTAATATTTGCATTATTGAGGACGGCATCTAAAGCATTGTTAACACAATCCATTGCAGATAATCCTGTTCCCTTTGGACCATAGGCAATATCCGGTAGATAGACAAAGTAACCTTGTTCTAACAAAGTTCGAATGTGAATACCTACGGGCATTAAATTATTTGGCGACAGATATTCATTGGATATCTGTCTCTGTAATTCATAAATATTAACTATCATAGGGTAAATCTTAGAGGGACTAAAATTTATTGGATAGTATAATATCCCTTTTAGATTTTTTCCCACGGCGGAATAGCTATAAATTTGCTGTTTAATTCTTTTCGCTTCATGATCGGTATTATTTCCATTGAAAACAAAATGCTTTTGTCCTGCTCCATTGTATTTGTACAGGGCTGGTGGTAAATTATAATTCTCCTCTAGCGTGTAAAAAGATGTCATTCCTGGATCATAAATGAAATATTTACCGTTAATCCTATTTTTAGTTGGCGGTATAACCTGAAACCATTTTCCCTGATTTAATAGAGAATAGGACACCATATTTTCTTCTTGGTCATAGATTTCAACCAAGATTTTTTCTGTTTGAAAGAACGGGATTGCGGATTTATATTGATCATTCCACTTTAATGTAAAATTCAGGATCTTGGTCGTTTTGCCTTTTCCAACTTGCAGGGCTGATAATTGTTGTTTTCTGATATTATACAACCAGAGTCCGTCATTGCTTTCGAAGTAAATATTGCTTCCATCCCGTGAGTATACAGGTTGTGACAGTCCCGTTTTATCAATCAAAACTTTTTTTGCCCCATCGCTGCTAAATAAAATCCATTTAACACCATCATGACTGGCTAAGAACCATTTTCCATCCACTGAACAAAAAATCTCTGAACTTACCCTACTATTTCTGCTTGTTCCTCTTGATAGCTGTGTTATGGCCTTAAGATCTCCTAAATTAAAACTGGTGTTATTTACGATGTCGAACAGTTGGGCCCCGTTAAGTTCTGGCTCGCTTGTAATGTAATTATGTCCTTTTCTTGGAATGTATTTAAGGAAATAGCGGTCATTGTTAAGCGAATTTATTTCCATATTGTCCAACGCTGCTATTCTTTTAAGTTTACCATTTTTTGGATGCCAGATCCAGTATTGGCGCACCGCAAACTTTTTATAATGCTCATTTACGTAAGGGTCATTACCATACCAGATTTCGACAATTGAATCTTTCTCTGCTGCTGCACTGGCTCTTGCACTGATCAGGAGCGCTTTGTCTTCTTGTATTTCTGAGAGCTTCACTATGGATTTTTTAGGTATATTCAGTTCCAGCAACTTTTTACCAGAATTTTTGGTATCCAATATTACTAACCTATCACTATCATTGTTTAGTATTGTTTCTGTAATTACCAAGTATTTTCCCCGTGAGGTAAGTTCCATTTTGCGTATCTTATCTTCCGTTGAGTAAACAATCTTTTGTGCAACACCCGAGGTTTCTACAATTTGTAATTTACCTTCACATATTTTACTTATGTACAATTTGTTTTTAGAATCAGTTGCATCCAAATCATCAACATTATTAATTTCGAGAAGGGGCTTCCCAGAAATATCATAGAATCTAAGACGATTATCTTTAAATAAGAATCCATATCTGTTATTCTGTTCCAAGGCATAAGACTTTATTACACTGTCAAATTCGAAGGTTTTACCAGTTTTGATATTAAGGAATATTGCTTTTTGCCCTTGTTTTCCCAATACTCCATCCTCATTTAAAAAAGTAAGTTGAGAATTCATCATTCTGTAGACCTTTTGTGATCGGTTATCCGTGCTTATCACAAAAATACTGTCGCCATTTTGTTTGCTGATTTTATGGACACCAATCCAGTTTGCATTGTTTGATTTATATATTGCATTGCCAAGAGTAGCAAACTTAGTCCTCCAACTGTTTATAGTGTCTTCGTGTTTTTGAGCGGGTATTAGTAGGTATCCCATTAGCAGCAACAATAATTTCAAAATATTATTCATTATTAATAGCCGGTATTTTGTGGATTAAGATTTGTATTGAGTAGTATTTCTTTCTGAGGAACAGGCCAAAGCTGATGAAAATCTTTCCAGTTGGGTTTCGTAGTTTGAAGAGAACTAAGTTTGCCCATTCTTTTCAAGTCAAGGAAACGATGGCCCATTTCGGTAAAATATTCCCTCCTATTTTCAAGAAGTATTTCATCCAAAAGTGCATTTTTTGTTATGGGCATAGCTAATGGAGTAAGTAGTGCCCGTTGCCTTGTTGCATTTACATAAGGCAAAGCCTCTGCAATTTTATCTTGCTGCGTGAGTGCTTCCGCCAATAATAAATATGCTTCTTCCAATCTGAATACTATGGAGTATTCGGTTAAATTGTTACCACCACGGTTTTTATATTTCTCAGCCCTGTAATAGGTAACCCCATTAAAAACTACTGGTGCAATCCATTTCTGTTTACGTAAGTCGGCATTTGGAAATGAACCGATTAATCCACTTGTCAATGCATAAGTTGAAGGTGCAGAGTTTGTAAAATAATATATGGAAGCTTGGGATAATGAGAGATTATTATTAGGTCTAAGTTGCCAAATTATATGCTGGCCTGTCTTTTGAAAAACCTTGGTAATATCAGGTTCCATTTTATATAAAGGACTTTGTACAATTTCTTTTAAAAGGTTTTCAGCGTTGTTCCATCTTTTCTCTGCCATATAAACTTTTGCAAGCATCAATCTTGCGACCATTCTGTTTGGGTATGTGCGTTCAGTATTACGGTAATCATTCTGCAAAAGATTAGATACTTCGGCAAGATCATTTTCTAGTTTAGCTAGTACTTCCGTTGATGCTGTTTTACTAATTGTATTATTTACATGGTAATCGGTAGAAACTGGGTAAGGAATGTCTCCATAAAGCTGGTTGAGGTAAAAGAGCATAATGGATCTTACAAGTAACGCCTCACCTCTTAAATATTTTTTATCCAAAACCGGAATTCCTGAAGATTCTGAAACACCTTCCAAAATGGAATTTGCAGAATAGATATGTTTATAAGCTCCCGCCCAGACATTATAAATAAGACTATTGTTATCAACCTGCTGGTTCAGGAAGATATCACGAATATCTGAGGAGGTTGTCGAATAATTATCCAATTCGTCAGTATAGTTTGCTAAATAGGTTTCAAGGGCTCCTCCCGCTATAGGGGAACTTTTCATAACGTCCATATATAACGCTGCAAGTGCCGCATTGGCTGTCTGTGTATCTTTAAAGACAGTTTCCTTGTCTATTAGATTGTCGGGCATATCAACATCAATTGATTTCTCACAAGAAAAGTTAATGAATGCGATGATAATAAGTATGATGTAATATTTAGTTTTCATTTTTAAAATTTTAAAGATTAAAATTGGCTCCAAAAGAAAAGGTTCTCAACGGCGGTAAATAACCAGGGGTTGCTGCTTCCGGATCTACGCCGAAAAACTTTGTCCACGTCCAAAGATTCTGTCCCTGAAAGTAAATCATCACATGTTTGAAAACTTCACTTTTAAGCGGTAGTTTATATGCTAACTGCAAGTTCTTTAACCTGATGAAAGAAGCGTCTGAAACAATAGCGCTACTACTACGAAACAAAGATTGGCTAGTTGAATTTTTTGTGCTGTATGGCATATAAAACCCTGTTGGATTATTTTCAGACCATACATTGAGGACTTCAATGGGTTGATTGTTCATTAATCCCGGCATAGGAATAACAGAGTTGTAATTGACCCCTTTCTTTTTTACAAACTGAAAAAGAAAAGAGAGATTCCAGTTTCTGTAACTTATGTTATTATTCCACCCTCCAAAGTATTTGATACTAATATCCTCTATCACCTGTCTATCATCTGGCGAGTATATTTTATTATCACCATTAAAATCTGTAAACTGATATTGTCCGGTTTTTGGGTTTATACCCTCTAATTGATAAAGCTTGATAATATTTGTTGGTTGTCCGATAACATATTGATTTGCATAGGATGAACCTGCGAGCCCGGGAAATGATAATAGTTTGTTTCTAGGGAAGCTTATGTTAAAGCCAGATTCCCACCTAAAATTTTCACCAACGAAGGGGCGACCTGATAATTCTATTTCAATACCAGTATTCTCAACAGTAGCTGCAAGATTTGCCATAACACTTGTAAAGCCTGTTACTGCGGAAAGCTGATAACCCACGAGCTGATTGGAAGAACGGTTCTTATACCATGCCGTTGTTAGGTTCAGACGGTTTTTGAAAAACCCCATTTCAAGTGCAGCTTCCAGTTTTCTTGTAATTTCCCAACTGTAATCGGGATTATATAGTCTGGAAGGAGTTAAACCTGTAATATTGTTGTATGACAATGCAGAAGAAACAACATAATTATCAAGATATTGGAAATCTCCAATGTTGTCGCTACCTGCCGAGCCATAGCTACCTCTTAATTTTCCAAAACTTAACCATTTTAGGTCTTTTAAAAAGGTTTCCTTTGAGAAATGCCAAGCGGTACCTATAGCACCAAAATTCGCGAAGCGTTTGTTTGGACCAAAACGGCTACTGCCATCACGTCTGCCTGTTAGATTTAAGATATATTTTCCTCTAAACTGGTAATTAAGTCTTCCAAACAGTGCAGCATAGCGGTATTCGATATTGGAATCTTCCAAGTTCATGACCGTTTTTGCTGCTCCTATATTGCTGATGAATTGGTTGCTTTCAAAGCCGATTCCAAGCTTTTCGTCCGTAGTTCTTACGCTTCTCTGGAAACTACTTCCCACAAGTGCTTCTATGTGATGCGATCCCCAGTTTTTTTGCCAGCTTATTTGTGGTTCAGCAATAAAAGAAAATACCTGCTGAGATTTTCTATATGCTTGAGAACTGGAACTTGATGAGCCTGTTGATAAGTAAGGGCTGTAAATTGTATTTGGGGTTAAAGCTAATTCGGTTACAGTGGTGTAGTTAATACCAGCATTCAATTTTATTTTAAGATCCTTGAAGATACGGTACTCTGTATTCAAATTCGTTTGGAACAATTTTGTATCATTATCGTATGAGGAATTATATGCTGCCAAAGGATTTGTAAAACTATTATTCTCCCAATTAAGACCTCCGTTTGCCATGTAAAGCTGAGGAGAGATAGGTGCTAACAGATACGCATCATTTGTCATGTCGGTTCTAATAATATTATTTTTCTGCTGGGTGAACATATTGGAAATACTCATTTGAAACCTGTTGTCAGTAGAACGATGGGAAATATTGGAGTTAAAAGTATTGCTGCTATACTTAAATCCCTGTCCGAATACTGTGGTTTGTTCATCATGCCCCAGGCTCACCATGAAATTGGTGGTTTCACTACCGCCACTTAATGAAAGCTGGGTGTTACTTAATGTTGCCTTTTTTCCGATCAGTGTTTTTACCCAGTCTGTTTCATGGTTCTGGTCCCATGTACCATTTATATCATAAGCATTGGCCGGATAGGTCGTAATTCCATCGTTTGCATAGGCATCTCGACGCATCTTAAGGTACTGGTCTTTATTCATTAATTTCAGATTTGAAATCGCTTCGCTGATACCATAGTTGGTGGAAAGATTCAGGATTATTTTTCCCTTTTTCCCTTTCTTGGTTGTAATAAGTACAACACCATTTGCACCACGGGAGCCATATATTGCCGTAGCGTCAGCATCTTTTAGAACCTCGATACTTTCTATGTCATTGGGATTAATACTATTCAGGGGACTGATATTCCCTTTTGGAAAAATTGTAGATGAAATTTGCGACATCCGTGCTGAGATTTCACCAAGTGGAACACCGTCAACAACATATAAAGGGACATTACCATTAGGATCTGTAAATGATCCTGTTCGTAAGCTATTCTGCCCTCTGATTTGAATTTCAAACCCACCACCGGGAACACCACTATTCTGAACAATATTGACACCAGACATACGACCTTGAATCCTTGAAAGAACATTTGTTACCGGTTGATGTTCTATATCCTTTGCCGTCACTTTTGAAATGTTTCCAGTTCTGTCTTTGTCAGCCACTTTGTAGTATCCGGCATTGACAACAATTTCATCTATTCTGTTCACAGATGTAGAAGATTTTAAAGTATCAGCCATTGCTATTGAAGAAGCTTCCACTTCCTGTAAATCGGAAATAGATTCATTCTTCTTTTTCCTGACAATAAGCATATTGTTGTCAATCAGGGCCTCAATTGGCAAGCCTTTCAACAATTTGTCAAGACAGGCAATCACAGGTTCATTGGCACATTTTGTAGGTTTCACGAAATATCCGCTCAACGATGTTGTTGAATAAGCAAACTGCCTGATCTTATTCTGGAATATAAAGCTTTGGATGGCATCAGGAACAGACATTTTTTCTGTCTGATAACTTACTCTCAAGGTGGAGAGATTTTGCTGGGCATTAAGCCCTTGGCCGCTGAGTATAAAGAAAAGGGCAGCCGTGCAAAGTTTTTTCATATTTTTGCATTGTATAAAATTAATAATCGACGAATAGTTATTAGTTAAGTACGTTGGCCGACGGTGGCCGCCGTCGGTCTTTTTCGTATACTTCAATTCCTTTCACTGATCGGGGATCAGTGCCGGAGTAACCAGGCTCCACAGCCTATTTTTCCAGTTCAAATGTTGTAGCATTGATTTTTTTAGTATTTAGGTTAAACTGTAAGGCTATTGCCTTGATTATGTCTTCTGCGTTTGCGTTTTGTCCTGTAATGGAAAGATTCTCCTTATTCAGTTCCAGCGGATATTTAATTTTAACACCATAATTCTTTTCAATAACGTTCATGGCTATATCTATCGAACATCCGCTAAAATTGACGTTAATGCGTTTATCACTAATGGTCTTGGGAACGGTTTTATTTTCCGTTTTCATGACAGCGGCAATTTCTGGCGCTCCCATATTAGTGAACGTTTCTTTGGGATGCAAAACATAGGTTTCCTCAGGTTTTTCGTTTCTGTTGACCTGCACTTTACCTTCGTAGAGGTCAACAAGGAAGCTTTTACCTGCCTGCGAAATTTTAAATACCGTACCTAATACTTTTGTCTGATAGCCATTACCATGCACGATAAATGGGTGGTCTTTCGATTTTGTGACCTTAAAGATCGCATCGCCCTTAAGAAAGATGTCTCTGGTATCTTTTAAAAAGAAATTCTCAACAGTGAGGGTTCCTCCTTTAAACAATGTAACCTCAGACTTATCCGATAGTACAATTTGGATTTCCTTTTTGTCCGCTGTGTACACTGTCGGACTAAGCAATGCATATCCCAAAACACCAAGCAGTACAATGAAACAGGTAAGTCCACTTAAAATGAAAATTTTGCTCTTTCGTCGTCTCCGGTCATTGGCTCTTGTCGCACGAAAAACGTTCGTCCAGATCTCTTCCTCTTCTTCTGGGGTTAGATAAGGAATAGGTTCGTTATCCTTCATAATATTGGTTCTTTATATCATATATGCGGAACCGAAGAAAAAGGACAGTAATTTTAGTTATTTTTAACTAAAATTAACTTACTTTAACTGTTTTTATGAATTTTAAAGTGTTTTTTTATGAATGATAGGGATTGCTCGATATGAAACTTAACATTCCGTTTTGAGATATTGAGACGCGCGGCGATATTATCCTGTGTCATACCTTCTATTTTATTCATCCGAAATATTTTTTGTCGGATAGGCGGAAAAAGATTTTCTATTGCCATATCAAGTTGAACTAAACGCCTTTCTTTCTCCTCCGACAACATTTCCCAATCGGTATCCACAATATTTTCATTTAATGAATCCTCCTTTGTTTCTATTGTCGCAACACTGCGATAAAATGCAGCAATCTTTTGACGACAGGTGTTGATTATTATTGCTTCCACATTCTCCCGGTTGAGACTGTCTCTATACCTCCAAAGGTGGATATGGACATCCTGTATCAGATCCTTTACATCTTCCCGTTGATTTATCTTTTGTGAAATAATGGAAAACAGTAATGGATTGTATTGCTGAACAAGTTGCCTGTAAGAATGCTCTTCGATTGAGATATGTCTATTGGTAGACCACATAGGTTATATTGCTGTAACAAATTTACTGATTTTTTACAAAAAAATCGATTTTACATATAAAATCAATAGGATAACTTGCTGTTTTTAAGATTGTACTGCTCTTAAACGAAAAAAAGGGTAGCAAATCTACCCCCCCCCTAATATGAAGTTAGATAGAATGTATTGAAAATATGATTTTTTAAGTGGAGTAGTAGTGTCCTCAGAGGTTCCCCAATTTCCAAACTTACCACAATATAAAGTGTCTTCATATAGGTATTTTTATTTTATTCCATGGTTCCCTTTTTTCAAAAATTTTATCCTGGCCTTGGTCCTCTTTTTTTCTTTTTTCGTTTCATTCGTCTTTCAAAATCTATTTCCTCATAGTCATCGCCCTGTATTGAAGGAAATACCGATTCATCTTCGATGAAATTCTCCGTCAAATTCGTAAAAACATCTCTGTCAATAAAGTCAAATAAATGATGAACCGATCCTGTCAATACATTATTGCTTTCAGAAGAATTGCCGTTGCCATACTTTAATCCATTTGTCCAGTATTCGTTAAAGAAATTAGCGGAGAGTTCCTTCCCCAGTTGTGAACCATTCCAAACCGTACGGCTTTCGTGATCAATAAAGGTGATTCCATAAATTCTGTTTTCCTTATTACGGCGCACAAGGATATTAATACCCTGACGGGACATCTGCTTTTTGAATTCAGCTTCATTATCGGTAACTGCCAGAATTGCTTCACAGGTGTTTTTTAAAATGGATTTTACAGGACTGGATTTCATTGCGATCTTACTCTTTTCAAAGTGGTTTTTTAAATATTCAATTCCGGCCATCTTACCAAATAAAGAAGCCTTAAATGGATTGCTGGCTTTATTACCGGATTCATCAAGTGCAAAGTAAACAAGGCCACTTTTGGGCTGTCCATTGATCTCTCCTTTGACCTCTTCAACAGTAATATTAAAAAGCGAAAGCAGGGCATTATAGGCACCCAAAGTCTGAAATTGATAATATTGGGGAAGATATCTGACGACTGAAGAAATCTGGCTTTTAATGTTTCCCTTCCGGTAATCAACTGGGCGAAAGTTTAAGTTTTCCTGTCCTATTTTTTCGGTTGCTGGTAACAGACCGTAGCGTTTTTCAATATCTCTACAGGCAGCCATTGATCTTTTATGGTCGTTATAGTCAGGAATTTTCGTTCCATCAGACCTTACACAGGTTGTCACGATATGAATGTGGGTCCTTTCAATATCGGTGTGCTTGAATACAATGTAGGGCTGATTATCGAAATCTATCTTGACCATATATTCTTTGGCTATGGCTGTTAACTGCTCATCATTGAGGTTGTCGCCGGGATCTGGATTTAAAGATATATGGCGTATCGGTTTTTCGGTTTTGTTATTTGCAGAAAGATAGGGATCAAAACATTTCATGAAATAAGCAACAGAATAAACCCCATTAACACTTTCAGGTACATTAATAAGGGCCAGAATCTCACCATCATCACTGGCCACTTTCTGAAAGTTGTAGGTAATTACGCCATAAAGGTTTGCGCCTTTTCCAATTTTTGCGATCATTTTTCAAGGTGTTTTTTCTCAAATTCGTGCGTTAGGTCGATAATTTTCTGACAGAGCTGTGCCAGCTCTGCGGTCTGGTTTTCCAGTTTAAAAAGATAAGCTGAAGCTTTTTTCTCTGAAAAATTGCGGTACAGAATCTTTACTACCTGGTTATAGTTGACGCCTATTGCCCTAAACTGGCTATACAGATTTGTCAAACGGGTATGATATTCTACGGCATTCATATCAATTTTTACCGTTTTTATCGTCCGCTCAAACACGCATGCAGTGATAAAATGAGCCATTATTTTCATTCCTGATTTTTCAAACAGCGATATGAAACGATCATTTTCTTTATCGTTCAGGCTTATAGAATATCGATGTCTTGCGGGATCAGTCTTGGGCTTACGGCCAGTTTTTTTGCCTTGCCCCTTCTTTTGATTATCCATGATCAAAAACTTTAAATTATGATGAAAACCTCGACTTCGGAGAGTGTTTTTAAGACCCCGTCAGGGCAAGTTGTTTTGAGCTGCGGAATTTATTTCGAGCTGCTCAAAAGATAACTTGCTCCTTTCCGATGAAAGGATTCCGCTAATGCGGATGAAATAAAAAAATAGATGCTTTTTTTCATTTCTTGCCTCTAAAAAAACGCATCCCCACTATTTGTATTTTCTGAGCGATACAAAGTAAAGACTACTTTTTCAATTGCCCATCATACCCGCGGGAGACAAAAAGTTCCAGCGAAGGCCAATCAATTCCACTGCGTCCTTATTCATTAGAAATATCTTCTTCTTTGTAGCGATCATGCAGGCCAAACTGATAGCGGGCCGGATAGCCTGACAGCAGGATTTATGGATTGTCGGCATGAGGGCCTTCAGATTGTCGGGACTGAAAGATTTCAGCTTTGTTTTGCATCTGGATTGCTGGCAGGCAGAGTAGAGCGCAAGCAATCCTGCGCGCTAAGCATTCCGCAAGGTTGCTGGAAATCAGATAGGCCTATCTGCAATCAGGCAGGCAGGGGTTCTAGGCTGAACTCTTGCCTCCAATACCGCCAGAGAAGAAGCCCGATGGCGGGAAGGATTTCAAGATAACGGGCTTTCAGGCCCAATGGGTATCTATCCTGCTGGCGGTCCTGAGTGAAAGATCGAATTCCTGCCTTCAGGACCGAGGTCTACAATTATCAGCAGAGGTATGATGAAAAAATAAGGAAATAGAATTAGAGTTAAATCAATACAAAAATTAAAAAAATGAAAAACAAGAAAACATTATTTGTGACCTTTTCAAGTCAAAAAGGTGGAGTAGGTAAAAGTACGTTTACTACAATTTTAGCAAGCACACTACATTACAGTCGCGGTTTTAACGTGGCCGTATTTGATTGTGATTATCCACAGCATAGTCTTGTTCAGATGAGGCAGCGGGACCAAATCGCAATTATGCAAAATGAGGTCTTAAAAAAGGCAGCCTACCAACAATTTAAGGCAATCGAAAAAAAAGCTTATCCCATCTTTGACTGCAAGCCAGATTTGGCCTTAAAAGAAGCCGAACAGTTTCTTGCTAACTCGCCCATTCCTATCGATATCATATTTTTCGATCTTCCGGGAACAGTCAATACGCCAGGACTATTGAGCACGCTCGCCGGAATGCACCATGTATTTTCTCCGATTGCAGCAGACCGTGTTGTTCTGGAAAGCACACTTTCATTTACCGATGTTATGACCAATATACTCATCAAAGAAGGTCAGACGTCGATTAAAACAATCAGGCTTTTCTGGAATATGGTCGATGGGAGGGAAAAAACAGCCCTTTATGACCATTATGATAAAATAATTCATGAATTAGGATTGAAATTAATGGAAACCAGGGTGACAGACAGTAAACGTTTCAGGAAAGAGGGCGAATCAGAAACTAAGACCGTTTTCCGGTCTACCTTTCTCCCACCCGATAAGAGATTAGTAAAGTCGTGTAAACTGGACCTATTTATCGAGGAATTTTTAAACACAATAAATATGCGGAATAATGGATAAAAGTGATAAAAAAAACAATATAACGAAAGTTGATGAAGAATATCTGATGCAGGTGATGGCTGAAGGAACCAGAGATCCGAATCAGCCAGAAACCACTGAAACAGTTTCTGCTCCTAAATCCGTAGTAAAAGAAAAAGGTCGGTTCAGGAAACAATCAGATTTACACTATGGCGAGCGCTTTCTAAATAGCCATTCCATGAATCGCAGAGGTGATAAAAGTATTTATGTCCGGCAGGAATATCATGAGAGGCTATCAAGGATTGTTCAGGTGATTGGCGATGACAAAATACCACTGTACGCTTATCTGGACAATATTCTCGAACATCATTTCGAGCTATTTGAGAAAGCCATAACAGACAATTTTAATGACAAATTTAAACCCATTTTTTAAATAATACTTATGAAAAAGAAACAAAAAAAACAATGTGACAAAGTTCACCTGGATCTTTATAAATTCCTTTTCCTCGTTAACCGTTTCCCATCCGGAAGAAATGGTAAGGTAGTCTATATCCGTCCGGAATTCCATGAAAGATTATTGCGGATTACCCAGATGGCACGTGAGGAAAAAGTTACCCTCTACTCCTATCTGGACAATATTCTTGATTGTCACTTTAAAGAGTTCGGACCGGATATTATCGATTTTCAGAAAGAAAAGTTTAAACCGATTTTATGATGGAAGTTTTGATTTTAACATGCCTGTTACTAATAATTATTCTATTGTTAAAGGATAAAGTAGTGATCAACAGAATCGGTAGAAATCCGGTCGTCCTTAAAAAGGATGATCCAAAAGAAATTATGGGCAAGTCGAAGTATACCGGCCGCCTTTCAGCGCCAAGTAAGTCCTCTGAGCGCCAATTAAAAGAAGAAGAGAATAAAGGGAATAATTTTGAAAATAAAACCGAGGGAAAGGGTTTAAAACATTCTGTTCCGGAGCAAAATTCTGAGGAAGATTCCGAAGAGCCGATTGACTACGAGGGAGAAGAGGAAGAGTTTAAAAATAGATCATTGCCAAAAGAAAACAGAGGGTACGCCAGAGGGGTTTCCTTTCAAGAACTCCATCAAGCCGGGCGGGTTCTACAGAAAAATAATGTGGAACCTGCGTCAATGAAAAAGGCAATAGTGGTAGTTCGTAAAGTACAAGGTACTGACCTGTTTTATCTTATGGAAAATGCTATGCATGGTTCCTCCCGGAAGATTGCAGATCTTTTGAATAAGAATCTGCCAGAAGAGCCGGAGCCGGAACCTAAGACATCTGGGAACAGTGATGATTTTAACATTGGGGATTTTCTTTAAGATCCCCTTTGTTTTTATTAAGAGAATTTCGATTTTATATCGTAATTCGCCATCCTAAGCCAAATAGATCCTTTAAAATCCTCGATACTCCATCAACCTATTTTCGGGACACTTTTACAAAAAAATAAAATTATTATGGACAGAGAAAGCAAAATATTACCAGAAATCGATATTCTGGGAACGACATTTCAATTCGACATTGATTGGATTGTATTGATTGAAAAGGGTGATCCTTACAACGAGATTTACTTTGATGCAATGGAAGATTATGGAACGCATTATGAATTTCTATACAATGTGGAACATAAAAACTATTCTCATATAGGAAATCTGGACTTTGGAGATCCCTTCGATGGCCATCTCGAGATAAAGAAAGAAAATAATGAAACGGTTTTTCGGATTTCGATCCCCCGTATAAGTGAACTAGACCCTCATGGAATGATGAATAAGTATGGCTGTTCTCTTGATGATCTGAAGAATCTCACTGATTTTGAAATTATTGTAGACCAGGAAGTTTATCGGAGAAGAGTAGCCGGAGAAATGGTTACAATTGATATTGGCGGACAAATTTATGAGGTTGATGTTAATCATAATACCTTACATTCTAAGCATAATCCCGAAAACGATATCGACTTGGGATGGTTCTATTATGACTACTTTATCGATGATGATGAAAGCTATTACCTGTTTACAAATATGGAAACCAATCAGATCGTTGATGTCCTATATGATCGATCAGTTGAAAACCTGGTTATCTATAAGATTCCTATGATTTCTTATCTTGACCCTCTCGCTTGTGGATATTTTGGGAGCCCGGCATTATTTTATCATGATTTGAAAATGCATCACATCGCTGAAGCAGAATCTCAGCGAATAGATGTAAAGTCTCTGCTTAATAAAGATTTTATTCTTGATAAACAGGATTTACCTACTTCAATTCCCATTTATGAAAATGACAAGAGATTTGAGTGGAAAGAGTATAAAAATCATTTGATAGCAGATTATAAAGAAGGAAATTTAACCGTTATCTATAATAAACTTAAAATGTCCGACAGTTTTAAAATCATTACACCAACATTTTCTGAATCGCAAAAACTTCCGGATTTTGGTATAAATGAAGCAATCAAACATATTGATATCATTGTCGATAAACCATCAAAAATTTCAGAAAAAGATCTCAGAAGCAGGCTCCTTTCACAAAAAGAATATTTAAAGATTTATCATTCGCCAAAGCCGAAAGAAAGTATCAGCAGAAAAAGTTCCCTTAATAAGCGCAAAGGACCAAAGATTTAAGATCTATAACTTATATCCGACGACTTAAATCGCTATTGTTGCCTCTTACTCAATATCTGATTACATTTCAGATGCTATCTGTAGGCATCCGATCGTCATAATGCCACCAAAAGACAAATAATTCCACAGAGTTCCATTTTATTCTATGCCACCTGATTTCATGTCATTTTTACTGCTATAATATTTAAATCAAAAAGCTATGGAAAAGAACAGACCAATGCCGGAAATTGATATACACGGCACTATTTTTCAGTTTGATATTGACACACTGATGCTTATTGAAAAAGGCAATCCTAATAATAAAATTAGTTTTGCTTTTATGGAAGACAACCAAACCGGTTATTTTTTTGAATACAGCCCTTTGCATAAAAATCATTATTTCATAAACGCTAATCTCGATTTTGGAGAAACCTATTATCACAACTCAAATTCACATATTGATCCAGTCTTGGAAGTTGAGATACCGCGCATTACGGAAATCGATCCATTGGGTTTTAGTGAGCAGTACCACTGCACAACAAAAGATATGGTGGAGAAGACCGATTTTGAATTGATGGTGGACCAGGATGCTTACAATAAAAGGATAGATGGGAATCCGGTGAACGTTGACATAAAGGGAAATATGTATGAGGTAGACCCGGTTAATGACATGTTGTGGTCCATAGATGGAAAAGAAGATATTGACCTTAAAAAATTTGCTAATTATCTGAATGCAGACAGATTTTGCTACGAACTTTTCTATGATCCTGAGCGTGGTAGGGCTGTTGACATTTATAAGGATGGGTTTGGTGATATTGAATTAGTACGGCTCATAGAGGTTCCTATCATTCCATATTTGGATCCTGTAGGAAAAAACCATGCAATGGGTGTTCCACCGGAATTTGGCCTGATCTATACCAATATTAAGCTTCATCATGAACTTACAGTGAGCCCCAATGAACTTACTCAAATCGTACCCGCAAAAAGGAATGAAATGGGCCAAGTAGAGCTCCTGATTGAAGGCACTCAATTTATTGTGGATATAAATGCATTTAATTTACGGGATAAAGGAGATCCAGACCATAAAATTGAATTGAACCAAATGGAGGAAAGCCTCATGGGTTACACATTCACTTATAAAAACAGAGAAATAAATATTCCAGAATTCTGCATTATGGATACCCAGGGAATGGCAAAAAAGTATAATGTTTCAATCGATGAAGTTGCTGCACATGATGACTTTCATTTTATGGTCGATCAAGAGGCGTATGATCTTAGGATCAATAAAGGAAGGCTACCGACTATTGACATTGATGGACATACTTTCACCATAGATGTGCGGATGAATATGCTGCGTTCAACAACAGATTTTCTTTCTAAGGGTATCAATTTTGATGACATCGACCTTTATTATTCAGACGAAAAAGACGCCTATATCATTCCGTACGATCCGGAAAAAAAAGAATTTCGGGAATTGGACTATGACAATCTCTTTAGCTTTCCAAAGGATCTGATCGCCGTGGAGTTTCCATTCCAAACTAAACTCGATCCTGTCGGTTGCAGCCGTGAGGAAGGATGGGATTTAGGGATGGATCTCAAATTGCTCGGTCTAAAAAGTCATTTTGAGGCAAAGACAATTCCATGGGAACAGACTTATATTGTTGATATCATCAAAGATAACAAAGAGCAGCAAAAGAAAAGGGAAAACCAGCAGAATAATAAGAATCCCAACAAAAACAAAGGCCGTAAGATGTAGCCTCTCCTATTTATTGTAAAAAAGTGCTAAGTCCAAAACTTGGCACTTTTTGTTTTTAAGACAGGCAGGTAATATTAATCATTTTACAATCCCTTTCCCAAACTTGCGAATGTCAGAAAATCAAAAAATGATATCCTAAATACCATTCATCGAGTGCCTCCGAGCGCCAAATAATACCTCTGATTGCCGAATTAAAAGAGTGCTTTAGATTCTACCTCACATTTGCCATGAAGCCTGCAAAAAGCAGGAAATGAATAACAAATAATTCGTTTAAAACATGGAAAAACAAAGAAAAGGAATTTTGCTTACAGCGTTATTGCTGTTTTCTGCTTCCGCTGTATTTGCCCAGGGAAATGGACAGGGCGGCATTCAGGAAGCAACCGAAATGATCACCGGTTACTTTGACCCGGCGACAAAATTAGTGTATGCGATCGGCGCAGTCGTTGGCTTGATCGGAGGAGTTAAAGTTTACAATAAATTTTCCAGCGGGGACCCTGACACCAGTAAAACAGCGGCCAGCTGGTTTGGGGCTTGTATCTTCCTGATCGTCGCAGCTACTATTCTAAGATCATTCTTTCTTTAAACCTAAATCCTATGAAAAGTTATCATATCAACAAGGGTATTGGTCGCACCGTAGAGTTCAAAGGCCTTAAAGCACAGTATCTGTTTATTTTCGCAGGCGGTCTTCTTGGGGTTTTGATCCTGGTGATGATCATGTACATGATAGGTATCAATTCCTATGTGTGTCTGTTCTTAGGTACCGGAGGAGCTTCACTTCTGATCTGGCAGACCTTCAGCCTGAATGCCAAATATGGGGAGCATGGGTTAATGAAAGCGGCCTCGAAAAAGAGACATCCACGGTTCATCATCAACCGTATGCCGGCTTATCGTTATCTGAAACTAAAGTCCAACGCCAAATCCTTTCGCTTATGAGAAATATGGCAAAAGCAAGGACTTTGGAATCGAAATTTCCACTTCTTGCGGTAGAAGAAAACTGTATAATTTCGAAGGAAGCAGATATTACCGTTTGTTTCAGGGTAAAACTCCCAGAATTATTCACTGTTGCATCCGCAGAGTATGGAGCAATCCACTCCGCTTGGCATAAAGCGATTAAAACACTGCCTGATTACTCCATTATCCATAAACAGGATTGGTTTATCAAAGAAAATTATGCACCCGACATTGCTCGGGAGGGGCTCAGCTTCTTAGGGAAATCCTACGAGCAACATTTTAATGAACGTCCGTTCCTGAACCACTACTGCTATCTCTTTTTAACCAAGACCAGTAAGGAAAAAATGCGGACACAGTCGAATTTTTCCTCCTTATGCAAGGGCATTCTGATCCCTAAAGAGATCCGTGACAAAGAAAATATCCAACGCTTTATGGAAGCGGTCGGCCAGTTTGAAAGGATCATGAATGATAGTGGTTTTGTTGAACTCGAAAGGCTTACCGCTGAGGAAATCATAGGCTCTGCATCCTGTCAGGGATTATTAGACCAGTATTTTACACTATCTAGGGAAAAAGATATGCCTTTACAGGATATATCTTTAGGAAGCGAGGAAGTAAGGATCGGAAATAAACGGCTCTGTCTGCACACACTGTCTGATACCGATGACTTGCCGGGAACAATATCAATAGATAGCCGTTACGAAAAGCTTTCCACAGACCGTAGTGACTGTTTATTGTCCTTTGCCTCCCCTGTGGGACTACTATTGAGCTGCGATCACATTTACAATCAATATCTTTTCTTAGATAATTCAGATGAGAATCTAAGAAAGTTCGAGCAGTCAGCTCGCAATATGAACTCCTTGGCAAAGTATAGCCGCAGCAACCAGATCAACCGCGAATGGATTGAAAAGTATCTCAATGAAGCCCATTCATTTGGTCTTTCATCGATAAGGGCACATTTCAATGTCATGGCCTGGTCTGATGATCCCTCGGAATTGAAGCGGATAAAAAATGATACCGGAAGTGCCCTGGCTTTAATGGAATGTAAGCCGAGGCACAATACGGTTGATGTTGCCACATTATACTGGGCAGCAATGCCGGGAAATTCGGGTGACTTTCCAAGCGAAGAGAGCTTTTATACCTTTATTGAGCCTGCCCTCTGTTTTTTTACCGAAGAAACAAATTACCAGGATTCTCCGTCCCCTTTCGGGATTAAAATGGCAGACCGTCTGACAGGTAAACCCCTTCATTTGGATATCTCGGATTTCCCGATGTCAAAAGGTATCATCTCAAATCGGAACAAATTCATTTTGGGGCCAAGCGGAAGCGGGAAATCTTTCTTTACAAACCACATGGTCAGACAATATTGGGAACAGGGTTCTCATGTATTACTAATCGATACAGGCAACTCTTATCAAGGTTTGTGTGAAATGATCAAGGGAAAGACCAAAGGTGATGATGGGGTCTATTTTACCTATCAGGAACACAATCCTATATCTTTCAACCCTTTTTATACGGATGACCATGTTTTTGATATTGAAAAGCGCGAAAGCATCAAAACCTTGATCTTAACGCTATGGAAGAGAGACGATGAGCCTCCGAAGCGTTCTGAAGAAGTAGCATTGTCCAATGCGGTAAGCGGCTATATCGAACATTTAAAAAACACTGTGGTTAAGCCTTCATTCAACGGCTTTTATGATTATGTCAAAAAAGACTATAAAAAAGTACTTAAAGCAAAGGAGGTGCGGGAAAAGGATTTTGACCTTGCCAACTTTCTCAATGTATTGGAACCGTACTACAAGGGCGGAGAGTACGATTACCTTTTGAACTCTGACAAAGAACTTGATTTACTTAATAAGAGATTTATTGTCTTCGAAATTGATGCTATAAAAGATCACAAAATTCTCTTTCCTATCGTGACCATAATCATCATGGAAACCTTCATCAATAAAATGCGGCGGCTGAAAGGTGTCAGAAAGCTCATTTTAATTGAGGAGGCATGGAAAGCGATCGCAAAAGAGGGGTTCGCAGAATATATAAAATATCTCTTTAAAACGGTCAGAAAGTTCTTTGGGGAGGCCATTGTTGTGACCCAGGAGGTTGATGATATTATCCATTCTCCCATCGTTAAGGAAACGATCATCAACAACTCGGATTGTAAAATACTGCTTGACCAGCGCAAGTATATGAATAAGTTTGATGACATTCAGGCGATGCTCGGCTTGACCGAAAAAGAAAAGTCGCAGATCCTTAGCATCAACATGAACAATGATCCCAGACGCAGATACAAGGAGGTCTGGATCGGACTTGGAGGTACACATTCAGCAGTCTATGCGACCGAAGTTTCGATGGCGGAGTATTACGCCTATACCACAGAGGAAACCGAGAAGCTGGAAGTGATGCAGTTAGCAGAAGAACTCGAAGGAAATGTCGAACAGGCTATAAAGCGGATCGTCCTCAAAAAAATAAAATCAACATAATTAATCCTTTAAAATTTTAGAACAATGAAAAATTTCATTTTCATGGTGATGATGGCATTGATATTTGCCCTCACACCACAAGTAAAAGCGCAATGGGTGGTAACTGATCCAACCAATTTAGCATCCGGAATTGTCAATTCCGCTAATGAAATTGTCCAGACGTCCTCGACTGTTTCAAATGTGATCAAAAATTTTAACGAGGTCAAGCGTGTCTATGAGCAGGGAAAGCAGTATTACGACAAGCTTAAAGCAGTTAATAACCTGATTAAAGATGCCCGTAAAGTTCAGCAGACTGTTCTTCTCGTTGGTGATGTTTCGCGGATGTATGTCACGAATTTCGACAAAATGATGGGCGACCCGAATTTCAAGCCAAATGAGCTGGCCGCCATTGCCAATGGATATTCCATATTGCTGAATGAAAGCACTGAACTATTGAAGGAACTGAAACAGATTATTACTGCGAACGGACTTTCACTCAATGATAAGGAACGAATGGAAATCATCGACAAAGTATACAAAGAAGTCCGGGAGTACCATGCGCTTGTGAAATACTTTACCAACAAAAACATATCGGTAAGTATTATCAGGGCCAAAAAGAAAAACAATACCCAGAGAGTGCTGGAACTCTATGGAACTGCTGATCAAAAATACTGGTAAGATCATGGAGTACGAAAATTTACACGAAATCTTACGGTCGTTATACGACGAGATGATCCCACTTTCGGCAGATATGGCCGCAGTGGCGAAGGGCGTAGCCGGATTAGGAGCTCTTTTTTATGTTGCGATTAAAGTTTGGCAGGCACTCAGCCGTGCAGAGCCCGTAGACGTTTTTCCCTTATTGAGACCATTCGCACTGGGCATTTGCATAATGTTCTTTCCAACAATTGTCTTAGGAACCATGAATGCTGTTTTAAGTCCGGTAGTCAAAGGCACTCATGCCATGCTTGAAAACCAGGTCATGGATCTGAATGCCTTGCAGGAAAAGAAGGATAAGCTGGAGTATGAAGCCATGATACGAAATCCTGAAAAAGCCTATCTGGTTTCCAATGAAGAGTTTGACAGAAAACTGGATGAATTGGGTTGGTCTCCGAATGATCTGGCTACTATGGCAGGCATGTATTTTGAGCGCGGGGCGTTTCAACTGAAACAGGATTTAAAAGACGCTTTTCGGGAGCTATTGGAAATCCTCTTCAATGCGGCAGCTCTGGTCATCGATCTGATCAGAACATTCTTTTTGATCGTCCTGTCGATTTTGGGTCCGATCGCTTTTGCCATCAGTGTCTGGGATGGCTTTCAGTCCACCTTAAACCAATGGTTCACGAGGTATATCAGTGTGTATTTGTGGCTGCCTGTTGCCGATCTGTTCAGTTCGATACTGGCCAGGATTCAGACTTTAATTTTAGAACAGGACATCGAAAAATTAGCCGATCCTGCCTATATCCCCGATACTTCAAACACGGTTTACATCATTTTTATGCTCATGGGTATCACTGGATACTTCACCATCCCGACTGTTACAGGCTGGATCATTCAGGCCTCCGGAGGTACAAACCTTTTGGGCAAGATCCAACAGAACGCAAGTATGGCCGCCGGTGGTGCGGGTGCTGCTGTAGGAAATATTGGGGGGCGATTATTAAAAAAATAACACATCTAAGATCAGATTTATGGAATTTAAAACATTGAGAAATATTGAGAACAGCTTTCGGCAGATCAGGCTCTATGCAGTAATTTTTGCCGTATTGTGTATTTCAATTGTGAGTTTCTCCATTTGGAAAAGTTATTCTTTCGCAGAAAGACAGCGGGAAAAAATCTATGTTCTGGACAGTGGTAAATCATTGATGTTGGCTCTTTCACAAGATGCCAGCATCAACCGACCCGTTGAGGCAAGGGAACACGTTCGGCGTTTTCATGAGCTGTTCTTTACATTGGCTCCAGATAAAAATGCGATTGAAAGCAATATAAAAAGAGCATTCAATCTAGCGGACAAGAGCGCTTTTGATTATTACAATGATCTGGCCGAAAAGGGGTACTATAATCGTGTTATAAGCGGAAATGTTCAGCAGCGTGTAGAAGTTGACAGTGTGGATTGCAATTTCGACACTTACCCCTATTCCGTGAGAACCTATTGTACCCAATTTATCATCCGTTCCAGCAATGTGACCAAGCGAAATCTTATTACATCCTGTAATCTCCTGAACTCAGTCCGGAGCGACAATAATCCGCAAGGGTTTAATATCGAGAAATTCGCTGTACTGGAAAATAAGGATCTGGAAGTTGTAGAACGTTAAAAATGAGAATTATGAATCTACGAACAAAAATTGAAAACCGCATTGATGAGCTTGATGAACGCTGGCGCGAACTGCCTGTGAAAAAGCAGCGAAAATACACTTTATACTTCTTCATATGTTACACCGCCTTAACACTTTTTGTTGTCGCGAAGGTATGTGTAGAATCGGGAGAAGTAGATCAGGAGGTCGCAGTCAGACATATTGAAAATCCTGTGGTAAAGGTAAAGAAGTCTTCCCAGGATCAGCGGGATAGCATATCATTAACCTTAAAAAAAGAAAACAATGGAAAATAATGAGAATAAAAGAGTTAGCCTTCTGGTTGAAGAATCCGACCAGAAGGGTGAAAACTTGCTCGATGATAACGACAAGTCCAGGTTGGAAAAGTATAAAAAGCCGCTGATCTATATACTGATGGTCATCGTATTTCTGGGCTGCCTCTATTTAATTTTTAAACCTGCAACTCACAAGAAGGGAGTAAAAGATTCCGGTTTAAACGGTGCGGTTCCACAGGCAAAAGAAATCGGAATGCAATCGGATAAACGAAAAGCCTACGAGCAGGAAATGATGGATGAAAAGAATAAGCAGAAGAAAAATATGCTCACATCACTTTCGGATTATTGGAGCGTCGACAGTACAGCTCAGATTGACCAACCGGTTTCGGGTGTCAGTGGCAATCCGGGTGATCATTCGATGGCAAAGAGTTATCCTACAGAAAATAAGGCGCTTAACTCCTATCGGAATGCCCAAGAAACCCTTGGTTCATTCTACAGTGGTAATGAGAGTTATGAATCCAGGGAACTCCGGAATGAGATTGACGGATTAAAGCAGCAGCTTAGGGAACGGGATGCAACGCCGGGGCCCTTGACGGTCAATGACCAGTTACAGCTTATGGAAAAATCTTATCAGATGGCTGCGAAATATCTTCCGGGCAAGGGAAATGAAAATCAGGCCGATACTACTTTAAGAAAAAATGTTTCCGCTCAGAAAGAATCTTTTTTTGCTTTTGCCCCTATTCGTTCCAATGTTGTTTCAGCGTTATACCGGGAACCAACGGATCAAGAGTTTCTGAACAATGTACAAGGCGAAAGAAACCGTGGATTTTATACGGTCGCTGGAGCTGAACAGATCTCGAAACCTAAGAATAGTATCCGCGCCTGTATTCAGGAAACTGTTACCCTCATAAGTGACGGCACTGTAAAGATCCGACTATTGGAAGCCGCAAAAACACCAGATATAACCATTCCATCAGGTTCCACTGTCAGTGCTTCTGCTAAATTCAACAATAGCCGCCTACAGTTGAAAGTTTCATTTATTGAGGTGTCAGGAAACATTTTTCCTGTAGATATTAATATTTATGATCTGGACGGGCAACCGGGATTAAACATTCCTTACTCTGCGGAAATGAATGCACTCAGTGAGATTGCAGGAAATATGAGCCAGTCGTCCGGAACGAGCATCATGATGAACCGTTCGGCGGGTCAGCAGGTTGCCGGGGATTTGTCCCGTGGAGTAGTGCAGGGTATTTCGGGGTATTTTTCAAAGAAAGTTCGTACTCCCAAAGTGACACTAAAAGCCGACCACCAGATCTTTCTGGTCTCAAAAAATAATAGTAAACCATAAATAAACAAAAATGAAATCGATCATTAAAAAAACAATAATAACGATTTGCGTGATGCTTGGTTTTATTAATTCACAGGCACAGGCAGTTACAGATTCCTTAATGCAAAAGCTTGATTCGGAAAAAATTGAACCATACCATCTGACTGTCACTTATAATAAAACGACGCATCTGATCTTTCCCTCTGCGATTCGTTATGTCGACCTGGGGAGTGAATATCTGACTGCGGGAAAAGCGGATGATGCGAAGAACGTTTTACGGATCAAAGCAGCGGTGAAAGATTTTCAGGAGGAATCCAATTTCTCGGTGATTACCGATGATGGAAAGTTTTACAGCTTCAGTGTTTTTTACAGTTCCTTTCCTTCAATTCTCACCTATAATCTTGAATTAATGGCTAAATCCGGATCAAGTTCCCGAGCCAATATACAGCTGGAAGATCTGGGATTTTCCCCATCCATGTCCGATCAGCTTATGGAGGCTATCTATAAAAGAAACCGTAACAATATCAGGCACATCGCTTCAAAAAGTTTCGGAATCCAATTTAGCCTGAAGGGTATATACATACATGACGGGAAATACTACTTTAATACGGAAATCCAGAATAAAAGCAATGTTTCATTTCAGATTGACTTTATAAACTTCAAGATCATCGATAAAAAGGTAGCAAAACGAACCGTATTTCAGGAAAAACCATTAAATATAATCAGAACCTATAGTGATATTTCCGATGTGCCGGACAATACAACAAGCCGTGAAGTTTATCTTCTGGACCAGTTCACACTCGATCACGACAAGATACTAGTGATTGAAGTTTTCGAAAAGAATGGTGGCCGGCATCAACGACTGGAGATCGAAAATGAGGATCTGATCCGCGCAGTGCTTTTAAAGGATCTACCGCTGAAAATTAAATAACAATCTTATTTGAAACAATATGAAAAAGATATTAAGCTTATTCTTAATGGTATTACCATTTACGTCGCTTTTGGCTCAGCGGCTATTGCCTCACCAAAAAGGCTTGCAGCTGAGTGTTGGCCTGTTTTCCAACGATAAGCCAAAAGACAACTATTTTGTCAATCTTGAACAGACGAGAAATCACAAAAAAGGCAACTATCATTTCTGGTCTACAGAATACCAGCGAAGAACAGCAATGTATCTGGAAAGCACGATTCCCATAGAAACCTATCTCTTATCAGGAGGTTATAGTCTTCATGTTATCGGCTTACCGGATAAAAGCATCAATTTAAATACGGGAATTGAAGCGAGTGGTGGCTATCAGCAGATCAACCACAATAAGTTACAGCTGCCGGATGGTTCGGTGATAAATAACAAAAGCGGTTTTGTTTACGGTGCCGGAGGAAGGCTGACGCTTGAGGTTTATCTCACCAATTTTATGATCCTTTCCATACAGGCCAAGGCAAAATACCTTTGGGGAACGCGGTTCAATCAGTTCCGTCCCGCTACCGGTATTGGCCTTCGTTTTAACCTTTAAAATTCAAGCATATGAAAACTTTAAAAAACGCTAAATTCCAGTATAGCTGGTTTCTTCTAATTTTGGGCATTTCCTTATTATTTTCCTGTAAAAGTGATGATCTTGACATCCAGCAGGACTTCCCGTTTGAGGTGGTTGTACTTCCGGTTAATAAAGCTATTGCAATGGGCCATACGGAGGCTATCAGCATGAAAATCAAGAATACAGGAAGCTATTCAGGCGTCCGATATTTCTTCCGGTATTTTCAGTATGACGGGAACGGTAACCTGATCTATCAAATTGGTTCCGCAGGCAAAAAGCCGTTTTTGCCAAACAAGGTGTATTTTCTGTCCGATGCAAAACATTCCGAGATCACATTTTATTATACCTCACAATCGAATGTCCCGCAGGCATTTGATATTTGGATATTGGATAATTTCGGAAATGAAAGACAGTTGACCTTTCAATTCAATAGTACGAAATAATTTTCTAATAGCGGTTGCTTCTGACAGCGGAACTGCCGCTATTTATTTGTGGATCTAAAAAAGAAATGATGATGCTGATTAAAGAAGAAGATTATAATCAGGTACTTCACTACCTGATCGGGGCGTACGAAAAAGGTGAAAAGTACGTCGTGTATGAAGATTTTGGTGATCCGGTGGGGAATGAAGCATTTCAGACATTCCGTACAGCTTATGATGCGATGGAGGAATGCTTTGAAAGAACTACTGACCATGATTCCTATGGTTATCTGTTCATTCCCTCTGTATGCCAGGCAATGCAGGAAGGGATAAGGGATAGTACACTTCTAATTAAGTATGGTGCTATCTGTGACATATCGACTATGACGATAGATTGGATGGAACGTATGAAAGAAATACCCGTTAAACTGGACGAAATTGCAGAAATTAAGTATATAAATGGAACATCTGTGAAGGAAAAGAATGGTAAGACTGCCCCAACAATTGAATGTAAAGATGCAGTGGCTCCGAAGAAAAACAGAGAAGAAAAACAAAGTACGGGGGTCAGGAATTCCAAAAAAACCGAAAAAAGAAAAGGAAGGTTAGGCCTATAGTTTAAGGGCTATTTCATAAGAGAAATAGCCTTTTTTTATTAAAGCCTATATCTTAATGATATCTGTCGCCAAATATCAGCTGCCAGATTCTAATCTTCACCATGATCAAAACACCACTTTCCTTCCCTAAGTACAAGGTGTTGAACAATTCCATCTAAAAGTAGTCTGATTTCAGTAGTTTCCTTTGAAATATCTTTTTTCAACAATACTATTTCAAAATCTTTTCCTTTAAAAGTGATCCTAAATTTCTGACGTTCAAAAAGCCCATCATGTTTCCCGACTGTATATTGCATATATAAAATAGCTCTGTATAAAATTCTTCCTAATTATATGAATTTCGCTGCATATTTTCTCAACCATTCTTTAATTAGAACCATATTATCCCGATCTATCAGAGTTCCACAGTTTCTAAAAAAGTGAATACCAACCAAAATTCTCCCTTTTTTAACGACATTTTAAAAGAAAAATTGATGATAAAAGTAGTATTTTATTGGTATTATTTGTCATTAACTAATATTTACTATTTACGTATGTTTCTATCCGGAAATAATGCGGATAACAATTAAAATAGTTATTTTTATGGGTGCCCTGCCAGGTACTTCACATAATATTACCCTAGCTAATTGAATCCAGAATGGAAGAACTTATACTTGCTAATTTAACGCTATTTAAAGAGTTAGCGGATAAATATAAAACATACCAAAATGCATCAATCGATTTTAAGCGCATCATCTATTTTGTCATGCAGCTGAAAGATAGAGATAAGGCCGCTAAGATCATTGAGTTATTAAAAAGGATCGACTTTCTGGACAGCGCTAAAATAACATATCTACTGCAATCTGCATACAAACAGATTGATCCAGAGTTTCTAAAGAAGCCTCTGATCTGTCCTTTAGGCAGTATACAGGATAGTAGTGCATTGATCTGCAACAAACTGATCAAAACTCTTTTTGAAGATGAGAAAGCCAGTCTAAACTATACATCTGAGCTAAGTAATCTTGGACCGGATCTGGAAAAAAAACATCCCAGCTGTATTGTTTTCTTTGATGATAATATAACATCAGGAACCCAACTTGTTCAATTTTTTAAAGAACTGCTCGAAGGAGACAAAGACCCCGAAATAGTCAAGGAAAAGTTGACCTCCGAACAGACTGAAATCTTTAAGCAAATTCCAATCCGTATTTGTTTTGCTATAAAGCTGGATTCCGGCTGTGATGCAAAAGTCGAGGAAATCAGGGAGCGGTATGGGCTTAACTTGCAGATACTGTTTGGAAAGGCCGACTTAAACAATCATCTTGATTTTGGTTCATCCCCTTTCGCTGATCGTACAGAAGCTGATGCGACAAGGGAACTTATTATGGAAATTTCAACCCAGCTTTATAAGAATAAATCATGGAATAAAGAAACCCTTTACTCCCGGCTGTTAGGGTATGGGAACTTGGGGAAAGTAACAGTATTTTACCATAATATTCCTAAGTCGCTTATACCCATATTCTGGAAGTATGGCACTTACAAGGGCTACCCTTGGATACCTCTGTTTCCTGAAAATAAAGAAGTCCTGGAAATGGATAAAAATGAAATCGAAATGGATCAGGACAAACTTTCGTTGATTGACGTTTGGATTGCCCAGGGAAACGAGCAAAGAAAACCGGAGCTGAAATTCGGCGTTTTAATTGATGGCACGTTAAATAATGAAATTGTTATTGAAATCCCCTCTCAGGAGCTGTTCATGAGCCGTTATGGCAGATATTTTGAGATTAAGGAACTGAAAGCGGAGGAATATAACATTCCAATAGGTGATCAATTTTATAATACCTTTAATCCGGTAAGGGATTATGCTGATAAAAGTAATAGTTATCGTGGTCGCTACCTGAATTATGTGGATGCTGTCCATAATTATAACCAGGCATTTGCAGATCATATAAATAATGTAATGACCTATATTTTGCAGTATATAGCGGCGAAGGAGTTTCGTTTTATCGTCAGAAACACTGGAGGTAAGGCTGCTAGTCATGTAATAATACGTTTTGACTATAATTCGGGGGAATTTATAATAGGTAACTTCCGCGATATACCCAAACCGATGTTAGATATGAAAAAGCCCGATTGGAAAAATTTTAAACCAGGTGCCGTAACGATTATAAGCCAATCGCCGTTAATTGATTTATCGATGGTAACAGGGGTTAAACGTGAGCCATATATAATCGGAAAGAATTATGAAATAACAAAAAGATGGGAAAGGATCGGTCATAATGATAGTGGGGAGATGACACTTGATATACATCGAATAAATGGAGATAAACTTGAGTTTGAACTGCCATTTGAAATCAATATGGATGAGCAGGCAGAAACCATATCTGGTTCCCTTCAGATTAGGTTCGTCCCATCCGATAATTGGCAGCCTTGTAACGAACTGGATAAAGGAGTTAAAAAGATGATTGAAGAGCTTAAAAGTGGTAAAGATACTTGCTGAAATGCGTATTCTTGACTATTCAATGTCTAATACAATAATAACAACCTTTGATAAAGATTTAGATAAAAACAATGGATGAAAGAATTATACTTGACTTTAATCAGAAATTAACTTCTGAACGACTTAATGATCATAACAATTTTGAAACGGAGCTGGAAAAATTATACGGGGAAATTATTTCGGGAATGACCACCGAATATTCAGAATATAGAAAACACGTACCAAAATTCCTGTTAAGTTTAGAATCCAATAATGTAGACGCAATATCCTACGGTCTCCGGTTGTTCTTTGAGCAATATGAACAACTTATCAAGATAAAACGCTTTAATCCCTCTGACGAGGGCTTCCTGAATCGTGAAGTGGGAAATGAAACCTTTGAAAAAATGAAACCTATTTACGAGAATTCATTAAAAGTGAACAATCAACCAAGATTATCCGAAAATAATTTTGATATTTCAACACTTTCTGATGAAGATAAAATAAATATGGCTTCCCTCATTATTAATAAGCTTCAGCTTGATTGCAAACAATTGAAGTGGGATTCCGATTTAGTACATTCCACCCTCCTAAATTTTACTTTTTTACGGCAGATCCTTTACTCTCTTGGTAAAGCAGAGACATTCTATAAAGCGGTAGGTTTATTTATTGATAGGATGACCTCTTCTGAATTTTATCAGCCTGGACGTGATTTAGCGGAGGAAATCATCTTGGCATCATATAACGACGGCCTCCCTGAAGCAGGTTATTTCAATTCATTTCGGCTATATTCCAATACAGGTAGTATCCACAATGCTTTAATGTATGCAAATCTCAGTCTAGCCTGCATTCTGAAAAAGGAACCACCTTATTCTGAAATCTTTGTTAAAGAATTCGCATGGCAAGCTATAAAGTTTTTTAGAAATGTTGAACTCTATCCCTATGCAATAGAAATATACACTGAATTACCTGCTGAACTCAGCTTTAATGCCTATGAAAGGAGGTCCCTTGACCACAGTTATTTCACAATGCTATTAATGCAGATCGATTCTTTATTACCGTCAAAGCTCTTGGATTATCTACGCCAGGAGAGGAAAAAAATATTTGACGGGGGCATAAATGATGCACAACCGTGGCTCATAACCCTATATAATGTAAAGAGACTGTATCCGACGGCGGATTTTAGTGATACAGGTTTAGGTCATTTTCTCAATCTTTTCGAGACGATAGTCCCTGCGGATAGCGTAAAAAAATATAAGGATATTATTGAGGCTAATTCCGATGACCTAAAAGCACATTTAATGGAATCATTGGTCAAATTAAATGAAACTAGACATCAGGCAGATTTTGTTTATGATAATGATATTGCCTTAAAGATCTCCCATCGTCTTATTGAGTACAGCTCAAAAAAGAAAGATGTAGGAGGCTTTCTATTATCAATGATGCTAAAATCGGATTTCAGTATTATGTTTCAGGAAAAAGCGTCCAAAGAATTAGCACCATTAAGTCTGCCCGAGGTTGATGTTAAAACATTGGAATCCTTATATGATGATGTAGATGGCTTTCTTGACACACTCGCTCTTAATGATGGTGTCGAAATGAATTGGCTGGCACTTGCGGAAGACAAAGCATATCAGCTTCAGTTGTTAAATGGAATTTTCTCATTTCATCCGTTAAGCGACTGGAAATATAATGAATACAATGAGATACTTGACAGTGATTATTTCGCAAACCTCAAATTCGTTGATACGTTAAAAGAGGCTGGACAGATAAGACAGGTATTCCCTGAGGAGTTTGCGTATGAAGAAGAAAAAATGATACAAAAACTTAAGTTTGCAGAACTGTCAGTTGACAATAAATCTAAAGGAATAAATATTGTAAAAGATATGAGGTTGGCAAAGTTCCCCCATAACTTGTTTCTAAATGACAAGAACGATTTTATAGCAAAACATGTCCCGGTTACAAATGTCCTTTCAACAGAATGGCTTCTTCAGACAGATAATACCAAAAAGTTACCAGCCGATTACCAAAAATCAGTCTGGATACCAATAGAAAGTGACGATAATGATCTCCATTACTTGTATAGTAATATAGAAGATTCATTACAGGAATATTCCTTTGAAATATATAAGAATGTTAAGTTAAAAACACCACTATCTGCGGATATGAATATTGTATGTTCTCACGGAACAAATAACATTTCCGAAACTCAGATAATATCACAAGAAGGGCATCAAATTTATGATCTAAATACCATCATTGGAAAAGGAAAAATTTTAATATTTTTTGTCTGTCATTCAGGATCAATGAAAGCAGAATTTTTCAGAAACAATGTTACTTCTTTGATAAAACGATTTATTGCGCAGGGGTATGAAGCTGTAATTGCACCCTTTTGGGCTCTTGATGTTACCATCCCCCGATACTGGCTTCCCGAATTTTTAAAGTCTTTTGATGAAGGATTATCAATCTCAAAGGCTGTATTTAATGCAAACATGAAAGTATACGAGCGATATCCTACACCTGCGGCATGGGCTTGTTTGCATTTATACGGAAATCCAAATCTGACAAAAGATAGTACCCCATAAATAAAATCTCAGTTTACCAGCTTAGTAGACTGAGATTCTATACCTTATTAAGGATTTATTTTATTAAAACCAACTCTCGGAAGACCAATTTCATGTTCCTGTGGATAGGGAGCACGAAATGTCATACTAACATCTTCTTTCATGCGCTGCTGCGCCTCATATTTCTTTTCCTCATCGTGCGAATACCTTGGATCAGCAACAAAGGGCATCTTAGCCATTTTGGTAATGGTGATCGTTGGAAAATGAAAATCTACTTCTACAATTCCTAATAACAGGTAGCAACCACCGCCCTGAAACGGATATCTTTCGAGGCAGTCAGGAAAATGGGCAGTATCAAAATAGTTTCCTTCTACATCTACCCAGGTGCCAAAGTACATGGTGCCTTTTTTTGTGGGAACATGCTTCCGTGAGATCAGATAGGCAAGCATCTTCACTTCTCTCTTATGGTATTGAACAAGATCTTTCGCCATTACAGATCCTCTGTACTTCGTCTGTAAAAGTTCAAAAGGTGTACTGGACACGGGAAAGCTCAGGATTTCGATTTCATCAAAGGCATCCTCAAAAATATTGCGCTTCAATTCTGGAAACTTAAATTCTTTTACAGGCTCTTCAAATAGAGTTTCAAAACGACGTTCCTGTTTGAATTCACCGAGTAAAACCCGCGCATTTAGAAGTAGCTCATTCTTTGGAATGCCTGTAAACCGAAATGCACCAATGAATATCAGGATCTGTAAAGTTTCAATGCCGATCGGAATTCGTTTAATAAAATCCTCAAAAGACTTATAATCGCCATTTTTCCTACGCTCTTCTGGAATTAATTGAGCGAGCTTGGATTCAACTTTTTCCAATAGCATCAGCCCTAAGTAGATCTCATTGTCATATATGGTCGTTAAATATTCACTTTTATTCACACATGGATTCAGGATCTTTCCTCCCGACATTTTCGCTTCATGTACATATACTTCTGTCCTGTAGAATCCGCCCATATTATTGATGGCACAAACCATAAATTCCAGTGGATAATACACCTTCAGATATAAACTCTGATAACTTTCTACCGCATAGGAAGCTGAGTGAGCCTTACAGAATGAATAACCTGCAAACGATTCAATTTGTCTGTAAATTTCCTTACTCAGATCTTCCGGATGCCCTTTCTCCCTGCAAGATGCAAAAAAATGATCCTTAACCCTTTGAAGTGCACTTAAAGACCTACCTTTTCCGCTCATAGCCCTTCGGAGGATATCCCCGTCAGCGGCGGAAAGACCGCCATAATGTAAAGCGATCTTTATTACGTCTTCCTGATAAACCATAATGCCGTAGGTTTCTCCCAGCTGCTTTTCGAAAACAGGATGGAAATATTCAAACTTGTCTGGATTATTGTGCCTAAAAATATATTCCCGCATCATTCCTGACTGAGCAACTCCCGGACGGATAATCGATGAAGCAGCGACCAATACCTTATAGTTATCGCACTTCAATCTCCTAAGTAGCCCTCGCATAGCGGGCGATTCAATGTAAAAGCAACCTATTGTCCGCCCCTGGCTTAAATATTCATTACATTTATCTTCATCTTTGGAGATTGTTGTATCCTTAATATTTACCTTGATTCCCCTTTTTTCTTCGAGGAGCCTCTCTGTATCTTTGATCGTCCCGAGCCCTCTTTGCGAAAGGATATCAAACTTTTCAAAACCGATCTCTTCAGCGACGTGCATATCCCATTGGACAATAGGAAATCCCTTTGGTGGCATTTCCAATGCCGTAAAATTTGTAAGAGGTTCTTCTGAAATTATGATTCCGCAGGAGTGCATACTTCGTTGATTGGGGAATTTTTCCAATAGCTTACCGTATTTTTGAACCTGTTGTATAATTTCGTCGCGAAATACCCGTTCAGGATTTTTGGACAATTCATCAAGTTCCTCCTTTGGTAATCCAAATGCCTTACCCACTTCCCTGATAATGGATCTGTACTTGAATTCGACATTGGTACCGCAAAATGCAACATATTCCTTTCCGTAACGGTTGAAAATATAATCTAAAATTATATCCCTTTCCTGCCATGACCAGTCGATATCAAAATCTGGAGGACTTTTCCGATTCAGGTTCAGGAACCGCTCAAAATACAAATCCAGTTCGATCGGGCATATATCTGTAATACCCAAGCAGTACGCCACAATCGAATTCGCACCGCTTCCACGTCCGACGTGCATAAACCCCATACTGTTACTATAACGAATAATATCCCATGTAATGAGAAAATATCCACTAAAATTCAGTTCGTTAATAACCTTTAATTCTTTTTCAACCCGCTGGGTAGCTTGCCCATTATTTCTACCATATCTTCTTTCCAGACCTGCAAGGGCCAATCTGGTTAACAGTTTAAGATCCTCTGCTTTACTTCCTGTATAATACTTTCGGTTTCTTGGAGTGGAAAATTCAAACTGAAAACTGCATTCTTTCAAAAGTTTCTTGGTGTTTTCAATTATTATAGGATAATGCTGGTAGGCGTCAAGAATTGTTTTCGGTTCTCTTAAATATTCCGATTTATTGCATATCTCATGCTCTGGTAATTTTGATAGCAATACATTATTGTCAATAGACCGCAGAATGCGATGCAGATTGAACTCTTTTTTTGTACTAAAGGTGATCGGCTGCAAAATAACCATTCTAGGAATCAATTTTTTAAACTCTTGGCGGATCAGTAAGTTCAATTCCTCTACCCGAATACCAATGAACTCATTGTTATTAAGCTTCGCAGGAATATTCGTTATTGGATATACTATATAATTATTAGAAAGATCTGGTTGATTAGGTAGCTCCGCACCATCACAGTTATGAGCAGTTAGTATCCGGTTAACTTCCGAGATTCCAGCAAATTCCTTGGCTATGGTAATATACAGCAGTTCGCTTGCTTTCCTAACTTCAACACCGGCAATTGGCTTTATACCAACTTCTTCGCATTTCTTTTTAAATTCATAGAGGCCAGTAACCGTATTGATATCGGTAAGCACAAGTTGTTTAATTCCCCAAGCAGATGCTTGTGAAACAAGATCGTCAATAGATAATGTTCCATATCTTAAACTATGGTAGGAATGACAGTTTAAAAACATACCTGCGCATTTTAAGTTAAAAAATTGAAACCAACTGCACGACCAATCGCATCTTTACCAAAACGGTTTTTGATACGATCCATCGCCTGATATAAGTTGATAAGCTCTGCATTATCCTCAAAGAGATTCATCTGATAGCTACCGTGGACAAGATCTGTAAACCTTAAGCCCACTAAACGAAGGCGCATACGGCGCGAATAGACCTTATCAAAAAGTTCCAACGCCACCCTCGCTAAAGTATGGTCAGAAGATGTATAGCTTACGCGGCATTGTTTAGATTCGGTATCAAAGTTTGAATATCTGATCTTGATAACAACAGTAGAGGCCAGCCATTTCTCCTTCCGAAGTTGATGTGCTAATTGCTCAGCCATTCCAGCAATAAGACCTTTAACCTCCTTCACATCCATCGTATCGCTACTAAAAGTACGTTCTTTAGAAATTGATTTTCTTTCTGAGTATGGAACCACTGGCGTATCATCAATGCCATTTGCCTTTTTCCAAAGATCGGTTCCATTCTTGCCGATCATTTGTTGCAATACCTCGACAGGCATTTCGGCTAGCGTGCCAATGGTTCTAATTCCTACTCTTGAAAAAAGCTGAAATGTTGCATTTCCCACCATTGGCATCTTTTTTAATGACAATGGGTTTAAGAAGGAATGGACGCCCGCAGAAGGAATTTCCCTATGACCATGCGGCTTAGATTCACCAGTGCCTATTTTACTTACCGTTTTATTGACCGACAATGCATAGCTGATCGGAAGTCCTGTCTCTTTCTCGATCTTTGCCCCTAGCTCATTAGTCCATTTATATGCACCAAAAAAGCGATCCATACCTGTCAGGTCCAAATAAAATTCATCGATTGAGGCTTTTTCCATCACTGGCGCACTTTCTTCTATAACTTCTGTAACAGTATGCGACATTCTGGAGTATAATTCCATATCACCCTTTACGACCTTTGCCTGTGGACATAGACGGAGCGCCATTTTCATCGGCATAGCTGAACGTACTCCAAACGTGCGTGCCTCATAACTACATGATGAAACAACACCCCTATCCCCACCACCAATGATCAGCGGAATATTGTTCAAACCGGAATTCACCAGTCTCTCACAGGAAACGAAAAACGTATCCAAATCCAAATGCACAATCGATCGCTCCATTATATTACTAAATTATTTAGCAAATTTGATAAGATTTATCACAATATATCTTACTTTTGTTGTGATTAATTGTCACAAAATGTCAACACTCTCTATTTTAGCCGATAACATCAGGTATCTGCGCATGCAGCAGATACCTGAACTTTCTCAGGCAAAGATTGCCGGGCACTTGCGCATTACGCGCGAATCTTATGCTAAATATGAAACGGCAAAGAACACCCCTCCCTTAGATGTATTATTAGCTATTTCCCGTTATTACCATGTCAGTACTGATCTGCTTCTTACAGTTGATCTGAGAAAATACAGGCTTGAAGAAATGGTCAATTTACCCGATAATAGGATTTTATTACCGGTAAAGACGGATTCAGCGGGTGAAAATAAAATAGAAATTGTTCCTTATAAAGCTTCAATGGGGTATCTTAACGGTTATGCTGATCCACAGTTTATCGAAAGTCTTCAGACCCTTTCATTACCGTTTTTACGAAACGGAAAACATAGGGCGTTTCAGACTGAAGGGGATTCCATGCCTCCTCTCCAGAGCGGTTCCTATGTGGTAGGAAAGTATGTTGAAACCCTTGCTGAATTAAAAAAGGATAAGACATATATATTTATTACAGATGACGGAATTACATATAAACGTTTGAAGGATCAATTTGCTACAGAAATTGAGGTATCCGCAGACAATCAATTTTATAAACCGTATAAAATTCATAAACAGAGCCTTTTGGAAATATGGGAGTATAAATGCAGTATAGCCACAGAAGAAATTGGCTTAATTGAAGCGGAATCAAATAAGGAAAAAATTCTGAGAATGTTTGATGATTTGAAAAAAGAGATTATTAATCTAAAAGAATAGTAGAATTAATATACTGAATATAAATTCAAGTGAAAATTTATTGATTGACCATCTTTATGATTAGGGTTTACCGTTTTTTTAATATCGTATAAATTAATATATTGTTGATTTATATTAAAATCATTAATAATCATGGAAACACAAATCGGTAAAGGTATCTATTATGATCACACCACAGTTGAAGATAAACACTTTTTTGGAGGCTTTTTGAATTCAGCAAAAAATAACATTGATTTATTCTTTACTGCATTTCGCTTTAAATTTGAACCAAAACTGAAGAATTTAAGTTCTTCACAATTTTTAGATGTCTGTTTTAAAAAGCATGATTCAGATGCAGATTTTCGGATAAAGTTTCAATTTGTGCAAAAACATTTCCCATGTATTCAGTATATCGAATACATGGGAAATAGAGACTTACTAAAGCATAAGTTTAAGCTGCTGTTACAAGCCGTTGAGAGTTTGAGAAATTTTTACACTCATTATTACCATAGTCCACTTCAGTTTTCAGACGAACTATATATTCTATTGGATTCTATTTTTGGCAAAATGTCCGATGATGTCAGACAGAATAAGATGAAAGACGATAAGACAAGGCATCTTCTGAAAAAGAACCTATCGGAAGAACTTGAGATCCGTTCTCAACTACATGTAGAAAAACTGATAAAACTGAAAAGCGAAGGAAAAAATGTAAATCTTAATGACAAAGAAGCTATCAAAAACGGGGTGCTTAATGCAGCCTTTAATCATCTAATATTTAAAGAAGGTACAGATAGTAAACCTACAATATCTTACAGTTCATACTATTATGGTTCTGATAGTGCAGAGAATGGAATAAATATCTCTCAAAGTGGACTTTTATTTCTTCTGAGTATGTTTCTTAGAAGAAAAGAGATGGAGGATCTAAAAAGCAGGGTACGTGGATTCAAAGCTCGGATTATAAAGAGTGAAGAAGAACATATCAGTGGACTGAAATTTATGGCTACGCATTGGGTATTTTCTGAACTTTGTTTCAAAGGAATAAAGTCAAAGCTGAATGCTGATTATCATGAAGAAACTTTACTGATACAGATTATTGATGAACTGAGTAAGGTTCCGGATGAACTGTACAGGTCATTTAATCAAGAGACTAAAGCAAAATTTATTGAGGATATCAATGAATATATTCGCGAGGGAAAAGTCGATAAAAGTCTTATTGAATCAAAAATTGTACATCCGGTAATAAGAAAACGCTATGAAAGCAAATTCAATTATTTTGCGATTCGATTTTTGGATGAGTTTGTTGATTTTCCAACGTTGAGATTCCAGGTACACCTAGGCAACTACGTTCATGATCGTAGGATAAAGAACATTGAAGGAACTGGCTTTCAAACAGAAAGACTAGTCAAGGACAGAATTAAGGTTTTTGGGAGACTTTCCACTATTAGCAGTCTAAAGACAAAATATTTAAAAGATCCAGGGTCGAGTGCTGATACAGGATGGGAACTTCTGCCAAACCCATCCTATATTTTTATCGATAACAATATTCCTATCCACCTTTCTGTTGATGATGATTTTGAGAAGGGCATTAAAGAATTTGAAGGTAAGCGGAAAGTAGACAAGCCGGAGGAAATGAAAAAACGTGAAGGGAGAGACAAGAAGGCTAAAGGCGCAATAACGACTATGATAGCAAACAGTAAAGTGATTAACCCTAAAAGTCCTACTGCATTGTTATCAATGAATGAAATTCCAGCTATTTTATATGAAATATTGGTCAAAAATACGCCAGCAAAAGAGATAGAAGATAAAATAAGACAAAAATTGACCGCAACTTTTGACAGGATTAGAGATTATGATCCTAAAAATCCATTGCCTGCATCACAGATAAGCAAGAGATTACGAAATAATATAGACGAAAGGGCTATTAATGTTCGAAAATTGATTGAACTGATTAATAATGAGATTGAGCAGACAGAAAAAAAATTAGTACTGATCTTTAATAATAGAAAAGAGTGTCATGAAAAAATTAAAGGGAAACCCAAAAGGCTGAATGTATTCCGAAATGCAGAACTTGGTTTAGAAGCTACCTGGCTTGCTAATGATATAAAAAGATTTATGCCAGCAGTACAAAAGAAAAATTGGAAGGGCTATCAGCATAGCCAGTTGCAACAGTCATTGGCTTTCTTCGAAAAAAGGCCGAATGAGGCTAGGTCTATCTTACAAGCAGGTTGGGACTTTACCGATGGTAGCTCATTATGGAATGGATGGATCATGAATAGTTTTGCAAAGGACAATACATTTGATGGTTTTTACGAATTTTATCTTAATGGAAGAAAGAAATATTTTTCCCGATTGGCTGATAATATTGTCCAGCACAGTACAAATACTAAACATTTGTGCAAATTTATGGATCAGCAGATGCCAAAAGGGCTATTTGATAACCGACTTTATATTTTGGAAAACCTCGATACTGAAAAAAATAAAATATTATCAAAACCGCTTATTTTTCCCCGGGGTATCTTCGATGATAAACCAACATTTAGAAAGGGAATTCAAGTATCGGAGAATCCAGAAGGTTTCGCCGATTGGTATAGATACGGATACGATACTAAGCATAAATTTCAGAAATTCTATTCTTGGGAAAGAAATTATGAAGAACTCCTTCAGGAAGAACTTGAAAAAGACACAAGCTTTGCTAAAAATAGTCCAAATTTTAGTAATGAAAGCCAATTAGAGCTTTTAAAGAAAAAGCAGGATCTGACGATAAAAAAGGTCAAAATACAAGATCTTTACTTAAAGTTGATAGCAGAGTTTCTGTTCAATAAAGTTTTTAATCAACCTATAGAACTTTCTCTGGATGACTTTTATTTAAGTCAGAAAGAACGGCTGAAAATGGAAGAAGAAGCAGCGCTTCAAAGTCAGCGATCAAAAGGTGATAATAGTCCGAATATTTTAAAGGAAAACTTTATATGGAGTAAGACTATTCCAGTTGTTAAGACTATTCCTTTTGCTGAGGGAAAGATTGTTGAGCCAAGTGTTAAACTAAAAGATATTGGAAAATTTAGAGCTGTTCTTGATGATGAGAAAGTTAAATCTTTATTGTCTTATGATGATACAGAATGGAGCAAGTTAAAAATTGAAAATGAATTAATGATTGGTGCCAAATCTTATGAATCAATCCGTAGGGAGCATCTGTTTAAGGAAATTCAGTATTTTGAAAAGGCCATTCTTGAAAAATGGCCTTGGGACGGAGTTTCTCATCCGCCGGAATTTGAAGTAAGCGATAGTAAAGGAAACAGACATCCAAATTTTAAACAATATATTGTAGAAGGCCTGTTACGAAAGAATTCTGATATTGGAAGTGATGAGCTCCAATGGCTTAAAGATTGCGACGAAGATACGTTTAAGGAGCTTTCAAAGGACGAACTTGTTCAAAAATCTGAATTTATTCAACTTTCCTTTCTAGTCGTAATGTTAAGGAATCAATTTGCTCATAATCATTTGCCGGCAAAACAGTTTTATAAGTTTATTAGAGAGAAATATCCAGAAATTTCAGGAAACACTGTCTCTGAGTTATATCTGGGGTTTACAAAATTTGTGATTCCAAAATTACTAGAACTTTAAAGAAATCTATAATATTTTTGAAGGGTACTCACAACTTTATTTGGTTCTTTATCTCTCATCATTCAGTTGGGACGTATCACAGTTTGAAGGATATTCACAACTCTTTATCCATTGTGGGTATATTTAAGTTCGTTGGGACGTATCACAATTTGAAGGGTACTCACAACTAGTGATATTTAATTAAGTATTCAATGAAGTTGGGACGTATCACAGTTTGAAGGGTACTCACAACTTTACTCTACAATTCATGTAGATCTGGCAAGTTGGGACGTATCACAGTTTGAAGGGTACTCACAACTAAAGATTATACATTGATCTGGGTATAATGGTTGGGACGTATCACAGTTTGAAGGGTACTCACAACTGAAAACGAAATTATATTTGAACAGTTTGAGTTGGGACGTATCACAGTTTGAAGGGTACTCACAACAGAATTCTACGCTTAAAGCCATAATAGATAGTTGGGACGTATCACAGTTTGAAGGGTACTCACAACAACCTGCAATACCTTATGTTTTGTTCCAAAGTTGGGACGTATCACAGTTTGAAGGGTACTCACAACAGGTTGGTGAATAGAATATACTCCATCACAGTTGGGACGTATCACAGTTTGAAGGGTACTCACAACACTTTAATACACTCTCGCAATCCATCGGCTGTTGGGACGTATCACAGTTTGAAGGGTACTCACAACTCCAATATTCTGCGTGATGAGCTACACCGCGTTGGGACGTAGCACAATTTGAAGGGTACTCACAACACTTAACTGTGTTAGCCATCCAATTATCAAGTTGGGACGTATCACAATTTGAAGGGTACTCACAACTTTTTATAACATCTGAAAGTTTCATTGTTTGTTGGGAAGTATCACAGTTTGAAGGGTATTCACAACCGGTGTTTTCGCAGATCCTCTCTAAGTACTGTTGGGAAGTATCACAATTTGAAGGATATTCACAACAGAACACAATTCTGAAACAATTTTATGTTCGTTGGGAAGTATCACAATTTGAAGGATATTCACAACGTGTAGGAGAAAAGGCTGAAAAGGCAGCTTGTTGGGAAGTATCACAATTTGAAGGATATTCACAACCGTTTTGGCACGCAGCCATCGAGATCAGTGGTTGGGAAGTATCACAATTTGAAGGATATTCACAACCGGTATTATCGGCTGCTTTCAAGCGCAACGGTTGGGAAGTATCACAATTTGAAGGATATTCACAACCAAATTCATCTTGTACCTGAATATTATAAGGTTGGGAAATATTACAATTTGAAGGGTATTCACAACAATTTTGGATTCTTACTATAAAAGTCGTCGGTTGGGACGTATCACAATTTGAAGGGTATTCACAACTGATCAAGCATTACAATTTGCACTCCATTTGTTGGGAAGTATCACAGTTTGAAGGGTATTCACAACGAGCTTCAAGAAATACAAATCCAACGCTTGGTTGGGAAGTATCACAGTTTTAAGGGTATTCACAACCTGACTGTTCTTTTAAAAGTTCTGTGATTTGTTGGGAAGTATTACAATTTGAAGGGTACTCACAACTCTTAAGATCACCTGTAATATCAGGTATTTGTTGGGACGTACCACAATTTGAAGGGTATTCACAACATTTTGACATGCTGTCAGTGTGGCAAGCGCGTTGAGAAATATCACAGTTTGAAGGGTATTCGCAACATTTTATACAGTGTCCATGAGAGTACTTATGTTGGGAAGTATCACAATTTGAAGGATATTCACAACCTGTCATTAAATTGTATGCAGACATGGAACGTTGAGAAGTATCGCAATTTGAAGGGTATTCACAACTTTTTCATTTCCCTTTGTTTAAAAATGTTTGTTGGGAAGTATCACAGTTTGAGGGATACTTACAACTAATATCCCAACTTCTTAAGCAGGAGTTGGGATACATATTAACATAAGAATGAAGAATATTTAAAGAATAAATGAAGTTAATATTCAAAAATCCTTACAACGACTAAATTAAGAGGGATTCTTCGAGCTGCTTTTCTTTGGTCACATATATAGGAAAAGTAGCCTGAGCGATGAAATAGAGTAGTGCGGATTGTATATGCTAAAAAAATATTTACAAAGAAGCGGCTATCTCGCTTCCCCGCAAAAAGACCTTTCCCAAACATGGGGAAAGGTCTTTTTGCCCGATATGGGATCAACCGATCAATATCGGGGTTGTTCTAAAATCAGCTAGATTATGAAAGAACCCTTTGTATTTTATCATTCCGTTACGGAACAGGCTCCAAAATAACTTGCACCCCATCTGGGCTAGGGAAGCATTGATAAATAAGTCCTGCTGTTCCAGTGCTTCAGCAAGCGAACAGCTTGGTGTATTATCTTCTTTTTCAGACTGCAAAAGAAGGTCGCCATATTCTTCTGTGACAAAAGGCAGATTAGCGATAGGTATATATTTTTCGGAGCTTTGCTGTCGTATATCTCCGACAGTGGAAAGAATGGCCTGCCCTGAATACCTGCTATTTCCAAAGTCGATCCAATAGCGGGGAAAATCCCTTGTATAAGATCTTTTTCGTTCTAATTCCGTAAGAATTTCTGCCACCCCAAATCTCGCCTGAACGGTGTCCACACAGGTCATAGTTATTATTGCAGATGATTCTTTTGGCAGGTTTCCTATCTTATCCCTTTCAAATTTCAGCGTTTCCGCTTTCCAGTTCGCACCTGTACAGCGGTTGATGCGGTTAATCAGCGCAACGGATTTTGGCAATCCGACCTCACACTCAAAAAAACGTTGCCTACCCAAATTGGCAGAAGTGACAATATCATCGTCCCATAGCCGAACTTGCAGTCCTGGATGCCCAAGTGCCAACAAACTTTCATTGATTTCCATTAAGCCTGTTAAAACTTTCGATCCTGTTCCCCCTGCCCCTATCAAATTAACCGTGATCGGATTTGTCGGAGCCAACAGATAATTATCCACAAAATGCACTTTTGTTTTTTCGGTATCTGTGTTCATAGCAAGATATTTTTAAGTGTTAATGTATGGGGTAGCAGTACTTCCGTAGGAAAAGCCGTTCCCTGTGCTATAAGTTTTTTCCAGAGCGTTACACAATTTCCCTTAATCTGACCTCCTGTAACGAGCGCATGGCTAAAATAACTGTGAAAAAAGTAATGCTCCCATGCTTTTATAAAATCCTCAACCGAAGTAGAATTTTTGATATCGATTTTTATTGTACCCAAACATACTTTGCCATCTTCATAAATATTGAAAAAAGGACAATGGTAGAGTGGTGTTTTTAAAGTCGGCCTTCGGTTACTTTTAAGCGCAAAGACCGTGAGACTGGATTTACTCGCTTTCCATAACATAGGAGGAACATAGGCTTTACCATTTGGAATGCCCAAATTTTTCACAAAAAAAAGATCCCTTAGCTGTGCTTTTGTATGCCAGATTACCGTTCCTTTCTCCGTATCGGGATCAAGGGTCAATATATTGCTGGGCAGAACTTCTTTAGGCTTCAAAAATGCGCTTTCCTTTTCCTGTTCGAGCAATAAAGATTTAGCCAGATTATCCGCTTCTTTCACCGTAAGCGGATGCGCATTGATGGGATTTCCGTTTGCATCCATATCAAAGTGTTCAACATATACATCTGTTTCGCTTCCTTTTGTTTCGTAGACAACCAGTGCGCACTTCGGATAGTACAGATTTTCAAAATTCTTTGTTATATCATTGGTTTTCATAAGTTCAATTTTTTGTAATCGTTCAATACGTCAATCAGGTCATGCATGAGGTCAAAAAGCAGATGTTCAAATGCAAGGTCCATACCCTGAATATCACGTCCGTCAAAATGCTTAAAAATAACAGGTTCCTGCATTTCCCCATATTCCTGAAATTGATTGTTGACCGTTTCAAATAAGGTGTCAGCCAACCAACCATCATTATCGGCATAGAAAGAAATATATCTTTCCATTGGAATGATCTGTTCGTCAATTTCTTCACCTGTGTCGTCAAGGATGGAACTGGCATTACGAAAAATATCCGTTTGGGGATAAGTATGATAAATAGAAATTGCGTTTCGTGCTATTAAGAGACAATTTTCGTCAAACTGATTTTTAGGTTTAAACTTATTTATACGATCATCAAAAAAAGTCAGGTTATTTTTGTTTCTGATCTTTTTCTCCATATTGCTTCCCACCCATTCCGCTATTCCAATTTCATCAATACGATGGTCTTCTTCATCATCTTCCTGAAAATAAACATCGTCAAGCACCCAATCCTTTAACATCTCATATTCCCAATATAGATAACTGGCTTCCTGCCTGTAATAGGGAATATCAGCTATATGATAGAGATAGGAAAAAACGGAAAGGATCAACTGCGCATTTTTGTGGTGCTTTTTATCCTTTAACATTCTAAAAAGTGGCAAAACAGGAATGTAAAATAGGGTATTGCCTGTATAATAACGTTCTTCCACAACCAAATATGCTTTTTTGCCCTCATTTATCAACTGTATTTTTCCCCATGTTGCCACCGTTTTTTTAAGCAGTTGTTTCGTCTCTGCAAGAGCAAGGTTTATATTATATGGGAACTCAAATTTATCGTTATCGACGGATTCTATTTCTATTGAATAATGCTCTGCAAGTCCTGAAAGGGACTTAAAAAAATCCCTTTCAAGTTTTGCGGATTTGCCTGAAATCTGTGTCAGATTATTTCCCTTCAATTTTGGCAGAAATGAAGTCCTTAGAAAATCATCGGTAACATGGTTACTGGCACAGACTTTCTTTTGTCCTTTGCTATTTCCTGTGCGTCCCTTGGTCTTTTCATCCAATCTGCGAAGTTCGCCAATCTGCGGTACAGTCTTATCTCTGTTTCTTTTTCGGGAATTTCTATCGTTCCCGACAAAATCTGTTTTCGCATTGCCCATTGTTTTTAATATTTTAATATTTAGCCTTTCGTGCCCATAACGCTTTCAAAGGTGTAAACTACTGAATCATCCCTGATTACAGGAGCGGAAACCTTTGCGGTTGTCAATATGGGGTAAGCATTTGAATAAAAATTCAACACTGCATCTATGCTCCAACGTGGAGCAGGGTCATCAAGGATAATTTTCTGTTCCTTGTCCATGAGTATAAATACTCGTTTTAGTTCTGTTGCTAGTACCATGATCTATTTATTTATTGGGAAAACATCAATTTCTGTAAAAAACGGTTTCTCCGTTTCAGGCTCGGCTTCCTTGGTTGCAAAAAGGTCGGGTGGAAAATGAGATTGATATAGGTTTTGCTTTTCACCGATTCTGTCCGCATTTTCAGGAAATTCTGACGACTTGGGCAAAGCTGTCCATGCTTCCTTGAATTTTCCTTCTTTTTCAAGTGCTTCGGCTTTTGCCATTGCATCGTTATACTTTTTGCTCTTTGCATCTTTTTCCTTTTTTTCCTTATCTGCTTTTTCCTTCTCCATAGCGGATTGTTTTTTGGCTTCCTCTACCTGTTTCATAAAGTTTTCCATGTTGCTCATAAGCCCCGATGCGGATTCAACAGGTTTTTTAATCTGTTCAAAAAAAACAGAATCAAGCTCATCGGGAGTGCCTGTTAAATTGAATGGCGGGATAATGTTTTTTGCTTTATCACCACAGCCGTCATTTTGCACCAAAATAGAGACAACGAGCGTATCTTCTGTTGCTTTGGCTATCGTTAGCGCTATTCGGCTGTCCATGTCCATTCTTGCTAATTGTTTAAAAAAATTCGCTTCCATAATATTGATGTTTGTGATTGTTGATTTTTTTATAATTGTCCGTATGGGGAAATGATTTCCGTAGGGTTATTTAGCTTATATCTTTCAATCAGAAGATTTGCGATCTCGTCTTCGGAATACTGCAAGCTTTTTAACCGCAATTTGTACATTAACACCTGTTCACTTTCCTCGTTCTTGCCCTTTAGATCAAGCAGATCCGTTTTACATTTAAACACTGCATATTCAATGCTTGAGAAGCTTATACGAGCATACTGCTGTGCCTTTTCAGGGTTATCATAGTTGAATCCCCATTCGATATAGTTTGAGATAATGGACAAAAACCGATGTGACTGGCTTTTTCCGATGCGCCGTTCAATTTGCACGAACTCATTGAACAGATAGTCCATAAACCTATTATCCTTTTCCATGATGTAAAAAATTAGCGTGTGTAATTATGCTTTGCCTTTGCAATGCTGTCATCTTTTAAAAGCGGTCTATTTCCCCTGCCGTTACGGCCATAATTTATTTTATATCCGCTCGACTGAATAATTCCTTCCAAAAGGTTCCTTGCCCCTACCGCATCCCAATCGTCCGTAGCTGTCATGTCCAGACAGTGCAGGCGTTCAAATTCCTTTACTATTCGGGCGATGATAGACAATGCCCGATATTCCGTTTTATCTGCTAAATTGCTAATGATCCGGTTTTGATTTTAGTTGCAAAAGTTTGTTATAAACATCAGTCCAGTATTTTTGCCTTACCTTATCGTAGGGTACTGGCGGGACATGATGAAGGTCTTTAAAAAGTTCTGCCTGTTCTATGGCTTTATCAAGATCTGTCACGGTGATCTCGAAACCGTTTAAATCCGTGATTTTCATTTCAAAAAAGTTTTAGGTTTACTAATACAGGTTTATGCTTTCCAAAAAATAGATGGATGGCTTGCCTTAATTCATCGCCACAACGTGCTTGCGTTGTGTAGTTCAAAAGGGCATCAATAGTAAACAAGGCATCCAGACCATCGAATAATTGATCTGTGAATACCTGACAATTTTTGTATAACCTTGTGCCGTTGGCAGTGTATCTATGTCTGAAATTTCCGACCAGATCATACCAAGGATCAATATCTATCGGATTTCCTGTCCATATAGACCTGACAAAATCCTCGTTTTTGTAGTATTCATCAGCTACAGTTTTTATGAACTCTGTTATATCCCGCAGTTCATCGGGAAATAGTTTTGCAAATAGATATGCCCTATCTATATTGTCCATTTCTTTTAATGATTTCATTTTATCAATTTTTGTTGTTAGAGAAATTTTTTAAGGTTTTTGGCTTCTTTATGATTGCATTTTAACAGTGGTAACCATGCATCAGCCATTTTAGAAAGTATGGCATGATAGATAATCTTTACCGTTCTGTAGCTGTCCTGCTCTTCATCCTCGTAATTCAAAGCACCGCTTTCAACTGCCTTAAAGAAAAGTTCTTCGATTTCCTTTAACGGTGGGTTGATCGCCATCAATTCCCTGAAATTATCTTTTAATTCGTTTGGTGTCATTTTGGTAGTTTTTACAGGCGAATCTTACAGTCGCCTGTGGTTAAAATCAGTCCTGCGTGTTCTTTCTAAATTCAATTGATACGACTTCATTGTCGCCGAAAAGCAGTTCAATCGCCAGTTTCAGACTATGCTGTGGATTTTCACACCCGACAAAGCGCACCAAGCAGTGTATCATAAGGATTGAATTGTGTCCCCAAAAAAGTTGCTCGGAAAATATTTTTGGGCTACGATAAAGCTGAACATTGAAATCTTTCAACAGTTTTTCAATCTCAGCAATCAGACTGTACCAATAATTCGCAGTAATAAGAGAATTAGTCGGCCAAGCCTTTTTAATATTCTCCTGTTTTTCCCGAAAATGGATTATCTCCTTTTGGGTGAAGGTGATAAGGTCTTTCAGATTTTCAGGAAACAATCGGGCAAGCATATAAGCCCTTTCTTTATTGTTCATTTCGTGCAATGCTTTCATTTTACTGTTTTTGTTTTTGTGAGAAATTATTTTGAAGACCTGCGGTCAATGAAAACCGCAATTTTCCTCGCTACCTGACTGTTTACCTCGGTAGCATATTCACTGGCTTTTTTCTTTGTTCGGAAAACCGCACCATCAACTTTCCAAGACACTTTATAATGCCTGATCGTGGAGGGCGTTCTAAAGGCATTGAAATCAGTCCATTTGAGTTCCTCGTCCCTGAACACTTTAACAGGATGGATATACAGACCTTTTCCGTCAACATCGGAAAAACTGGTAGATGCAAGCAGTTTATTATTACTATCGAAGATGTCAAACCTGACAAAATCCTGATCCTGTAGGATGATCGTGAATAGTTCATCAATATTGAAATGTGCATTCAGTAGCACATTTTCGTCGTACTTTTTATAAGTGATTACTCCTATATTCATGGCTGTAATATTTAGATGATTATTTTCTGCCCGATTTTTTTATTTTGATTATTGCCCCTTTGGGACAGCCTTCACAGGCTAATAACTGCGCAATTGCTCACCGCTCATTGAGGTAAGTTTGAGCGTAAATTTTCCCGTATCATGTTTTAAGGTGATTTTGAAAGTTTCAAGTATCATTGCTTTATTTTTTATGGGCGACCGCTTACACAGTCGCCCTTGGTTAGTGTTTAGTTATAAAAAACGTGTCCGTCCTCGCTCCAGTAGCTACTCATGAAAAGATCACGTGCGTAGGCTTCATAATCGAAATATTCCAAAGCGAAATCACTTAGGTCTTCCCGCTGATCGACCAGTTCCCGAGCAAAATCCTCTTCGCTGTCGTAATGGCCTCTATAATCGTTCTCAAAATCACTCATAAGCTCGTCAATATCACTTTTGGACAGGTCTTTACCATCGTTATCGCACCAAATCAGAAAAGCCTTCTGATCGTTGTCGCTGAGCCTGTCAATCGCTTCCAATACCTCAAATACATTTTCACTGATCCAACATTCACCGATTAAACTATCGGGGATATTTTCATAATCCTGAAACATATATTCAGGGTCGTCCTCATCACTGTGCAACTCGGCACAGGCTTCGTAAAACTCGCTCCTGTCGGAATAATCGGATAGTTTTAACCATTTCCCGAAAATAGAACCATCGTTATATTTTGCGTAGGTTCCCACGTACACGCTTGCTTCTGTTATATTTATATCTTTTGCCATGATGTCAAATTTTTAAGGATTAGAAATTAATTTGCGCCTGTTACGAGCTCTTTTAATTTGGCTTTTACCGCCCTTGCAATCTCTCCCCGCCATGTTGTTGCATTGGCAAGAAAATAATTGATTATTGTACTCGCCGAATCCTGATAATAGTTATCGTTAACGGTGTTCAGGAACTTCATTGCATCTAAATAGGGAACTGCCCCGAAATAGACGTTTTTCCAGTTCTTTTTGACAATCAGGGCAATCTGTGCTATATTGTCGGGTATCTGTACCCCTGTATTTTCGGTTTTCATAACTGTTCTTTTAAAAGTTTGGATTTGATTTAGAAAGGCAGATCATCATTATTATCTTCCGCCATTACAGGTGCTTGATTAGCTGTTGTGGTTGTGGCTGTTGCACCCTGTGTCGTGTTGTCCTGCTTTGTTTCATTGCTTCCGTGAAACTGGATTTCTGAAACGTGGAAATTCAGACCTGCCCGAAGTTTGCCCTCTTTATCCATCCATGCGTTTGGGCTGATCCTTCCTGACAGTTCCACAATTGTTCCTTTTGTCAGGTATGGCGCAATCTTGGCAGTTCTCCAATATGAGCAGTCAAAATAAGTGTCTTCTTTAATTTTGTTGCCCTCTTTGTTGGTGAAAGTGTGCCTGTTTCCGATAGAAAAATTTACTACCGTTTTTCCGCTTGCAGTTGTTCTTACTTCTGCTGTCCGTGTGATTCGTCCTGTGATGTTCATAACGCTTTGTTTTTAATTGTTCTACATTTTCTTGTTATGTTCTTCCAGTCCTTTCCCGAGCCTCGGCCCGATATTATTTTTCAAAGAAAAAAAGGAAAAAAAGAAAGCAGACAAACAGATCAGACAATTGCGCATACCAAGAGAAAAATGATTTAATGGGGGGTCCTTTGGGGGGAAACCGTTCATTCATTTTTCTATTGGTGGAGTGGTGCGGTGGCTGTCTGATCTACCTTGGCTGCCTTTTTATCCTTTTCTTTGGAAAATGATATTAATGTTATTCATTATATATAAAATCCGAATAATTGATATATTCGGAAAAGTAGATAATGGTAAGTCAGAGGTCGGGATTTGTTTAGGAGCCTGATTTACTATTTTCTAATCATTAGCAGATGTCCGGAGGATTTACCTAGTACTGTCCTTTCTGGCTTGTAGGCTGACTATGTATGGCATCATGAGATTGCTGGTTGTCAATTTGACACTGAAGTTTGATGCGGACTTCTTCTAAATCATAAAAGATAACGGCCAAAAAAGAAAAAGACCGAAAAATGGACGTTGAGGTTTTTTATTCTTACAGTTATATTGGACAGAAGCAGGAAAAATCAGCATTACGGCTTGAAATGCATTTAGTCAGTGTCGAATATATATAGATAGTATTGATGAGAGGACATACAGTTACTGCGACAATTGCTGGAAAGCCTGCAAATAGAGCTGAACTTTGAAAGAACAGAAAAAAAGAAATTTAAGAGATACTGGTATTCCATAAAATAGCGTCCCTATTTTTTTTATAGAAATGATAACATGTTATTTTGGCTATCACTTTTTAAGAATTGTCATATACAATTTTCCGGCAATCAGAATAAAAAAAATAATTGTTTATCTTCGTCAACGAACTACATGGCAGATATCAAGATTGTCATGGCGTAAATACCAATTATGTTATATATTATTCCAACAAAGCATGGTTTAGGCGCTGAAATATGGGGAACATTCGAAGACTTAAACAATTTGTATGATCTTATTTTAAAATTCTGGGGTGACGAAGATATAGCAGATGATGAAGGATATGAAACAAGAGAGAAAACATTAAGCGGGCTTTCATATGAGATACGCAAAGCAAAAGACGGAATGCGTCTGAAAAGAGATGGAAATCATTTCATCTATTCAGGATCTGAATATTACGGAACAACAGTTTCATGGGTACAGTTTTTATTTTCCCTTACTGCGTTAAAATTTAATATGCGCTATTCTGAAACTTGTAAATTTGATATCTCACAGATTCTTCTCATAGAGTACTGGCTTGAGAGAGCAATGCATACTTATGATGAAATTGGAGCTGTAAAACTGAAAGGATTTTTGAATGATGCACTTTTTGGTGGAAGCAGATATTTATATTTATGTATGCGAAGTGTTAATTTCGATTTCTTAACATTGGGTGGTGGAAAAAGAGCTTTTAGAAAACTTCCTGATCTATTAAGAAGAGGTATTTATGCGACAGAAGAGTACTGGGCTTACGAGAAATTCTTAATAGAGGAGGCAAATAAATATAGCTGCCAGGTTTCTGGTCTTGAATTTAACGATGATGATTTTGATTACGGGACCATTAGATGGTAATAATAAGGACAGGAATTTTATCAGCTTTGTAAATTTAGTCGTTAAGGGCATTTATAAATTTGGCATTTAAATTTTATCGATTCAACCAAGAAAAATCTATCAGATTTTAACAAATATATTGTGGTGTTATAATGGATCTCCTTGTAATTTTTTAGTGATGTCATTGTAAATATCTGACTTCAATGAATCTCAAAGAAATTAAGATTTAACGACGGCCATTTACGTATCGTTATATCCCAATGCAACAAAAGGAGGTTAAAGGGATTGATAAATCAAAAAATGCAGACTGATAGCACCTTAAAAGGTTCAAGACTTTCCCAAAAGAAAGTCGTATTCATCATAAATCAATTACAACAACAACACTCCTGTTTACATTTTTATTCCGTGTAATTTTAGGTATTAGAGGTATATTACCCATAAGAATTAAAATATAAATAACTCTTTGCGTCTTTGTTTAATGGTTTTCCAGTGTATCTTTTTCCATTCACCTAGGTATGTAGTGTCTAAATAGGTAGTTATAGATTTACCGTCTACAATTTTGGACTTTTCAATAGTATCCCGAACCGCAAGTAAAGCTTTAAGTACAAAACCCTAATTGCCTCCGATAAACGTTTAATTCATTGATTATTAAGTGCCTTTTCTTTCCTTTAGAACAGAATAGAGTGAGCACAATGATAGTTTTGACATATCAATATTCCATTGTGGATTATTGTTATTAACTACGACCAAGGTTTTATCCTTCAAATCAAACTCTTGAACAAAACAACAGTATAATATTTTGCTTACAGTTACAGAAAGATCCTTACCTCTATAGCGTAGTCGGCAGTACAGAGAATACCTTGTATTTTCATTAATAGACATGATTTGTGATATTATCTGTTCTTTCAAAAAGATTTTTCTTCCCTCAGCGGTCCAGCCGCTCAGTCGTTTTATCCTTCCTTTGTTTGAAATAAGGAAACGATCTTCTAACCCAGGGATAGGTTTCCAATTTTCATCTGGAAGATTTTCAACTGATAAATTAAGACATGGTGGGGGATTGTTTTTATCTATGGTAGGCTTACCTAGCTTTTCCCAAAGTGACTTATTGAATAATCTACCTGAGATATTTGATTGTTCAGATACAATGAAGTCTTCTTCTTTCGGTATATAGCTTTGCAAGAACCAGCGATATTTTCCAGCGGTTAAAAATTCTTTATTAATATTGTCCATTATACTTTCACAACCCACTCCGGCTGATTTTTCCGCATCGTACATACTTTGAAAATCTGCAACCCAATCACCTTGTACTGTATATTGGCTCACAGGCTGACTGTAGATGGCATTCCTGTTCCTTGTTCTATTCAAGCGAAATGATTTGATACGTCTTTGACTGGCGGAGATTTTTTCCAGATTTGCGTAATGAACATGGAGGGGATTATTATCTTTGCATGAAATCAGAATATTGCGATCATTAAGATCAAACTTCTCAATAAAATGATAATAAACTAAACGGGCAATAGACTTTCGATATTTTTTGCCCTCAGATGATAGGGTACAATGTATCTGATAACAGTTGTTTTGAAGATGTTGGTTAAACTGTTTGACTAATATCAGTTTCATGATTCTTTCTTGTTCTTTTTTGCCCTTAATTTTGTTCGGAGAAAAAGTCCAACGCTCCAGGCTTTTAAGTCTCCCATAATTAGAAATAGCATAATTTTCAAAATATTCAACCAGCTTCCATTCTTCTTGAGGAAGGTCAGTTAATAATGTATTACAAAGAACGTTCCTAGCGTAATGGTCCTTTATTTCTGAAGGTAGATTCATACGTCAAAATCATTTATCTAAACAAAAAAAATAACAACCAAAACTTAATTAAATATTTCAATTATTGATTCTTTTACAAATATGCAGAAAAATGATAATGATATTGACGAAAAATTTGTATGAATTTATGCTTTTGTTCTTTCCAGATGCATTATCTTAAAAAGTATAAAATATTGATTCCCTGTCAGGATTTTATATGTGCAATAAATTACCTCAGATTAAACTACATCTTTTAATAGTTATACCATAAAATTCTATTTTTTTTTAAAATCACAAAAATAATACGACAAGTTCTGTCGTGAGCAGGCCATAGCTTTGAACCAGTATCATTTTTTAATGATCTCATATAATAATAATTAAGGCGGATTCAGTAGAAATACGGATACAAAAAATTCAGGGAAAACCCTGATTGTTCTATATCTATCAATAGTGATATATTCGCCATTCAACCCACAACCAAATAAACATGAAAAGAAATTTGTATGGTATACTATTCCTGTATACCTCTTTGCCCATCTACGGGCAGGAAGTTCTCTGGCAAAAGGACATCAAATCCTCTACGCAGGATTTCCTGAGCCAGATTACCACCACCATTGACCAGCAATATCTTATCGCCGGAAGCTCTATCCGAAGTGAAGCTGGAAATCCCAAAAATAACGGTTATGATTTTCATTTAGTTAAACTCAATCAACAGGGAGAACAGGTCTGGGAAAAGTACCTTTCAGGACAGAACCACGATTACCTTTCCGCTTCCGTATCTACCCAGGAAGGAGGATTTTTGATTTCAGGAACCACATTTTCCGGAAAAGGGCTGGACAAAAAAGAAGAGTCCAAAGGAGGTGCCGATATCTGGCTCATACGGCTCAATGAGTTTGGTGATGAAATCTGGCAAAAAACGTTAGGAACTGCTTCTAATGAAGAAGCCAGAGCAGTCGTTCAGACCACAGACTTAGGATTCTTCGTGGCAGGTAACGTCCAAAACTCTTCCAAAGGCTATGGTTCTAAAGATGCTTGGATCATCCGACTGGATAAGAATGGAAAAGAACTTTCTGAGGTCATCTTAGGCGGAAAAGGATTAGATGAAGTAGAGAAAATGATTCCAACCAGGGACGGTGGCGTATTATTAGGGATCTATTCACGAAGTTCAATTGGAGGAAGCAAGAAAACTGAAAACTCCGGAGAAGGCGATTACTGGATTGTGAAGCTTGATAAAAACGGCAAAGTAGAATGGGAAAAGAACTACGGTGGTAAAGGTGATGATCATCTGAGAACATTAGCATTAACTACTAGCGGATTCATTATCGGGGGAGAATCCCGATCTGAGCGGTCAGGAAACAAAACCACGAGCATAGAAGAAGGAACAGACTTATGGCTTGTTGCTTTGAATGAAAGAGGCGAAGAGCAGTGGCAGAAATCCTACAACTTTAAGAACCGTGATATCCTGATGGGCATGAGTGTGATTCATTCGGCAGATGATAAAACTTCCAAAGGAATATTACTCGGTGGTTACACTCAGGCAGAAGGAAGGATAGAAAAAGATGATGAAACGTTTTGGATGCTGTACCTGGATCAGCAGGGTAATGAGCAGTGGAGAAAATACATCACCGGAGAAAATCGGAAGAAAGAAGAAAGACTTTCGGATATAAAATTGAACAGGGACGGTTCCATTATTCTTGCAGGAACCAGTGCAGAGGAACTAGGAAAAGAGAACTGGAAGATTGTGAAGTTGGGAGACAGCCAGCTGGACAAGCTCATCGAAAAGCAAGATATCAAGATTTATCCCAACCCTGTTTCCGATTATGTCTACATAGAAATAGGTTCTGACTTCTCTGAAGCTGATATTTTGGTGTATGATATGGCCGGAAGACAGCTTCAGGTAGTCAAGACAAAGAATAAGGTCACCAAGATTAATACCCAGCCACTGGCTCAGGGAGCATACCTGGTAGTGATCAAGACGGATACCAATAAAACAGCCAACGCAAAACTGATAAAAAAATGATTAGAAAGAAAATAATAGGTATGCTCTTTACATTACTGGGCATACTGACCCTGTATTCTCAACAGACCGTTGGAAATGCGCAGGCAGACCGACAGGTTCTAAACTATCCGACCTCTCCGGATGCTTATGCGCTGGATAAAGTGGGAAAACTACCGGTGGATTTATTCAATGGCAAAGCCAATATCAATCTGCCTATTTACACCATAGAACTAGGTGATCTGAGCTTTCCGATTGGTCTTAGTTACAATACAGGAGGAATCAAACAAAACGAAATTGCGAGCTCTGTAGGCTTGGGATGGGCTCTGTCGATGCCCAACTCCATATCAAAAGGTATTTTTGACAAAGATGATGACCTTGCTGCTTTATTTTTTAAAAACATTAATCAGGCAACCTTAACCCTGACCAATATTGATAAGGATAATGCGACCCAGCAGGATAATCTGGACCTGCTCAATACAGGGCAAAATGACCTGAAGCCCGATCTCTACAGCTATAATTTACCTGGTTTAAGCGGCAGCTTTATTGTTAACAATAACCTGGGGTATACCATTCCGCATGAGGATATAAAAATAGAAAAATCAGGCCCTAACTTTAAGATAACCGATACCAAAGGTACCCTATACTGGCTTTCACCACAAAATTCTGTGGTGTCAAAAGGACCGGGTACACTGCCACAGACTTCAAGAAACCTTATTTTAATTGACAGTATCACAACTGCCAGAGGAAAGTCTATCCGATTTGAGTATTCAAAACAGCAAAAGTATAGGGAGAAAAACAGATATGAGAAAAAATATATTATCACCCCAGCGGATAATGCTGTTCCTGCCGGATATCAAAATTTCCCATATCTGGATCCTAATCCCCCTGCTGTAGAAAGCATAGAAAATAACACGGAAAGTCTGATTACAAAAATTATATTTCCAGAAGGAGAAGTTAATTTTTTCTATTCCGGTGATGATAATTTATCGACCACGCCAGCAAGTGTTTACCGTAAAGATCTGAATTCTGACACGGGCGGACTGGCCCTTAAACGGATTTTGGTTAAAGATAAAAGTGGAAAAAAGATCCGGCAAGTAGCTTTAAATTATTCCTATTTTGTATCGGCAGGTTCCAATCCTACCTATGAAGGGTATCGACTGAAACTTCTCGAAAAAGTTGACGAATTAAATAACACAAAACACGTTTTTACCTATAATGAAGAACTGCCCCTTCCGGTCAGAAATACCAATTCAGATGATTACTGGGGGTATTTTAATACCAGTGCAGGTACTGCTTCCAACATCCCTTCCAATATCAACGGACTAAATGTTCCGGGAGGCCGAAATCGAAATTCCAATGTTAGTTTCACCCTATTGGGTGTTCTTACCAACATTAAGTATCCTACAGGGGCCATCAAAAAATTGTATTACGAAAACAATGCTTACTCTTCTAATAGAACATGGACCGAACATGTTGAAGATAAGTTTGGGGAAATCTATACAGATGCAGCGATTAACCCTAACATCTTGACCGTAACAGAAAGCTTTACCATTAATCCTTCATACCAGGATTTAAAAATCCGTTTTCAAAATGACTGTACAAACAGTACAAATCCACCACAGCTACCAGAAAATGGTATTATCACCTCATGCAAAGGAAATGCGGATACCGGAAATACGTCTTTGGCTTTTAACCTAGAAGGAGATGTAAGGCCGATTGGCAATACAGGCCAGCCCATTACCTTAAAGCTGACACGCAGCGGAGACTGTTCATGCAATATGACATTATTCCGCGAATATGACCAAACCCGTTCAGCAGTGGAAGATACACAGGTTGGAGGTCTAAGGATAAAGCAGATTGAAGACATCGACCAGAACAATGTATCCAATGTATTCTATTATGACTACAATCAATCCGGTACGCTGAAAAAGAAATTCAGCTACTATAAACCTTATTTTAGAGTTGCAGAGCCTCTGGGGCCACAGCCAGGAGAAACTACGCCGGTCGCTCCCGAAGATTATGTGCGTAGAGTTACAGAGGTTCAGACCTCCGGCAATGCTTTTACCTCCTACAATTCCTCTAATATTGTAACCTATTCTGAAGTAACTGAGCGTAATGGTCTTGGAGAGGTTGTTTCTACCTTTACCGATGATAAAACAGGGAATGGTATCTTTATGAGCGGTAATGAAGCATATACCTCATGGCAGTACGGGCTGCCTTTAAAAACCATTTATAAAAAAGGCAGTGATACCTTAAGAAAAGAAACCTTTCATTATGAGTTCAATCCCCTGAAAAATGCCAAAGCTGGCTTTATTATGGGGAATCCTGATGAAATTGCTTTTGGAATGGACCTGTATCTCGCTAAATATCATGCTACGCACGGTCTGTCACCTGATCAGACTACTTATGTGGTCGAATATTATCCAGTTTCCATTTATGGAGCAAAAGTTGAGAAGAAACAGTCTAAAACGACGGAATACTTTCAGAACAATAAAATCATAGAAACAGTAACCGATTATACGTACTCGGATACGGATATCAATAAGCCTATCAATCTGAAGAACTCTACAACAACGTCTTCTGACGGTACCACCCAGCAAACTTCCTATCAGTATGCCCACGATAAGGGAAGCCAGCTGATGATTGATAAAAATATGATTGATATTCCGCTGGAAACGCAGGTTACCCAGACGATTGGAAATATTACCAAGACATTGTCTAAGACGGAAACGATCTATCCTTCAGCTTTACCACACACTGTAGCCGGAAACCTTGTTCTGCCACTGTCTCTCCAGTCTTACGATACACAGAATCCGTCAGCAGCACGCACAGAGGTGAACTATGACCGATACGACAGCAAAGGAAATATCCTGCAATACACCACCAAAGACGGAGTTCCTGTAAGTGTGGTCTGGGGCTATAACAAAACGCTGCCTATTATTAAAATTGAAGGGGTTACTTACAGCCAGATTGAAAATATGATTTCAACATATATAGCCGATTCTGATGCCGATGCTTTGGACCCATCTAAAGAACCTTCGCTTATTATCGGTTATCAAAGGCTTCGGAAAGATTTATCTCTGGCTGGAAAACTTATTACCACTTACAGCTATGATCCGCTGATTGGAGTGACCAGCATTACCCCGCCATCAGGAATCCTTGAGAAATATGTTTATGATTCTGCTAACAGACTTCAAAAAGTAGAGGATGTTAACGGCAAAATCATCAAAGAATATCAATACCATTATAAAAATTAATACAGATGAAAAAATACATAATCCCGATCGGTACCTTGCTGCTCTCAGGCTTAGCCCAGGCCCAGCTTACCGATACAGAAAATTACGTGCAGTCCAAAACATACCTCGATTATAACGGAGCAGGTCAGCCTTCCAAAATCTTAGAAACTGTTCAGTATATTGATGGTCTGGGAAGACCCAAGCAAGTAGTGAATGTAAAAGCTTCTCCACTGGGAAGAGATGTGGTTACCCATATCACCTATGATGAATTTGGAAGACAGGTTAAAGATTACCTTCCTGTTCCCCAGGGAGGAACCTTAGACGGAGCTATCATTGCTGATCCATTGGCCAATGCAACAAGCACACCTTACGGAGCTGAGAAAATTTATGGTGAGAAAGCGTTTGAAAACTCGCCTTTAGACCGGATTTTGGAACAGAAACAGGTAGGAACTGCCTGGGCAGGAAAACCTGTGAAATTCGATTATGATGCTTCAGACAACGGAGAAGTAAAGAAATATAGCGTTATTACTACCTGGGTAGACGGAGCCACTCAATCCGTGATCAGTTCCACTGGAAACTATGGTGCAGGCCAGCTCTATAAAAACACAGTTACTGATGAAGACGGTAACAAAACCATAGAATACAAAAATGGCAAAGGTCAGACAATTCTGATCAAAAAGATGCTCAGTAAACTTGCCAGTACCGATACGTATTATGTTTATAACGAGTACGATCAGCTAGCTTTTGTTATCCCCCCGTTGGCTTCTGCGTCTACATCACTGGATGGGGCTACCCTGAACAATTTATGTTATCAGTATCGTTATGATGGCAGAAACCGCCTGGTCGAAAAGAAGCTTCCGGGAAAAGACTGGGAATATATGGTGTATGACAAATCAGACCGCTTGGTTCTTACCCAGGATGCTGGCATGAGAACACAAGGACAATGGATGCTCACTAAATTTGATTCCTTTGGACGTGTGGCATATACTGCCATCATTGCAGGAGGAAACAGGAGCAGTATTCAGTCACAGGCCGGAGCTAATGTAATTGTGGAGAATAGGCATTCGGCAGGTTTTACAAAAGACGGAATGCAGATCCAGTATACCAATAACCATTTTAGTACTCTTGAAAAAGTGCTGAGCGTCAATTATTATGACACTTATCCCCAGTACAACTTCAATCCTTCTTTCCCATCATCCATTGAAGGGGAAAATGTTCTAACTGATAGCCCTTCCTTGGATGGAAGAAGTACTACAGGACTTCCGGTGATGAGCTTGGTCAAGAACATTGAAGATGACAATTGGACAAAAAGCTATTCCTATTACGATACCAAAGGAAGAGTTATAGGAACTTATTCTATTAATTACTTAGGTGGTTATACCCAAACAGAATCCAAATTGGATTTTGCAGGAACCGTTCAGAAATCTGTAACAAGGCATAAAAGGTTAAGCACCGATACCGAAAGAGTGATTACGGAAAATTTTACGTACGATCATCAGAACAGGCTGCTCGTTCATAAGCATCAGGTGGACAGTAATTCTGAAGAGATTCTGGTTCAGAACAGCTACAATGAACTTTCTCAGCTGGAAACCAAGAAGGTTGGCGGAACCAGTGCCGCTTCTCCGTTACAGACCATAAATTATCAGTATAATATCAGGGGCTGGATGACACAGATTAATGACCCCGCTAACTTAGGTAATGATTTGTTTGGTTATAAGATCAATTACAATCAGGTTGAAGGGCTGGAAAAACCGAACAGCAGCTTCAGCACCTTGCAGGTAAAGCCAAAATACAATGGAAATATCGCAGAAGTAGCTTGGAAGACCCGTACCGAAGAAAACGAACCGTTAAAAAGATATGGTTATACCTATGATGGATTAAACCGTCTTTTAGCAGGATTTTACCAGAAACAGGGTAATGAGACTGCAAAGGAATATTCCGAAGTACTGGAATATGACCTGAACGGGAATATCACCAAACTGAAACGGTCAGAAGCACTGCAAAGTGGAAATACGGCAGCTTCATTGATTGATGATTTAAAGTACGAATATACAGGCAATAAGCTGATCAGAGTGACCGATTTACAGCAGAATCCATCAGGTTATCCATATTTGGCCAGCCCCGGAACAATAGGTTATGACAATGATAATGGCATCGGAAACGGGAATATGACCAGTCATCCGGATAAAGGGATTTCTTCAATTCAGTATAATTACCTAAATTTACCAAAGGAGATCAGTCATAGCGGGCTGACAACCAAATACACCTACAGGGCCGATGGTGTAAAAGTAAAGAAGCTCTTTAGAAACCTTGAAACCTATTATCTGGATGGATTCCAGTACAAATCCACCTTTGGTATAGAATCATGGAATGGAGAAGGGACTTACCATCCCAGCCCCAATGAAGTTCCAGTCTTAAAACTCAGGATCATTCCTACCTCGGAGGGATATTATGATGATCTTCTGGGGCAATATGTCTATAATTATACCGACCATCTGGGAAATGTAAGATTAAGCTATGCAGATAAAAGTGGAGATGGAATTATCCAGCCAAGAAGGTTTAATGCATCCAATTGTACAGGTTGGTGGTGTATAGAGGACTGGAGGCCAGGGGAAATTGTGGAAGTCAATAATTATTATCCATTTGGATTATTGCATAACTATATGGACACCAATCAGAATGCTTATCAATACAAGTACAACGGAAAGGAGTTGCAGGAAACGGGAATGTATGATTATGGTTGGAGAAATTATATGCCAGAAATTGGACGTTGGGGAGTAGTGGATGCATATAGTGAAAAGCATACAGATTTGAGTGGTTATAACTATGCCGTAAACAATCCTATTTATTTTTTAGACCCAGATGGAAATAAAATAATCATTTATAGTGGAGAAGATAATAAAAATCAAAAAGAATATACATATCAAAAAAATAGAGATTATTCTAAAATAGATGATGTTTTTTTAGCAGATACTTATAGAGCGCTTGATGCGTTGTATACTGCTTCGAATATTGAAATCGATGGAAAACAAGTAAATGTTTTAGAAACATTAATATCGGATAAGAGAGAGTTGTCAGTAGTTGAAACTTGTTCAACATGTTCTACTTCGTTTTCTTATGGTAGAAATATAAACGACATTAAAAATAATAATAGAGATTATAAAAGTATCGGAACTCTAAAATTTTCAAATACAAGAGGCGCACTGTTTGATGATAGCAATGATTCCTCATATAATGATTTAAAAAAACAGTTTGAAAGTGGTAAATATGCTAAAACTTCAAGGGTTAATTCCCCAACATCACTGTTAGGCCATGATTTAGTTCATGCTTATAATTTTACTACTAATACAAATGGATCGACAACAACAAATGAATATGAAGCAAGAGTAAATGATATTTCCACAAGACAAGGATCTCCATATTTCAAAAATGCAGAAGAAAAATACACAACACAGATTTCAAAAAAAATAAATATAAATTTAAAAGAACCCCCAAGAAATAATCATCAAGGTTATGATGTTATAACTACAGGAGTTTTATCCAATAAAATAAAAAAATAATTATGAAAACACTAATATCATTAAGTTTATTGTTTTTCTTGCTGTCTTGTACCACACAAAAAAGTGATCCAAATTTTTCCAAACCAATAAAAATCGTGAGATTCATGGGGGTAGATAGTTATTCTTCCAATATAAACCCTCAAATATTTTGGAGCCAGAGCCAAGAACATATGTTTTTATTTATGGAAAAAGCAGACTTTCTTTCTGAAATAGAAAACTACAAAGAAACTGACAAAAGTAATTTACAAGAGTATATTTATGCTTTTGTTACAGCAAAAAAAGATACTTTATACTCAGATTATGATCTTAGATCATGGATATTAATTAGGAATAACAAGCAGAAATATTACCTTGACGAACAAGGCAAAACATCCGAATTTTTAAAAAGAACCTTCCCCTTCTTTAGAGATTGTTCATACACTCCAAATTAGTTTGATTTATAAAGAGCCGCATTTGTTTTGCGGCTCTTATTTTTGTTTGCTATTGGTTTGTTTTGTAAAAATCCGTAACTTAGTTACAGTTATTTTTGATTAGAGAGAATCTGCCCCTTAAATACCCCCAAAAAGCATTAAATATTTGATTATCAGCAGTATTCACCTGGTGTATAGGGAAATAGAATGCAATCTTTTCATAAGTGCTCTTTGTCATTCGGGTGGGTTGTTTCGGACAAGAGTAAGCTTAACACCATTAAAATATAAATATTTAGCTAAAAGACGTGGATATAAAAGCACTTATTAGTAAGGCCCAGAGATAAAAACACAAATGATGGAAAAATATTCTAATAACATTACAGTTGCAGAGCTACTATGCAAGCACTGCAAACCATAAGGTTTATTAAAATAGCAGTTGATATTTCAGAATTCTGGAAAATTATCGTGATATATTTATTGTTCAGTTAAAGAAGATAACTCCTTTACATACATCCAGTTTAAACCATATGAAAACTACTTCCAGTAACTCTTTTATACTACTGTAAATCAAATAGCTTTATTTCTGAGTAGTAATTTCACATGGTGCTAAAAGAAGGGACATCCCGGAGATTGTTCTCACTAGAATCAAAGTTGCAGATGTTCAGAGTTTAGAGGATTGGATAGCGGAAGCTTGGAAATAGCCTGGTAAGGTCATGATACTGGACAGTGTTAGTACCGGTAAGCTCGTGTTGAGTGACAAAGTATATTTGAGAACTAATGCCAAAAGGTGATCTAAAATTTCACTTTATTAGTCATCCATAAAGCTGTCCGGTTTCACAATATTATTTATCTTTGTTATTGGTTTAAATTTATTAATCATGAAGTTGGATTTATTTCAAATAGATACTTTTACAGAAGCTATTTTCCAAGGAAATTCTGCCTGTGTTGTCCCGTTGAAAACCTGGTTACCTGATGAGATTCTTTTAAAAATAGCCTGTGAAAATGCCGTAGCAGAAACAGCATTCTTTATTGATAACGGTAATACCATTCATCTGAGATGGTTTACTCCTGAAATAGAGATGGATTTATGCGGACATGCCACTCTTGCCACCGCTTATTGCCTAACTTCCATCTTAAACTATCAGAAGAGCAGGATTGTTTTTGAAACTAAAAGCGGTGAGCTGATAGTAGATGTAAAAGACGGACTTTATTATATGGATTTACCTTCAAGAATGCCTGAGCCTTCGACTCTTCCTGAGAATATAGCCCAATCTCTCAATATTCAGCCAAAGGAAGTTTTCAAATCAAGAGACTATTTACTGGTATATGAGTCTGAGGAAGACATCAGGAAAATCAGTGTTGAAAGATCCATTTTAGACCTTATCAATCTGGATCCCGGAGGTGTGGTTGTAACTGCAGCGGGTACTGACAGCGACTTTGTTTCGAGATACTTTACACCCCAGTCTTCAATTCTTGAAGATCCTGTAACCGGCTCTTCACACTGCTCACTCGTTCCATTCTGGTCATTAAGACTGGGAAAAGACAAACTTTATGCCCGTCAGCTATCAGAAAGAGGCGGAGAGCTGTATTGTGAAAATAAAAATGAAAGGGTAATTGTGGCGGGTAAAGCCAGAACTTATTCTAGGGGAAATATTTGGATAGAATGATACTCATCGGATTCGATTTTGTATAAGAATGAGAATAGCAAAATAATAATATTGCTGTTCTCATTCTTCTTTCTGCCAATTTAAAGCTTTTAAAGTTGTATTATAGCTAGAATTCATTTTCTGCTCTTAAAAACCAACTCTATTATAACATAAACAGTGAGTTCTGGCAGGTCCGGCAGAATTCTTTACAGGATTAAATACAATATATCTTTAAATAGCAGCACTGCATTGAGCCACAAATTGCTCAAACTTCCGATCCTTATTTCGAAGCACCGGTCCGTGCCCGAAGCAAATCATAGCGGGGTTCAGCTGTGCTAACTTCTGGAGCGATTTGATATTAAGCTTCTGATCCGATGTGAACATATTTGGTGGAAGCCGTAAGCCGACTGCTGTTGTGATTAGGTTCATATTTACCGCTGTATCTCCCATTATCAGTACACCATCCTGCTCACGGAATAAAGATATGTGACCTGCGGAATGTCCGGGAGTTTCTATTACCCGAAAGTCTCCGATTTTATCGTTTTCAACGATTGTCCCTCCAACTTTATGTCCTTGGCCTGCCCAGTACCTTTGTTGAAGTTTTGCGATCCAATGTTGCGGAGTTGGATAGTCCATGGTTACCATCCCCGTTTCGGTTCTGAAAACTTCGTTGGGGTGGCAGAGTAAAGGTATCTCAAATTCAGCACATACCTGATCGCTGCACCCTTGGTGGTCTGCATGTGCATGTGTGAGTACATGTTGATAAACGTTGATTTCCTGAAGTACTTTCTTTATAGTCGCATATGAACTCCTTATTCCAGAGTCTACCAAAACACCTTCGATAATAAAACAGTTGATACTGTTTCTTGGCATGAGCGGAATATGGAATACTTCAGTAGCTATTTGATGTAACATTTTTTTGTACAAAGCTACATCACTGATCAGAACTGAATATGGACATTTGTCCTATAATACGTTGGGTCTGTTTATATGTCCTTTCACTCGTGTAAGAGATCGTTGTGTGATCCCCAGATATGAAGCCAGATCCTGCGTAGTTATGCGCTGAACGAGCATGGGCTCAATAGACAGCATATGACGGTATTTATCTACAGCCGACCTATTATTATAATTCAACATATAATTTTCCTTTTGCTTATACTCATGCTCCATCACTGACTTTATAACCTCATTCCAAGAGTTAACCTCACTAAGCAGGTGCTGATAATCTGCATAGCTTATGCTATAGATGACACTATCCTCTATAGTTTTGATACTCCTTCTTGATTTTTCCTGCCTTACAAACTCCATAAATGAGGTGACAAATTCATTTTCAAACTTAAAGCAGGTTATATTTTCCTTTCCATCCTGATCTATAGCGTATGCTTTTACAGCACCATTAGCAATAAATCCAATATGACGGCAGAAGTCATCCTCACGAATAAAAAAATCACCTTTTTTTAAGTGAATTGGTTTAAAGAACTGTACAGAAAAATTGATTTCCTCAGTTGATAGTCCTCCTATTGAGGATAGATACTTTTCAAGTACATCAGTCATTTTTATGATATTTTTTTCCTTTATTCCTCTTCTTAAAAGGCTTCGGATTCAATTCCAAATCCCGCATACAAAACTAACATTTTTAAGTTTGTCAATTAACGGAATATATCTTTCTTTATATATACGTTTTCTATTTACAATATAATACCAAGCACTTCCAGCAATCAATAATAACAAACCAAGGGGAAATTATAACCAAGAAAATATCAATTAACTAAGGCTCTATAGTAACAAAAATACATATAATGATGAAAACTATATTGGCATTAAAAGGGCATTGAACTGCAGAGTGGTAAATGGTAATTTTGTATCCTGCACAATTTGCGGAACCACGGCGTAATGAAACTTAAAGATTTGTAAGAAATGGCTCAGGGAATATCCCCAAAATTTCTATTCAAAGAGTTTTAGAAATTTAAGTATAATTCACTGATTATAAATGTGTTTAATAACCAAGCCCGTGGCTGTTTCTTATGTGCTCTTTTCATCCACATCTTCTATCATACCTCTTCATCCAAGATCATCGGTTAGATTGCGGACATTCGACTTAATTATTATATCTCTATTACTACCATTTACTTTAAAAATACTCTTTTAAATAACCTGGAGTTGGGGGTAAGGAGTTAAAAGGTTGGAAGATGGAAGAAGGAGGCTGGAAGTTACTTTTAGTTATACGTATTGAGAGCTACCAGAAAATTAAATTAAATAAAAACAGATCAATATTTGTTCTTAATGACTTTCAAAACTTCGCTCTTCCTTCTTCCTTCTTCAAACCTGCATCCATCAGATATTCTTATCTCGGACTGAGGTTAAATAATAAACATTTTTTTCCATTTGGTTACAGTATTTCTACTTAGTTTAAAATGATTAGCAAGCTCAGTGTTATTTAAATTATTCTTTTTCTGATACTCCAGCATTTCAAATATGATAGATTTGTCATAAGACCTGAACCGCTGGTTCTGAACAGTATTTAATAAATTTTCTGTTCCAAATATAATCTCATTTAAACGAATTATATCTATCACTGAAATATTATTTTTAGAAAGAATAGCTTTGCAATCTTCTTTCTTGTTAGGGAATTTAAAAACCAAAATATCTTCATAGATTTTCTTGTAATTCGGTGTGCTGGAATACTTCATATATTTAAATGTTATGCGTGACATGCAATATTATTATTTAATACTTTTGATTGAATCTACTTATCGTACTTATTTATCCATCGATATAATGTGGTTTTAGGAATATTATATTCTTCTATAATTTGCTGTTTTGTTTTTTGACCTGTGTTGATAAGTTCCATACAAAATTGTATGATCTCTATGGTATAAATGCTTTTTTTAAATTGTGGCATGGTAGATTTATTATTTGATTTCTGTCTATTTGAAGGGGGAGCAAATAATATCAGATGTTGTGAATAAATCCTGAAAAAATCGTATTCCAAAAGTTTGCTCCATCTAAGTAATAAACCTGTTTCCATATGTTCCGATTGATACATTTTTGCAATTTCTTGTTCCTTGCATTTAAGAAAATTACAGATACGTTGTTCGCTGATATTTAATTCTTGTGCTCTTTGTTTAAGTAGAGCACCAATATTGATATGTTGAAAGTTTTTCATGAAATACAACTTATTGTTTTTGTGAAAAATTTTGAAACTAAAATTGAATTCTGCATTGATTATAAAGATCTTAAAAGGATTTTTTAAATTTTATCAGAGAAAGTTAACAGCTAACCTTCAGCCAAAACTGGGAAATGATAAAGATCAAAACATTTTGTATGGCTGAAGGGAACTGTGAATCAAAATTTCACTGTAAAAAATATTTTATGGTTTCCAGAAGCTCCATACCTTCCCGTTGAAAACTGCCAGAAGTTTTGCAGTGGTGTCATACACAATCAGGCCGGGCGCGGGATTGATGATATTAAGATGCGGACTGGCTACTTTGGGTAATATCATTGATTTATTGGTGTCTTCAAGTACCAGTATTCCGGAGGTTGTATTTACGGTTCCTATGCTTGTCTTTGCCGAAGTGTTTTCATTCGCAGAATTCTGGATGATGGCTGCATCAATATTTGTTATTGGATCTATTGTACTTCCTGTAGTGTCTACAGATAAGTCTTTCCATCCTGAGGCATATTTCACCTTCACTTTTTTATCAGTAAGATCATAAACTAAGGTTCCGTTTACTGCTCCTGTTACTGATGCAGTATTGGTAACCCATGGCAATATCATCCCTTTATTTTCTGCTGCAAACTCTAAAGAAACGGATGTATTGGATACTGATGTCTTGCCTATTGCTATTTGTGCCTGCACAAAGGAAGACAGTAAGCCCGCTGTTGCGAATAATATAGTTTTCATCTTCTTTTTAATATTAAATTATCTTTTTATATAAATTAAGGACATGTCTGAACGTTGAAACATTTCCATCCCAGGCCGTCATAAATACTTAAGCAGTCCAGATTAGTATCGTAAACCATCATTCCTTCCACGGGTATTAATGAATTCTTTTGTACTGTTGTTAATCTGTTAGGTACAAAACCTTTAGTTTTTGCTTCCAACGCAATCCATCCTCCCTTTCTGGCCATAGGCCAATTGCCATTGTTTATACCTGCTCTGCCTAATGAAGTAATTCCTAGAGTGGTATCCAGCGATGTGCCTGAAATCACCGCATTCTTATAACAAAAACAGCTATTTACTAAAGCATTTACAGAACCTCCGGTTCCCTGTCCTACATCTCCGCCAGTATCAGCAATACCTCCATTATTTACCAGATTAGGGACACCATTCCCATTCACACCTCCATTAGCTGTAGTGTTGATGCTTCCGTCCGTATTCAGATGTTCGTTTAATACATTTTCATCTCCTTCTATAGCGTCAGGGCAGCCGTCTCCGTCAGAATCCAGATCCAGAAAATCAGGGGTGCCGTCACCATCGGTGTCAAGGGATTGGCAGGTTCCGAACTGGAAGTCGTCATACCTTGCCTCTAGATTGCTGGTGGCTAATCCATATATGTAAACCCTTAATGTATATGTTGTATTGGGTAGCAGATGAATTTTATTATTTAGCGGAGAGCCGATGAGATATAAATAAGGTGTTGAGGCTGGTATTGTAAAATTTTCCAACAACAATGTTCCCGCTGTGGAAAAGGCATTAGCAGAAATTTCAACTCCAACTCTGTATGCATTGCCATTTAATGCAGAGGACCAGCCAAATTTACTGATCTCGTGGTATCCTGTTAACGTGGTAGGCGTCGTAAAAGAGTATTGCACATAATCATTATTGCTTCGGGCATTGGCTAATGAACTTTCATTGATACTGCTTAAAATCCATCTGTTAGAAGTGTTCGGGTCTAGGGCACGGGTTATTCCGGAACCCCAAACCATATTACCGGCAGATGCTGCTATATTGGTATCACGCCCGGTCATGTTTGTGCCTGTAGGTGCCGTAGGCCAATACCTGTCCTGAACCAGTGTTCCAGCAGGAGTGTTGCTGAACCATCCGGCATCAAACAGTGAATTTTGACAATACCCTTCGTCAGTATCTGAAATCCCATCGTTATCTTTATCAATGTCTTCGATGTCAGGAATTCCATCATGATCAGTATCTGTACAATAATTTACTAAAGTGCTTGTGGAGACTCCCACATCCTGTCCTACATCTCCGCCGATATCTGCTGTTCCTCCTGAGTTGACAAGATTAGGAACACCATTTCCATTGATGCCTCCGCTGGCAGTGGTATTAATGCTGCCGTTAGGATTGAGCTGTCCTGCCTGAACAGTTTCATCTCCCTCTATGGCGTCAGGGCATCCATCCCCGTCAGAATCCAGATCCTGAAAGTCTGGTATGCCGTCGCTATCGGTGTCTAAAGATTGGCAGGTTCCGATCTGGAAGTCATCATATCTTACAGGAGTACCGGCGGCGGATGCCCCATATACGTATATCCTGAATGTATACGTGGTATTGGGCAACAGGTGGACCTTATTAACCAAAGAGGTTGCCGATAAATAGGTATAGCTGCCCGTAACAGGAATTATGAAGTTTTCCAGCAACAATGTCCCCGGTGTAGTAAAGGCATTGGTAGAAACTTCAGCTCCAACCCAATACTCATTGATATTTGGAGTAGACGCCCAACCGAATTTGCTAATTTCATGATATCCTGCTAAGGCTGCAGGTGTAGTAAACGAGTATTGTATATAATCATTGTTGGCTTTGGCATTGGCCAAAGAGCTTTGATTTACCCCACTTAATTGCCATCTGGTACCATCTTGCGTGTGACTAATCCCTGATCCCCAGACAAAGCTGTCGGCAGTAGCTGCTATACTGGTATCACGCCCGGGAATACTGCTACCTGCAGGAGCAGTGGGCCAATATATGTCCTGTGTCAGTGTTCCTGGAGGAGTGTTGCTGGTCCATCCAATATCAAACAATGAATTTTGACAATATCCTTCGGCTGTATCTAAAATTCCGTCATCATCGCTATCTAAGTCCGGACATGCCAGGAAGCTTACGCTTTGAACCCTGATATCATCTGCTGTTCCATTGGCAGGATTAGCAAATGAGGCAGGAGCATAGTGCAACATAATGTTTCCGTTATTGGGAATGCCTGGAGGCAGTTGGATGGTAATGGTTCGGTAGCCTCCCACTGCAATAGTTGCGGGCGATAATAATGTGGCTCCATTACTGGCTGTTACCGTTGCATTGGCATTTGTGTTGATTGCAGAGCTTATTGTTCCATATATAGGATTACCAGCCGGAGTAGCTGAATTACCGTAACGTATATAAAAATCCATATTATAACCGGGTGTGCCAGAGTCAACTACCCAGACTACAAGCGTCACTTTAGCACCTGTGCCTAAAGGATTTGCATTGGTAATAGGGTGCGTTGCGAATTGGTCAAGATGTCCGTTAACCATCTGCTGGTTAAAAAGTGTATAATCGTTGCCGGCAAACACCTGGTTGACCGTGGCCGGATCGGGACTGCCTGTAAAAGGTGTACCATCGTTATTGCTCATGGTATAGGAGCCTGTCCAGCCCGTTGTAGCAGGTATGCTTGTAATAGGCATATTTGCAGCCGCAGTGGCTCCATTGAAATCATAGAAGTTGGTCGTAGGGGTTATTTTTTCTACCTGGGTTGGGCATTGCGCATATACGAGACCGGTCAGTGAAAGCATAAAGAATATGACTATGCTTTTAAACAATGCCGGTGAAATACCAAAAAAAATAAATCGGAAAAGGTTTCTCATAATGTAAAAATTGATTAGGAAAATTAAAGGTTAACAAAAACAAAATTTTTAAGCTGTTACTTTTTTATTGGGAAATAACTAAAACTGCGTTATTTACTTTAAATGTACTTGCGCCATATGATCCATAGCCTGCTCCACAGGCCATTTTATCTCCCGCTGCCAGATTAAGATATGAGCTTATGGAAAGCGGCCAGCTTGTACCTGCTCCTGTGGTTTGAACAAGAGATCCCGAAGACATCACAGCACCATTTCGGATAACAAATGCCTGTGCTGATGCGGCTGCCTGGCCAACTGTTATATTGATCAAACACTTTACAGAATAGACTCCGGGGGAGGAAATCGTATACTCATGTGTTGAAAGGTTAAATGCATTCATAATATCCAGATATTCCGTTTCAAATTTAATTTTATAGCCGCCACTAGTACCTGTGATATGTAAAGTAGTCTCCGGGGTATTTTGCCTGGCATAAGCTAAAGTTTTTATTACTCCCTTGATGCCTAAGCTCTCAGACACATTCGTTATATTAGCCACGGTAGACCATTGCGGCTGAACGGGAGCGCCGGGGTCCCAGTAAGCGAGTCCTTTGGAAGGGCTATTAAGTGCCGGATTAGGGTTGCTGTAAACAAGAAGATAATTGGCAGGATTGGTAATGATATCTTTATCAGTAGTGTTTTTCAGCGGAATTTTAGGCAACAGAATCCCATTGTTTGTATTGACTGGAAAATCCATATCCAGAACAGCTGAAGCATGCGGTGTTGGGTCGGGAATATTTGAAAGCGTTATGGCTACCTGTGCGTTTGATAATAAAGTAAAACACAGGAATGTGATGATGGCTAAATTATATTTTAAGTTTTTCATGATCTATGAATGTATCTATATTGTGTTGCTTTATAAAGGGTCCAGCCTTGTTACGGAAATCTGTGAGGCCCTTCTATTCTGAGTAGTTCCCGTACCGGTAGGTATAGATTGAAAGAAATAGTACGAAACCTGGTCACCGGCGATAAGAGAAAGCCTGTGAACCATCTCTGCTGACGAATTTGGAGCGCCTGAATTTTTATTTGCCCGACCTACCTTTACAACAGTACCGTTTACCTTTATCCGGCCTTCCAGATATCCATCACTAGATGTTGTTCCCTGAAATGTACTTACCCTGGCATTGATCTCATATATACCAGTTTCGGGAACAGTATAAATATTACCGCTGATACTGCCCTGGAGTACTGTATTGCTTTGCATAAGGGTCTGTACCTCTACATTTGGATTGAAAGCCGCTGTGGAAGTCTGAAGGCTGACTAAATAAACTCGTCTTGCGTTTGTACTGATATCTTTAATTATTGTACTCAGCTCGTAAAGCAGTTCCCATCTCCCTGTAAGGGAAGGATTTGACTGCTTGGGAGCGGAAGCATCCCAATAAACCAGCCCGGTTCCGGAGCTGGTATTGGTATTCATTGCTATCAGCATATCTGCGGGATTGGTAACGGGATTCGGATTGTCAAAATCAGGAATATCCAGTCTTGGTATCAGCATTCCTTTGTTGGCAGATACCACCTCCAACACGGCGGAACCGGATGAACTGCTGCTGCCAATAATGACCTGCCCTTTGACATTCGTCATTAATGTTGTTATCAGAAAGATTAATATGTTTTTCATTTTTTATGTTTTTAGATGTTTAGAATTGTTATTCTATGATGCCTGATTTTCTGTGGAAATTCGAATGAGCAGCCCCCTGATCATTGAATAAGTTTATATTTTAAGATTTTGTGAGATAAAAATATTTTGAAGTACTGCTGGCATTCCCGGTAGAGCTTCCCCAACATCGTATTTGTTCATTTGCATTCAGTTCTAAATACACTGTGCCATTGACTGTAAGTCCGCCTACGATATTATCTCTGGTCATAACAAAAGTTTGCCTTTTTCCGGTATCTTCGGTACCGGAAGCATTGTAAACCCGGATCTGGATTTGTGCTGATGTTGACGCATTGATCACCATTCCGCATTTGGCATAATATCTTCCTTTTACCGGGGCAGTATAGTAACTGTCTGTACCCGTAGTAAATGCGGACATATAGTTAAGAAGAGTGGAAGAGAATGTAAGTTCTGATAATGTAGCCGTAAAAGCTTGCGGTGTAGTTTGATTTGAAGCAACCTGAGCTAATTCAATTCCGAACCCATCAGTAATTTCTGTCAATTTGGTCTTTGAAATAAGATATTCCCATCTCTGCGATGCTTCGCTCCAAACATGCAGACCTTTATGAAGTATTGGAACTGACGTTAGGTTTTCTGCGGTATTAAAAATTATTAATCCGTCCGCCACCTGGGCAACCTGGGCTTTCACCGTGACAGAGGTAAGTTGTACTTTCGGGATTTTTATGCCTTTATTAGTGCTCCTGATTTCTAAAATGGAGGAGATATCAGGGGTTGAGGTATTAATACCAACCTGACCGAAAATATTGCTGCTTAATATGAGGCAACTGGTTGCTAAAATAAAATTTTTCATCATTAATTGTTTTTATCAAGTAAGTTTATAATGATCTGTTGTTCAGTTTTTTTGAACAGGATAAATTTGTGTTTTTTGAAAAAAATCTTAACCTCCTACACTTTGTTTGTATGATATATACAAGGAAGAGTAATGGTTCTGAGCATCTTAAATAATAGCTTTTGGCTTCCGGATATATGCAATTCGGATGTGTCTTAGATGTACAAATATTTTCCTAATGCTTAAGGAAATGGTGAAGTGCTCCAAGAGACTGTGTGGTTTACTCTGGAAATGGTGCTGGAAAGCCCGGACTAAACAATAAGAAGGGGTATTTTCTATAGGCCGATTATTAGTATCTGGAAGAATTGGTATTCCAGTATAGATAGGTGGGCTGTTAGATCTCCTGTCTGTTATTTGTATTCTGTGGATATATTGCTGTGCCTTATCACAGCGAAGAGGGAGGGATAACAAATGTAATCCGAATAAATTTTTCATAAATACTTGGTTTTTTTTTCGATCCTTAGTGTGAGATCTGGCAGCGAATTTATATCATGATAATTTTATCAATGCTAAAATTGTTGTTAACAATTGCTAACAAAAAAGAGATTTCTTAGTGAAATATGTTAATTTTATTAATTTAAAATATTGGCTTTTAGTTAATTATAATTTTTATTTGTTAATAATAGATCTTGCATTTGAAAATCCTATTTTGTAAATCCTTTTTGTTCTTAATTTGACGTAATAAATATTGCTCATGAGTAGAATTTTTATCATATTCACATTCTTCATCATCTTATCATGCCAGAATGATAATACGAATGAGTATTTTTATAAATTGACCGAAGAAGAAATAAAACCAATAGTTTCTGATCCCAAAAAAATCCGATTATTATATGACAGAGAGCTGAAAAAATATAAGAAGTCTAACGATCTCAAATATTTAATGAGCAGTAAATATTTGGAACGCTTTTTATACATAGGAGAAGACAATAACATCAAGCAAGTTCCTTTAATTTATGAATTATTGAAACTTAATGATAGCAAAAGTGAGTATATCTCTATTTCCTGTAATTTTGCTTTGGCTCTTCAATTTGAGCAAAACTCTCCGGAATTTGGATTAAAATTCCTTGATGATGCTATAAAAATTGATGAAAGATATGGCAAAAAATATTTTTTGCCTCATCTTTATCATGCAAAGGGAAGATGGTTTTATAATGCTAAAAAATATTCTTCCGCCATTTATTATTTTAATAAATCTTTACAAAATCTAAATAAAGATGACCTCCTTTATATTGCTTCAATGTATAATAATTTTGGGATGACTTTCAATAAATTAGGAAAACAAGGGAAGGCAATTCAGCAAACGCTAATAGGTATTAATATTCTAAAAAATAAAGCTATTCTAACTAATGAAGAAAGGTTTCTGATGAATCTTATGATTGCAAATGCAGGAGCTTATTATTATTCACTCAAAGATTACAGTAATGCTGAAACATTTTTATGTAATGCATTCGAATTTTTTAAAGACAAAGAAGAATTTTACAGAAACTCCATTACTATTTCAGAACAGCTATTCAGTTTATTTGGGACTACAAAACAGCATCGTAAAAAAGAAAAAGTTATTAATTTCTTGCTAAATGTCGAATCCAAAGTAAATTCTTACCCAAATAGAATCAGAGCTAATAGTATAATTCAACAATATTATGCCGAAACCAATGACTTCAGAAATTTAAAAATAATTTCTGCAAAATTGTTTGATTTGAATAATAGTTATGATCTGAAGAGTAGTAGGGATGCTGGTAAAACTGCTGATGTACTAAATAATTATATGGTACAGGACATCAATCAAAAGTATAATTTCAAGATACATGATCAGGAAAGAAAAAATAGATTTTTTTTAATTTTATCACTTCTGATCTTAATCGTATTGATTCTATTTTTTAGAAGTATAAAAAATAAGAATAGAGCGGAAAAGGAACATATTAAAAATCAAAAGGAGATACTTGAACAAGATTTGTTACTTCAGAGAGAAAGAAATAAAAATATGCGTCTTAATCTTAATCTAAAAATAGAAACAGAAAAAGCTTTTTTATACAATCTTAAAAGAACAAGAATGTCAAAAAATATTGAAACTGAAGAAATATTGAAAGATTTATACATTCAGATCAATAATTTAATTCGTATAGATAAGAAAAATTATGATTTCATTGGTGAAAGCTCTTTTGAAAATAATTTATTCATGACTAATCTCTCAAAGAAGTTTCCGTTACTTAGTACTAAAGAGCTTAAGCTGTGCGTTTATTTCAAACTTAATTTAAGTTCAAAGGAGATTTCAGTTCTTGAAGACATAACAGAGGGAAGTGTAAGGGTTTTTAAAGCAAGGATTAACTCTAAAGTAAACCCAGATAAATCCGGAAAACTTTTCGATATTTTAAATAATATATAGTTAAGATAACCTATAATAAAATTCTGTATTCATTTTTCTCAAGAATTTTTTTTAACTACATTAATCATATGATCAATATCAAACGGTTTTTCAATAAAGTCATCAGCCTTACATGCTTCGGCCGTTTTGGGCAAATCATAAGATGTAGAGGTTAAAACAGCAGATAAATCTTCGGTTTGAGGATCATCCTTTAATCCTTTAATTACTTTTGATCCCTTTTTGCTGCCTTTTATGTTATCATCTACTATAACCAAGTCAGGATCGATTTTGTCAATTCTTTTGATTGGTTCGGTTGTCAATGAAGGTATAACATCAAAACCCTCATCTTCCAAGATTTCATCCATAACTTCAAGAACATCTTTATCATCTTGGATAAGCACAATTTTCTTTTTCATTTTGCAGTATTTTCATTGCAAAGATATATAATAAAATTAATGAAACTACGGTGATTTTTTGTCGCTATTGACTCAAAGTCAGGAGACTAAAATAACTAATTCCTCGGCTGATTTATAATTTTTAATATCAATTTTTATAGGATCCGAGCACACTTTTCTATTTTCGATATTATATTGATTATCATCATGAATTCTGATTAACTTCCCTTTATTGAATGGGGGTTAAGCCATGATAATTGTTTTTAAAATTTGATTTTTCTTACGAACTTCATCACAATAAGCTAAAAGGTATTTTTTTAATGGAATGACTTCATTATTCTGCTGTTTGATGAAGAATATCGTCTACTGAGTTACCTGAATTTTCTGACCAAAGGACTCCAAAAAACATCTGACAAGCCTCTTTAGTATCCTGTTGAGATCAGTTGGTGTTATGGATTTGTTTCTGCTTTCATTAATAAAAGAAACTTTCCAAGCGGAAAGCAAATATAAAATCCTGCAGTACGCCATTATCTGGATTATATTTTTTTAGTCTGACAGGTTTTCAGCCTTATCAAGATGTTGAACTTTGATAAGGCTTTTTGAAACCTGTTAGATCTGTTTTAAAGATTATATCTGCTAAAGGATGAATCTAAACTCCTTTATCAGTTTTTTATACAGCGAACCGATGCTGCACTTGTAAGACCAATAGAACTAGTTCCTTGTCCTATAGTATTACCACTTCCATATACGGTTGAAAGGTATCCTAAAGTACCTGCAGTACCTGAATATGAATTATAGTAATATCCAAAGGCCCCTGTATTGGTATAATTAATCCTGCCACTCTTATAACCCGGACGAGGTAATCGTAAAGCCGATCTTTCAACTGCATTGGTTGGTAGAGGTTTAGCATTCACTGCATTAGCCAGACTATTCTGATCTGCCTGAGTTGGAACTCTGAACCCCTGAGGACAAGGATTGTTGACCCCGGACATTCCCAACCATCGAGTGGTATCATAAGCAGGGCTTCTCCAGTCCGAGTTTGTTCCTCCAGGTGATGCTATATAATTAGGGGTTGTTAGTGGTTCTGTAAGGGGACCCGTTGTTGCACCCAGATATACGGCTGTTGCCGCTAATCCTCCAGTACCACTGTTCCAGTTGGTGAGCTCATGCCCATCTCCCTTTCTTCCCCATTGGAACAAAGATCCATAGGCAAGATAATCCTGATCAGTTGTAGCCTGCTGCGTCAGATTAAAGTTTGTGTTCATCAGATTGGTATAATCGGCGCCCAGATTATTGTTCAGCCAGATATTTCCGTCTTCTCCCTGAACCGGCAGATAAAGCATCAGATGGCTGGTTGTGCTGCCATTATTATCTGCCAGCCCAAACATTCTGTCTGGTATTCCCGGAATATCACGTACTTCATACCCTGTAAGTGTTCCTGCATTATTGTAAGGATACTGGAACATGCCTAGCAATACCCCCATGTAATCATTTCCGATACCTGCATTAATGTCCAGTTTCTTGGCAAGCATATCTCCACCCAAAGATTTGATGGTAGCCGTAATAAATTTGGTAGCTGTGGTATAAGACTGTGCAGCCCAGGATAATTCTAAAATTCTGGATTGTCCGTCTTCTGTATAAGCTGCCGGTATTACTGCTGTAGTCGTCCATGCGGCTATATTTCCGCTGCCTGTTACATTCGCTACAGGAATTTGCACCGTGAAGCCTGTAGTCGTAATAGAACCCTGATAGTCTGCTGTTTTGGATTCATTAATACCGTCCGCTGCTACCGGGCGGTTGTAGCTTGCCGGCGCCGTAGGTGCTGTATAAGGAATATAATCCGTATCGTAAACTGACGCTATCCAGGACTTTCTATCCTGTAGAAGAGTGATGGTAGATGGTAAAATACCTCCTCCGGCCGGGGTTACACTAAGATTAAGCCCGCTACAGCTTTGTCCTGCTATGCTGATGTTTACAGAAGTTACACCTGCTGTTGCCGGAGTACCTGCAATGTTGTATACAATGTTTCCGCTGCCTGTGGTAAAAGTACCTGCAGGAAGTGTAAAGGTCAATCCGTTTTGTATAAAGCTTTGTGCTCCATAGCTGCTTCCATTTCCTCCAGTGTAAGGTACCATAAGTGTACCACTGTATGTTGTACCCTGTGTAGCCGTTGAAGGACTGAATATAGCTGATGAACAGCTAAGTGCTAATGTACCCGGACCTCCCACATACGGGTTTACAGTAAGACTAAGCCCATTACAGCTTTGTCCTCCTATACTGATACTTACAGATATTGAACCTGCCGTTGCCGGAGTACCTGTAACGTTGTACACAATATTTCCGCTACCTGTAGCAAAATTACCGGCAGGGCGGGTAAATGTCAATCCGTTTTGTGTGAAGCTTTGTGCTGTATAACTGCTCCCGTTTCCACCTGTATAAGGTACGGTAAGGGTACCATTGTACATCGTGCCCTGTGTAGCTGTTGCAGGGCTGAATACTGCTGATGAGCAATTCAGTGATAACGTACTGCCACCACCTCCGGAACTACCATCTGGGCATGCTTGTGTGGAGATGCAATGCCAGGCCATAGAAGCGCCTCCTTCTTTTAAGGTGTATATCTTCATGCATTTGTTGGTAGTATCATATACCATCATACCTTCTACAAAGTTGGCAGCTGTAATACCCACAGGATTTCCTGATGCATCAAAAGCGACCCTGTTCGGTACAAAAGCTTTGGTTTTAGATTCTAAAGCCATCCATCCTCCTTTTCTTACCATTGGCCAGTTATCTGTATCTGCTCCGGCTCTGCCAAGAGAGGTGATACCTGCTTTGGTTTCTAATGCGGTACCGGCTGTAATACCTGGCTTGTAGCAGTAGGATGAGGAGTTTACAGCACATACCATCAAAATAGCGGTAGTATAACTATAGGTAGAGATCATTTGATCAGCAGAACTGCCATCACCCATACTGCCATAGACTCTGTGTCCTACGTAACCAAACGTGTCGGTACCCTTTTTAATATTCATAGTGGTATGTCCACTTGTTTCTACGGCAATAATTTCATCTGTCACTTTCATTCCATTGGAGGCGGCACTTACACCCGGCATATAGATAGGATCATAGGTGGCGGACTCTACGGCTCCTCCGATCATATAACCACTATTAGATCCCCAAGCCCATAGTTTATTATTATTAGTCAATACATTAATAGCACTAAGTTGACCACCAGCATCTTCAGCATGTTCGCTAGGTGAGATCCATACAATATTCTCTAATAGCCCCGTACCCTGTCCATTCTGATTGGTTACTTTTAGCGGCTGTACCCAAGTCGTTTTGGTTGTAGTGGTACCATCTCCTAATTGTTTGTAGGCATTATTTCCCATGGTATAGAGTTTTCCATTGTCAGCCAGCAGATAGTATGAACCACCTGTCATCCCAATCATCTTAGGAGTAATTCCTGCTGGGGCAGATACTTCCGTAGCATATATTCTGTTGGCGGCAGCTCCGTTATTAATACGTACCTGTACCCCAAGTATAGAGTTTTCCTTCGGAAGTTAAAGCAAACAAAGCATTTGTTGTACCTCGCATGGCTACAACGTTGTTAAGATTATCGATCGCCGATGTTTTTACACGGTGCCAGATCACATTGTTGACTGCATTCTGTGCTGTACCATCCCCATTTTTAGCACCATTCATAGACAATACCCAAGCCTCACCACTGCAGGTTACAATAGCTAACGTTCCGTAAGATCCAAACATCATTTTTACATCGGTAGGCATTACACCAGCAGGCAGACCGTCTGCTTTGCCATTAACTGTAATTTTACCAAAAGCTGTGGTACTTTTAATGGAAGAACTTATTAATATATTAGCTGCTCCCCACACATATAGCCCATCGGTAGTTAATAAAGCATGTTGTTCCGGTAAACCAGCTACTACATTCATACCTCCGGTTGCTTTCAGCGGTGTTCCTGTATAATTAAAACCATTTGCGGAGGTTATTGGTGTTGGGACTAACAAGTGTGAAGTTCCGTTAGGAGCAGCCATAGCTCCCCATGTTTTAAAGCTTCCATCACCTTCTTTTACTATCGTAGAATGAAAGATAGATACTATATTGTCGTATTCTATGGTATTAGGGTCTGAACTATTTACAAAGTTGTTTGGATTACAGCCGTTAACACAATAGTTCGGTACAAAGCCTGCAAATGTAAAATATTGTCCGTTTGCTAAAGTTACATTGGTTGTATTGTACACTACGCCGTTTACGGTAACTTCTGTTACCATTGGGGTAAAGGTATCGGTACCGTCAAAAACTGCATCGGTAGATTGTACTAAGTAGAGATTGCTAACATCTTTAGGCCATGCAACCGTTACCGTACCTACCGAATTGGTATTCTGTACTTTCCAGATAGATTCGAAACGGGTGTTGGCAACACCGTTGGAACCAGTTGTATAAGACAGAGGTATTTTAAGCTTTTGCTCCAGTCCATTATCACCGGCAAGAAGGAATTGTCTATCTGTAAGGGTATTGGTGTTTGCCGCATTGGTATTTGCTAATGAACTTCCTGCGCCTATGATCAGCTTCTGGCCGATATTTTCACTTCGCGATTGTTTCTGGTATAAAACAGAAATATTATCCCTTGCAATACCCAGAATATTATTCTGATAGATAGGGGAAGTAGTCCACACCACAGTATTATCGGAGCTTACATAATCTCCTGTCAATGTTGATCCCCATTTAACGGATAAATAAGAATCTACACGGGCTTTTTCTGAAGCGGAAAGAGGATTGGCAAATACAATCGTTTCATTCAACTGCCCGTCAAGGCTTCCCCAGTCAGTATCACCACCTACCCTGAAAATGCGTAAACCATTACCGGTATTAACATTCGAGGATGTATTGTTGTAGATATTTTCGTTACCGTCTAACCATACTTTCGCTAATACATTGGTATTAGGTGTACCACCTCCGTTCAGCCATGAAGAACCTGCAACGAAAGGCTTTTGGGTAACAAACAAATTGGTAGATATCGAATTGTAAGTACCTCCACTGTAAAACATCAGCTTATCACTTGGATTAGTATTGGAAGTACTCAATCCCGGATAATTCATGGTCTGGTCAAAACCTGCAAAAGAGGTTTTTGAGGCTCCAACAGTATTCATTTTACCGGCAATATAGATGCTTCCCTGGGTACGGGTTATAATTTCATTTCCGCTTCCCGGATCAGCAGCCATAAAATCGGCATTAAAAGTTACGGTAGGGTTGAAGTTAGCCAGTGTGCTTTGGTTAGAGAAAGCCGGCTTTTGTGCAGCGGTAGTCTGTAAAAGGTTACGGCCTGTTCCCATCTGATCATTCCATTGCTGAACAGCAGTATTATCTGCTGCTGCGGTTGTACCTGCATCAGAATATACACCTGCATCTGCCTTGTACCATACAGCTGCCGCTATACCTCCGGGAGACGGAGCCACCACATTAACCGTCAAATCACTTGTACTTATACAAGTACCTGTGGTAACGGTCCATCGGAAGGTATATACCCCCGGAGTATTGAATCCTGTAACATTGGTGTTGTAAGCTGATGGTGTTACAATTACAGGATCGGTAGCACCCGCAGGCTTGGATAACAATGTCCATGCACCTGTGGCAACTCCCGGATTATTCCCATTGAAAGTAGTCTGGGTAGTTCCAACCAAAGTCTGGGCAGATCCTGCATTAGAACCTACCTGAGCAGATACAAATATGGAGAATGTATCCTCGGATGAGGTTCCTGCACATAGGTATTCTGCATTTATAAACCCCTGAGAACCACTACTGCCGGCAGCCTTTATTCTGAAAACATATTCTCCTGGTTTATTGAGATTGTTGATTTGTGTAGATGCGCTGGTAAATGATCTTGCGGTAGTAGCCTCATAAGTAGGAGCAGCTGCCCCTGCAGGACCTGAAACCAGAGTGAAATCATATCTTCCTGCAAAATCCTGAAAATAACTTGGATTTGCTGTTGTTGTCTGATATCTTGTAGGTAATGGTACTGTTGCCGATACCACCCCAGATCCCGGATAACATACCGTAATGTTGTCGACATTAACGGCAGGACGGGTATTATCTGATATATGAACATAATAATAAGGTGTTCTGCTACAACCTCCAGCACCAACAACATTAATGTTAAATCTGTAGGTTCCTGCCCTCCATCCTCCAGACGGTGGTGTAAGGGTTACGCTTCTATTCATAGTTCCTGCACCAGTTTCTACTATAGATAGTGTTCCTCCTGAAGGGATTACGCCGGAAGGTGCTACTGAAGTTATGGTAGTAGGAGGGTCTGCTGAATTAATCTGAAAGTAAAAAGTAATAGGTGCTGTAGAACCCACCATATTACAATATAATGATCCTGCACTACCTACATTACTGAAAATCTCCATCTGATTGGAATATGCCGGATCTATAAAATCTAAAAAGCCAGGCTGGGTACCATTAAAGTTATAAGTAAGTCTTTTGGTATAGCTGCCTAAGGTATTCGAAATAGTAAGATCGAATGTATAAGCACCTGTAGTCGTAATTCCTGAAAAGTAAAGTCTTCCGTTCTCTATACGGGAATACTGAATATTCCCCCCAGCCGGCTGGCTTACCACAGTCATGGTAACGGTTGTCCCGAAAGAAGAATTTCCCGATGAATTAGTCGTAGATGTTGAAAATTTTGGTGAAGTTGAATTAGCATCATAATAAAATGAAGCACCGCTAGTACCAGGTGTTACACATTGACTAGAAGTGGCAGGAAATGTCATATTGGGATTTGGGAGGAACCTAACGATTGCATCATCCTCATACCAACAATTCGGGTTATTAACGGAGGTGATCCTCAGTACAGCACGGTAAGCAGGATCTGTTGTATGATCCGTTTTATTGGTAAGCGTTAATGTAGGACTTGCTGTTGTGGTGTTGCTCATCGTGGCATTAGTTGTAGCAATAGTTCCATTAGATTCAAAACTGAAAATGTTATAATATGTCCATGATGCGGTATATCCTGCCGGGATGGTAGCATTGAGTGCAGCTACTCCTGTGGTTGCAGGTATGCCCGTAATATCCGGGCCTGCGGTAAAGGTAGAGGCATCTCCAGATGCTGTAATGGTTACCTGTGAGGTTACTGTTCCGGAAGGGTTACAGCTCTGTGCCACCTGAAATACATAATTGCCTGGATAAGTCATTCCCGTAACATTGGGGGTCAGGGAATTAATGTTGCTTATAACCGGGTCCGGTGCTCCGGAAGGTTTAGATACCAGTGTCCAGACTGGTGTCCCGTTTGTACTGCCGGATGAACTTCCCTGTAGGGTATAGGATGTACCGCATATCGTGGCATTCCCTCCTGCATTGATACTACACTGTGCGTAAAGTATCACATTACCCAGAAAGAGCAACAGGATAAAAAGTAGTTTTTGTTTTTTCATTATTTGTTTTTTAGAATCGTTTTTTTATTGTTTTTACTTCTGTTTTTTGTTTCTTGCCATCCATTTATAGAGTGTTGTTTTGGGTATTTTATATTGTTCTATGACCTGATTCCGGCTCATCTCTTCAGATTGAATCTGTGCAAGAATGAAATCTATAATCTCTTTGGTGTATATATTTTTCCGGAATTGCGGCAGCTGTGATTCCACTTTTAGAACCTGCGGATGTGGGGGAGGAGCATACAGAATAAGATGCTGGGAGTAGATCCTGAAAAAATCATGCTCCAGAAGTTTGCTCCATTTCAGAAGGACTTTGGTATCAAGGATTTTTTCCTGATACATTTTTTTTATTTCTTTTTCTTCAAGCTTCATAAAGTTACAGATACGGGAAATTTCTATTCCACATTCTGCTACTCTCTGACTGATCAGGGATCCTATATGAATGTTTTTAAAGTTCATTTTTCCTGTATTTTTATATCTATTTCTGATGGTGCTATCGTCAATCTGATTGAGAGAATATTTTGGGTATTTTTTATGATTTAGAAACTTTAGAACATAAAAAGCAGGTGTAAAAATACTTATGCCGGAATAACGTATTAAAAATTCAAATCATAGACGTTTTACGGAAGCTAGTGCAGGGTGTTTAATATTTCTGTTCCGTTTTTTTGCTGCAGATTTGCTATCAAGCATATTATTTCTCAGGCGCATAATTAAGATAATTCATATTCTTTAGCAAAGAACATATGGGACGATTTCCGAAATTTTCAGATGTAAATTTTTGAATAATAACAAGATGCCAATAAACGTTTTTACAAATAAGTGTGTTTGATTTTTAGTTAGTTATGTAGAATCTGTGCGTTTTGTTCTGCCTTATTCAGTTGTATTTAAATTAGTTTAAAAGTGATTGAATAAAAGACAATATTAAAGTCAAAAAAGAAGAAGTGTTATTGGCTTTGTCTGAAGATGAAAGTTATATTTACTGCAGCAAAAGGGATTACTTAATATATATGAATTACAAAGGGCATATCCGGGAAAAAAATATTAGCCTGGCTATATAAAAAATAGAAATTCAATGTATATAATCTGGAAATTTAACCTCAGACATTCTTCCTCATTGGTTGAATGACAATGGGGCAGCTTTACAGATCTGGAAATGATGAAAATTGTTTATTTAAATATTTGATTTACAGTATTTTATTTCTAAGTTGTAGAACTGCTGCAATTTTTAAAATAATAGCTATATCAAGTTGAAAATCGCATTTTAAAACTAAATCAAAAAGAGCTTACACAAGTATTAATGGATAGTTCCATTGGATATTTATTGATCGGTGGTGGATACGATGAGTATATTCTATCACCTACTGTGGTAGTGGAGAGTTTTTTGATTTAACAAATATAAAAGAACAAGATAACAAAGATTATAAAGATATTGTTATAGGTGACCAATTCGGGCCATTTTCTTCAAACATCAATGTAGCTCTCGATTTGGCTTTAAAAGCAGTAAAATATTATTATGAACATGAAAGAACAGATCCTTCCCTGACCTGGAAAGAATCTTAATAGCCAATAATACAACATTAAATGCAGCCACTTGAAGAGGGGGGGATTACATTTTAGAAGGGTAGCAGGCTTTTAATTTAGATTGTATTGAGAAAATCGTCCAATTTTTGTTCTTTTCCTAATCCAATTTTTGATTTGATTTTGGTTTTGTATACCCTTACACTTCCCGAAGTAATTCCTTCAAGCAAAGAAACTTCTTTGGATGAAAGATTGAGCTTGAAATAAACACATAAATTAAGTTCCTGTTCTGTAAGACAAGGAAATTGATGAGAAAGTTTTTCCGTAAAGAGCTTGTTTTCCAACGAACTTTCATTCATAAAATCATAGTTTTTATTATCAATCTGGATCAGGTTGTTGATTTTGAACTGTAATTCCTTCAAACTCTCTTCTACATCGGTTTTTTTTGTTCTTCTTATCTTTTTCAGATTCTCAAGAAGAGCTTTTTCGGTTTCAATTTTCAGATTAAGACTTAAGTGGAGATTTTTATTTTTTTCTTTTTGCAGCTGTACATCCTTTTCCAGTAATTTTTTATTGTCTTCCAGTAGAAGCTTTTGTTGTTCCAGAAGTTCTTTTTCTGTTTTATTTTTCTTTTTAGTATACCAGATTAACCAAATTAAGAATAAAACGATAAATAATGCAAGGACCAGAAGAAACCAGTTTCTCTTTTTGTTGTCATCCATTTTATGATCATATTCCTCGTATATTTTTTTTAATACATATTGATATAATGCATCAGAAACCTTGTGCAGTTTCTTTTCAGAAATTGAATTCTGCTCACGCTGTAGAGATTCCATCCTTTTTGAAACCATTTTTAAGTTTTGAAGATCATCCATTTTCAGATAATAACTCTGAAGAATCTCATTGGTGGCTATTTTATAATGGATGGATTTTATTTTAGGTTCCAGATTGATCAGGAAATTAATAACGGCATTATGCTTCTGTTTTTCTCCGGTAATGGTATAAATATCAATCAAACGCCGTGAAGAAGCAATAGCATCCTTATAATAAACTTCTCGATCTTTACAAAACTCTAATTCTGCTGCTAATAATTTTTCTGCCTTTAAATAATCCTGTTGCTCTATAAAATAAGTAGCAAGATTACCACTGAAATAGTGAATATAATATTCTTCTTCCTGATTAAGATTTTTCTTTTTCCTTAAAATATCAATGCCTTTCTGTGCATTTTTGATACCCAATTCTATATTGTTCACCTTTTGATAGACCATACTTATGTTATTGTACATAGAGGCTACATACACAGTATCATCTTTTCTTCCTCTTCTGATATAACCTTCCATAGCCTTATTAAAATAAATCAAAGCTTTACTATAGTTTTTTTCATTGAAATATAATTTTCCCTTTAGATGGTACAGGTGAGGTAATAATAACATTTTGCCTGTCTTTTCATCAGCTTCTATAGCTTTATTCAGAAATTGCATGGACTGCTCCGGAGAGATATTTTCAAATTGATAGGCCAGGTTAAAGTTACAGACAATCGTTATATAGGCATATTGGTCGTCATTCAGACACATAAGTTCATAAATGTACGGGATTTCACCTGCATTAGGAAAAATTCCAAAATTAATAAAAAGATGGCTGTATTTACTGCTGATCAGATAAAGGCGGTTACCGCTTTTTCTGTATTTCTCCAACTCTCTTTTTTCTAATGCTTTTACTTTTTCAGGCTGATTTTTAACAGCAGAAACCTCATCATTGAACTTATAAAGATAATCATTGCCATCTTGTCCGGATGTATTACAGGAGCAGAACAGGTAAAATAATGCTGTAAACGATATAATAATTGTAACCGGAGATAAGTAAATTTTATGCATATAGTGTTTTATATTAAACAAAACAGATATAATATTATTTCTTGTATTATAATCAGTTAACACTTTGCTTATTTTAATTAATTGGTTATTAATATTCTATGAAATATTAGTTAATACTTTTTTTGAAAATATTAGCTATCAATTATTAATTATTAATACTAAGAAGTAGTGCACTTTATTCATTGCAAAATATTTTTTCTGAGAAATGGTAGTAGCTGGTTAAATTCGTTTTGAAAATAATCTCCTGATTTATAGGTTCCATATGATATAAATGAGTATGTCTTATATAAAGAAACATAGGGAATCTTTTCGGGATTATCCAACACCCAATCTTAGGCTTTGGAAAAACTTTATTTTTGTGTTTCTATATGTACTGGCATTTCTAACAGCATTGATATCAGCTTTGGTATCCGTTAGGATTCAATCTTTTTGCTCCAAAAATGTCTTCCGTAAAGAGTATCCTAAGATATGCATGAAATACCCCAGATTGGTATTGGTTCGCACAAAAATGTTGCGATTTTAACGCTTCATAGGCTGGCCTGTCTTTTTGGGTATTACAATACACCACAATATTGATTTTATCTTCGAAAAGAACCGAATGATAAGGGGCTTCGGTATAAAATAAGATCGAATATTTTTTGAGAGTGTTTGTATAAATTATTTCGAGAATAATTAATTGAGGTAAAGCTTAACTAAAAACAAACTATACCATTTAGTTTAATTACCTGAAAATCAAATATGCTTATTTGTAAAACGGTAATCGTAGGAATAAAAGTTCTTTTTTTGAAAGACTAATAGAGGAACCGGAATAGTGATTTTAACGGTGGTAAATACCTGTATTTCAATAATAATCCTGCCAGGAATGATGATAAACGATATTGTAAAAAGCAGTTTGAGGTACGGTGAAGTATATCTTTTTAGAAACTTTAATGTTATTTTATGCTGATTTTATATCCATGCAAAATAATTCAAATATTAATGAAAAATATTAAATAATAATCTTGTTAAATGCTGTTAATTAGTTGGTTATGATTATTCGGATTGTTAGTTGATATAGGCTGATTTCTGAATTTTGCGCATATATACTTTGGATGCACCTATTGAATTGAAATAAATTCGTCAGGTAAATTAAAAAAAAATTATGTCACAAATTGTATTTTTCGGAAACAGGCAGAAAACCGCAGTACTCAGTCTTATTGCGTTTTTGTTCGGCTTAAGTGTTATGAATGCCCAGTGCTCTTTAACTGGATGGAAAAAATTCTCACAGGGAGAAACCTTTAGTGTTGCTTTAAAAGAAGATGGAACACTTTGGATGTGGGGACAGAATATTAATGGTATTCTTGGAAATGGTTCTGGTGCAGCAACTATTGTGAAGGTTCCTACACAAATAGGAACGGCTAATGATTGGACAGATATCTCTGTAGGACGTTGGTTTGTTTTAGCAAAAAAATCTGATAACAAGCTTTACGGATGGGGAGACAATCAATATGGCAATTTAGGAATCGGCAATAATGCAGCACAGTATTCCCCTGTCATGATCTCTGAAAATGTTAAATCTTTTTCTGCGGGGTATCACCATACCATGATTGTAAAAACAGATGGTACGATGTGGGGAACAGGTTATAATGAATGGGGAAATCTTGGTGCAGGAACAACCCTCGGATATTATAATGTTTGGCAACAGGAAACCTCACTTGCTACGAATTGGGACAAAGCTTCAGCAGGATACTATAACTCATTCGGAATTAAAACAGATGGAACACTTTGGTCAGCTGGTGCCAATGTACAAGGGCAGACAGGTACCGGAGTAACTTCCGGAGCAGCTGTTAATTTTGCGCAGATAGGAACTGATAACAACTGGAAAGATGTTTCTTGCGGGGTTTATCATGTCTTAGGTCTTAAAACAACAGGGAAATTGTTCGGATGGGGATCCAGTGCTAATGGAAGACTAGGAATAGCAGGTGCAGGTTCACAGTTTTTCTATACACCACAGGCTATTGAAGCTGCTTCTGACTATAAGCAGATCGCTACTTCATGGGATGCTTCAGCGATTATGAAAAGTGATAATGGGATTTATGCATTTGGAGTTAATCATAATGGGATTACCGGAGGAACTGCTGGTGACACCTTTAATCTGGCACCTCAACAGGTAGGAACGGATACCAACTGGAAAACATTAGCACTGCGTGTTGGTGGTTATCATTTTGGAGCTGTTAAAGAAGATACTACTGTGTGGGCCTGGGGGGCAGATAATCTGTTTCAATTGGGTAACAGTGATGGAGTAACTGCAGATAAAAATTTCCCTACTCAGGTAAGCTGTTCTGAGTTTCTTGCGGTTAATGAAATAAAAACCAATGAAAGCAAAATTAGCTTATATCCCAACCCTGCAAAAGATAAAGTATTTATCAAACATCAGGAAAAATTGAATCAAATCAAGGTGTATAATACAAATGGGGCATTAGTGAAATCTATCTCAGATTTTGATAATGGCTCAGCAATTAATATCTCTGACTTGCCGGCTGGTGTTTATCTTGTACAGGTAAACAACGAAACTCAAAGTTTCAAATTAATAAAGAAATAAATAATAAATATATTGATGATCAACAGCTTCCACTTGTGGGAGCTGTTTGTGATTTAAACCCTAACCGTCAATTTCCGAAATTAACAAAATGAGGAACTTCCGTGGCAAAACTGTTCATAGGCAGAAGATTATTCCGGTTGCTGTTAAAATCAGAAACTGAATGATCATCAAACGGCACATGAGGATAATAGGTGAAAGAGATCTGGATTCTGTTGAAGACCAAAAACGGATTATTAATTAAAACACCAACTCCTATTTTTGTATTGGTACGGGTTTTCAGAAGTTTTTCATCAGGCATTCCCAGCCAGCCGGCTGCCATCGTTAAATAAGGACTGAAATGGAAATTCTTCCAGGTTTTATTAATAAACATCTGAAGCTGATATCTTAAAACCATTTTTTTAGTTCCTATATAATCCGGATTGTAGACAGGAAACTCATCGGAAGAGGAAAGATTGATTCTGTCTTTATAAGAATAATTATGTTGAGGATTTCCTAATGCTAAAGTAGGAGAAAAAAAATGTCTTACTTTGGCAAATTTCCAGTCCTGAAGATGGGTGAAATAAGTCCCGTCTAAACGGAAAGATTCACGGTTTTGGCTGTCCTCATTAAGGAATCTTCCAAACTGAGCTTTCAGAGTAAAATACCCCAGTTTTGTAAAATTACCGTAAGATGCGGAAACTCCCACATACGGCTTTACCTCCCTGTTTCTTGATAAACCGCCTGCAATAAAACTCACCGATTTCCCATAAGCAATATCCTCCGGAAGGTCATATTGAAAAATATTCTTCTGCACGGAAAATTTTCTGTTAATAAGCCCAACGGACATCAAAAAACTGTTATAAGAGCTGAAATATCTATACTGATCTATTTCCGGACTGTCTTTATACTGATAATTCTGGAATCTTCCTATAATAGCAATATTGCTGGCTACTTTTTCACCCGGATCAGAGGAAACCGGTATCTGATAACCGCCCCATAAATCCTGACTGTATACCTTGATCTGACCTTCCGGAAAAGTAGTATCGGTTTCTGTAGGAAGTGAAACATTTCGCATAAAATATTCAAAAGTAAAGCCACCTGCCCATTTTGTGAGGGGTGAAAAAAAATCTCTCCTCATATTGAAATTGATTCTTTCATTCTTGAGAAAATCCCGTTCACCCAGAATTTGGGCATTAATGTAAGTTCCAAAAAGATTATAAGTGGTGTAACTTCCCAAAAGATAATTTTGTTTTTCTTTGGAATCGTTTCTGTAAAGAAAATCAAGCGTGTGACCTAAACCCAATACATTTTCCTCTCTAATTCCCAGGCCAATCTTACTTCCGGAATAGCTTAGGCTCGGTTTCAGACTCCAGGAATCGAGAATTTTTACAACAACATCAATAGAATCTTTGCCGGAAGTACTGTCGGAAACACTGATGTTAACCCTGTTTATAAAAGGCATTGTTCTCAGCAAACGTTCGGATTCATAGAGTTTCTGGGCATTATATTCTTCCCCTTTCTTAAAAAGAAGATAATTATTAACAGTAGATGCTTTTGTAGCGGAATGAAGTTTGTCTGCTACCCAGTCGTACCATTTTAATTTTTCTTTATGGTTTTGAGAGCCATATCCAAAAGGGTCAATAGTTTCAATACGGACATTTCTGATGTATCTTTTGTTATAGGTCTCCTGCAGGAGTTTTTCGGTTCTGGATTTAACAGAGGATGAATCTGCCTCCCTGCGGAATATGAAACGGTGAATGAATTTGGTGACTTTTCTTTTATCCGAAAATTCCTCTATTTTATAATAAAGCGAATCTTTTTTCTCCTGCGCATTTAAAAAGAAAAAACCACATAAAAATAAAATTAAAGTTATAATCGATCTAGTCATTAGCCATCGGGAATTCAATGAAATTAACAGCATCAATTAATAAGCCAATACCTAATAAAAATAAAGGAATATACTGTCAGAATTATTATTTGATTAATTTTTTTCAATAAGTATTAAATGAAATTCAGGTTGCATCAACAGTAAAACCCCTAACAGATTAAAAGCAGCCGGTATTCCCCTTTATTTTCAACAGGCGCTCTGTGTACACAAGGCAGGACTTCCTGCTCAGGATGATCTACCGCCAGACGCCAAAGATGCCCCAGCCCTAAATTAACAGGCTCTGCATTGGGCTTCGGCTGGTAATGCAGATCAAAGAAACAGTCTTTCATGAAAGTCTCAAACTCAGCTTCCGGACCGTCGTGGAGTTCTTTAAGCTTTTCCCTGATTTCCGGAATAAGAATCTTTTGTTCTGCCTGATCATTAGGCAAAATATCACTTGCCGTACCATGATAGGTACATAAAAAGGTATTCGTTCCGATGGGGGATCGATCTACATGATAGGAATAGACATCTGTTGAAATGAAATCGAACTCCTCATCCCGTTCGTAACATTTTAGTAAATTAAGGGTAGGGGACGCTCCGAAATCTGTTAACTGCTGTAAGTCATGTAAGATAATTTCTCTGGCAGTATGGCCTTCTTCTGAGAGCTGCAATGCCAAAAGGTCTTCGGTAGAAACTTCTGTAATATTATCTTTTAGCTGAAGCTTAGATACAATTTCCTTAAAATCTCCGGCTAAATTCCTGTGCCAGCAGATGGCATTCATACTTCCCTGAAAATGGGTGTTAACAAGTTCAGAAAAAGTGGAAACTACTCCGATTTGATCGCTTTTAGAAAATATATCGTCCATATTTAAAGTAAACTGTTACGTCGTTTAATTCTTTGCAAAAATAAGGAATAGACAAGAAGATAAATAGGATGAATTTATTTTATTGATAAACCTCGGTTCAGGGTTGATATAGGTTTGAAGCTGGGAGAGGGAAGAGGAAGGTTATGAAGGTCATTAAGAATAAGTACTGATCTGTTTTAAGATAATTTGATTTTATGGTGGCTTTCAATGTCTATAACTAAAAGTAACTTCCAGTCTCCTTCTTCCATCTTCCAGCCTTTCATATTTTATTGTGGATGTCAATCAAAATTGTTTTGGTTTCTTTCTCTGGGCTGCGAGTTCTGCGATTTCATCAACACGTTTCTTTCGGGTTTCCGGCCGTTTGGCAAGAACAATCCATTGTAGCAGCATTTTTTTCATGGATTTGCTAAGGCTTAAAAAATAATCTTCTGAACCTGAATAGTTTTTAAATGCTTCATCCAGGTCTTTAGGAATAGTTAGATCTTCTACGCAGTCTAAAATGGTCCATGAGCCGTTTTGTTTTGCTGTTTTAATCGTTTCATAGCCGGCTTCAGTCATCATTTGGCTGTCAATCAGTCTCTGGATTTTTCCCTTGTTGATTTTTGACCAGGTACTGTTGGGTTTACGCTTGCTGAACAATTGTACAAAAGAGGATTCGTCAATCGTTTTTCTGGTACTGTCGATCCAGCCAAAGCAAAGAGCTTCATCAACCAGTTCGCTCCAGCTTATGGTAGGTAAGCTCGATTTTTTTGTGTTGCAGACAAGCCATATGGATTGTTCCGTCTGATGATTTTCCTGAAGCCATTGGCGCCATTCCGTTTTTGTATTGACATAAACCGTAAGTCTTTCCTTTACTTTTTGCATGGTAATTCCCTGTTATTTTGTCTCTGTTGATTATGTAAATGTAAGAAGGATTTATGACAACAGCCTGTCAGGATGAAAAATCTTTTTGTAAAATCTCATTCTAAAATAAGCATTGTGAGCAATACAATAAAACTCCGGAATGCTCCGGAGCTTTATTGAATATAATGTATTTGTGTTTACCATCCCAGATAATAATCAGGGCTCAGCCAGTACGGCCTGTCCAGTCCGAAATGTTCCTGCAGCATTTTTTCCGCTTCACAGAAAGCTCCTTCCACCCATCCCTGCTGGTCAGAATAAGCTTCTCCACAAATGTGAATCTGTTCATCCGTAATTGGATTTCTCATATAAGGCATAACATCTTTTACAGAGAATCCTGCTTTCCATGCATGGTATCCTGCGCCAAAAGGATCATCAGTCCAGTCTTTAAAATAGGTTACATAAGGCTCCGGTATAGTCAAATCCGGCCCATGCAGTTCCCGAAGCTGGTTCATCAGTTCATTGACCATCAATTGAGTAGCCTGAACATCATCCAATTGATGCAGTTCTTTCAGAGAAGCTGATTGGGTTGCTTTTACTTTAAAAAGAACCTTATCATCGGTAAGAGCTTTCCAGAAGGTTTCAGTTTCCATATCGCCGTAGCTTCCCAGTAGCATAGAATTATCCGTTTCATGATCCGTTCCGAAATAATAGCATTGCCTCATAGGCAGATCACTAATCGAATGTCCCGAATCAATTTTCAGTTTTTTCCACCATGGATGTTCAAAGCCCATTAAGATTTTGAAGGCCGGTTCCATAATGATAGAGCGGATATTTTTATTCAGAGCTGAACTTTCATCACCATTAAAAAAGAAATTGTTCTGATCCATAAGCTCCAGAGACTTTCTAGGCATGGCAAGGACAATTCTGTTGGCATAAACGTTCCATTCTTTGTTGGTTTGCAGGTTCAGAAACGTCAGCAGGTATTTATGCGTATGAGTTAAAGGATGCTCTTTGGTGAACGTCAGCAGTTTATTTTCAGACCAGATGCAGGCCTCTTTATTTTCCATATAAGAATTGGCGACTGCGTAGGCAATGCTGTCATATCCTTCTTCAATGGTTTTGTAAATAGTTCCTGCCGAAAAATCTCCAACCATATAAGGAAATGCTTCCGCAGAATTCCAGTTGATGGTATTTGAATAGTATCCACCCGCATTGGCCAGAAACTCATATCCTTCCTGTGATACCTGGTCTTTGATCAGATTCCAGAAACCAATATCATTTACCTTGCGGTTATTGTAAGGAGAACCGGGAAAATTGTACATTAATTTTGGTTTTATATCATCCCAGTCTTTACTGGTCAGTTCAAAAGAATAATCATAAATTGAAGCTCCTTTGATGATTTTGCTTCTATAGGTCTTGGCAACCCATGAATCAGCCATTAAAACATCATAGATAATTTTATTGAACAGCTGGTCTGAGCTGAATCCGTCGTCGTCGTCATTCAGATAATACCGGGTCGCCAGCTTTTTATTTTCTCTCTGTGCAACCGTCCATGCATCCTGTTTGAAACGTTCTTTACGAAGATACATCAACAGCTTTGAAGGATCGCCCATTGGAAAAGGGATGGGTGTCATTTTATCTTTCAGGACAGGAGTTCGTTTGTTCAGATCGCTTTCTGTGAGAGGGTAGCCTTCAATGAGTGTTGTTACTATTTCCTGGGAAGTCAGGTAGCGCATCCCGCCCAATTCGCCCCAGAAATTCATCCCGGGCATAATGACAGATTCCAGTCTTCCGCCCAGCTTATTGCTCATATCGAAGATCTGTACTTCACTGGCTTTAAATCTTTGATCAGTTACCAGACGATAAGCTGTATACAGTCCGGAAGTTCCGGCTCCGATAACAGCGACTTCTATTTTTAGATCAGGATGCATTCCTGAATTCAATGGCGTGTTTTTATTCATGGTTGTATGGTTTTTTAAATGGCTTGAAAATATTTGCGTCCTAAGCGGAAAGGTTTAATATTAAAATCTGTTTTTCCGTCTAAGGCAAGATCAGACATGATTTTTCCTAAAAAAGGGGTGAATTTTGCAGCCCACCCGGTAGCATATACCACGATGTTTTTATAATTGGAAACATAAGGAGGGGCAAAATCTATCAGCAGTTCCTTATCAGGAATCGTACTTAAAGCAATAAGGCATGTGGAAGTGTATTCCGGTTGTGTACTTAGCCCTGTCATATGGGTCTGTATCCATTCAGAAGTATAGGCCAGTTCCTGCGGATTGGGAATTAAAGTCCTGTCATTAGGTTCCTCTAAGGGGTTGATGACAAAATCCGGTGCTACCCGGATGTATTCCGGATGATCCCAGTCAACAGAAGGGAAGCCATAAAACTGATTGCCGTTTTTTTCTATAGAATTCTGGAAGACAAACCAGGTCGGGTACTGTATCTCAGGATCTGTCTTTTTAAAATAAGCAGAAGACATATTCCAGTAAGTCGCTTCTATTTTAAAATCCAGTAAATTAATCACACTGTTGATGTACGGACCAGGAATAATGGCCAGTTTTTTGGTAATATAAATTCCGTGAGGTGTAGTAATCTCAAAGAGTTCGCCTTTGGGATTAATTTGAAGAACAGGCGAGTTCTCCTCCAGATGAACCGTTTCTTCTTTTGTGCACAGATTCAAAAGCGTTTCAAGAGTTGCTTTAAAATTGATGCTGGCTCCATCCGGTTGAAATAGTCCGGTATAATTCTCCGGAAGGTTTCTGAAGTGGTATTTTTGCTCAATTTCTTTTGCGGTAAGAGTTGTGTAAGGGACTTTTAATGCTTTTAAAGACGCTTCAGCTTCAGCAATATTTCCTTCAGTGGAATGTACCTCAGGATCTCCAAACCAAAGGGTACCTACCTTATCAAGAAGCTGTGTAGACGTTTCTTTCTGCAGTTCATCCCAATACGGTTGTGATTCCAGAGCCATTTGCACCATATATTCATCCGGATAGGGGATTCGGAACTGGCGGGAAACTCCGGCTGAACTTCCCAATTGATTCATAAAAGTAAACTGCTCCAGAACTAGGGCTTTTGCCTTTCTTTTACCCAGATGATAAGCCGTGGCCAGGCCTATTGCTCCTCCTCCGATGACGATAACGTCGTAGTTTTCTGTGATCATGTGTTATTTGTTTTTGTGGTCTCACACAGATATGAAAATACCTGAGCATGACAAAGTAACAAAGATGAAAACACCTGTTGTAGAGTATAAATCAGTAATTGAAGCTTTGGGTATAAATACTGAACAGAATGTATTTCTCAAAGAATAACCTCCACAAGACAAAATATTTTATCTTTGCTTCCGGGACTTATCCCAATAGATAATTGAAAATATTCTACATGAAAAAAAATAGCATTCTGTTTTCAGCAAAAGGAATCTTTATAGCGGCTTTTCTGTCTTTTAACACAATGGCTTATGCCCAGAAAACGGTAGACGTTCCGGTAGTTTCAGAAAAAGTATTAAGCAGTATTTTGGAAAAGAACAGAACGTATTATACACAGGGTAAAGTAGCCGATTATATTCCTGAGCTGGGAAAAATGGATGCTAAGGCAATTGCCTTTTCAGTAGTGGATAAAAATGGGAAAGTGCTGAACGTAGGCGATGTTCACAAGAAATTTACCATGCAGAGCATTTCCAAGATTATTGCCCTCATGATTGCGGTAAATGAAAGAGGAGAGGCTGATGTCTTTAATAAAATGGGCTATTTCGGATCCGATAAGCCCTTCAATCATTTTTCCAATCTGGAAACAACCGGAAAACCGCTTAATCCGATGATGAACGCAGGAGCTATCCTTACTGTTTCACTGATTTCCGGAGAAGGAGAAAAGCCATTCCTTAAAGTATTGGATATGGTACGTTACATTACGAAAAACACGTCAATTGATTACAGTAAATCCGTTTATGAATCGGAAAAATCTACCGGCCATCGTAACCGGGGAATGTTTTATCTGATGAAAAATAACGGACTGATCTCAGGAGATGAAGACCAGTTAGATAACTATTTCAAACAGTGTTCCATTGAACTGACCGCAGAAGACCTGGCCAAGATCGGATATTTCTTTGCGAATCAGTGTACCCGTTTTGATGGAGATTCCACCTACAAAAACGCAGAAACTGCCAAATTAATAGAATCACAGATGCTGATTGCCGGAATGTATGAGTTCAGTGGAGAATATGCCCGCACGGTTGGACTTCCAAGTAAATCTGGTGTAGGAGGCGGAATTACCGTAAGTGTACCTGGAAAAATGGGAATAGGAGTATTCAGCCCTTCATTAGATCAGCATGGAAACTCGTTGGCAGGATATCATATGATTTTGGATCTGGTAAAGCAGTATAACCTGAGTATATTTTAATATATTTTTTGATATTAAGAATTTCCCATAGATACCTCGGATTACACGGGTCTTTGTAGGATCTTTTGTCTCGCAGATGTGGCAGATAACGCATATTTTTTTAATGTATTGTTGGTTTAACGCTAAAGGGCGCAAAGAAATTAAAGCATTATGCTGCTTTTAAGGCGCCAGAAAATCAAAGATTTTCAGTAGTTTTTTGAACAATGATCAACTATTTAAGAATCAAAAACCAGCCGAAGGCTAATCCATCGCTTCATCGGATCAACGGAGTTGATTCTACGCTTTGCTCCCTAAAATATGTGCAAAGAAGCCAAGACTTTGCGTTACAAAAAGTGATATCAATACCATCAGAAAAGCATAAAGCTAAGAACAGAATCAGCAGTCATAAAATCCTACTTGATCTCAAATTTATTCTGAAAGTCTATGATAACAACCTGAAATTACGATGCAATCATAACTTCCATTCTTTAGCCCATTTTCCATCATGTTAAATTTTCAAAAATAGAAAGATAATTTCCCACTGTATTTTGAATTTTTTTTAAATAAACTGGGAATTCGTATCTGTTTCATCCTGAATTGACTAATGAATTTTGGCTCATTTTAACTCCTCTTTTGAATATATTACATTTTTGTAATATTGAAAAAAGTAATCACTTATTATTGAAATATTTTGTTTTTTATTTCTATATTTGCCTAATATTATTTAATTATAATTGTTTATAATTATAATACTAGGATTGTGCCCTATTGTTTCGAGGAATAATAATATAAATTGTTTTATTTTAATTTTATTTGACTGAATAATAATTTATTATTAAAAAATTATTATCAAATTTCATTTATGATTGAAAATATAATATAATTTATCTATTTTTATTCCGTCATAATTTTCTGCTTTTTTCACCAATAAAAAGTGGGCTTATGATATGGAATTTCCAATTTATTACTTCAATACTATAGATGCATGAAAAACTTAACCATTATTGGATTAACACCCTTTGAAAAACCCGATGTCAATCTTTTGCCTAAATTGCATCAGGCGGGTGCGTTTCCCGTTCTAAACTTAGGATATGAACTGGCTGCTGCTCAGGAAGCACTGGATCAGCTGGATCACACCGATATGCCTTCTTATGGTATTTGTCTTGTTGACGATCGGTTTTTATCCCTTCAGATTCCTGAAAAAGTAAAATTTGCCATTCTGCCATGTGGTGCTTCGTTAAATGTAGCTACAGATTTACCGGTTATCTGCCAGGTAAGCAGTCTCGAAGAAGCCAGAAAAGCAGAAGAATTAGGGGCAACAGGAATTATTGTTAAAGGAAACGAAGCTGCCGGGCTTGTGGGCTATGAGTCAACATTTGTGCTGTTTCAGCGCGTAATTAAAGAGATTACTACTATTCCTGTTTGGGTACAGGGAGGGATAGGAATTCATACGGCAGCAGCAGTAAAAGCTCTTGGAGCAACAGGAGTGGTGCTGGACAGTCAGCTGGCTCTGTTTCCGGAAACCAATGTTCCGCAGGATATCAAAGATCTCTGCTCAAAATTGAACGGAACAGAAACCAGGATTATAGCCAATCATCGTGTACTGGTAAGGCCTAATTCACCCGTGTTACCGGAAAATATCACAGCTGAAGAACTTACGGAATATTTTAACGGTTTTGATCTTAACAGTAACTATATCCCAATGGGGCAGGATATTTCCTTAGCCATAGATCTGTATGAAGATTTTAAAAGTCTTAAAAAACTGGTCTTCGGATTCAAAGAAGCAATGTATGGACATCTGAAACAGGCAAAAGCCCTTCAGGTAATTGATGAAAACAATGCGATGGCAAAGCAGTTTAACCTGCGTTATCCTATTGCTCAGGGACCAATGACCCGTGTAAGCGATGTTCCTTTATTTGCCGATGCTGTAGCAGAAGCAGGAGCGTTGCCTTTTGTTGCGTTGTCTTTACTGAAAGGACAAGCTGCGAAATCTCTGGTAATGGAAACCAAAAGACTGGCCGGGGAAAAAACATGGGGAGTAGGGATCTTAGGATTTGCACCTCAGGAACTCCGTGAAGAGCAGACATCTTATATATTGGAGGCCAAACCACCTGTGGTTCTCATTGCCGGAGGAAGACCCGCTCAGGCCAAAGTATTTGAAAAAGCCGGAATTACAGCATTTCTTCACGTCCCATCTCCTGCATTACTGGATATTTTCCTGAAAGAAGGAGCCACTAACTTCATATTTGAAGGAAGGGAATGTGGTGGTCACGTAGGCCCGCTTTCAAGCATGGTACTTTGGGAAAAACAGATCGAAAGGATCTTAAAAGAAGAACACCCTGAAAAAATCAGTGTATTTTTTGCAGGGGGAATCCATAATGCCTTTTCAACAGCATTCGTTTCTGTGATGGCAGCTCCATTGGCAGCAAGAGGTGTAAAAGTAGGTGTATTGATGGGAACAGCTTATCTCTACACGAAGGAAGCTGTCCTTACAGGGGCTATCCAAGAAGAATTCCAATTGCAGGCTATGCAGGCAAAAGATACCGTTCTGCTTGAAACAGCACCGGGACATGAAACACGCTGCCTGAATACTGCTTTTGCTCATCACTTCAATGCAGAAAAAGCAAAATTGCTGGCTGCCGGAGCTGATAAAAAAGAAGTTTGGGAACAGCTTGAAAAATTAAATGTAGGCCGTCTGAGAATTGCAGCGAAAGGGGTAGAGCGCCAGGGAGATCAGTTGGTGAATATTCCTAAAAATGATCAGCTTGACCTGGGAATGTACATGATCGGACAGGTAGCTACCATGCATAACCGTGTGATCACTCTTGACAGCCTTCACCACGACGTAAGCATCAACAACTATGAATATATCAGAAACGCTGAACTTCCGGAACTTCCGGTATCAGGTGAAAAACCACTGGATATTGCCGTTGTTGGGATGGAATGTATCTTCCCGGGAGCTAAAAACCTTCAGGAGTACTGGCGTAACATCATTCTTGGAAAAGACAGCGTAACAGAAGTCCCGGATGAAAGATGGAATAAAGATCTTTATTACCATCCGGATTCAGACGGACCGGACGTGTCCCATTCCAAATGGGGAGGATTTATCCCTAAAATAGATTTCGATCCGCTGGCATTCGGAATTCCGCCACAGTCTCTTGCTGCTATTGAACCAACACAATTGCTGACCTTATTGGTTGCCAAACGGGCAATGGAGGATGCCGGTTATGGAGAAAAACACATCAACAGAGAAAATATTTCTGTAATTATTGGGGCTGAAGGAGGTAATGACCTTGCCAACAGTTATAGTTTCAGAGGCTATTATAAACAGGTTTTCGGTGAACTTCATGAAGAAGTGAAAGAAGCTTTCCCGCATACCACAGAAGATTCTTTCCCGGGTATTCTGGCCAATGTAATTGCAGGCCGTATTACCAACCGTCTGGATCTTGGCGGAAGAAACTTTACCGTAGATGCAGCCTGTGCATCCTCTCTGGCAGCTATTGATCTGGCATGTCAGGAGCTTGTATTAGGAAAATCTGATATGGTGCTTGCCGGAGGCGCAGACTTACACAACGGGATTAACGATTACCTGATGTTTTCCAGTACCCATGCACTTTCCAGAAAAGGAAGATGTGCAACATTTGACGGTGAGGCTGACGGTATTGCCTTGGGAGAGGGCGTTGCAATCCTCGTTTTAAAAAGATATGAAGATGCAGTACGTGACGGTGACCGTATCTATTCCGTAATTAAAGGAGTAGGCGGATCCAGTGACGGAAAAGCACTGGGGCTTACAGCTCCGCGAAAGGTAGGGCAGGTGCGTGCTTTAGAACGTGCGTATGCCCAGGCTGGTATTAGTCCGGCAGCGGTTGGATTGATAGAAGCTCACGGAACAGGAACCGTAGTGGGGGACAAAACAGAGCTTAGCGCTTTAACCAACCTGTTCAGTTATTCAGGAGCTTTGCCGGGACAGACTCATTTAGGATCAGTAAAAACACAGATAGGGCATACGAAGTGTGCTGCCGGATTAGCAGGTTTAATTAAAGCTTCTCTTGCAGTTTATCACGGGGTAAAACCACCAACACTTCACCTTCAGAAGCCTAATACTTATTACAATCCGGAAACCAGTCCATTCTCTTTCCATGCAGAAACGGGATTATGGACTGAAAAGAACCGTTATGCGGGAATCAGTGCCTTTGGATTTGGAGGAACCAATTTCCACACGGTCATTGCCAACCATCCGAAACAGGATGATTCCATTGCCATGCAGTCGTGGCCTTCAGAACTATTTGTATTCCGTGGGGATACTTATGAAGAAGCCAAAGGACAGTCAGGTCATATCAAAGCCTTACTGGAAGTCAATGACGGTATTCCGTTAAAAGATATTGCATATAGTTTAAGCATCAGTTCAGAAAAACCAATTCAGTTCAGTATCGTTGCAGACACTGCTGAAGATCTGATGATGAAGCTTGAATTGGTATTATTAGGAATCGAAACCAAAGATACCTTCACCGTTAATAAAAAAGAAGGTAAAGTAGCCTTTACATTCCCCGGACAGGGAAGCCAGAGAATTAATATGGCCCGTGATCTGTTCGTAGTGTTCCCGGCAATGCGTAGGCTTATTGATGAATATCCTGAACTTGAAAAAGTAGTTTTCCCTTCTGCAACATTCAATGAAGCAGATTTAAAACAACAGAAAGAAACCATTAAAGATACCCGCCTGGCACAGCCGCTTTTAGGAATTGTTGATCTGGCATTGGCAAAATTCTTAGAGTCATTAGGGATCATTCCGGATATGCTGGCTGGTCACAGCTATGGTGAATTGCCTGCACTATGTTTTTCAGGAGTATTTGGAGAAGATCAATTGGTTGACTTAAGTATTCAGAGAGCTCAGTCTATTTTAAATTCAGTAGAAGGCGGAGATCCGGGTTCAATGCTCGCAGCAAGTGCTACCCATGAACGTTTACAACCCATCCTGGCTAAAGCGGAAGGGTGTTATCCGGTTAACTTCAATGCTCCTAATCAATGTGTCATTGCAGGAACTACAGAAGCTATCCATAAACTATTGGAAGCCCTTAAACAGGAAGGTATTTCTGCTAAGAAACTTGAAGTGGCTTGTGCATTCCACAGCCCCTTACTGGCAAAATCAAAAGATTTATATGCTGAGGTATTAAAAGACATTCCTTTTCAGGAAATGCAGATCCCTGTATGGTCCAATACCACAGCAGAAGTATATCCGGCAGATCCTTCAGACATCAAAGAAAGACTGACTGAACATCTGGTACAGCCTGTAAGATTCGTAGAGCAGCTTCAGGCGATGTATAACGACGGTGCAAGAATCTTTATCGAGGTAGGACCTGGAAAAGTACTTACCGGATTAACCAAATCATGTCTTGAAAAAGATCAGCTGACCTTATATGTTGAAGACAGCAGCCGTAATAAATTTACCCATTTGCTTTGCATGTTGGCCCAATATTTAGGAACAGGCCGAAACTTCAATATTGAGAAACTTTTTGATGGCCGCAGCGTTCAGCTTATCGATATCAATCAGCCTGAACTGTATAAGAAAAGTCCTGCCATTTGGCGGGTGAACGGACAAGCTGCACATCCGACAACAGGTTCACTGCCTGCTAATGGTGCACTCCCTATTATAAATCCTATTCCCATGAACAATTTTACTACTAATAATACTACACAAAACCCTGCTCCGGAAAGCTTATCTACAGCTGAACGTATGCTGCAGGAATATTTAAACAGCATGAAATTAATGATACAGGCACAGCGTGATGTGATGCTCTCCTTTATGGGACAGAATCCTCAGGCGAATCCGATGCCTGTTTATAATAGCCCAATGCCTGCTCCTGAACGTATGATTCCTGTGCAGCCTGTTCATCAGGAAAGAGCGGTTGCGGTGGCAGCCTCTGCGGTTGCCGTAAAATCAGCTCCTACAAGAGATATCAAAGCATTATTATTGCAGGTAGTAAGCGATAAAACAGGCTATCCGAAGGAAATGCTGGGCATGGAAATGGATCTTGAAGCTGATCTGAGCATCGATTCCATTAAAAGAGTGGAAATCATAGGAACCCTTCGTAATGAATTGGGAACATTAGGTAACGGCAGTACCAATGAAGATATGGTGATGGAACAATTGGCAGGAGTCAAAACCCTGAGCGGATTAGTTTCATGGCTTACTGAATTCTCCGGAGCAGATACATCAACAACTCCTGAAAAAAACGGAACCGCAGTTGAAAATACTTCAGAACCACAGGCAAAATCTGCTTTATCCCTGGAAGACCTTCAAAATGCTATTCTCAATATCGTAAGTGAAAAAACAGGCTATCCGAAAGAGATGCTAGGACTTGATCTGGATCTGGAAGCAGACCTTAGTATCGATTCCATCAAACGTATGGAGATCATTGCAGATCTTAAAAATAAGATCGGTTTTGGTGAAAATCTTGAGCAGGCTGATGATGTAATGGAAAAACTGGCGGCCATTAAGACCCTTCGCGGACTGGCTGGCTGGATCAGTGAAATGAACGGTGATACCCATGAAGTAAAAAAAGAAATAAAGGAAGAAATCACTCCTGAAGCTGCCAATAATGTATTATCACGTCTTCGTTTTGACATTACACCTACCGATGCTTCCTCAGTACAAAATACGGAAACCCTTCAGGGAAAACGTTTTGCCATCACTCAGGATGACAGCAAACAAACTTCTGCAATCAAAAATGAACTGGAAAAACATGGAGCTATCGTAGAATTGGTAGATACAGAAAAAGATCTTTCAAATGTTGATGGATTAATCATGCTGGACCTATTCTCAGCCGTTGATAAGCCAAGCATTATTGATCATGTTGATTTAATTAAAAAACTTGATTTTGACAAAGTAAAATGGGTATATCTGATCTCTGATATTCCTGCCCATCTTCAGGAAATCACTGATGTAAGTGTTTTACGCCATCACCAGGGATATCCCGGACTTTTCAAAAGTTTAGCAAGGGAATTTGAAAATACAACCTGCAGACTGATCAGCCTGAATACACCACAGGAAATGGATCAGATCGCTGAAATTACGCTAAAGGAAATACTGATCAACGATAAACCGGCTGAGGTTATTTATAAAAACGAAAAAAGACATAAGGTCAATATTATCCCTTCACCATTGTCTACAAGCCTAAATGAAGCTCACATTCAGTTAGATCAGAAATCAGTGGTGCTGGTACTTGGAGGAGCACAGGGAATTACTGCGGAATTGGTGAAACACATGTCTCAGACCTATCCGTGCACTTATATTCTGGTTGGAAGATCAGCAGATCCGAGAAACGGAAACATGGTAAAAGAATTGGAAACAATGAAAACCAAGGAAGAAATAAGAAGTTATCTTATCAAATCCGGAGCATTCACTTCCCCTGCCGAAATAGAAAAAGAAACCATCAGAGTTTACAAAAATAACCAGATTCTGCGCACGATCCGCGATATGGAGGCACTTGGAAACACAATTGTTTATCAATCATTAGATCTTTGTGACGAAGAAGGCTTAAGCAATCTGATCAGCAGTATTTATGAACAATACAACCGTTTGGATGGAGTGATTCACGGAGCAGGTCTTTTAGAAGATAAATTATTCAAGCAAAAGACAACTTCTTCATTCGGACGTGTGTTTGATACCAAAGTAAAACCGTTGCGTGTACTAGCAGAACAGCTTCATACAGACTGCCAGTTCGTTGTATTATTCTCAAGTATTGCTTCTGTATACGGTAATAAAGGCCAGACCGATTATGCGGCTGCCAACAGTGTTTTGGATGATTACGCTAACGCTTTGAATAAAAGATTGAAAGGAAAAGTAATCTCCATCAACTGGGGCCCGTGGAAAGGAGCCGGTATGGTTTCTTCCACCCTCGAATCAGAATACGAACGCCGTGGAATTTCCATGATTCCGTTGGATGAAGGAAAAGAAATCTTCCTTAACGAGATCAGATACGGAACAGAAAGTCAGGTATTGATTATGTCAGGAAACAACTGGTAAACCTCTGTACAGAACCCATATGAAACAAACAGATGTTGCTGTAATCGGCTTATCCTGTGTCTTTCCCGGAGCACAGGATGCCGACACTTTCTGGCAGAATATTGTCAATAAAGTAGATTCCACCCAATCCGTTCCTGCTGACAGAATTGATCCTGTTCACTTCAGCGATGCTACCAGCCCGGTTGACCGTTTCTATTGTAAACGGGGAGGATTTATCCCTGATTATGAATTTGATCCTACCGCATTTGGAATTTTACCCCTTGCCGTGAAAGGAACAGAACCGGATCATCTACTGACTCTTGATTTAGTTCAGAAAGCTTTAGAAGACGCCGGAATATTTAAAAAAAATACCTCCCTTGAAAAGACCGGAATCATCATCGGAAAAGGAAACTATACCGGGCCGGGCGCTACCCGTGCCATTGAAATTGTAAGAACCGGAGAACAGATTTCTTCATTACTGAAAGAATTGCTGCCTCAGGTTTCTTCAGAAGATATTGAAAAAGTTAAATATGCCTTTCAGGAAAAGAAAGGACGTTTTGCGGCAGATACCGCCATGGGATTGATTCCTAATCTCGTGGCCTCACTGGTGGCCAACCGTTTTGATCTGGGAGGAGTGGCCTTTACCGTGGATGCGGCCTGTGCCAGTGCCCTAATTGCAGTAGATCATGCGGTGCAGGAACTTCAGCGAGGGCGCTCCAATATCATGATTGCAGGAGGTGTACACACCGGACAAAATGCTGCTTTCTGGAGTATTTTTGCCCAGCTTGGGGCCATGTCCCGTCAGGAACAGATCAAACCATTCAGTCAGGATGCGGATGGACTGCTGATCGGGGAGGGCTGCGGTTTTGTGGTTCTGAAAAGGCTGGAAGATGCAGTCCGGGATCAGGATAAAATCTATGCTGTGATTAAAGGAGTAGGCGTAAGCAGTGACGGAAACGGAACCAGTGTGATGAGTCCGTCCGTGAAAGGCCAGCTGAAAGCTTTAGAACAGGCATGGCTCAATGCCGGTTTAGATAAAAATAAAGTAGGTTACCTTGAAGCTCATGGTACCGGAACTCCGCTTGGAGATAAAACAGAACTTCAGACCTTAGCTCAGTTCTTTGGGAGAGAAGAAACGGCTCCTGTTGCCGGGATAGGATCTGTGAAATCCAATATCGGGCATGCTATGCCTGCCGCAGGAATTGCCGGGTTAATTAAAACGTGCCTCGCCCTGCATCACGACACATTACCACCAACATTATACTGTGAAAATCCGGTTGCAGATATGCAGCAAACCCGTTTCGAGCCTGTACAGGAACCGAAAAACTGGTCAAAAACAGGACTTCCCAAAGTTGCTGCTGTGAATGCATTTGGATTTGGGGGAATTAATGCACATGTTGTTCTTGAAGGTTATGATATGCCCAAAAAAGATCATATCCTGATATTGGCAAGACCAACCCATGAAGAACTGCTTTCTGCTTTACAAAATAATGAGACAGCAATAGGGGAGGGAGATTTCAGAGTAGCAATATTCGATCCGACCCCTGTAAGAATAGAAAAAGCCATTAAAATCGTTTCCAAGAATCTTATCTGGAAAAACAAACAGGATATCTGGTACACTTCTGCACCATTGCTAAAAGATGGCGGAAAAGTAGCTTTTGTATTTCCGGGCTTAGATGGTCTTGCAAAAGGTGAAGTTGAGAGTGTGAGCCGTTATTTCGGATTAGCAGCGCCTATAGAAACCGAAGGGGAAGGCCTTTTAACGGATGCCCTGAACATCTTCAACAATTGCAGTATCCTTGACAATTCACTGAAAAAATTGGGGATCATCCCGGATATGAATGCAGGTCACAGTTTAGGAGAATGGCTGGCCGGATATTCATCAGAGCTTGCAGAAGCCAATTCTGTAAAAGCCTTAATTGATGTCCTGAATCCGGAAACATTTGAATTAAAAGATTCCAAATTCATTGCTATCGGAGCAGGAATTGATGTCGTAAAACCTTTTATTGCGGAGATTGAAAACTTATATGTTTCCAATGACAACTGCCCTAACCAGGTGATTCTTTGCGGAAGCAATGCTGCATTGGATGAATTGGTTCCTCTGTTAAAATCAAAGCAGATTTTCCATCAGGTATTGCCTTTCCAATCAGGGTTCCATTCACCTTTTATCGCGGATAAACTGGATGTGATCCTTGCCGGAATGGAAAAGGCTCAGTTTCAGAAAACAAAAATCCCGTTATGGTCTGCTACAACTCTGGAACCTTATCCTTCAGATCAGGCAGCTATCAGAAAACTGAGTGCCGAACACTTGGTTGAACCGGTTCGTTTCCGTGAACTGACGGATAAATTATACGAAGAAGGGGCAAGAGTGTTCATTCAGGTGGGAACTGGGGGTCTGATCGGATTTATTGATGATACGTTGAAAGGAAAAGCATTCAGCACGATTGCTTCCAGTGTTCCGGCGCGTTCTGCATTGGCGCAGTTACAGCGTGTAGTCGCTTCATTATTTGTAGAAGGAAAAGTAATTGCTCTTGACTTTTTAGACATTCAGAATCATTCAAAAAAGTCATCAGGTAAGGGCATTAAACTGGAATTAGGTTCGCCTATTATCCGTGATTTTAAAGAAGTTAAAACATTGGCTCAATCATTGGATGCGCCAAAACAATATGCAGGTTCGGCCATTGCCACCAAAAGCGGCCATCCGCTGGTACAGGCATTCCAGGACAATGTTGCCGATATGATCCGTATGCAGGAAGAAGTCCTGACTTTATTCCAGAACCGTCCGGAAATCACCATTCAACGGCCTGCGCCTGTAGCACAGCAAGTTGCTCCAAAAACACCGAGAAGTACAACCTTTTCTAAAGATTTATATGTAACACTGGAAAGTCATCCATATCTCATCGATCACAGCTTACTGAGACAGCCTAAAGGATGGGCTCATGTAGCCGATATGGAACCGGTAATCCCCATGACGATGATCTTTGAGCAGCTGGCAGAAATTGCAGAAGCGGAAATTCCGGGAACTTTGGTTCATAAAATCATGAACGTAAGTGTTTTCCAATGGATGAACGTGGCCAAGCCTTTTGAGAAAACCGTAAAAGGAGAATGGCGTGGATCTAACCATGCTTATCTGGATATTGAAAACTTTGCGAATGCAGAAGTGATCTTAAAATCATCATCTGTTCCTGTTCCAGCTTTCAATCTTTCCATTGGTAATCTTTTGCCTATTGAAAGAACCCCTGAAGAAATCTATGACATGCACATGTTCCACGGAGAAAAATATCAGGGAATTACGGAAGTTTCAGCTGTTGGAGACAAAGGAATTGTCGGAAAAATAAAAGGAAACGGAGGTAAAGGTTCTCTATTAGACAATGCAGGACAGTTATTCGGGCTTTGGCTGCAGCTTACCTTAGTGAAAGACCGTATCGCATTCCCTGTAAAGATCAGAGATATTGAATTCTTTGGCGATATGCATGATCAGGAAGGTGTTTTTGAATGTACCTGTATGCTGACCGAACTCAATGATGAATTTGCTATTGCAGATATCATCCTGAAAAGAGACGGAAAAATATGGTGCGCTATTACCGGCTGGCAGAACAGAAGACTGGAAATTGATGCCGCTTTATGGAATGTTTCCATGTCCCCACTGCATAACCGCCTTTCGGAAGAGATTGCTCCTGAAGTTTTCTTTTTCCACCAGGCTTATACCAGAGTCGCTTCATGGGATTTTATCCTGAAAAGATATTTCAACCAGACGGAAAAGCAATATCATCAGCAATTATTACCAAACAAGAAGAAAAACTGGATGGTAAGCCGTGTAGCTGTGAAAGATGCCGTTAGAAACCTTCTTCGTCAGGAAAAAAATCATGCCTGCTTCCCGATCACTTTTGAGATCCGTTCTGATGAAGTGGGGAAACCTTATCTCATCAGTGATTTTACAGAAGATATTCATATTTCACTGGCTCACAAGGGAAAAGAAGCGGTGGGTATCGCGAGATATGGCAAGTCTGTAGGAATCGATATGGAACTGATGGAAGAACGCAGTTCAGGATTCTACGACATGGTATTTACCGACAAAGAATTAACCTTATTAAAAGACAGAGATCAGGCAGAATGGACCACCCGGTTCTGGGTAGCCAAGGAAGCTTATGGGAAATTCCTGGGAACCGGACTGAAAGGAAATCCTAAAGCTTTCGAAGTCGAACTTATAAAAGACGATCACCTGTGGATCAACAACATTGAAATCAAAACTATTAAACATAAAAATTATATTATCGGATGGACACTGTAAACGCAACATTAAAAATGAACCACGAAGAACTTTTTATCCTTTTAAAAGGTTTTATTACTGAAGTGATAGGCGCTGAATTTGTAGAGGAAATGGACATTACTCCGGAAAGTTCATTCACCAAAGATCTTGAAATGGACAGCATTGAGATTGTCTCTTTCTCTGAAAAGATCAAAGCGCATTTTGGCGATCAGATCGATTTTACAGGCTGGTTATCTTCTATGGACCTTGATCAGCTGATCAATCTTGACCTTAGTATGATCATCAATTATATCTACGAATGCCAATAATTACGGTCAATAACAGACAAGTTCATATACAGGAACTCAACAAAGGAGCCGAACAAACCGTGGTACTGATCCACGGGATGTTCAGCAACCTGTCCATTTATTACTTTAATATTGCCCCCGTATTGGCAAAGCATTTCCATGTGGTGATGTACGATCTGAAAAGCCACGGGATGAGTGAGCGCTTTTTGGATGGCTACGACCTTGAAAACATGTCATCCGATCTGATGGGTTTAATAGATCATCTTCAACTGGAAAAAGTACATCTTGTCGGCTACAGCTTCGGAGGGCTTATTGCGTTAAAAACAGCATTGAAATACCCTGACCGCATCAATCAATTGGTAGTGATGGAAGCTCCGGATCCTCAAGACGAAAAAGCCCGTAATATCATTGATGAATACAGTAAAGAATTCCTTGAGCATTATGTGGCCAACTTTACAGATACCACCAAAATACAGATGGGTAAAAGACAAATGGAAAAGAACCATCGTATGTATGAATTCCTGTTTAATCAGACCAGCATCAAAGCAGATATGATCAGGGAAAAACATTTCCTTGATGAAGCTGATTTCAGCCAACTGACGGCTTCTACTTTATTGCTTTACGGTACTGATTCCAACTGCAGACCTACAGGAGAATGGCTGCAGTCTCAAATCGGGCAGTCCGAACTTGAATTAATTCCCGGCGATCACAATATTCCCATCCAGGAGCCTCAGCTCATAGCAGAGACGATCGCTCATTTTTTATCTAATATCTTAACGAAGAACCATGGCTAAATTTGCATTTATAATTCCACCATTAACAGGACATGTCAACCCTACCTTAAGCATCGGTGCTACTTTGCTGGAAAGAGGACATGATGTAGTCTGGATCAGCCTTGACCCGACTTTAGAGGCTAAACTTCCCGAAGGAGGAAAATTATTACTGATTCAATACGATCAGACCGACGAAGAAAAGAAAGAAAGTGAACAATATCTCGATATTATTTCAAAAAAAGTAGTGTATGGCATTGACAGTGTTAAGTTTCTTTACGAAGAGGTCCTTATCCCGCTGAACAGACATTGCTATAAAGGAATTGTCGCTTTATTAAAAATAGACCAACCTGATTTGATTATTGGGGACCACCAGCTATTTGCCGCTCCTGTTGCCGCGAAAACTCTTGGAATCCCTTATGCTACTTCCGTTACCGCTCCGGCTGCCATTAAAATCATGAATGAGCTGCCTAAGGTACACGAATGGGAGGTAAATCAAATCATCGATTTACAAAAGGAACTTGGCTTCTCTGAAGAACGATCTCTGGCCACTTCAGACCTGTTAACCCTTGTTTTAACCTCGAATTATTTCTTTGGTGAAATGGAAGATCTGCCTTCTCAATATCAATTCACGGGTCCGGTTCTTACAGAAAGACGTATCTCATGTGAATTTGATTGGGATCGATTAAAAAACGCTACTAATAAAAAGATTCTGGTAAGCATCGGAACAACCTTCGATCACGATCATAAAAAAGCATTTTTCCAGAAAGTAATTGATGCTTTTAAAGATGAAAACTTAACGGTTGTCGTGGTTTCAGATCCGCAGCTTTTTGAGCAATGGCCGGATAACTTCATGGTGTATCAGCAGGTTCCCCAATTGGATCTGTTACCTCACCTTGATGGAGTGGTTTGCCACGGTGGTCACAATACCGTTTCCGAAACATTATCCAACGGAATTCCTTTGGTCGTAATCCCAATCGCTTATGATCAGTCGCACGTTGCCGGAAGGGTAGTACGTACAGAAGCGGGTGAACGTCTGAACTTCAACCGTTTTAAAGCCAACCACCTGAGAGAAGCTGTACAGCAGATTTTAAATAACCCGAGCTACCGTGAAGCGGCTCAAAAAGTAGGGCAGTCTTTCGCAGAAGCCGGAGGTTCAGCAACCGCAGCGGATTTATTGGAACAGGCAATATCAAAGGCTTCAAAACCTGAAAAACCATCTAAGTTTTTGTTTGTTGTTCCCCCGTTTTTCGGACATATCAGCCCGACTTTAAGTGTGGGAGCCAGCCTGATTGCGCGCGGCCATGAAGTGAAATGGTTCGGAATTACTCCGCTGGACAGCAAACATATTCCGGAAGGAGGATCTTACTTCTATCCTGAAGAAGAACTTGTTTCGCATCAGGAAGAGCTTCAGCGTATTTTAAAAAGACAGGACGACGGACCTTCATGTTCCGGCCCCGAAGTCATGAAGCTGGCCCTGGAAGAAACCTATGTTCCGTTTGCTAAAATGATGATGCCGGGACTGACCAGGTTGACAGAAAACTGGATGCCAGATGTGATCGTGAATGATTGTATTACTTTCGGAGGTGCGCTTTTTGCTCATAAAAACAATATTCCTTGTGTCACAACAACACCTGTTCCGCCGGATGTAATGGGAGATACGGAAAAAAATGCCCCTAAAATCTGGGAATGGCAGCAAAATCTTATTAAAGACTTACAGAAAGAAGTCGGAATTTATGAAGAAGGTATTTATATTCATTCCCATAAACTCAATATGGTGTTTACCTCACAGGCTTTCGCAGGCTTTGAAACCGTTCCGCCTCATATGAAATTTGTAGGTCCGGTGAAAGGACGTCCGAATGATGTTCCTTTCGACTGGGAAAAACTGAATGCTTCAACCACCCCGAAAATATTTGTGTCTCTCGGAACACTGCTGGTAGACATCCGTAAGGCTTTCTTTGAAAAAATCATTGCTGCATTTGCAGACCAGCCGGTAACGGTTGTAGCAGCCACTCCGCCGGAGATCTTTGAAGAATGGCCGGATAACTTTATCGTGAGCAGTTTTGTACCGCAATCCGCAGTGATGACTCATATGGATATGGTGATCTGTCATGGTGGTTTCAATACTGTAAATGATACTTTCCGTAACGGATTACCGATGCTGATCACGCCTATTGCATACGATCATTTCCATATCGCCAAATTAATTGAACAGGCAGGTTGCGGAAAAAGTATCCGATATAAAAGACTGCGTGTGGATGCCCTCCGTGAAACTGTTTTTGAACTGCTGGAAAACCCGGAATTCAGAATAGCGGCTCAGGAAGTTCAGAATACCTTCCTTACCGCTGGTGGTAACGATAAAGCAGTAGAACTTTTAGAGAATTTTGTACAACAGGAACAAGCAGCATTAGCTTTAATATAAGCCTATGAAAAGAAAACTGTTATTTGGTGAACGGATGCTTTTGGGTGATGGAACGGAACCTTTCAATGCGGTGATCCCTTTCAGGCTGAGAGGAACTTTTACTTTGAAAGAGATCCAGCAGGCATTGGCACGTATTCAGGACAAGCATCCGTGGCTCAGGGCATTGATCAGCCATGATGAAAAAAATATACCCTGGTTTGATGTTCCGGAAAAACCGATATCCATTCCGGTAAGGATTCTGGTCCGTCAGGGAGATAATCAATGGCAGGAGGAATCCAGAAAGGAATGGCAAACTCTGTTTAATTATGAAAAACTTCCCCTTATCCGTTTTGTGTGGATCAAAGGAGAGGAGGTTTCTGATATGCTTTTTGCGTTCCACCATTGTTTATGCGATGGCGGTTCTGCAATGATGTTCCTGTATGAGTTCCTTAAGGTGCTGGATGATCCTTCCGCAGACATCGGAACCGAAAATCCGATCCTGGGAATTGAGGATGTGGTACCTGCGTCTATGCTCGCCAGCCGAAAACAGCAGCTCAAAGCTAAATTTATCGGAAGACTGGCAGCTACGGCCATTAAATGCATTCCTGTCAGTAAAAAAGGAATTGAACGAAAGGATGATTACTTGATCCATTGGAAGTTAAGCCCAACAGAAAGTCGGGAGTTTATGGAGTATTGTAAGTCTCAAAATGTTACCGTGAATACTTTTTTAAGTGCGGCCATACTTCAGGCTTTCAAAAAGGTAAAAGGGACGGCTGCTTTCAATAAAGTTTCCTGTCCTGTAGACATCCGTAGGTTTGCCCCGCAGATTAAAAACGATCATATTTTCGCGTTTGGACTGATGATTGTGGTTTCTGCGAATGAAAAATTAAGTTTTTCCGATAATTTACCTGTGATGCAGAAGGCCGTGGAACTTAAAACTTCTAAACTAAATCCTTATATCACCATGATGGTTATGGAATCCGGACACGATGCGCTGAAGAACTTTACGAAACTCCTGAAGAATGGGAAATCGTCCAACGACTGTATGTTTTCCAATTTGGGACGGATTCAGATTCCACATGAATATAAAGAATTTACCCTGGATACCATTTTTAGTCCTTCAGTGATTGGTCCCTTGGGAAATACAACGACTATGGTGGTTTCAACCTTCCGGGGAGAAATGGATTTTTCTTTTGTAGGAAGCGAAGGATACCTGCCTTACATCGAGGCTTTGGCGATCCGGGATGAAGTTATTCAAACTGTTAAAAAAGAAATGGAATATACTGCCGTATGATGAAACGAAGATTAATGATGGCGGAAAGGATCATGTATGTGGATCCTGAAACGCCTGTCAACTGTATATTTACAGCAAAGATCAACGGTAAAATTGCCGAAGAAAACTTTACAACGGCCCTGGCGAAAATTCAGCAGAAACATCCCCTGTTGAGGATGCGAATTGATCATAAATTGGAAGAATATCCCATTTACATAGAAGAAAAAGAAATGGGACCAATTCCTCTCCGTATGGTTGAAAGAAGTTCAGATGACGACTGGATGAAAGAGTCGGAGAAAGAATGGTTCCGAATGTTTAAGGATGAAAAAAAGCCGTTGGCTCAACTGGTGTGGGTAAAAGGGGAAAGGGTTTCCGAAATTCTTTGGGTAATGCCTCACTGCATCTGTGATGGAGCATCTTTGGTCACGTTGATGCGGGAACTTCTTGAATTGCTGGATAATCCCTCTTCTGAACTGCAGTCTTATGAGGTTTTCAGTTCGGCAGACGATTTTCTGCCTCCGGATTTTGATCTGAAAAAGAAGAAACGCAATGCCCGGTTTTATCTGCTGATGGCTAAGTTGTTTTTCCTGATGCAGCGGAAAAGCAAAGTAAGAAACCTCGGAAAAAATTACGCGATTCACTGGAAAATGGATGCTGAAGCCACTTCACAGATCACAGAAATGTGTAAATCACAGGGAATTTCTGTGCATGCTCTGTTGTGTGCTTCTTTTATGCAGGCTTTTCAGGAGAAGCAGGGCAGTAAGGCTAAAGGAAAAGTGATCAGTCCTGTGGATGTGCGTCATTTTATTCCGGAGATCAAACAGGATCATGTATTTGCGTTTGCCCCTACCGTTGAACTTTCGATCAGGAAAGGCAGCCGGGATGTGGTACACAATGCTAAGCAGATCAAAAAAGAGCTGGCTTTGAAAATAGAAAAGACGCAAGCCCGTGAACTACTGTGGATGGGGGAGCAGATGCATCCGATTGTTGAGCGTATGATCAGCCTGCTGAAATCGAGCAGGGGAGGACATGACGTTACCTTATCCAATATGGGGAAACTCAATATTCCGGCTGATTATAACCATTTTAAAGTGGAAACGATCTTCAGTCCGACAGTGGCTTTCCCGTGGCTGAACTCAACAACACTGGTGACCACTACCTTTAATCAACAGATGGATTTTATGTTTATTTCCCATGAAGACTTCCTTCCCAAGGCAGAAGCCACAGCAATTAAAGATAAAGCGCTAGAATTCCTGATGCAACCCGTATGAAATTGAAAATAAAGCCTCCACAACCCAAAAAACTCAAGAAAACCACCCTGAAACGCTTTTTATTAAAGCGCACGATATATTATGTCCTACCTAACGTATTTTTTAATTTTATCATCGCTTACGCCAGCTTCAAAGAGTTAGGCTACACCCATTTCTTCGCCGGAGAACAGAACCTGGCGCGTCTCACCCTGCCTATGGCTATCTTTCTTCCGGTAGTCCTCACCATTGACATTATCAAAAGAGTCACCGATGCAGCCAGTCAGGAAGCCATAGAATTTACCGTAGATGAACAGTTGAATATTAAAAAATTAATGACCAAACTGAGTATTGTACACGGTTTGGTTTCCGGCTTGCTGGTGTTGTGCTTATTGTTTGTGGGACAGTTTAATTTATCCAAGGATTATAAGCTGGATGGTGCAGCGATGGCTGTGGTAGTGGGAGTTTTGGCGGGAGTGCTGTCTGTGGTTTTTGTGTATTTGCCGGTGTGGAGGTTGAGAAGGTGGATGGGGAGGAGGGTTATGATTGCGGATTTGAATTAATAAAGTTTTATAATATTATCAAAAGATATATCTTACTTTTATAATTTATTTTTTCTATCCTAATATTTTTATCAGATACTATGATTTAAGTAAATTTATTTCATGGATATTTGGAATAAAAAGAAAAGATCAGAAGTAATGGCCAAAATACGGTCAACCAATACCAAACCCGAAATGTTGGTTAGGAAATTTCTTTTTAGCAAAGGTTTAAGATATAGGATAAATTATAAAAAATTACCTGGAAAGCCGGACATTGTTTTCTCTAAATATAAAACTGCTATTTTTATTAATGGTTGCTTTTGGCATGGACATGAAAATTGTAAAATATCCCACATACCCAAAACCAATTCCACCTTTTGGAAAAATAAAATTGAAAAAAATAAAATTAGAGATTATAATAATATACAAGATAATCTTCTACTTGGTTGGAGTATCATTATAATATGGGAATGTGAGATTAAACCACAAAATTTAGAAAAACTTTATGATAAAGTAAAAGAAGTATTAGACTCTAAAAATAATTCTTTTTTTAAAATAAAATTGTACGATATAGTTAGTGAAAATGTTTCAAAAATTAAAGAAGATATTGTAGAATACAAGAAAAAATAAAACAATAATTCTTAAATCATAAATATAATATTTTACTAAAATCTTAAAACACTTTAAAGAAGAAAATATGATTTTATAAAATTTTTTTTCTTCGTATTATTGCAATTACTATAATATTTTATAAATGAAAAAACTTACGCATATAGAGTTGTTTGCTGGTTGTGGTGGAATGAATTTAGGATTAGAATCAGCAGGATTTGAACTCTATTTTGCTAATGAGGTTTCACCAATGGCTAGTGAGACCTTTGCTTATAATTTCTTAAATGAAAATTTAACAGAGTTATCAGAAAACAATACCAGTCCTGTTCATACATTATGGGTATGTAGTGATTATGCAAAGGATAATTTAAAAAACAGATTAAGAGAGAATCCTTTCTCAGGTAATAAAAAGATAACTGATCTTACTAAAGAAGCTAACTTAGGAGGGAAGCTTTTAGTTGGGGATATTGATAAGCTTCTTTCGTTTTTAATAAAAAATAGAAAATACAAAGAATTACAGAAATTAAATATTGATTTAGTATCTGGAGGGCCACCTTGTCAAAGTTTCAGTTTAGCAGGAAAAAGAGAAAAGAATAATTCTAAAAACTTACTCCCATTATCATTTGCTAAGTTTGCAGGTTTAACAAAACCTAAAGTTGTATTACTTGAAAATGTAAAAGGCATTACAGCACCATTTAATGAAGACAATGAACAATATTTTGCTTGGTTAGAAGTTTCTAAAGCATTTTCTTTAGAAGGTTTTGTCCCATTGTGCATGATGGTTAATTCTAAATTTTTTGGTATACCGCAAAATCGTCCAAGATTTATATTACTTGCATATAGAAAAGATATTTTTGACAAGCTGTTTAATAATACTACAGATACAATAAAAAAAGAAGTTTTAACTTTATCAAGAGCTTTTTATGAAAGAGTTAATAATAGACAACTTAATATAAATGACATTAAGGTAAGCGATTTTAAATATTATGATATTGAAGAAGACCCTAATCTTTTTGATGGCCAGCTATTTCCGAAAATAAATAAAACTGTAGAAACTTTTACATCAGTCAAAGATGCTATTGGGGATTTATCAGATAATAATGAAAGTAATGCTTATAAAATATTGCTGGAAGATCTATTTGATACAAAAATATCTCAACAATTATCTAATTTTGAGATACGCCATCATAATTCTATAACTCAAGCGAGGTTTAGAGTATATCAAATCTTAGAAAAAATTTCCATAGATTATAAAAAAAATATTATAAATTTATTACGTGGAAAAGAAGTTATAATTAATGAAATTGATCTCTTTAATGCTATAAGTTCTTTTTTATTTATCATTCCATCTGCTAAAAATGAAAAAAGAATTGAACGTAAACTAAAAGACTTTGAAGACTTAAAAGTACTAATGAAAAAACTAGAAACCAAAAAACATACTCAAAAAGCTTTAATTGAGAATATGCCCGCACCTGCACAATTAACGATTCCTGATGATATATGTCATTATGATTTCAACAATCCTAGAGTATTAACAGTACGAGAAATGGCAAGAATACAATCATTCCCTGATTGGTTTGTTTTTAAATCAAAGACAACAACAGGAGGAGATGCTAGAAAATTTGAAGTTCCGCAGTATACACAAGTAGGAAATGCTGTACCTCCTCTTTTGGCATATGAACTAGGGAATCTAATTAAAAATACTTTAAATGGTCTTACTCAATGATTTTAAAAAGGAATGTATTGCTTACCAATCAGATATTATAGTTCAAAAACATTTAATCGAAGGAGAATCTTTTTTCTTCAGAGAAATTCTTAATCAATCGGAATTTGATTTTAAAAAAGATATTTCTACGATTTTAAATGCACATTTAAGAGAGGTCGTAATAGTAGGTTCGGGAAAATTAGGTTTTAGCATAAAACCTGAAAAAGGAACGGGGCTTTATATGTTTAAAGATTTTGACTTTAATTATAATCGTGATAATAAAAATGAAAAATCTGATTTAGATATTGCCATAATTTCTTCTGAATTATTTGATAGGGAATTTAAAAATTTATATTATCATACATCATATTATAGTGAAAGCTTTTTATCTATTTGGAAAGATAGAAATGCATTAGCTAAATATGTGCTAAAAGGAAGACTAGCTACTCGGTTTTTTCCTAGTGACTTTAGGTTATCAAAAGAACTGAAAGATGTACAAAGCAAATATCAAAAATTATATGGGAGAATCATAAATTTTGAAATATATAAATCATGGTTTTATTTTGAAACCTATCATGAAGAAAATATAAAAAACATTCAAATTAATTTAATTAGTCATTAATCATGAAATTGAAAGAAAGTATACCCTCAAATACATTAAAAATTATTGAATTATATAATAAAATTGAATCTGGATTACTGGATACCTCACCAGATTTTCAAAGAAAATTAGTTTGGAAAAAACAACACAAATATGCTTTTATTGAAACTATATTGTCAAATTTTCCATTTCCGGAAATATATATAGCCAGCTCGGAAATTGATGTTGTAAGTTTACAAAGTAAAGAACTCGTAGTTGATGGGCAGCAAAGACTAAATGCAATTGTAGATTATATTAAAGGGAGAAATGATTTTCAAAATCAGAGAAAAATCCCATCTTTTGATTCTTTAACTATTGATGTTAAAAAGGAATTTTTAAATTATCCTGTTTCTGTTAAAGATTTAAAAGATATAGGGAGGGATAATATTAAGGAGATCTTTAGAAGAATAAATAGTACAGAATATTCCTTAAACTCTAATGAAATTTTAAATGCCCAATATGGAGATGGGGAGTTTGCAATATTTTGTAAACTTTTAGCTGAAAAAGATTTTGTTACTGAAGAAGAAATGACGGATGTTATTATTGAAAAAGAAGAAAAAGACTTGGTCACTTCATTTTTTTATGAGAACAATATATTCTCAGATAATGATGTCAAAAGGATGTTTAATTCGCAATACTTGATGCTTATTTCATCTACAATACTTGAAGGAAAATATTTTGGAAGAAATTCTAAAATTAACCATTATTTGGAGTATTATAATACTGAATTTGAAGAATATCAAGTCGTATTAAAAAGTATAATAAATTCTATAAAAATAATTAAAGAATTAAAATTATCAAAAGATAGTTATTGGTATAATAAACCTAATTTATTCACTCTAATAATTGAACTTCATGATGTTAATCTCAAAGATTTGTCACTTAACAAATTCGAAAGGAATCTTTTAGATCTAGAAGAAAAAGTAGATATATATTTCAATGGTGATGATGAGGCTGACATCCAATTATTATCAGCTGATGAAACTAAATTTTTTGAGGTTTCAAGACAAGGTAGTCATGAATTTGCATCTAGAGAACATAGGGCAAAAGTTATTAGAGAATTTATTGATAATTCATTAAGCTCAAAAGATGATAATGAAGGTAATAATAAATTTCCAATAGCTATTGACCATGCTATACTAATTCCAACGTTAACAGGTCTAAAAAAAAGCATTATGGATGCTACTTCTAATGTTAGGGAATTTTTCAAAAAGAATCAGATACATGATTATGAAACACAAGAGTTTGGTCCTCAAAACAAAATTATACTTGACGGCTATTTTGTCAATGATACTGAAGAAAAATTAACATCTATTTCACTTTATAGATCTAATGGAAGAGGTGATTATAGGATTTGGATGTCTAATTTAAATACTTTTGCAGAAGCAGAAGATACGCTTGCAATTACGGTTGAAAATCAAAAGATTAAGATATATAATCTTACAAGGGATTAGCATAAACATTAACTCATTCCAATATATTGTATAGTCTTAATTAACTACATTTTTTTATAAAGAATTCACCTACTGTGAAAAAATTAAAAAGTCTAAGGAAGCAAAGAGGCTATACAGAAAATTATATATCTAATAATTTATATAGAGATGTTTCCAACTACTGTAGAACAACTGTCATTACCAGAGGGAATTGTATCAGAACGGAATAAAATGCTTTCAGAAGGAATATTACAGATAGAAGACGGTTTTTTTTATAAACTGACCAGAGATTATATCTTCAATTCCTCTTCAAGAGCAGCAGCTGCCACATTAGCCAGATCAGCAAGCGGTCCTTTGGAATGGAGAACAGAAGATGGAATCCAGTTAAAATATCTGGAAATTTAATTCAACAAAATCCTCTTTAGAAGTAATCTTTTTAAGAGGGTTTTTTATTTCTAACCAATTACTCCTACGCCATTCATAATACTTTAACATCCTTTATAGCCGCATCCCAGATAAATTTTCGTTCTTTTGCAAAAAGTTTTTAATCTTAAATAATTGCATGTCGAAGTTTGATGAAATCCGGTTTTTTGATGATCATGAAGTGAATGGAGCATTGGCGGGAATAGCCCGGGACCCTATGATGAAAGCGCTGATGAACTTTACTTTCCCGGACAGAGAAGAGGAAGTTTGGCAGGAACAGCTGAAAAATGTTCATTCTACGAGTGATTTTCAAACCCATTTCATTGCCCATACCGTTCGTCAGATCCTTGCGAAAAGCTCTGATGGCTTAACGACTTCAGGCTTCGACCAACTGGATAAAAATACGCCATATCTTTTCATTTCGAATCATCGGGATATTGTGCTGGATACTTCACTGCTTAATCTGGCTTTGCTGGAAAGCGGCCATATTATGACGGCTTCCGCCATTGGGGATAACCTTGTCCGCAGGAAGTTTTTAAATGTCCTGGCCAAGCTGAACCGTAACTTTTTGGTTCAGAGAGGACTTTCGCTTCGTGAGCAGCTGAAAAGTTCCCAAACCATGTCGGAGTATATTGATCAGCTTTTACATGTCCAAAAACATTCAGTATGGATCGCCCAACGGGAAGGCCGCACAAAAGACGGGAATGACTCTACCCAACAGGGCGTTTTAAAAATGTTGGCCATGGCCGCTGGAGACCAGCCGTTGATGGAGTATTTCAAAACCCTGAAGATCGTTCCTATCTCTATTTCCTATGAATATGATCCTACAGATTCACTGAAAATGCCTCAGTTACTGGCTCAGCACAGAGAAGAGGAATATATTAAAGGTAAGAATGAAGATTTTACCACCATGCTCAGTGGAATTTTAGGCCAGAAAAAACGGATCCATCTGCATGCCGGCAATGTTCTTAATACAGAACTGGATGAAATTGCAGCAGAGATTGAGAATAAAAATAAGCAGCTGCAGGCTGTTGCCCAGGTAATAGACGATTCTATTATCCGGAACTATAAGCTTTGGCCGACTAAATTTATCGCCTACGATCTGCTTCGGAATAGCGATACCTATGCTTCTCAATATACGGAACAGGAAAAACAGCTGTTCGCAAGGAGACTTGAGATGCGTATTGATCCGTCTGATCCTGTTTCAAAAGAATATTTCCTGGCGATGTATGCCAATCCGCTGATCAATAAAACGAAACTTCAGTAGTAATTCTGTTTTTGCTGATTATAGCTGTGATTTCCTAGCAAAAATAACCCTATTATCTGCCACGAATGCACGAATAAAATTAACACTTAAGTTATTTTTAGTTTAAATACTTTTTGCATAGAAGTTCACTTAAGCTTTTAAAAATCTACGATTTTTATCAGATAAAAGATCTGCTCAATCTGCCGGATCAGCGAGCAAATAAAACATTTATAAAGATCTGGGAATTACATATAATTGCAGAATCTATTCAATAGAGGCGGACTTTAGTCCGCCTAAATAATAAAAAACAATCCATTGGCTTCAGCCAAATCCTATACAGTCATTTGTGAAATCGGTAATAAATAAAAATACGTGGCAATAAAAAAGAACATTAACAACTTCCATACTCAGTCTCCATCTTCCCGATTTTAATCAAAAACCTTATCTTCGCACTACAAAACCTGACAATATGAAAAAAATAATCTTCCTCGTTTCAGCGGTATTCATATTAAATTCCTGTGTAGTAAGAACTGCCGCAAAAGTGGTAACCGGTGCTGCAACACTCGGATATAAAGCTGTAAAAGGTACTGTAAACGGGATTAGCTGGGCAGTAAGCAAAGCCAAAGGGAAAATAGATGAAGACCGCCTGGACGGAACCTGGAAAATAGTAGGGGTATACCGCGGTTCCTTTGAAGACTTTTCAAAAGATCAGAATCCGGATGCCTCATTTACTTCAGACTGTACAGAAAGCTTTGATCAGATTATTTTTAAGGCCAAAAAATCGAAGTTCAAACCGGTGCACTGCAGCTCCGATAAAGAAGACTGGGTAAAATATTCCCTTGAATTCGGGAAAAATCCTCTCACCAAAGAAAAAGAAAACTATATTGAGTACAATTCCAATAACTATATCTCTGTGATTGATGTCAATAATAAAACGATGGTTTTGGAGGGAAATGTAATGCCTAAGCTTGCCTTTTCCGGAGCCAAATTATATCTGCTGGAGAAAGTGAAGTAGAACGATTTAATCCATAATGAAGTCGTCGTAAAGTCATAATAAAGCCTGCTTATTCAAAATTAAAGCAGGCTTCTTATTTTAGTTTCCTCTAGATTTCTTAGATTGCATGGATGTTTGTTTTTTAAGCTCAGATTAGGCATATTGGGCAGACCTTTTGTTGGAAAACGCAATAGGCGCAAGGATTTAAAGCATTATGTTGTTTTTAAGGCGTAAGAAAACCGAAGGTTTTCAGCAGGTTTCTAGAGTTGTGATTAACAGGTTTTGCAGTTGCTTATGTTGATTTCAAGATGGTGTTGATCATTTATTTTCTATCTCTGCAATTTTCTTTCCCTGTTCACCCAGATAATGGATTGCCAGCTTTTCATATACTTTATACCCGTCATCCGTATTGGTAAATATCAGAATTCCTTTTCCCGATTTTGGAAGAACAATCGCAATACATCGGGTGCCAAGATCCGCACCTCCATGGGCCAGAGCATATTCACCATTGCCGAGATCATAGATTTCAAAACCTAATCCAAAATACTTATTCTCCTTGGTTTTAACCTGTCTTTTGATCATTTCCTGAAAGATATCCCGCTTCAGAAGGCTGCCTTTCATTACACTTACTATAAAATTTCCATAATCTTCTATGGTGGTATGCAGATCGTCGGCAGCATTGGCTGTTTTTGTTTTTTCAACCGGATAGGGGAGGCTTTCTTTGTTATATCCGATGGCAAATCTTGATTCATCTGTATTTTTATCCCATACGTAATTGGTATCACCCATTTTGAGAGGTTCAAAGATCAGTTCTTTGGCTAATTGATCAAGTGTTTTTCTGAACTTACTTTCCAGAGCTTTTTTCAGGTATTCAAAGCCTTCTCCGGAATATTGGTATTTTGTTCCGGGATCGAACTGGAAGCTTAGTTTTTTATCTGGATTCATCCATCTCCAGTTAGGAAAACCGGTCTGGTGGCTCAGAATTAGTCTGGTTGTTAGTTTTTTATGTCGGGGATCATGGGCGATATCCGGATCTGTCCAGTAGGATGCAAGAGGTTCATCCAGTTTCCATTTTCCAAGACTGATCAGACGTAAGGCAACCATTGCCGTTACAGGCTTGGTAAGAGAGGCTACGTTAAAATAGGTATTATAGGGTGCTGAAACATCTTTTTTTATTTCACCAAAGACTTTGATCTGTTTGAGTTCACTTCCTTCAATGATCCCTAATCCAAGGGTAGGAATATTAAATTTTTTCAACAAGTCTTCAATGTCCTGATCATTTTCAGAAGAAGCATCTTCAGAAGCCTGCTTTGCCTGATGATCGAAGCTCAGAGATTTCCTCAGTCTCCAGTTTCCGTTTTCCAAAAACCAGAAATTAGTAAATTGGGCAGAACCCACTAATTGTTCAGGCTGATGGTTGATACTTTCATAAAACTGATGAGCTCCATTCTGAATGACAGCATAAAGTTCTCCGTTTTTGTACATCGGATAAATTTGAGTGCTGTTGCTGATAAGAGCCCGTTTGGCACGATAAGTTTCCGGAGATTTGCATAAACCATTTCTGAAATCTGTCATGAACTTCTTCTTATCAGAAATACCGTCTTTGTCGTGATAAAATTCAAGCTGGTCACTTAGCAGGTTTTCCATCTGCTTAAAATCACAGGTGTTGAAGCCAACTGAAAAAAGGAGGCTGTCTCGGGATAGGATGGTTTTATAAATGGTGCTTGTTTTGTCAGCCTGCGCTTTGGCAGTATTCAGGAAAATAATAATAAAACAGAACAGTATCTGAGTATACTTTGTCATGATTGAAAAATTTTGACAAAGATTAGGATTTCCGTTGTTTTTATCCTAAAAATGAACCTGACAAAAACCCGCCAAAGTCCTGTCGGGATTTATATCATGTTGAAATTCAGTTTGAAATAAAGTTTTTTATTCCTGTCTATGGAAGCTGCGTTTCGGAGGATGATAAATATATTAGACAGTACAATCAGGATCATAAGAATCAATGTAAACTGTCTTCCGAGTTTTAAAAAGATACCCAGCATAAATACAATGGGAGCCATGGCTGTCCATATCATCTGGACGGAAATAATCTGTCTTGCCAAAGTGTTTCGCTGCTTGAGTGCAAACATCAGAAGGAGAGGAGCAAGGATGTTCAGGGGAGGAAGGACTACAAACAACAGCGACGAAAGATTGATGAGTTTGATCTTTGCATAATTGATCCCGGGTTCTTCTTCCATGGTTTGAATTTCTGTCTCCGGTTTTACTTCTGTCTCTTGTTTTGAAGTATCAGTTTCAGGAACAATCATTGTTTCCTGTAATGAACTTTCCGGTATTTCCAATGCCTGGGCCAGCGCTCTCAATGTATGTCCTTTGGGTTCAGTTCCGGATTCGATCCGTTGAATGGTTCTTACCGAAATTTTAGATTTTTCCGACAGTTCTTCCTGCGTCAGATTTTTCTGTTCCCTTACAGCTTTTAATTTAGACATAACAGTGGTTATTCTGAAATATATTTTTAATTAATTTCTGACCGCTAAATTACATTTTTTCAGATCTGGATACAAACTCGCATCGGAATACGTGTTATTTATATTCTTCCGGCGATTTATTTTTTTCATTTTCCGATGTCGAGTTTTTTTCTTCGGAAAGTTTTTGGGTGTAGGTGTAATATATTCCTGATAAAGCGATTATTATTAGTAAAGAAATGGTCAGCCATAACCTGCTGAAACCATAATTTTCGGCAATAAACGATCCTAAAAGTGGAGAAAGGAATAATGCTATCGAAAATATTCCTCCGAATAAGCCCATATAGGCCCCTATATTTTTGCCTTCTGCCCGGATAGACGTGATCGCTGATAAAAATGGGATTACCAATACATTGGAAAAGGAGATAAAAGTAACTGACAGAATAATGAGATATGGGTGTGAATAAAAAGCCAGTATCAGATAACCGGTACAGAGTGAGAGTAAACCCAATACCACTGTTTGAATGGTACTGAAGGTTTTAGCCGCCCAATTGACCAGAGGCATTTCAACAATGAAAAGCAAAATACCGCAATAGCCGAATATCATTCCGATCTCTATTTTGGAAAGCCCGGTATGTTGATAAAACAGAGGCAGTGTACTGAACAGCTGCATAAGGCACAGGGCATAGATAACACAAAAAGAAATGAAAATAAGGAATGCCGTATCTCGGTAAGGAGAGCGAAAATGCTGAGAGGTAATCATTTTGTCCGCAGATATACGATGGTCTTTATTTCTGAAGTACAGATACATTATGCTTCCTGCTATACATGCTGCGGCAGCGTTGACATAAAATATCAGACTATAAGAAACAGAAGAGAGAATACCTCCTAAAGAAGGACCGATAAAAAAACCCAGATTGAGAGCCAGCCGGTTGAGTGAAAAGGCACGGGCCCTGTTTTCTGCTGAAGAATATTTGGTAATGGCAACTGCATTGGCCGGAAGAAAAGTCTCACTGATGGTACTCTGTAAAAAAAAGATCAACGACAGAAAATAGATGTTTTTTATTTGAGGAATCAGTAAAAGTCCTGGGATACAGATAAAAAGACTGAAGACCTGAACCTTGAAGTATCCGGTTCTGTCGGTCAGTCTTCCGCCCAGATAAGCCCCCAGAATAGCCCCCAGGCCATAAAAACTTAATATGGCCCCCGTTTCTTGTAGGGAAAGGCTCAGCTCCTCCGTTAAGTAGACTCCAAGAAAGGGCAGAACCATAGATCCTGAACGGTAGATCAGCATAATAATGGACAGCATCCAGGATTCCTTTGCTAATCCTTTATAAGCGTCTGAAAAAAAAGTGATGATATTGCTCATGTCATTTTAAGTTCAGAATAGTTCTTGAAAGATTTTTCCAGAAAACAATATGCTTCTTTTACAGTATTTCAATTGAATAATCTCCGGAACCATGAAAAATATCATCAGCCCTGTCTCTCTGATATGGATGGGCCAGTAATGACCAATAGAGGAGCAAAAGATTTTTCGGATTCCGGAGTTATTACAGATTAAACGTTCCTGATCAGCAAATAGAAATGATGAAGATCATAGAACTGATTATTTTTATAAACAGCATCAATAGAGATTCCTTCTTCAATAAAGCCATTGTTTTTCAGTACTTTCATAGAAGCTGTATTATATTCGAAAACTCTGGCAAAAATCCGGTTCAGATCCAGGTTGTTTACCGCATAGTCAATCAGTTTTTTTGTTGCTATGCTCACTATTTTCTTCCCCCAGTATTCTTCCCCGATCCAGAATCCGAGTTCTGCACTTTTTCTGTACACGTCAGGCTGTTTAATAAGACTTATCATTCCTGCAAAATGGCTATCGTATTCTATCGCAAATGTCAGCTGAGGGTCTTCCGAAGATATCATATCAATAAATTGAAAAGCATCTTTAAGAGTATAAGGATGGGGGAATATATCCCTCATATTGTCCCATATATTTTTATTATCAGCTAACCTGCTTAATGTGGCTGCATCGTTCACGGACAGTTTCCTTAAAATGATTCTATTATCCATTGTACATTAATTTTTAAAAGTCTGATCATGCTGACGGGTAAGAAAAACATGCTGTTACACTCAGATGCTGTAGATGTTGAGTGAATTTTTAAGCGGCTCCAGTGAGGACTTCAAAATATCTTCTACTGATTCTTTCCCTTTATCGAGTACGCTCAGCAAATATTCGTTGGTAAGTCTGTTTTCTCTGAAAGGACGCAGTTCTTCGGATAAAATACTGAAAAACTTCATTTTTTCCTCAAGGCTGAGCACATTCTGTTCCAGAGCCTGGGATAGATCTTCTCTGTGCAGCGAGTTATACCATTCCTGCAGTACTTTTTTATCCTGTATAGACATAATTTTTGCTTCCAGATCCTCCATGTCTTCACTCAGGAAAACACAGTTTTTCTGGATCATGTATTTACCGTCAATTCCATTGATGTATCCGATCTTTGACGGAAGATATTGGGGAACACCAATGGAAATGCCATTCCGTCTTTTCAGGTTTTCTGCTATCTCTTCCATAATATAAATATAGCCGATAATCTCTTCTCCTCCCTGGAAGTAATCTGCATTAAGGCTTAATGCCATCGCTGCAATGCCTATCTGGGGGTATAGCCATTCGGTAACAGACGGATAATTGCTCAGGCCAAGTTCTTTTCTCTGATATGACTTCAAAGATCCCAGGAATGAGTTCTGATACAGGTGATTACAGTATTCTACATCAATAACGGTGCTGTAGTACAGCATATGTTCAAGGAATAAATGAGCAATATCCGATGTCAGAAGAATATTATTGTTTTCTACATCGAAACCTGAATTGATGAAATCCTGTACGACAAATAAAGTCCTGTTCTGGATGTATTCTCTTTCTTTCGGGTACATAAAATAGGCCAGAAGATCATCAAGGACTACAAATGTATTGTACTCATATTGAGATTCTGCCAGGGATTTCATCGCTCCGAAATAATGTCCTAAATGTCTGGGTCCGGTTACCGGGTTGTGTGCACTGATTAAATTTTTTCTTTCCATTTTTATTAATTTTTTTATGATTTGGTAAATATAGAGACCAATACATTGGTCCCTATATTCTATTAAGGAATTACTTTTTTAATAAGACTTATTCGCAGTCCTGTTTGATATCACTGTCATGAATGATGATATTTTCATCTACCATATTCATCATTCTGAGTTTGTCTCTCGTGATTTCCAAGGGAGTGCTCAGCATAGGCTTTACATTCTCAAAAACCGGAGTGGCTTTACTATCAAGGGATTTTACTTTCCCTTTGATCTCTTTGGTGTTTTCTTTCAGGGTTTTCATTGTTTTGTCATTTAATTATTCACAATCCTGTTCGATATCACTGTCGTGAATGATGATGTTTTCATCTACCATATTCATCATTCTAAGCTTGTCTCTAGTGATCTCCAGAGGAGTACTCAGCATAGGCTTTACATTCTCAAAAACCGGAGTGGCTTTACTATCAAGGGATTTTACTTTTCCTTTGATCTCTTTGGTGTTTTCTTTTAAGGTTTTCATTTTAATAAATTTTGATAGTTAATTATAGCAATTCCTTAATATTTGCTGTTTTTCCGAAATAATTGTCGCTGGTTGTCAGATTTCGCCATTCATTCATTTTATCAGATTTCTGCCAGACCTGGATAAGATCATTTCCAATGATGCTTCCGGCATTCCATTCATGGTCGTTTTCAACATCCACTCTTTTAAGTTTTACAGAAACATAACACTGGCCCTGGGGCGTAATTCTCATTAGCCGTTCCCCTGTTCTCGTCAGTAAAGGCTGGTCATTGATCAGATTTCTGAAAGTATCTTCACTTACGTCATTCACAATTTCCTGCCACGCAGAGTCAGCAGGCTTAATGATTTTTTCATCTACGAGCTGTTTGAGCTGAAGATTAGCTTCATACAACTCTTGATTGTTGGGCATATCTTTCTCTAAATTAAGTGCTCTTCCCGCTATATAAAGAGGAGCGAAGCTGTATCCAATCGGCTTGTAAGGGGCGATAAGCTTTCCTATATTGTAGATATCATCTTTATTATGTTTTGTGAGTACGGTTCCTACAATAAACGGGACGTGATGCCTGTGAAGCAGATCCATACCCTTCATAACCTTCTGAAAATTTCCTTTACCGCGGTACTGCTCACAGAGTTCCCGTGTTGAACCGTCGAGTGTGGTCTGCAGGAAAACAAAATTCTTCAGCTTACTTAAATGGATAATATCATTTTCCGTAGTTAAAGTCAGGTCAGAACCTATCGATACCATCAGACCAAGCTGATCCGCATATGATACCATTTCCAGCAGATCATTTCTTCTGGTAAAAGGGTCTCCACCGGTAAAACGGACATAATAAACCCCGGAATCAGAGATGTTTTTAATCACCGGAAGCCATTCTTCCACAGATAGTTCCAGAGAAATATCAACACGTGGATTGCTGAAATAAGAGCAGTAAGAACATTCTCTTGCACATTTATTGGTGCTTTCAATCTCTACCCCCAGAGGAGCGTAAAAATATTCATCCGAAAAGTGCTCGTCCGGAACATCTTCGAAATAGAAAACAGGCTCTTCCTTAAAAATCTGATTTTCGAATTTCAGGCAGATATCAACTCTTTTCAGGAGGCTGACAAAGCTTTCAATCTCTTCAGGAAGAACATTGGAAATATCAAAATCTTCTGATATCTTCTCATAGATCTCAGGAATACTTTTAGGGGTTTTCAAAGCCAGAATGATCTGATAACCAAGTCTGTTGAAAAACCGGACCGATTTTCTTTTATTAATGAGAACAATGCAGCCGAAACCTTCTTTCCGTACTTTTAATTGCGGGTTTAAGATGAATCTTTCCATATTATTTTGTTTTTTAGTAGTTAAATTTTTTCAGAGAATGTTATAAATTTCTCTTTTCATGGTCCTGATATGGCCGGAAAACTGATCTTTTACAGATTCATAATTGCTGGTAATAATTTTATCAAGATCATCTATTTCCAGCTGGTTTTCCCTGAAAGGCCTCAATTCATTAACCAATATGTCTTTAAGCAGATTTTTGAGATAAGTAAAATCCTGATCGGCAGAATAAAATTCAAAAACATTCTGATGGCCTGCAGAGGTCAGCCAGTCCTCAATAACCTTTTTATTGTCAATTTTGTCAATTTTTTCGACCAGAGAATCTTCATCCTCCGATAAAAAAATACTGTTGTGCTGAAACATATACTCACCATCCAGGCCCAATACATAGCCATTTCTTGCAGGTTCGTATAAAGGAGGATAATTATAATCGTTGTATACTTTTTTGATATTATTTTTAATGATATTCATAATATAAGTGTAGCCTATGATTTCTTCTCCTCCCATAAATAATTCGGTTTCCAGAGCAAATGAAATCGCTGGTATGCTCAGCTGAGGGTAGAGGAGTTCAAAAACGGAAGGATACAGATTAAGGCCAAGTTCATCTCTCTGATAAGATTTGAGTCCTCCTAAAAATGAATTCTCATACAGATAATGGCAAAACTTGAAATCTATAAAATCGGAGTAAAAAATAACCAGTTCCATAATTTCAGGCATAAAGGAACTTGTCAGAACAATACGGTTTTTTTCAAAATCATATCCACAGTTGATGAAATCCTGCAGTACGAAATAAGTTCTGTTTTTAATGGCTCCGGCTTCCTTGGGATTCATGAGTATGGCCATGACATCATCAATAACAAGAAATGATTCATGCTGACTCTGGCTGTTAACAAAATCTTTCATAGAGCCCCAGTAGTGCCCCAGATTTCTTGGTCCGAAAATAGGGTTTTGCACACATACCTGCTTCAGTTTGTAGGTGATATTATCTTCCATAGCTATTGGTATAAAATAAGTTGATAAATTCCTTTGTCAATTCCACTTTATGATGTTGAATATCGCTGATAATGGAGGGGATGATGACTTCCAGTATCTCTTCAGATTTAGAGTTATAACCCTGTTTTTTCATAGAGCCGGCCTCTTTTATGTAAGAGTTCAGTAGTTTTAATTTCTTTTTTTGTTCTGCGAAATTTTTTTTATTGATCTCAAAAGTTTCAATAATCTTCTCTTTGGTCTCCTTTACCAGACTGATATTGATATCCTGCTTATTCTTAAAAATATCTTTAAACAGCGGATCATTATTTAAGTTATCATGGAAATCTTCTTTATATTCCAGTTCAATAAGAGCATCAGAATATTTAAATTCATTATTCATCACCAGGCTTGAGCATGCCAGATCCACAAGGTCAATGGCCTTATCCGGAAAATAGGAGTCCTTTATGTTTTTAGTAAGCTTTACGGCTTCCAGAACAGCCTCGTCATTGATCAGTACTTTATAAAATTCCTCATACCGGTGTTTCAGCTTTTTGATGATGAGGTAAGTAACATAGTCTTCCGGTTCTTCGATGGTTACCTTGTGAAACCGTCTGTCCAATGCTTTGTCAAGAAAGATAGAACTGTCATACTCCATAAAAGTAGTTGCCCCAATCAGCTGGATATCACCCCTGGCAATATAAGGTTTGAGCAGGTTTACAAAATCTACCGACCCTTCAGAGGCTCCGGCTTTCATAATCGTATGCAGTTCATCAATAAACAGGATCACTTCACTGCGGCATATTTCTTTCAGGAGCTCTTCCGCCCTTTCTTCAAACTCGCCTCTGTAACTTGTTCCGGCCAGCATTGTAGACATTTTGATTCCATACACTTTTTTATTTTGAAGCCCGTCAGGAACCTCATTCCGAACAATCATCTGGGCAATGCATTCCACAATGGCCGTTTTTCCTACACCGGGATGTCCCAGCAGAATGACATTGTTTTTAACCCTTCTGCATAATGTTTCAATAATTTTCTTAATCTCAATATTTCTGTAAAAAACAGGGTCATAGCGGTTGGATTTTGCATGCTCATTAAAATTAACAGCATACTTATCTATTGCCGAAATGTGAAGGGTAACATTTTCCATTGGATGATACTGGTTTTAATGGTTAATTATTCATTAGTTTTATATAATGCTGACAGTTATCTTAATGCTGTTTTGGCTCCATTCCCTTTATTAATGGGAGTTAATGTGAATTATGTTATCTACATTATAATTATAAATCAATCCCAGAAATATTTTAAAAAATGCATAGAAAAAACCTGCTGCCAACTTGAAAAGTTTCAGTAATTTCAAAACATAATATGTCCAGGCTGATTTTTAGTTAAGGAGTAGCTGAGCTCCTTAACTTACACAGCAGAGCCTTTAAGGGTTTCAGGAAGGTATAAGGAGTATATTACAGATAATAATATAACCTCGACCTATGTATGGCTAGTCTTTTTCGATTTTATTTTACTATAAAAGGGATATTGATGATTAATTTTTCCAGTTGAATACAAAGCTGTATTCCGGTAAAATCCGGATTTGAAGAGTGACCTGCAAATCTTAATTGGAAACTACGGATTCCCAAAGAATTAAAGTTTTTCTCTGCCTGAGAGTGCCTAGGCGTGTCTGTAAAGTAAACAGACCGATGGTTTCAGATTATTTTGTTTTTTAGCGAAAGTTCTGCATGATGATCAAAGAAGAAGAGTATATTTTTTGTTGAACTTCTTTGATTCGGAAGCAGGTTTTAGCCTCTATACAAATCCTGAAATACTTTTGCCGGAGACCATGTCTGCAGCAGTAAAATTATTTGCCTTTTTCATAAAAAAATATTTTTAACGTTGGTTTGTTTATGCAATATACAAAATATTTATCACAACATGTAGAATTATATGATTATTTTTCATATTTCCTGAAACCCTTTGTGTAAGCTGTTTTTTGCACCAAAAAAAATATTTGAAAGTAGAATTAATGAAAAAATACCTGAAAATGCATTAAAAAAGTATTGAAAAAAAGATTCTTTTTATTTTCCGGAATCTTATCTTTGTTTGCGGAAAAGCCTCAGGAAGTTGAATACAGTCAGCGGGTGATCTTAAAAAAATAGAGCACTACACTTCAGGATTATTAACTTTCTTTCTTTTAATGAATTTATATCATGACCAAAGCGAAACAATCTATTCCTACCTATGATCTTGACGATATCTTACAGCGGGGTTTCATTGTTGAGAGGATGGATAATCGGGCCAAACATTCTGAGGAAATCCTCGTGGATAAAGGCGTCCATCGTGACAGCCATTATATTTTCACCTTTATGAAAAGCGGCCATGTAAGAATGATGGTAGACTTTAACAGGGTGGAGGCAGAAGGGGCCTCCATGTTTTGTGTACTGCCTGGCCAGGTACATCAGGGACTTCTGATGAAGGAGGTTTCCGGATGGTTTGCAGCCGTGAAGGTAGATCTGGTTCCAGACACTGTACGAGCGGTGTTTGAAGAATCTTTAACTGAAATAGAACCATTGCCCGTTGAGGAAAAATGGATGGACCTGTTGGATCGTTCTGCAGAGTTGCTGAATAAGTGTTGTACAGGTGAAGTGTTCTCTGCTCAACGGGGAACCCTGGTGACAAGATCCCTTCTGAATGCTTTTACGGAAATGTTTGCGTTGATTTATATTCAGAATACCGGCCCGGAAATATCAAACGAAAGCCGTTCTCTACAGCTGACCAGAGCGTTCAGAATTTTGGTAAGGAAGAATTTTAAAACTATGAAAATTCCATCTGATTATGCAGGCCTTCTTAATATTTCACGAAGTTATCTTACAGAGGTGATCCGGGAAATAACAGGAAAATCAGCACAATACTGGATTCATCAGGAAATTTTGATCGAAGCAAAAAGAACTCTGTTTTTTACCCGCCTTACTGTAAAAGAGATTGCCTATGAACTTGGATACAGTGATCATGCTTATTTTACAAGGCTTTTTTCTAAATTAGAAGGAAAACCACCTTCAGAATTCCGTGAAACCAATCAAAAGCAAGGATAAACCACGTTTTGTCCAATCATTACCACGAAACAGCTATCGGTATATTTTCATTTTAAGGCTTCCTTTGCAGTAAAAAATAAAGATGCCAAGTTTGCCAAAATGGATCAATGACACTGTAGAAAATGTCTGGTCCTCAAAATTTAAAGAATGCACGGTTACCCATATAGAGTCTGTTTCAGAGAACCTTCGCAGACTTCGTTTCAGCACCGATCTGATTAATGTTGATTTTGAACCTGCCTATGCCATCGGAATCCGGGTGAATGAAAGGGACTTCCGGAATTACTCACCACTGAACTTTAACAAAACAGAAGGAACTTTTGATGTGGTATTTCATCTTCATGATACCGATGCCGTGGGAAGTAGCTTTATCAGCGGTTTATCTTCCGGAGATTCCATAAAAATCCTTATGCCCAGAGGAAAACGCTTTTTTGAGCCCGATGCTAAAATCCATTTTTCCATTGGTGATGAAACCTCGTTGGGAAGTTCTCTTTCTATTAAACAAGCGGCTGAAGAAACAGGTGGTTCTTTTGTCTGTCTTCACGAACTTGAAGATCCTGCCGCTTTGGAAATATTCGGACTTTTCGGATACCACACTCCCAAAAATTCCCCATTGGAAATTATAGAAGCCCTAAATGACTTTCTGAGAGATGAAAAAGAAACCATTCATAATGATGAGGTTATATTTTATCTCACCGGAAACGGAAACACCATGTCCCTGGTCCGAAAATTTCTTAAAGCAAAAGGAGTTGCTCCTAAATGCATCCGGTCACAGGCTTACTGGATTGAGGGAAAGAAAGGTCTGTAAAATTTCTTCAGAAAATACGTTTTCCCGTAATCAGGAATTAAAGATTTTGAGTATACTTGCGGTAGTTTAGCAAATAAGCACTGTGGAAGCTTATTGTAAAAATAAAAACAAACCTGAAAACATACTGCATGAAAGATAATACACTGCTTTTGATGCCTGTTCGCGGATTAAACAACAAAAGTTTTATCATAGAAAAATACCAGCGGGGATATAAATGGGGTAAGAAAGAGATTCTTGAACTGTTAAATGATATTAATGAATATGATGATACAAAAGGAATCTACTGTATACAACCTGTAATTCTGAAGCCGCTGGGAATCGATAAACAGGAATATGAAGGAAATAGTCTGTCTCTCGAAAATGAAGTGATTGACGGGCAGCAGAGGATGACAACAATTTATATTTTACTGCATTATCTCCGTTCTCTTGGTGCGTATGAAGACATCATCCGGTATTCTATTCATTATAAAATCCGGGAAAAAAGCGGAGAGTTTCTTTCTAAGAAGCTTACTGAAATGTTCAGTTATATCCCTTCACAAATCAATGAGGATCTATTAGAAGATAAGAATTATAAATATGTAGCTGAAGCCAATAACAGCTGGAAAGATTTTGTAACGGCAAACAGACATTTTGATAATGTAGACATTTATCATTTTTTTATCGTTGGATATTATATAAAAAACTGGTTTGAACAGTGCCTGGAAAGTGATAAACAGAAATGTTTTATCGAAAAACTGCTTCATCATGTTCATGTAATATGGTATTCTTTAGATGATGCTGTAAGTGATCATGGAGTTATTGACGTTTTTCTGAACAACAATAAAGGAAAAATATCTTTAACAACTTCCGAATTGATTAAAGCGCTGTTTATTCTGGATATTTCAAATAAAGAAAGCAAAGCCGTTGCCGAATATAAGATCAATCGTTTTGCTCTGGAGTGGGATCAGGTGGAAAAAAAGCTTCAGGACGATACATTCTGGTACTTTATACAGCCTGATTCAGAGAGATATAACAAAGGAACCCGAATTGATTATCTGTTTGATTTAAAACTGAAACAAAATTCCCGTAATGATGATACTTTAGCTTACCGCAAATATGAAAAGTTTTTCGATGAGCTAAAAGATGACAGGGAAGGAGCATTCCAGGCAAAATGGGATGAAATTATACAGCTCTTCAATAAACTGGTAGATTGGTATAATGATTCATTTTTCTTTCATTATATAGGTTATTTAACGGTGACGGGCTTAAGCAGTCTTCAGGATATTCTGGATTTAAGCAAAGGAAAAACCAAAAAGGTTTTCCAGGAGAACCTTAAAGACAGAGTCAAAGAGAAATTTGGAAAAACATTCAGAAAAGACGATCGTGATATTCTGGCTTATGCTGTAGAAAATCTTCATTATGATGATTTTTACAAACAAACCCAAAACGTACTTCTTTTGTATAATGTTCTCTATTATGTAGATAAAATGTCAGCGAATAAATTTCCGTTTGAGCTGTATGTCAATGAGAAATGGAGCATAGAACATATTGTTCCGCAGAAACCCAAAAACCTTGAAGATTTTGAACAGTATAGATTCTGGATTAAAGATCAGCTGGAATACAGAAAAGAAAATACAGAAATTTCTGACGCTGAAAAAACGATTCTAGATGAGCTGGAAAACAAAAACAGCTTTGAAGAGCTTAAGAAAGATAAAGAACTACAGGATCAGGTAGATAAGCTTATAGAGTCTTTTGAAGACAAAACACACCTGATATCAAATCTGGTACTGCTTGACCGGAATACCAACAGTTCATTAAGCAATCATCTGTTTAAAACAAAAAGAAACAAGATATTGGAATTTGACAGAGAGGGAAGGAATGATGATGATAAACCTGTATTCATTCCTGTAGAAACTCTTAATGCCTTTAATAAAACCTTTTCAGAAAATCTTAAGCTGGAACAGTGGTCGGGAGAAGACGGCGAAAAATATAAAAGTTCTATTGCAGAAAGATTAGAATACTTTTTACCAACAATTAATTCTTAAATCATGGTTGATCATCAATATAGTACATTTTGGGAAATAGTAACCGGTATAGGAATCGAAATTCCTGCCATACAGAGAGATTATGCACAAGGGAGAGATAGTGGCAGAATTCCGGTGATCAGAAGGAAATTTATCACTGCACTGTTGTCCGCATTGGAGAACAGCAGTCCATTAAGGCTTGATTTCGTCTACGGAAAAATTTATGGGGAAAAGAATGAGGAGGAGATCCGGAAAAACACATCGGCTATTACATCGCTTTTAAAAAGTATCCGGGATTATGCGGACAGTATTGATCTTATTGTTCCGGAAACTGGTGTTACTACCAAAAGCAATGATAACGGACAAAGTGTATTTCTGATTCCATTAGATGGGCAGCAGAGACTTACGGCTTTGTTTCTGATCCATTGGTTTGTTCTTTCAAAGTTGGGGAACAGAGATCAGCTGGGGCTGCTGAAAAGATTTAGGTATAAAACCAGAAAAAGCACAGAACTTTTTATAGAAATGCTTTGCAGCAAAGATGTTAAATTTCTCTTTGAAGATTCACTGAAAGAAGAGATCGTTAATCATGAAACATTTTCTAATACATGGCTGGATGATCCTACTGTAAAATCTATGCTGAATGTGCTGGAAGAAATACACCGTTACTTTAAAAAGAAGACTGAGCTGCCGGATTATCAACTGATCTGGAACAACCTTACAGGCCAGGAAATTCTGCATTTTGATTTTCTTAATCTTAAAAACTTCAGTCTGTCTGATGATTTGTACGTGAAAATGAATGCCCGCGGAAAAGAGCTTAGTGAATTTGAAAACTTTAAAGCCTGGCTGTTTGGAAAGATTGAACATGAAAAATGGGTCAGTGAAGAAAGGTGGGAAAAAGATTCCCTGAAGTTTGATGTTGAATGGAATGATCTGTTCTGGACTTACAAGAAGGAAACGGTTTTTGAAATAGACATGGCCTACTTTAATTTCTTTAAAATTGTATACGTAACCGACCTGGTGTTAAAAACCGATTTGGTTAATTCTGCTTTTAAAGAAGGTAAAAATAGAGAGGTTATTGAGGATATTATGAATAATACGGCAGATTTCGATTTTGAAATGATTTATCAGAATGATTTCAAAGATAAACTTGGATGTTATTTTGATGTTTTAAATTACTGTTCAGAAAATATTTTCGAAATGGAAGATTATGGAGGAGAAGTTTCTGGGTTTTTCAGATTCCTGTTTAATAATACATCGAAAATAGCATGGACTGATTTGATTAAAAATTATAGTATTATAGCTTTCATAGAAGCCAATTCTGATTCGGCTTTTGATAAAGACCATTTTAATGAATATTACAGGGTGTTATCTAATTTATATAACAATCAAACTTTTGATAGTCCCCAACTTTATAAAAATGCTCTGAGAGATATAAAAAAAATAAATAGATATATTAAGGAACATAATAGGAACACTCATCAATGGCTTTCAGATGTCAATGCGAATACATTCATATCTGTTTTCACTAAAGATCAGATAGAAGAGGAGATTTTAAAATCAGAATTAATCAATTCAGAATCTGATAAGACCTCTGAAGATTCATGGAATGCATTAATCCGTAAAGCAGAAGCACATCCTTATTTTAAAGGAAAAATCGGATTCCTGCTGAAAATGTCCAATAATGATAAAGATCTGTTTAGAACATATAGCAAAAAAATAGAACCGTTATTTGAAAACGATATTTTGAATAATAAAGATTATCTGCTGCAAAGAGCTTTATTAACCTTTGGGAACTATTTCGGAAGTAAGGGCAGAGGTAAAAGATCATTTTTCAAAAATGATGGTGAAACATATAGATCCAGAAGAGAAAACTGGCTGGGGTTCCTTACAGATAGCAAAAAAAATCAAATACTGATCTCTTTAGTTGATGATCCGCTCTATGATGATTCGGATATAAAGAACTCTTTGCAACTGATAATAGATCGGTATATCAGACAAAATCCGGAAACAACTTATATAAGTCAAAAGCTGTCAGACTTAAAATATCATCAGCTGTATATCTATTGTAAGAAATTATTTAAATATGGAGATTATGGTTTTATAAGGCTGGCTAATGAAAAATATGGTTACCAATTAAATGCAAGCACTACAGGTGGCTATTTTAACGATCTGCTCTGTGAATATATGAAGTTTACCTATTTCCATGATAATGATGCTGTCCTATCCCGTCGTACCAAAGGCTGGGAAAACAGTCCGTCAATCCTTGTCGGTAATGAAAGTTTGAAGCTGGTTCCTTATGAAGATGTTTTTATTGCTGAAGATGAAGAGTCGGGTAATGAAACTGGGCGTTTTCAGAGCTTTGATGAAGTTATAGATTATATTAAAAAAATTAGTTTGGCTATGGTTGAGCCATAAAACAGGATTCTGTATTCGGAGAATAAATACACTAAATTACGGGAAGCCGTAATTTTTTTTTTGAGCTTGTTTGTAGTTTCGGGCATTATAAAACTTTGTAAAAATCTGAAAACAACAACTCAATAATTATGAATAAAAAAACCACACCTGCGGATCTCTTTCTGGGGATTCTCGCACTGCTTCTCATCAGCGTAAGCTTTTATCAGACCTGGCTTGGATTACAGCAGATCTTTGGCCCCGCCTCGTTTATTATTGCTCTCGTTTTGTCTCTGCTGCTTCTTTTTCTGTGCTGGATGCTCAGAAACGCCAAACTCGAAGGAAAACCTACCGGAAGTCTGGTCGGGATCTATATTTTTATAGCATCATTCTGCTTTATTGCCAACTTTAACGCGCTCTACACCCGGTTTATGAAAACAGATATTTACACCAATGAACTGCGGGAAATTAATAAACTCTATACCGCTTTGGAAAGTGACGTAGAATCAAGGTTAAGCTACAAATACAACAAGGCAACCACACAGAATATCGAGATCAAGAAAAAACAGCTGATGGAACAGATCAAAGATCCGGGTAACAAAGGTATCGGAACCCGAGCTCAGGCTCTCATCAACGACATAGAAAAGCTTACCGGGCAAAAAGTTGATCTTCTGACACCCGTAGGAAATGATTACGCAGATCTGGCAGAAAGAATGGGACGGCAGATTGATAATATCATCTCAGATTTGTCTCCCGAAGAAAGAACTTTAAAAACAGACATCAACAATGCAGCCTCGAAATGGAGCAAAAATATACAGGAGCTCTTACTGTTGTCCAAAAAAGATAAAGACCTTCTGTCGCAAGGATTGATTGATGAGTCACTGGCAGAATATAACAAGCTCGGAAGCCGTGCCCAGAACGTTTTGGGAGCAGAAAAAATGCATTTTGAACCGGCAGTTTCACAAACTCAGGAAGTCGGAAAGATAGGATTTGCTTTTGAACACGCCGTGAAGAATTTCGGAATGTACCAGTTTGTTGTACTGGCAGGATGTATTTTACTTGATTTTGTAATTGTCATTATCATTTTGCTGGTAACAAGTCCTGACAACGGAAGAAACAGCGGCGGAAGTGTCTTCAGAAATAAAAGAAGCGGTAATACTTTAATTCCTAACAGCTAAACCATGGAAAATAACAACAATAATAATCTGAAACCGTTGTCTTTTGACAATGACATAAGCCAGCCTTTAAAACCCCTTTCATTTGAAAATAATAATGACATTCAGGAAGACTTTATTCCTATTGCCAGAACCATTTCGGATGATATTAAAAATAAGGACAGCAACTTTGTTTTCTTCTTCGGAACGGCAGAGTCGGGAAAATCTGTGATCCTATCCACCATGTTGTATTATTTCAGAGCCCACGCCGGAGTAGTACGCCCTAAATTGGGAACACCCAATACAAAGGAAGCCAATGTGTTACTGTCTGACTTTTTTGAAAACATCAGACAAGGTATTTTACCGGAAAGAACAACAAAAGATCAGGTTACACGGCTGGATCTTGTTTTTGAACCTAACAATAAATCAAAGAAAGTAGTTCCCATTAATCTTACTTTTCTGGAAACATCCGGTGAAAACCATAAAGATATCAGAAGAGGAGGGAGCTATCACAGCAGCATAGAATCATTTCTGAATGCCAATATTCCACTCACGTTTATCATCGTAACAAGCTATGAGTCGGCTCATAAAGATGATGCCCTGATTAACGAGTTTCTGGATGAGCTGGAAAGGAAAGGGAAAAACCTGAAATCGGTCAATGCCATTTTGGTTATTTCCAAGTGGGATAAGTCCGGAAGAATGGACGTGGAAAATGCCGGAGAACTTGATGATTTTATTATAGAACGTCTGCCGATGACATCACAGAGAATTGATACCTATGGACTGAGCAAAACCTATTATACGGTAGGAAGCGTTCAGAATACCACAGGGCGGGAAAGGATCAGCCTGCTTAATCTGTCTACAGCGGGTGTTCTCTCCAAATGGCTGTACAGAAGCATTACCGGATATGATCTGGATTATGAAGGGACATTTTGGGAGCGTATAAAATTTAGTTTTACAAACTGATGGATGGGAGTTATTTTTTCATAGCATTCGGTACTTTTGGAAACCCGAATGGATTCAGGCAGTCTTTTGTGTTAGGAGGGAATGCGGCAATAGCGAAAGAAATCCGGACATTTGATCTGAAAACAAATGCGATTAAGCTATTTCCTGACAGCCGTATTTATGCTTTACGGAAAGACTATGCCGGAGGTTCAAGCTTCATTTCTTATTGTCTGTATACATTTGCTAAAGAGCAGAATTCAAACCGAGGCGGAACTTTTATCGGATCAGGCTTGTTGTTTTCCGGTAAATCGGCCTCAGAAGGCCTCGTAATCGAAATCCTGAATGAGTTTCATGAAAATCTGGAAAAAAATAATGTGACGGAAGAAGTCATTTCAGTTGGTCATTCTGATCAGTTTACTGTACAGAAGCCTAAAGACTTTGATAAATTAGGATTTCATCTGCAGGATATTGATGAGGTGGATTTTACCAGATTCAATGAAACTTATCTGGTGGTATACTGTATCACAGATCCGGCAGAATTGAAAGAAAAGCTGACAAAAGCAGTCCAGCTGCTCAATATGTATGATGCCATCTACTTTACCCAAAGCAGTGAGATCGCTGAATTTGTACAACAGAAAGGGATTTTTAAAATAGTGAACGCAGACGGCTTTGAAAATGAAATTCAGCTCCTTCAGAAAGAAAAAGAAAGATCAGTTCAGAATATGATCCGTGAACTGGAAACTGAAAAAGAAAGTCTGAAAGATGAAAAACAGAAAGTTATCAACGAAGCCAGTCAACAGATTGAACGAAATGTACAGCGCCATCAGGACAACGAAAAAAAGATTCAGGCATCGAGAGACAGTGTCCGGGTGATCAGTCAGGAATATGATCAGTATTCAAAAAAGTTAGATGAGCTGGTGAATAACTTAAAATCTGGAGGAAAGACAGAGATAGTCAGAAAACAATATCAGGAAAATAAGAAAGCACTGGGTTCTGTAGTCATTCAGAATAAAAATATACCTTCTCTTGATACGGTATCATCTTCTGGTCCGACAAGACCGGGAACTTTAAAACCGAATTCTTTTTCCGGAAACAGCCTTGCGGAGTTTAATGCTGGCCGAAGCAGAGAAGAAAACCCAAAGTCCGGATCCATGATCTATAAAATAATGACTTTTGTATTGCTGTTTCTTTTAGCCGGATCTTACCTTTCTTATTTTCTTTTTTTTAATAAAGGGCATAAGATAGAAATCCCTTATACCGAGGCTTCCGTTTCTGAAAATTCAGAGAATGTGGAAACGGTACCTACTGTTCAGCCAGATAATACAATGGTCAGAGCAGAAGAAAATCTGAATCCGCTGCCCAATTCTGAGCTGAATGATAATGACCGGATTCTCATTTCTAAAAAAGTGAAATCCGGAACCAAAATTGACAGTCTCGTCAATGCGATCTATGAACTTAATCCTTCTACCATCAAAGACTATTACAGGCATCAGAAAAAGGATTATAAAGAAAAGCTTTATCATATCAATCCAGCCAGTTTTTCCATCAAAGGACCGGATACGATTTGGGTAGATACTTTGAAGAAAGTGCCCAATTATAGTAAATTTTAGATGCTAATATATTTTAATGTACAATAATAAAAATTCTTAAATATTGCCTGATTTATTAGTTGATCCCTTGCTTTAGAAAAGCAGCAGACTATGTGTCATAGTATGGACAATCAATTCTGAGGATGTCTTTGTATTGGTTTTTGTCTCAGGTTACGCTTATGGTTTTCTACTGTATGATAAGAAATGAAAAGTGCGGATGCTACTTCAGAGGTATTTTTCTTAAGTCTAATGAATAAAATTAATGAAAAATGACAGATATATGTCATTTTTTTGAATATTGAAACTCAGTAATTTTGTTAATTAAATAAATATAGAAACAAGATGAAAAAAATTATTAGATTAGGAATTATTCTTATTTCTTCTATCATATATTCTCAAGTTGGGATTAATACACAGTATCCGAAGAGTACCCTGACTGTAAATGGATCATATGCGGGAAGCTACAAATCGATAGCTGTTAGTACTAACTTAACTATTACCGATCAATTTGTAAATGTATTTGGGGCTTCATCTGCTATTACAGTTACTCTTCCTGATGCTATAGTAGCAGATGTAGTGAAGGACTCTTTTTATGGAAGAGTATATCATATTAAAAATACTTCTTCTTTTGAAGTAACTATTAAGGGAAATGGAACACAGATGTTACAAAATGGACCAACCTCAAGCCCGAATAGTATTATTCTTAAATCAGGAGAGTCGGTAATGGTGATTAAAAATTCAAATAATAACGTTTCAAATGCTTTATGGGATGTTTTTCAACAAACCAGTGTTACTAATGACACTACTTTTGTGGTAGGCGCCATTAAATCGTTTAGGGCAGTTGTACCAGCAACATCATTTACGACTAATGGGGGAATAAGAAATATAATGACAGGGAAAGCTGTAAATCAAACTGCTACAACGAATAGACAGTCGGCTTATGAACTTTCCAGTGCAATTGAAAAGGCAAAGTTTATTATAATTAATGGGCTAAGGATGGATTTTATGAGAGTAAATTATAATGGAGTAGATGTATCTCCTAGATTTTTCAATACTACTGCTGGAACTATTACATATAACATTTTCTGCTCTATCCACAAACAATGCAAATATTTATGGTGTAAACAATAATGTTTTAGGAAATTATTATAGTAATTATATTGACGGAGATGATGATTTACTGACTACTGAGAATGATGGAGCCGAATATATTAATGTAATGTTAACCTTTCCTGATGGACAATGGTACAATTGTACTTGGCATGCAACGAGAGATGCTGCTAACTATTATTTTTACTTTACGGCGCAACGCTTAAATTAATTGCCAAAACCTATTTCTAAAAATACATAATACATACCAGGAGAAATGGTTCTGTTATAACAGTAATACACAACGCAAGGTTAATATATTTAGGTAATCATGTACTTTAATGTACCAATAGTAAAAATTCTTAAAGATTACTCTCCGATTCATCATTCAGTTTACCACCTATAAGTAATAAAATTTAATACTTTGTTTAAGAATAGAGTCTTGTACATTAAAGTATATCATTGCCTTATTCAATATTGTGTACCGTTTCTAGATAATCTGTACACTTTCTTTAATGCTGTTCATGACAAAAATACTCTTGGTTTGCCCGATGCCTTCAATCTCTGAAAGCTTGTTGATGAAAAATTCGTGGAACTCATCCATATTGGGAGCCAGGATCTTCAGCATGAAATCAAAATCACCGCTGATATTATAAAACTCAACCACTTCTTTCAGTTTTCCGACTTCCTCAATAAACTTTCCTGCGGTTTTTTTGTTATGAACATTCAAAGCAATCATGCAGATCACCATCATGCCTTTATTTACTTTTTTTCGGTCAAGAACAGCGGTGTATTCTTTAATAATCCCTGTTTTTTCCATTCGTTTAATCCGCTCGTGGGTTGGAGTAGGACTCAGGTTAATTCTTGCAGAGATATCACGCACGCTCATTTTAGCATCTTTTTGCAGCAGGCGAAGAATAGAAAGATCTTTTTCGTCAGGAGTGTATGAGTCTGTAGTCATTTGTTCTGTTTTTAAGTAAATAGTTGATTGTTAAAGTACAATTGTTCTTTTTATTTTTATATATATGTTATATTGTTCCAAATTTACTATATAATTTTTATATACGTTCTGTTAATTTTAATTTTGCAGGAAATTTGAATATATGGATACAAGGAAGAATTTAATATTAATTATTGCATCGGTGGGGACTTTTGTAGAAGCTTTGGATATTGCTATTATTAATTTAACCATTCCTTCTATCCAGGAGCAGTTCGGCATCGGAGCGGCCACAGTACAATGGCTGCAGACGCTATATGTATTATTTTTCGGTGGATTTCTGATCATTGGAGGTAAGCTTTCAGACCAGATAGGGCGTCGGAAAATATTTCTGATCGGAGCACTCATCTTTATGCTGACTTCATTAGGAGCGGGGCTTTCTCAGAGCTTTGAAGCATTAGCGGTATTCCGTGCCCTGCAGGGATTGGGAGCGGCATTGGTCATGCCTTCTGCTTTATCTATTGTAACCAACACCTTCAGAGGAGAACAGGAACGTAACCGGGCAATTGGTATTTTCAGTTCATTTGCCGCCATTGGTTCCGGAAGCGGGCTTTCCGTTGGTGGAATCATCAGTACCTACATGAGCTGGCATTGGGTTTTCCTGATTAATGTTCCTATTCTTCTGATCACTTTGATCTTTGCCTATCGTTATCTGCCATTAGATGAGAAAAATGAAACGACACAGAAAACGGATCTTGTTTCAGGAATCCTGCTTGTACTGGGACTGTTAAGCCTTACCTACGGAACTCATGAATTGATTCACATTCAGGAACAGCCTTTGCTGATTGTGGGTTCACTGGTATTGTCGGTTCTGCTTTTGGTAACAGTATATAGAAGACTTAAATCTGTCTCCCAGCCGCTGATCGATCTGAAACTGTTCAGACATAGATCGCTTGTTGTCTCCAATGCAGTATTCTTTACTTTAGGGGCCTTTTTTATCGGGTTTTTATTCCTTATTTCCCTGATGCTTCAGAAAGATATGGGACATAGTGCAGCATCTGCGGGGTTAATGCTGGTTCCATTCAGCATTATGTCAGCACTGGCAGCAAAATTTGTACTGCCTCATGTATCCAAAAGACTGAGTTCATCCCAAATGGGCGTTTTCGGATGGAGTTTTATGCTGTTTGGAGCTTTATCTTTATTGTTGTCTGTCTATATTGGACATCCTCTGGCTGTAGTATTATTGGGAGCCGCCTGTATTTCCGGAATAGGAATGACCTTCTGCTTTACCGCCCTTTCGGTGATGGGAATTCAGGATGTTGAACCTTCTCATTACGGGGTAGCTTCAAGTTTAAGTTCTACAAGCTACTTCCTGGGCGCAGGAATCGGACTTTCATTCATGACTCTGATGAGCCAGATCTTTCCATCAAAATATGCAGTAGGAGATCTGAGCCTGATGATTCTGATTGGTTATGCAGTTTTGGCATTGGGAATGTTGTTGTACTTTATATTCAGAAGCTTAAAAGTAAGGCAGACTGCCGTTGCAGTTTCATAATCTTAAAAACACACAAACTATATAATAAAAGAACCGGTGCTTGAGTATCGGTTCTTTTTTTGAACCATATCCAATTTTTCTTTTACCGTATTTTCTTTAAAGAAATTAAAAAATCGATATGAATACTGACGGTTCAATCAATCGTCTCGGATATAGAACCCTATACAAAGAATCAAACTTTAGAGAAGATTTAAACTCAAGGATCCTGGAAAAAAACTTTATTCATTATATAGTCATATGAATTGATTTTGGTTAGAAAAGATAGAAAATAATCACGGAAATGGTAATTTTCTTGATTAATAATTTATACGTTTTTAAGGTATTTAAAAAAAAATAACTAAAGAAAAAAATATTTTATGTTATTGATTTTATATAAACTAAAAAAGTTTTAGTAATTATAGTTTCCCTTAATTGTGATATAAAAAAAGTTCTTATACTTGTTCAAGATTGCAATCACAGAAATTAATAATTTAAAAAATCAAAAAAATGAAAAAAGTTATTTTATTAGCAGCTTTCGGAGTTGCTGGGTTAGCAAATGCGAAAACAGCCGATGTGAAAGTTCCAACAGGGTTAACAAACGTGAAAACGTATGAAGTGAAAATTTCAGAAGAAACCAAAAAAGAAGATTCTAATGCTGTTCCTTTCCAGCTTTGTGGAGTTAGTGTAACCTATTACGATGGTGATGGAAATATTACGGGATATGATCTCATAACATCAGATCAAAGTTCATTAGAGAACTGCCAAATGTGGCAAAGCTTAGTAATCCACAGATTACAGAAAAAGGGCTTTATTGTTTCAATGGACTAAAAAAATAATATGGGAAATTAATATTAATTTCCCATTTTTAAACGTAATATGAGAAACATTATATTTTTAAGCTTAGTATTAATATCGGGACTTGGGTTTTCACAAAAAATCCACGTAAAGTATTTAAACGTCCGCTCAGAGATTGCAACGCTTTATGAAGACCTATATATTGATAATAATAAAGTTATGTCAAGACAGGATTCACTTATTCAATTCAGAAATCAGAATACATCGAGCGGTACAATAACCGCTTTTAAGCCGTCAAAAATTACAAGAGCATTTTACTATATGTCTACTATAAACAAGGATCAGAACACAAAAGATTTTTTCTTTACTGGTACTGTAAATGGAAATGATCCTAATGATAACTATTTTATACATGATAATGTTCCCAAGCCGATATGGACCATAGAAAAAAGCAGCAGAAAGAAAATTTTAGGATATGAATGTTTTAAAGCCACTACGAATTTTAGAGGTTCAAATATAACTGCGTACTTTGCAAAAGATCTCCCTTATTCTGCTGGGCCATTTAAATTTTATGGTTTACCTGGACTTATTTTAGATATTAGAGTTGATAACAAGGCGTATAATATTTGGAAAGCAGAAAAGATCGAAATTGATTATAAAGAAAATATCAATTTAACACCGTCATTTAAACAATATCCAAAAATTGAAATGAACAAATTTACAGAGCTTAAAGACCAGCTACTTTTAAAAAATAATAAAGAAATTATAGAGACCCTTCCTCCAGGTGCCAAAATTCAATACAGCACCAATAGGTTAGGGATAGAGAAAAATTTTGAATGGGAAAATAAACCAACTGAATAAAAAGAAAAAAGACTGTCCTTTTGAGACAGCCTCCAGAAAACCAACGGTAGAGTCTAAAATGGACTATACTGTTTTTAATCGTTTTATAATCAATAAAAATATATGCAATCAATTTAATCTGCTGAGAAAATCTAGTTTTCCTCTGCTCAAATAAGGAATATATCTATTTTTCTATTAAATATAAATAATCAGCATAGAGTTAATTTCCTGTAGGGATTAAGTGTACTTTAATTTATACTGTTTCTAATATAACGGCCTAGCTAGCCATATTTTTACTTCTGGTGATTATATTTTACTTTTGCCGTATGAAAATACAGATCATCAGCGACCTTCATCAGGAATTCGGATTTACTGATCTTGACTTCAGCAGTGCAGATCTTGTGGTGTTAGCGGGAGATATTAACCTGGGGACAAAAGGGATAGAATGGATCAAATCTAAGATTCAGAATAAGCAGGTCATCTATGTCTTGGGAAATCATGAATATTATAAAGGTTCCTATCCAAAAACACTGAATAAGATCAAAGCTGCAGCAGAAAACTCTTCTGTTTTTGTTCTTGAAAATTCCTCAGTAGATATTGAAGGAATACGTTTTCACGGGGCCACACTCTGGACCGACTTTTCCATTTTTGGAAACCCCGTACAATACGGAATGCTTTGTCAGTCAAAAATGAACGACTACAAAATGATCCGCCGTGATCCTTCCTATTCAAAAATGAGGACCATTGACACCTTTAAAATTCATCAGTTTTCAAAACTTTGGCTGAAAGAAAGCCTTGAAGAATCAGCGGGTCTGAAAAATATAATCGTTACCCACCACGCGCCAAGTATAAAATCCGTTCCTGAACATTACAGCAAAGATCCTCTTACAGCTGCTTACGCTTCTGACCTTGAGGATCTGATCATGGATTATGAGCCTTTATACTGGATTCACGGGCATATCCATACCCCTTGCAGATATAAGATCGGTGCCACCGAAGTCATTTGTAATCCTCACGGTTATATTGATGAAAAATACAACGGCTATGATAAAGAGCTTTTTGTTGAAGTATAAGCTGTCAGCTATCAGTTAACCTACTATTGGCTTTCGCTTTTTCACAAAAATCCCCTAATTTAGCATATAATTTCACTTCCGATGCCTAAAAAATCAGCAGCAGCATTACCGGAATTCGTTTCCATATTCACTTTTGAAGAGCTTCTCGAACAGGTGGAGTTTGATCTTCGTGTGAAAGAATTTGTAGTTATGGAGATTGATAAAGCCAGCTATGCTGTCAAACTGAATACCCCTTACCGTTCAGATTATTTCTGCATTTTTCTCGTGCAGCAGGGAGATATTCGTTTCAGGCTTTATGATGAAAGCTATGAGGTGGCTAAAGGAGATGTTGTTTTCTGTCCCATGTCAGAAACATTCTGGGTAGAAAAGATTGCCGATGACTACAAATCCAAATATATTTTCTTTTCCATGGATTTTATTTCTCAGGCCGGGTTTAACTATAAGTCTAATCACGTAATGAAAAGCCTGTCATCAGATCCTACCCACATTATCAGGAACGAACCGGATCTGTACCGGAAAATGAACTTTCACCTGGATGAATTAAAAGCCCTGAATAATACAGAAAAAGATGATTATTACTTCAATGAAATGATCTGGCATCACTTCTCATTGGTGATCTATGAAATTGATAACTACTTCAAAAAAATAGAAAAACCACATCAGGTAACGCTCCGGGAAGATGAGCTTACTACCAGTTTTTTCATTCTGGTACAGGAGCATTTTAAAGAAGAGCATAATGTTCAGTTCTATGCAGATAAACTTTTTATCAGCCGTAAATACCTGACCAAAGTGATCAATAAAACCATGTTTAAATCTCCCAGAGACATTATTCATCAGGTACTGGCAGTAGAAGCCCGGCTATTGCTTAAAAACCCCAATCTGAATGTAGGAGAAGTGGCTGCACAGCTTAAATTCTCTGATCAGGCATCCTTCAGTAAATTTTTTAAAAAACATGCCGGAAAATCTCCGCTGGAATATCGTAAAGATGATTTGTATTGATAACCAGTTACTTGTGTTTTTAGATGTCTTTTTGCTAAATAAGAGCAGTAAATTTGATTAAAAATATAAAATATTATCATTTATGTACTCTATAAATGATATTTCTCATGTTTTTCTAAATAAGGAGTCTTTTTGACAAAAGAAGAGGTTTTTTGAATATTTCTATTGAATTTTTTTCGGACGAATTTTGCCCAGTAAATTTAAAAGGAATATTGTTATGCAGAGATTTTTTATCCAGAAATCCACTATCCTTTTCCTCTCGCTTATTGTTTTAGCGGGATGTAAGAAAAGTAACCCCAATCAGTCTTATCAGCAGCAGGCACCTGAGCTTCCGGTAGAAACGGTAAAGCAGGGAGACGCCTCTGTTTCCAGAGAATATGCTGCCTCGGTAGAAGGAGTTTCCAACGTAGAAATCCGTCCCCAGGTAACAGGCTATTTAAGCAGAATTTTTGTAGATGAAGGAGATTATGTAAGAGCGGGACAGCCCCTTTTCAAAATTGAGGATCAGGTATTCCGTGAACAGCTGAAAAGTGCACAGGCAGCCCTCATTACCGCACAGGCTGCATTAGCGACATCTAAAATAGACCTGGACCGTAAAAAAGAGCTGTTGAAAAACAAAATGGTTTCCGATATTCAGGTGAAAGAAGCGGAAGCTGCGTATAATGGAGCAAGAGGAGCTGTAAGCCAGGCGATGTCCTCCATTGAATCAACGAAGATTAATCTTAATTTTTCTACCATCAAAGCTCCGGTAAGCGGCTTTATCGGGAGATTCAATTACCGTCTGGGAAGCCTGATGACCCCTTCCAACCAGGAGCCGATCACCCTTCTATCCGATATTCATGAGGTATACACCTATTTCAGCATGAGTGAAAATGATTTCAATAATTTCCAGAAGCAGAATGCAGGAAGCAGTATTAATGAAATTATCAAAAATACACCCGCGGTTTCCTTATTGCTTTCAGGCGGTGAGAAATATGCCCAGACCGGAAAAATTGATGCAGTAGAAGGCCAGTTCAACAAAACAACAGGTTCCATTACCCTAAGAGCAAAGTTCAGTAACCCGGATAACCTTCTGAGAAGCGGAAATACAGGGAAAATCATACTCGATCAGTTTTACAGCAATGTAGTCCTTCTTCCGATTGCATCCACAAGAACCATTCAGGACAAGATTTTCGTATTCACCATTAAAGACGGAAAAGCAATGATGCTTCCGGTAGAAGTGAACGGAAAAGCAGGAGATAATTTTATTGTTTCAAAAGGTCTGAAAGCTGGTGACCAATACATTGCCACAGGATTCGACAGACTGCAGCCGGGAACTCCCGTAACGGCACAGAAGAAAAATGCGCAACAGAAAAAATCGTAAGAAGAAATCATGTTAAAAAGAATTATAAAAAGACCCGTACTGGCAACGGTAATTTCCGTGCTGCTTGTCATTCTGGGGATCGTCGGTATGGTAAGCCTGCCGATTACCAAATTTCCGGACATTGCACCGCCTACTGTCATGGTAACGGCTGCTTATCCGGGCGCCAATGCGGAAACCATCGCGAGGTCCGTGGCACCACCTTTGGAAAACGCCATCAACGGGGTGGAGAATATGGATTATATCACGTCCACTGCAAGTAATGACGGTACTTTAAGCATTACCGTGATTTTTAAATTGGGAACAGACCCCGATCAGGCGGCCATTAACGTACAGAACAGGGTAGCACAGGTAACCAACCAGCTTCCGGCAGAAGTAGTACAGGCCGGGATCACTACGCTGAAAAGACAGAACAGTATGATCGCCATGGTCTCTCTGACCAGTAAAGATGGTACTATGGATGATCTTTTCCTGGAAAACTATGCTAAAATCAATATCGTTCCCGAGCTGAAAAGGGTGAAAGGAGTAGGAGATGCCATGGTATATGGAAATAAAGACTACTCCATGAGGGTATGGCTCGATCCGAATAAGCTGACTTCCTATAATCTTACCCCGGCAGAAGTTTCCCGTGCTATTCAGTCTCAGAACCTGGAAGCGGCACCCGGAAGATTCGGGGAAAGAAGTAAAGAAGCGATGGAATATGTTCTCCGCTACAAAGGAAAATTTACAGAGCCTGAACAATATGAGAATATTACGATCAAAGCCTTGAGCGATGGTTCTGTTTTAAAATTGAAAGATATTGCAAAAGTAGAATTTGGGGCGTACAGCTATACGGTTTCCTCCAATTACAACAAAAAGCCTTCAGTAACGATGGCGATATTCCAGATGGCAGGATCTAATGCCAATGAAGTGCAGATTGCCCTTCAGGAAAGAATGAAAGAGCTGGAAAAATCGTTCCCGCAAGGGATGAATTATGAAATTCCTTATGCAACGAAAGAAGCACTGGACCAGTCGATCGATCAGGTAATTCATACCCTGATAGAAGCATTTATCCTGGTATTTATTGTGGTGTATATCTTCCTGCAGGATTTCCGTTCCACCTTAATTCCGGCCATTGCAGTTCCGGTATCCATTATAGGAACATTCTTTTTTATGAAAATTTTCGGGTTTTCAATCAATATCCTGACGTTATTTGCCTTGGTACTGGCCATTGGTATTGTGGTAGATGACGCCATTGTCGTCGTGGAAGCGGTCCATGCTAAAATGGAACATAAAAAACTCAACCCGAGGGCCGCAACCATGTCGGCGATGAGTGAGATCACAGGAGCGATTGTTTCAATTACCCTGATCATGTCTGCGGTATTCGTACCAGTCGCATTTATGAGCGGCTCTACAGGATTGTTTTACCAGCAGTTTGCCTTAACACTGGCCATTGCCATTGTTATTTCTGCGGTGAATGCCTTAACACTGAGCCCTGCTTTATGTGCCCTGTTACTGAAGCATAACCACGGAGGAGCTCAGGAGAAAATGAATTTCAAAGACCGTTTCTTTGCCGGTTTTAATGCCAGTTTCAACAAACTGACCTTCCGTTACGGAAAATCGGTGTTGTTCCTGTTAAAAAGAAAATGGGTAGCAATGGTTCTTATTCTTGTTTTCGGAGGGCTTTTTGCCTGGATGTCAATGACAACCCCTAAAGGATTTATTCCGGATGAAGACCAGAGTTTTATTATTGTAACAGCCAATCTTGCACCGGGAGCTTCAAAAGACAGAACCTCAAAAGTGGTTTCAGATACGGAAGATCTTCTGATGAAAAATCCGGCTGTAGATGAGGTGATTTCCGTAGATGGATTGAATCTCTTCAGCGGATCAATGTCATCCTCAGCAGCCTCTATTTTCGTAAAGCTGAAGAAAGGAGAGGAGAGAGGAAAAGTGAGCAATATCAATGATATTATCGGGCAGGTTCAGGGAATGCTTTCGCAGGATAAAAGAGCCAATTTCCTTGTGCTGAATACACCAACGGTAGATGGTTTCGGAAATACCAGCGGGATGGAGCTTGTGCTTCAGGACCGTACCAACGGGGAACTTCAGAATTTAGGAAACATTTCTTACGGAATGATGGGCGCTTTGATGCAGAGACCGGAAGTAGCAGTGGCATTTACCACCTTCGATGTTACCTATCCGCAGTTTGAAGTGCTTGTAGATGAGGTGAAAGCTGCCCAGTTAGGTGTAAGTGTAGCTGATGTGCTTGGCGTAATGCAGGGATATTACGGAAGTATACAGTCTTCGGATTTCAACAGGTTCGGGAAGTATTACAGGGTATTGGTACAATCTACTCCGGAAACCAGACAGGATAAAGAATCTCTGAACGGTATTTTCGTGAAAAATAATTCAGGGGAAATGGTTCCTGTGAACACATTAGTTACTTTAAAGCAGGTAACAGGTGCTGAAGTGGTAGACCGTTTCAATCTGTTCAACTCTTCCAATTTAACGGTGATGCCGGCTCCGGGATTCAGTACAGGACAGGCTATGGCCGCAATCGAAGAGGTGGGCAAACAGGTTCTTCCTCCGGGATATACCTATGATTATAAAGGAATGAGCCGTGAAGAAGTTTCCGCAGGTTCACAATCGGTGATGATTTTTGGATTGTGTATCGTGTTCGTATTCTTCCTTCTTTCCGCACAGTATGAAAGTTATGTACTTCCTTTAGCCGTTCTGATCGCTATTCCGGTAGGTTTATCAGGGGTATTTGTAGGAATTACACTGGCAGATCTTTCCAACAATATCTACGTACAGATTGCTTTGGTGATGCTGATCGGGCTTCTGGCCAAAAACGGGATCCTGATCGTAGAATTTGCCATCCAGAGAAGAAGAGCAGGGAAAAGTCTGATCGCTTCGGCAGTAGAAGGAGCAAAAGCACGTCTGCGTCCAATTCTGATGACTTCACTGGCATTTATTACGGGACTTCTTCCGTTGCTGTTTGTGGTAGGACCTTCTGCGCTAGGAAACCATTCCATCGGTTATGCGGCCGTTTCTGGGATGCTTTTTGGAACAATACTGGGGATTTTTGTGGTTCCGGTACTTTTTGTAGTCTTTCAGGCTTTGCATGAAAAGATGAGCGGAAAAACGATAACGGATGCCGACTGGGAATATTAAATCCAAATGATTATGACAATGAATTCAATTAAAAATATAGCTTATATCGCACTTATTTCAGGAGCGGCAGTATCCTGTAAGGTTCAGAAATATGAACGGCCGGAAGTCAAAATGCCTGAGGTTTTCAGAGGTGACAGCATTACTACAGATACTCAGGAAAATATCGCGAAAACCAGCTACAGGGATTTCTTCAAAGATCCGGTTCTGGTTGCCCTGATTGATAAAGCTGTTACACAGAATAATGACCTTCTTGTTGCTTTAAAACAGATAGAGTTTGCGTCATTAGCTTATAACCAGAGCAAATGGGGAAATGTTCCCGTGATCAGCGGTGGTCTCAATGCGAATATCAGCAGACCTTCGGATAACAGCATGAACGGAATGATGGCCGGACAGTTTATGGGGAAACGGTATATGGAAGACTATACTGCCTCGCTCAATTTTTCGTGGGAAGCGGATATCTGGGGAAAGATCAGAGGCAGAAAAGAGCAGGCTCTTACAGAATACCTTAAAACACAGGAAGCTGCCAAGGCTGTTAAAACTCAGCTTGTGGCCTCTGTAGTGCAGGGATATTATAATCTCCTGATGCTGGATACCCAGATGGAAATCACAAAATCTAATCTTACCTATGCAGACAACACCCTGAAGTTTTTAGCAAAACAGCAGGAATTAGGGCTTACCACTGCCCTGGCAGTACAGCAGCAGGAAATTGTAAAAGATCAGATCCTGAAATCCATTCCGGCGATAGAAAGTTCTATAGCCACTCAGGAAAATGCATTAAGTCTGCTCACGGGCTCCATGCCGGACAGGATTGAGAGAAGTGCAAGCCTGAATAACGTACAGTCACCGGATCATCTGGCAACGGGTATTCCTTCAGAATTATTAAGTTACAGGCCGGATATTAAAAGTGCGGAGCTTGAAGTAAGAAAAAGTGCTGCAGCCATTCATGTTGCAAAAATGAGCATGTATCCTTCACTGAATATTACAGCGCAGGGTGGTTTGAATGCTTTCCAGGCAAGCCAGTGGTTCAGTATTCCCGGATCACTCTTCGGAATGGCTGCCGGAGCTATTGCACAGCCTATTCTGAATGGAAAACAGCTGAAAACACAGTATGAACAGTCCAAAGTATTGGCAGGTCAGGCTGAGATCAGTTTTAAACAGTCCGTACTGAAGGCTGTAGGAGAGGTTTCCGATGCGTTGGTGCAGATCCAGAAGCTTGAAGAGCAGCAGAAAATAGCGGAAGGGTTAGTTGTAAAATCGAATGAAGCGGTAAAGAAAGCGGATATTCTGTTTAAATACAATTCAGCCACGTACATTGAGGTGATTATCGCCCAAACGAATAAACTTCAGACGGAACTTGATCTGGCTTCCCTGAAAGCTCAAAGACTGAATGCCATTACTACGCTTTACAGAGCGGTAGGAGGCGGATGGCAATAAAGTAAAATTAAACCTGCTTCGTCTGTAATGATGCAGCAGGTTTTTAATCCATACTATTATGAAGAATGCAGATATACAAGATGGTATTATTCTTATCCCCGATTTCAGCGGGTTTACCGAATTTGTGTTCAACACAAAGCTTTATACGGGAGAATATATTGTGAGACAGCTTCTTTCAACATTGATTGATGTGAACGGGCGCTATTTCGAGATTTCGGAGATCGAAGGTGATGCTATTTTGTTCTACCGTTACGATGAAAATCCGTCTTATGGAAATATTTCTGCAATGCTCTTGAAAATGCGGAATGCTTTTAATAAAAAGATTGAAGAATTGAGCAAAGCGTTAAGTACATCTATTGATCTGTCGCTGAAATTTATTGTGCATTACGGAAAATTTTCGCAGTACCAGATCGGGAATTTTAAAAAGCTTTATGGAAAGCCGGTTGTGGAAGCTCATCAAATGCTGAAGAATGATTTTGCAGAACAGCCTTCCTATGCTTTATTCAGCAATTCATTTCTGGAAAGTAGCAGTAATAATGAAGTTACCCTGAAAACTTCCAGCCGTCATCTTCCTGAGGTAGGCATGATCCATTATTTTGAAAATGTAAACTAGCATATCTATTTTTTAATCCTTGTAAATTTGCTATTGTATGTCCGGATTTTTCCGGACATTTTTCATTATTTAGTGATATATGTAGTGTTAATTTTTCCTTTAAAAGAAGGACTTTGAAATATTTTCCTTTTTTTTCATTTTTCGTGTAACAAACTTTCACCAATAGGTGTCTTATAAGAGAAATATTACTTTGGATGAAAATAATTATATGTTCGGTAGCTTTATTAATGGGTTCTTTAACTTTAGCCCAAGCCACGAATGACACAATAAAGAAAAACGAGAAAGAAATAGAAGCAGTAACATTGACTGCCAGAAAACCAACGGTAGAGTCTAAAGTGGACCGTACTGTTTTTAATGTTGCCAACAGCTCTATTCTTGCCGGAAATACAACCTGGGATGTCCTGAGAATGACCCCTATGGTAAGTATCGATAACAATGATGCTGTAAAAGCGGAGGGAGAATCGGTGACGGTATACATTAACGACCGTAAATCTGTTTTTACAGGAAAGGAGTTAAAGGAATATCTTAAAACCATTCCTGCGGATAACCTGATGAAGATTGAAGTAATCACAAGTCCTTCCTCACGATATGAAACAACAGGTTCGGTGATTAATATCGTGTTGAAAAGAAGAGATGATGAGGGATTGAAAGGGAGTGTGACTTTTAACAACAGACAACAGACAAAGAACTCTCAGTATACCAATCTTAACCTGAATTATCATAAGAAGAATTTTACCCAGACCCTTATCGGAAGTTACAGTGATAATACCTATGTTCAGAAAAGTTTTTTTGAAAATACACTGTATAAAGATAACTCTGTGAGCCAGGTAAATAATGAAGTAACCGGAAGAGGGAAGAGTCCTTCTTTCTCCTCAACCTCTGAGTTTGAACTGAATGATAAAAACAATGTAGGACTTATCCTGGAATATTATCAGAGCAGAAATACTTCCACATCGGATGCTGACGGAATCAACTATCTTAATTATAATCAATACCAGGATTCCTATCATCAGGACCAGGATGTAGTGGGAAAATACAGGACTTTGGGAACCAACCTTTTCTATAAGTATTATGATAAAGAGAAAAATAAAATTCTTGATATCAACGTAGGGACTAATTATAATTCCCAGATCAATTCTAATACCTTCTTAAAAACATTTAATGTTTCCCCTGTTTCGGATCTTTTGTTAACCAATTCTGATGAACAGACCCGTAATTATTACGTGAAGGTAGATTATACGCAGCCTATAGGGAAATCAGGAGGCAGCTTTGAAGTAGGAGGAAAAATGGATTTCAATAATAATGTGATTGCGAATGACGCAAACGGGAGTTACCTGAATAATATCCGTAAAAATGATGTTTTCCATTATGAAGATAATATCAATTCCCTTTATGCCAACTACAGCAAAACCTTTTTTGAAAAGCTGGAAACCAGAGTAGGACTACGTTATGAGCATATTGATCTTAAAATGAGACAGGATATAGCCGGAACAGAAAGAAAAGATTCTTACGGGGCATTCCTTCCTAATTTATTGGTGAAGTATACTTTTTCAGATAAATATGATCTGAGTCTTACGTATAACAAAAACCTATGGCGTCCATGGTATTCCGAGTTCAATCCTTTTCTTGTTCCCACCAATGACGGAACGTACAGCAGAGGAAATATGGAACTGGACCCTAACCCAAGCCACAGGTTGTATATGAAATTCGGATTCAAGAAAAAATATTTCCTTTCAGCAAGGTATATGTTCACCGACCAGGATTACTGGACCACCTTAAAAGAAGAAAATAATTTACTTGTTACCCTTCCTTCGAACCTAAATGGTAAAGTTCAGAAATATTACGTTTTTGCCAATACCAATCAGTCTTTCCTGAAAAATAAACTGAATGTAAATGTAGGAATAGGATGGTATTATGTTGATAACCATGATTTCAATGAAAAGAATGACCTGAAGGGAGCCAAATACCTGAGTTATCTGGGAGGCTCTGCCAATCTGTCGTACACCAATCTTTTCAACAAAAATATTAATTTGAGTGCCTGGGTGGAGATTGCCAATCAGAACAGCGGTAATTCATATGGAAACAAAGTGAATGTTTTTCATAATTTCTCAGCCACAAAAATATTCCCTAAAACCCAGATGGAGGTCAGCCTTCAGCTGATGAATATTTTCCAGAGACCAAATTATGATGCTACCAGCTTCAGCCAGTACGGAACTATCAGAACTTCCTCAAAATGGGACTGGTACGGAGCCTCAATTTCCTTTGTAAAACGTTTTGGAAACCAGAAAGTGAAATCGAATACTAAGACTGATGTAGAGAAAAATGCAGGAGGGGGCAAGTAGTCTATAAGATAACATAAAAAGTGCCGTTAATCCGGCACTTTTTTTATTTATTCTGTTTTGCTGAACAATGGAAAGTTGGTTGTCAGTCCAATGCTTAACCGTTTCATAAGTCCGTTATTAAGATTCTGCGTATCAAAAAAATCATTGAATTGAAAGCTTAATCCTATAGTGGTAATACTGACATCTTTTTTCATCTGGGATACAAATACCATTACTCCCGCATCCGTTATGGGTTTTGTAATATTATTTGGTTTTCCACTAACGTAAATGCTATAACCGAATGTCAGACTTTTTTCATCCATATTATCGGGTGTAAGCCTGCTTAGACTGACATGGAAAGGATAACTGTCATATTCCTTATAATTGCCCTGTTTAGCTGTTTTAGTTGTTAGAATCTCTCTTGTTACCGAACTTTCTGTGTCTATTTGTATTTTACTGTCCCTTACTTCAACGGAAGTTAAATCATTATAATTGTTCGTTCTAGAATATCCTGCCCTAAAGCTAATCAGCCAACTGCTTTTTATAAGCATATTGTAATTGAGGCCTAGCGATAATCCTGAAAAGCTCTTTGAAGAAAGCTGACTTTTAAAAGTTGTATCACTTTTATAGAGTTGGTATTTATTCACGGAATAACTGGCATAGATGCTGCCCCAGTCTAAAAAGTTATTTTCGGGCTTCGTTGCTTCTCTATCAAATATTTTAACCTGATTGAGGGATCCGGAAATATTGATACCCGGTGAAAACTGTCCGTTTTTAAAAACAGCAGCATATCCTTCTGTGGGCTTTACTTTGACTCCCAATGTCCAGAATTTATATTTTGGCTGACCAAATGGGGTTGTTCTGTTGTAATAGTCAAATCCTATACTCTGATCTCCTGTATTTAACTTAATCAAACCGCTGCTCATGAGAGATGAAGACTCATTTACAGTCAGCATGGGTTGAAATAAGACATCTCCGTTTTTGTCTTCAATAAGAAGCTGTCCTTTCATGAAAGAGAGTGAGATGAGTAAAAAGAACAGACAAAAGTTAATCTTTTTCATACGAATTCATAAGCTTGATGTCCGTAATTATAATCAGTATTTCTGCAGGTAACTTTGTTAGACTGTTCTGTTTCGTTAATGAGAACTGAGCATTCAATTTCTCCATTTTCTTTACCTTCGCAGCCAATAAAGACATCCAGTGCATTGTCGTCAATTGGATAGTCTTGTAACTTTACATAATAATATCCAGATTTTGCGTTGTAGTCCCATCCGCTGCCGATTCTCGAATTACTGTTGGTGTTTTCAAGGAAAACTTCCCAGGTGAAGACTGAGCCTCTCTTTTTAAGTCTCAGTTCGATGTTGATGATTTTTCTCATGGGTAAAAAATTTTGTGGTTGTTTATAAAGTTTTTTAATGGTTCCGGAACTTTTGATAATAGCAGGTGAGCTCTCTGAACACTATCAAAGTTAGATTTTGTCTCTTTACAAAAAAATACTACTTTCGGGTAATTTTTAACATAAATTATGTTAATTTTATAGCAAAGTAACTTTATGGGTAAAAAGTTTTTAACAGATGCTGAAAAACCTCATCTTCTTGTAAAGGTTTGGAATAATTATCCTGAAGTTTTACAAAACGGAAATGAAATTTCTCCTCCACCCTCTATTGAAAAGATCATAGGGGATGTGTTCTCCATGGGAGAATTCTATTATTATGTAATTAATATTGCAGACAGTACCTTAAGCGGGCATCATCCCAATATCCTTAAAATGCACGGCCTGAAGCAGCTTCCTCACCACCTTAAAGAAATTATAGATCTTATACATCCTGCAGATCTGGATTTTGTAATGGAAGCGGAAAGAATGACTATTGAAAAGATGAGAGAAATAGATGGTTTTAAACACCAGCAGGAGCTTAAGACAAGTTATTGTTTCCGGATGAAAACGGCAAAAGGAAATTATGAAATGTTTCACCATCAGGCCCTGCATACTGCGAAAAGTGATGACGGAAAACTCCTGCAGGCTGTTAATATTCATACCAATATCCAGCATATTACAAAAGAAAACAGCTATATTGTATTGGTGCAGGGAATTGGCAGCCGGAATGATTTTCACCAGATGCACTGTCTTCCCGATATCAGGAATCCTGAACTGAAGGATCTGCTGACTAAAAGAGAAGTTGAGGTGCTTACCCTGCTGGCCGGAGGAAGTTCTGCAAAAGAGATTGCGGACAGGCTCAGTATTTCCTATCATACAGTAACCACACACCGGAAAAGTATTCTCCGAAAAACCGGATGCAGAAAAGTTTCGGAGCTTGTGAAAGTAGCCATTGAATATGGATATATTTAAAAGTGAAGCTGGCAGAAGTAAGCGGTAAAGTTTGTTTGTAAAGTATATTTTAAAACAGATTTAAATATCTTTCTTCAAGGGTTTTATTTTTTAAAGCTTCCAGAAACTCAGAAAAGCTGTCGGCTACATGATCAGTTTCCTCATACTCAGGTTCTTCCCCGAAATAAATCTTCCCAAAATTATTATCTGCCGTGCCAATTGAGAAATAAGCATAGCTGTTTTTTACGGAAAGAATGAAAGGCAGATGAGCATTCCAAAAACTAATGATCTGGTTCCGGGTTGTTTCATCACCTTCAAAAGCTGCCAGAGACTGCTGTTCAAACTCGTTCCAGCTGAACTCACTTTCAGTATGAGAGTCGTTAAAATCAGAAATACTATTGAACCATGTAGTGTCAGATAGGTTGGTAAGCAATAAAAATGATTTCAGGAAGATGTTATAATCTTCAGGAATTTTTGGATAACGTTTCAAAAAGTCTTCTGAAAGTCTTCCATTTGAACCGGTTTTTATGGTAAAATCTGGGTGATCTGCTAATGGATTCATTCTCTTATTTTTCGGTGATGATTTCAATTTCTGTTGTTGCTCCGAGGCTTTCCAGTTTTTTAATGTCGGCTTCTATCCATTTGAAATAGGCTTCGGAGAATAAGATCCTGGGCCGTTTGCTCAATTGCAATGCTTCAGGGCCTGAAATACCTAATTCTGCTTTCAACAGAGAAATTATTTTGATCTTATTGGGACCGGTATCTGTTATATAAAGCCGTGCTCTGCGAAAGTCTGAAGCTGATATTTTCTCCTCAATCTTTTCTTCATCCAATGGTGACATAGATTCAGCGACTTCCCGTACCTCATTCCAGAATTCATTATCCGGAACGTTTTTCAGATAATCAGTCAAAGCATCCTTATTATACTGAATACTCTGAATATCGTTTAACTGTTTCTCAAATTGCCGGATAGAAGGTGCGGCCATAATAGGAGTCCATTTTCCCTGTCCGTGAAAGGCAAAATAGACAGGGAACTGTCGGTCAGATTCTTCGAGATCAATAAAAAACGGATCATCAAAATAATTGGTGGCCAATACCAGCCAGGTTGGTTTAAAATCACCTGTTTTTAATCCCGCCAAATCTTCACTATTAGCATTGTAACGATATCCCTGCTGGAAATAGCAGAGTTCTTCAGGGTTAGCGTAATTTTCAGGAAGGGACATTCCTTCTATCCTGATTTTTGCTTTCAGAAAATTGACGATATCGATATGCTGAGCAATCTCGTCATATAATTTATGGTTCAGCTGTTGAAGATTTTCTATTTCTCCTTTTGATGATTCTTTAGGCGAATCATAGTCAAAAGGAAGCTTTCTCTGCATCCAGTGCATGAGATCCCGGTCCAGTACAGCCAGTTCAGACTCCTGTAAAACACCGTAATCGCTTACATAGACTTTTTTGTCATTCTCATGAACGGAGATGACCGCCACACGGCCTCCGGAATCATCCGCAACAGGGATATAGTCAGGCAGATATTGTTCGAAATCATAGGTGGTATAACGCTCTAATATTTCTTCCTTATCCCGGAATACCCGGCAAATGCCATACACGATTTCTTCAGTGTATTTTTTCTGAAATACTTTGATAAAGGCATGCCAATGGGCGGGAAGTTGTTGCTGCATAAGAGTTGATAAGGGCTTTCAAATGTAAATTTAAAAAAATCGTTGGAGAAGCACATACTATTAAGAAAATATGTAAAATCCACAATAAATAAGAATTCGTGCACCCGTGTTTAATCACAAAAGGTTCTGCACTTTAGTATAAATAAGTTTAAGAGCTTAATGCATAAAAGCACGCATTAGTTTTTAGAAATTTACAAGGTCAAAAAATAAAAAAGCAGATTCCTGTCAGAAACCTGCTTTATCAACTAAAAAAAACTGCCGGAAATGTGAGATTTTCTTTTCCTGCCTATACCTATTTTAAAGTAAACTTTACTTTCGTTTTAATTCCATCTGAAGAATTCCCGATTAAAGCCTCAAAATCTCCAGGTTCTGCAATCCAGTCATGTTTATTGGCATCAAAATAACTTAATGCGGTTTTATCAACGGTGAAGGTGACTTCTTTTTGTTCGCCGGGGTTTAAATATACTTTTTCAAAACCTTTCAATTCTTTGGCAGGGCGTGGTACAGAAGATTTTAAATCGCTGATGTAAAGCTGGACTACTTCAGCACCGGCTTTTTTTCCTGTATTTTTCACTGTTACTGTAAAAGTGATGGTACCATCCTGGGAGATTGTGGTTTTATCCGCTTTTGCTTTTCCGAATTCAAAAGTCGTATAGCTCAATCCGTGTCCGAAGCTGAAAAGAGGTTTGATGTTTTTAGTATCATGCCAGCGGTAGCCTACAAAAATTCCTTCATTATAGGTAATATTGATTGGATTTTTCTGATCTTTTCCTTTTCCTGCTGCCAGTTCATCCTTCTGTCCAGGATATTCTCCTAATTGATGAGCCGAATTGTCTTCAAGCTTTACAGGAAATGTAAACGGAAGTTTTCCTGAAGGATTAGCATCTCCCGCCAAAATAGAAGCGATTGAATTTCCTGCTTCTGACCCTAGATACCAGGCTTGCAATATTGTGGGAACTTCTTTGATCCATGGCATTGCTACTGCATTTCCGGAAACCAGAACTACAGCCAGATTTTTATTGGCTTTTGCTAAAGCTGAGATTACATTGTCCTGATTGTAAGGAAGACCATAACTTTTTCTGTCATTTCCTTCACTATCCTGGAAATCGGCTTTATTCAGTCCGCCAACGAAGATCACATAATCTGACTTTTTAGCAAGTTCTACAGCTTCGGTAAGCAATTCTGTTTCAGAACGGGTGTCTTTTAAATCCTGCCCGGATTTTACCCCGTTATATTCTCCGCCGATGTCTCCTACATACCCTCTGGCAAACTGTACATCAGTCTGCTTCCCGAATCTGGATTTAATTCCGTCTAAAGGAAGTGCTTCATATTTTACCTTTAATGAAGAGGAGCCACCGCCTACCGTCATAATTTTAATAGCATTTTCTCCAATAACCGCTATTTTTTTTGCTTTGTTAAGATCAATAGGCAGAACATTTCCTTGATTTTTCAATAGAACAATACCTTCTTCACCAATTTCTTTGGCTATGGCTTTATGTTCTTCAGAAGCAATATTTCCGAAAGGTTTGTTTCGGTTCATTGTTGTTTTGTAGGCAAGGCGAAGCAGTCGGGTTACCTTATCATCCAGTTCAGTGGTTCCTACTTTTCCGGATTTGATTAAATCTAAATAGGGTTTTGCCAGAAAATAATTGTCGTAAGCATTCTTTGTGCCTGCGGAAAGGCCATTCGTCCATGTTCCGAATTCAAGATCCAACCCGTTATGGATTGCCTGTTCGGTATTATTTACAGCGCCCCAGTCGGATACTACGACACCTTTATACTTCCATTCTTTTTTCAGAATATCGTTTAAAAGATATTGATTCTGGCTGGCGTATTGACCTTTATACAGATCATATGCTCCCATAATCGTCCAGGAATCTCCTTCAGTTACAGCGGCTTTGAAAGGCGGAAGATAGATTTCATAAAGCGTTCTGTCATCAACAATAACATTGCTGGTATGGCGGAACATTTCCTGATTATTGAGCGCAAAATGCTTTACAGAAGTAGCCACCCCGTTAGACTGTACGCCTTTAATATAAGGAACCACCATTTTTGAGGTCAGATAAGGATCTTCACCCATATACTCGAAATTTCTACCGTTTAACGGTGTTCTGTAAATATTAACCCCTGGCCCCAGAAGAATATCTTTTTTTCTGTAGCGGGCTTCTTCCCCCAAAGCTTTTCCATAATTCCATGACATTTTCTTGTTCCATGTAGCGGATAAAGCAGTCAGGGCAGGGTAGGCAATAATAGAATCATTCGTCCATCCGGCCTGGTCCCATTCGTCCCACATTACTTCCGGACGTACCCCGTGAGGACCGTCCGTTGTCCAGAATTCCGGAATTCCCAATCTTGGAACCCCCGGAGAGCTGAATTTCGACTGGGCATGAAGCATTGCCACTTTTTCTTCCAGAGTCATTCTCGAAAGAGCATCCTGGATACGCTGTTCTACAGGTTTCGATTCATCTAAATAAACGGGTAGTGCAGGAGTGGTCTGAGCCATATAAGAAACAGAAATGAAGGTGAATAAACTTAGAATGGCGGTTTTCTTTAACATAATGCCTGGTTATTTGATTGTAAGCAAAAGTAAAGAAAATTTTTTATTATCTCAAATTGAGAAAATGAAAATTAAATTATAAAAAAACTGCCTGGATTATCTGTCGGCAGTTTTTATCAGTTTTAAAGCTGAAAAAATCAGATATTGATCATTCAATTTTAGTTTTAATCTCTGAAATTCGGGTTCTTCGGATTGAAAATATTCAAAATATTCATTACCATCCCTTTACAGCGCCTCCTTTGAAAATTTCTTTGGCTTTCTTCTCCACTTCATCAGATTCATAGGCTTTTACAAAGTTTTTTACTTTCTGACTGTTCTTATTGTCCTGTCTTGCCACCACTACATTTACGTAAGGGGAATCTTTATCTTCTTTAAGAATAGCCTGTTTTTCAGAGTCCAAACCGGCCTGAACGGCAAAATTATTATTGATAATTCCTACCACAACATCTCTGTCGTCCAGTACTCTTGGGATCTGGGCACCTTCAATTTCCATGATTTTAAGCTGCTTCGGATTCTCTGTAATATCAGTCACTTTTGGAAGAAGTCCTACACCGTCTTTTAATTTCAGTAAACCACTTTTTTGAAGCAGAAGCAAGGAACGTCCTCCGTTGGTTGGATCATTAGGAATAACAATTGTATTTCCCTCCTGAAGCTGGCTGATATTTTTAATTTTTTTAGAATAGGCAATGATAGGGTAGACGAAAGTATTGCCTACAACCGCTAAATTATATCCTCTCTGTTTCGACTGTTCTGTTAAGTAAGGTACATGCTGGAAAGCATTGGCATCAATATCACCATTGGTTAATGCTTCATTGGGAACTACATAATCATTGAAAGGGATCAGTTCTACTTCAAGGTTATATTTTTCCTTAGCCACCTTTTTAGCAACTTCGGCAATTTCCTGCTCTGGGCCGTACGTTATGCCTACCCGGATAAAATTAGGATCATCTTTCCTTCCGGAACATGCTGAAAACAGAAGTATTCCGGCAGCCAATACACCTAAGATCTTTATTTTTTTCATTATTTTATTATTCTCACTTTAAAATACTACCTATGGTCAAATTTTTTTGACAGTCTGTCGCCTAAAAATTGTATGATAAACACTAATAATACAAGCAATATGAGGACTGTATTCATAATGACAATATCATAGCCGATGTATCCGTACTGATAGCCAACCTGCCCTAATCCGCCGGCACCTACAGCTCCTCCCATAGCAGAGTACCCCACTAAAGTAATCAATGTGATGGTTGCATTATTGATAAGAGAAGGAAGGGCCTCCGGAAGCAATACTTTCCTGATAATCTGGAATGGTGACGCTCCCAAAGCTCTGGCTGTTTCTATTAAGCCATGAGGAACTTCAAGAAGACTATTTTCCACCAGTCTTGCAATAAACGGAGCAGCTCCGATACTCAAAGGAACCAAAGCTGCATTGACGCCAATAGAAGTTCCGGCCAGGATTCTTGTAAAAGGAATCATCCATACAATTAAAATGATAAAAGGAATAGCACGGAAAATATTCACCACAACAGAAAGTGTTCTGTGATAGAATGTATTTTCCAACAATTGTCCTTTTCTGGTTAAAAAAAGCATAATCCCAACGGGAAGACCTAAAACAAATCCGAAAAATCCGGATACAAAAGTCATGTAAACTGTTTCCCAGGCTCCTTTTGCCAAAAGAGCAATTACCGTATCACTAAGCATATCCTTTTACTGTATTTTGAATTTTATTCTGATTGAAATAATAGATGGCCTGTTGGTTTTCTTCCGCTCCTCCCTGAAGCTGCAGCAGCAATTTTCCAAAATTGGAATGGCCAAGATATTCCACATCAGCTTTCAAAAGTTTATAAGGAATTTTATATTGGGAATATAAAGTTGAAAGAAGTTCTTCAACACTGATGTTTTCGTTAAGTTCTATTTCGACCAGTGGAAATAAACCTTCTTTGGGCTCTTTCTGTAGTCTGTTATTGAGTTCCTGTGGCAGGGTCATGACATCTGAATTTATAAATTGTCGGATCACCGGATTTTCTTTATCCGAAATAATCTCACTTAAAGTTCCTTTAGCTAATAATTTTCCGTGGTCGATAACAGCAACATGATTGCAGACTGCTTTAATGACCTCCATCTCATGCGTAATCAAAAGGATGGTAATTCCTAATCTCTGGTTGATATCTCTTAACAGCTGTAAAATAGACTGTGTGGTAACAGGATCAAGAGCGCTGGTTGCTTCATCACAGAGCAGAAGGTGAGGATCATTGGCTAATGCCCTTGCGATGGCTACCCTTTGTTTCTGGCCCCCGGAAAGACTTCTGGGATAATCGTGGGCTTTATCTTCAAGACCTACGATTTTCAATAGCTCATGTACCTTTTTGCTGATCTGGTCTTTATTGAGATGATCCAGTTCCAAAGGAAGCGCAATATTACCAAAGACAGTTCTCGAAGAAAGCAGATTGAAATGCTGAAAGATCATTCCTATTTTTTTACGCTCTTCGGCCAGTTGTTTTGAACTTAACCGGGTAAAATCCTTGCCATTAATGATGATCTGGCCTTCATCCGGCCTTTCCAGAAGATTAACAGTACGAATCAGCGTACTTTTTCCTGCACCGGAAAATCCTATAATTCCTACGATATCACCTTTCTCTATATTGAGGCTCACCTGATCCAGTGCTTTAAAGGACTGTTTTTTCTGGTGAAAAGTTTTTGATATATTTTTAATTTCTATCATTCTGATGCTTTATACTATTTTAAACAGGCTGAAACCGCTTATTTGTTCTATTAAAAAATCTTCTTACCCGTCTGATTTTAACCTTTGACCGTTTCGAAAGTTTGAAGTACTTGGTAACATTTGTAAGAAGTACCCCCAGCAATATGATGGATAAACCATATAGCTGACCTCCGTTAATGCTTTGATGAGCAACAATCCAGCCAGCAATCACTGTAACAATAGGATTAATATAGGTATGGGTGCTTACCAGGGCAGCGGGCTTCACGGACAAGAGCCAAATGTACGACAAATAAGCGACTATCGATCCAAAGAAAATCAAAAACAGAACGCCCAGCCAAGCCGATAACGGAACCGCTGAAACGGAAAAACCGGTCCATTCTTTTCTTAAAAAAGCGATAAGAAAAGAGGCTAATCCGGCTATGATAAGCTGTTGGGCAATATTCATAAAAGTAGATTGGGAAGCAGGATTTTTCTTAGAATATAATGAACCTAATACCCAGGCTACAGAACTTAAGCCTAATACCACAAATGCGGTGATACGAAGATTTCCGTCAACTGCTGCATGAGCGGAATGTACACTTCCTTTCAGAAATAATACCAATCCAACAAAACCAATAACCAAACCTATTGGAATGAACTTATCTGAAAAATAATATTTCCAGTTTTTTCTGTCGATAGCAATAAACCAAAATGGTCCGGTAGCAATGGATATTGCCGCCTCTGAAGCGGTTACATATTGTTCTCCCCATGCCACAAGTCCTGTTCCTCCTGTAAGAATAAGGATTCCGGTGATGGCATTCTTTTTCCAGTTAACCAGAGCGTTTGCTTTTTCTCCCTTAGAGAGCAGATATCCGATCATCAGAATGCCTGCTACCAGAAACCTCAATCCGGAAAGTATGAATGGGGGAAAGCCTTTCAAGCCAAATGAAATAGCTAAAAACGTAATTCCCCATATTACATAGATGTTTGTAAAAGCCAATGGAACCAGCCATTTGTTTTTAGAATTGTTCATTTTTATTTTTTTAATGTTGTTCGTTTTTAATGAAAAAGGCTCTACAGTGTTGTAGAGCCTTTAAAAAATATGTCATATAAAGTTAAGGTCATCCACAATATTCCTGATGTATAGGCATACAGATCCACATCATCATTTTTTTGATGCTATGTTTCGTTATTGAATTATTTTTTAATTCTGCCTTCATTTTGTTTTATTTCCTGAATACGTTTGCAAATATATAATATAATTTTTATTAGTCCACTAAAAAAGTAGGGTTTTTAAATATTAATTTATTGTTAATAATTTAATTGATTGTATATTAGTTATTTATGTTTTTATTTTTTTCAATATTATAAAAGAATAACTGCTTGTTAAATTTTATTTTAATCAAATTTCATTCATTTTCATTAATAATTAAGGTTATGAAAAACATAAAATAAATTGAAATTTATGAGAATTAGTTAAAAGTAGATGTTGTTGTTATGCTGCTTTTAAGGCGCAAAAAAATCAAAAATTTTTAGCAAGATTTAGGCTTGATTATGTGGTATACAATTTTATCGGAGATAAAATCCTAGCGCTTTATTTATCCGATATAAAAAAACAAATTGCGCCCAACAAAACAACAATATATAAAACATTCTGCATGCTCTGCAAAATCAGAGAGCTAATAAAAAAGTTATCCAAAATTATTCGTGCATTAGCGGCAAAAAAATAGATACAAATTCATTTTACCTCCAATATTAAGAATATATTTTTTCTTTGTTTGAGACCGAATTCTCTTACATATCAGCAGAAGAGATTCCTCTGCATTTTGGCTGTGAATTATTAGCTGTTGATGTTTAACAAAATTAGCTAAAGTCAAAAAAAATCCCGATTTTTGCACTCCTTCAATAAACCCGAGTTCATGAAATTATGTATTGCCGAGAAACCCAGTGTTGCCAGAGATATTGCCAAAGTATTGGGCGCTACTACGCCTAAACAAGGCTATATGGAAGGGAACGGCTATTGCGTGACATGGACGTTCGGACATCTTTGTACCCTGAAAGAACCTCACGATTACGGTCCTCAATATAAATCCTGGAATTTATTTCTGCTGCCAATTATTCCCAACAGTTTTGGCATAAAGCTAATCCCGAATAAAGGCGTTGAAAACCAGTTTAAAGTAATTGAAAAATTAGTTGAGGAATGTGATGAGGTCATTAACTGCGGGGATGCCGGGCAGGAGGGAGAACTCATCCAGCGATGGGTATTGCAGAAGGCAAAATGTAACAAACCTATTCAGCGTTTATGGATATCTTCACTAACGGAAGAAGCCATTAAAGAAGGTTTTGCAAGCCTGAAACCTGCCGAAGATTATAAGAACCTGTATCTTGCCGGAAATGCCAGAGCCATCGGAGATTGGTTACTGGGAATTAACGCAACAAGGCTTTTTACTAAAAAATTTGGCGGAAATAAAGCCGTTCTTTCTATCGGAAGAGTGCAGACCCCAACATTAGCCATGCTGGTACAGCGTCAGAAAGAAATTGATGCCTTTACCACAGAAGAATACTGGGAGCTTAAAACAAAATACAGAGATGTTATTTTCAATGCTGCCATTGACCGTTTAAAAACTTTGGAGCGTGCCGAAAAAGGATTGGAATATCTTAAGGTTAATCCCTTTGAAATCGTTTCCTTTGAAATTAAAGAAGGGAAGGAAAAGAACCCAAGACTTTTTGACCTGACCGGACTTCAGGTAGAAGCCAACAAAAAATACGGCTATTCTGCAGAAAATACATTGAATTATATTCAGAGTCTTTACGAAAAAAAGCATGTGACTTATCCGCGTGTTGATACCACTTATCTATCCGAAAGTTTATATCCGAAAATAGAAGGTATCCTTCAGAAAATGTATCCTTATCAGGATTTGATTGCCCCATTGCTTGAAGCCCCTATTCCCAAATCAAAAGCTGTTTTTGATGATACAAAAGTGACGGATCACCATGCGATTATCCCTACCGAAATTCCTCCTTCTCAAAACCTGAGCAGGGAAGAAAAACTAATCTATGACCTGATTGCCAAACGTTTTATTGCCGTTTTCTACCCTGAATGTAAAATTTCAAATACTTTAGTAGAAGGAAAAGTAGGAACCATCCCTTTCAAAACCAGCGGAAGGCAGATTCTGGAACCGGGATGGAGAGCTGTTTATTCAAAAGAACTCAAAGAAGATCCTACAGATAAAGAAAAAGAAAAGGAAGAAGAACAGACTATCCCTGAATTTATTGCTGGTGAAACAGGCCCTCACGATCCTATGATCCACCAGGGGAAAACTTCACCTCCAAAACCTTATACGGAAGCAACCCTGCTAAGAGCAATGGAAACGGCTGGAAAACAGGTAGAAGATGAAGAACTTCGGGAATTATTAAAAAATAACGGAATCGGGAGACCATCTACCCGGGCCAACATTATTGAAACCCTTTTCAAAAGAAAATACATTGAAAAGAAGAGGAAAAACCTGATTGCAACCCAAACCGGAATCCAACTGATTGACACCATCGAAGACGAGCTTTTAAAGAGCCCGGAATTAACCGGAGAATGGGAGTCAAAACTCCGTAAAATTGAGAAAGGGGAATATGAAGCCAATCTTTTTAAAGAAGAACTGATCCAGATGGTAACAGAGCTGACTGCAAAAGTAGTCTACGGAAAAGGAAAAGTGATTACCCTGCAGGAAGAAGAGAAAGAAGAAGTAAAGGAAAAGAAAAAAAGAGAACCTGCACAGAAAAAAGAACTTCAGTCCTGGGAGGAAACAAAATGCCCGAAATGTAAAGACCATACCCTGATGAAAGGGAAAACAGCAGTCGGTTGTTCCGACTTCAAAAACTGCGGTTTTAAAATTAGTTTTGAAATTTTTGGGAAGAAGCTTTCAGATAAACAATTGATGGATCTGGTTGTAAAAGGAAAAACTTCAAAGCTTAAAGGCTTCACTGCGCATCCGGAAGGTCTGGCAGAAGGTATTCTATCCTTAACCGATGACTTTCAGGTACAGCTTAACTAATTTATTTTATTAATAAATATGATCAATCTGCTTTATTTGAGATCGTAAAATAATTCTCTCGCAGGTTTTGCAGATTACGCAGATCTTTTTCTAATATGTCATGAAAAATGCAACTATAAACGTTATAGGTTTCCAAAACTATAACGTTTTGATTATAACATAAACATCTGCAAATCTGCGAACGATTTATCTCAGATTTACAGATGTTTGTATACAAGCTTTAAATTGCTGTTAAATAGGTTGGAAGACGCTAAAGGGCGCAAGGATTTTAAATAACTATGCTTGCTTTTAAGACGCAAGAAAATCAGAGATTTTCAGCAAGCTTTACAGTGTCAAATTTTATCGCAAATAAAATCCTTGCGTCTTATTTATGTAGTATGAAAAATCATTTTTCGGCTTTGCGTGTCCCAATATAATATTCTGAATCTAAAGAAATCTGCTCAATCTGTAAGAGAAAAATATCAACAAACATTCGTGAAATTCGTGGAATCTGTGGGGAATTCTTTCAATTACAACAGACACAAAAGCCCTAGTTTTTATTTCTGTAATTCCAGATTTTTTAAATTAATATTTCCACAATTGATTATTTTTAAATCTATCTTTAAATTTACATCAAATTAAAAAGATAATGACACCAGAGAAAAAGAAACTCATGACCGACAGCTTCAGCCGTTCAGAAACTTTAAAATTCTATAAAGCAGAACTGCTGGAGGTGGAAACGGATTTCGTGTCCATTAAAATTCCTAAAATGGACATGATGACCCGAAAAGCAGGAATGTTCAATGGGGCCATGATTGCTTCATTGGTGGATGTTTCCTCGGGATATGCCTCGGTAAGCCATTATCCGGAAGACTGTTATGTGGTTACGGTGGAGCTGAAGGTGAATTACCTGCGTCCGGCTATCGGTGATGCCCTTGTTTCAAAATCTTATGTAATCAAAGGTGGTGGGAAGATTATTGTAGTCAGAACCGAAATTTATGTTCAGAATGAAAGCGGTGATTCAGAAAGTCATGTGGCTACTTCATTGGTTACGATGATGAAAATAAAATAATCCCTGATCATAAAAAAAATCCCTGAATAAAAGGGTTTACAGAATTTCTTTAACCGGAATGGAATAGCTTTTGCTCCATATCCCCCATAAACATTAAAAATTTACGATATGAACTTAATTATCCGATTGTTCGTAACGGCAATAGTTGCCTATCTTTTAACGAAAATTTTACCGGGAGTACATTTTGAAGGATTTTCTTCAGCCATTATTTTTGCTATTGTACTGGGAGTCCTGAACATATTTGTTAAGCCTATTTTAAGCTTATTCGGACTTCCACTGACTATTATCACGTTAGGATTCTTTGCATTGGTTATTAATGCAGCCATTATCCTTATTGCGGATTACTTTATAAACAGTATGGTGGTAGATGGCTTCTGGTGGGCATTTATCTTTAGTATACTCTTATCAATCGTCACCTCTTTGGCCAATTCAATGTTCTCAGATGGAGATTAATTGATTCAAATAAAGTTATAAAGTCCGCTGGTGTAATGCCGGCGGACTTTTTTGTTGGAAACGGTAAGAGTACTCAGGTGTTTTTAGACGGGGTTGAAGCAGGATGCTGAAAAAGAGAAGCTATGAAAGCAACCCAAAATAAGTGTTGAACTATTTTAAGATAATTTGATTTTACAGTGACCTTCAATATCTATAACCGAAAGTAACTTCCAGCCTCCTTCTTCCATCTTCCATCCTGATTTCACGATAGTCCTAATTTTAATGTTAATTATTTCGTTAATCTTTATTTTAAGTACTAACTTTGGCAATCTTTGAATTTAATAATAGGAATGTATGAATTAACATGAGTACACATCCGTTAAAAATGAATATCAACATATGAAACTTAAGTACAGTCTGCTGGCTCTAGCAGCTCCGCTCTTAATGAATGCACAACAAGTAATGACGCCTGAAATTCTTTGGACTTTGAAAAAAGTTGGAGTACAGGCAGTTTCACCGGATCAGGCTTCCCTTATTTATAAAGTAGGGCAGGTAGATCTGAAAACAGAAAAAACAAAAAGTGAGAACTATTTTCTGAACGTTCTTAATCATCAGTCTTCCAAAATCGATTTCGGTAAAAAATCTTTGATCCAATGGGATAAAAATGGAATCTATGCTCAGGAAGGAGACAAAATCTACCTTTCAAAAGATGCCGGAAAAACATGGAGTGAATTTTATACTATCGGAGAGGTTGATAATATTGTTATTTCTCCGGACGGGAAAAGAATTGCTTTTAGTAAGCAGGTTTTAGTGGAGAAATTAATGGGGAAAGATAAATATGCCGATACCCCAAAAACAACTGCTCAGGTATACACCGATCTGAATCACAGACATTGGGATTACTTCAATGAAGGAAAATACAACCACGTATTTGTTGTTAATACTTCTGATAAAGTAGACGGTGCAAAAGATCTATTGGAAGGGAAGACATGGGATTCTCCCCAGAGACCTTTCGGTGGAGCTGAAGATTTTATCTGGAGCCCGGATTCTGCACAGCTTTTATACGTTACAAAACCTAAAAGCGGTAAAGAATATGCAACAAGTACCAATACAGATATCTTTGCCTATGATATGGCTTCAGGGACTACTAAAAACCTTACAGAATCCAATAAAGGCTATGATGTAAACCCTAAATTCAGTCCGGATGGTAAATCTTTAATCTGGCAGAGCATGGCCAGAGACGGTTATGAAGCGGATAAAAATGATGTAAAAATCATGGATTGGAAAACCGGGAAAACAACGAATCTAACAGCAGCCTGGGATGAAAGTGTTTCCGGAGATGTTCTTTGGGGAGCAGATTCAAAAACAATCTACTTTACAGCCGCATACAGAGGAACAAAACAGCTTTTCTCATTAGATTCTAAATTGGCAAAAGTACAGCAGATTACCAAAGGAGATTTCGATGTTAACGAAATTTTCACTGATAATAAAACTTCACTTTTAGTAGGAAGAACAGACGTAAACCACGCCACGGAATTATTCTCTGTTAATGTTAAAAATGGAGAAATGAAGCAGGTTACCGAAGCGAACAAAGATGCTTATGCAAAGCTGGCTCAGGGAAAATCTGAACTTAAAATGGTGAAAACTTCCGATGGTAAAGAAATGGGAGTATGGTTTCACTATCCACCGAACTTCGATCCGAATAAAAAATATCCCACACTGGTATATTGTCAGGGAGGTCCGCAATCTGCATTGACACAATATTTCAGCGTTAGATGGAACTTTGCCTTAATGACAGCCAACGATTACATCGTAGTAGCACCTAACAGAAGAGGAATGCCGGGATGGGGAACAAAATGGAATGAAGATATCTCAAAAGACTGGGGCGGACAGCCAATGAGAGATTATCTGGCAGCAACAGACTACGCAAAAACATTACCATACGTAGACGGAGACAGAGTAGCAGCAGTAGGAGCAAGCTATGGAGGGTACAGCGTATTCATGTTAGCAGGAATCCACGAAAACAGATTCAAAACATTCATCGCACACGATGGATTATTTGATATGAAATCATGGTATCTGACAACGGAAGAACTTTGGTTTGCCAACTGGGACATCGGTTCTCCATGGGAAAAACCACAGCCAAAAGCATACACAGAATTCAATCCAAGCAATTTTGTAGATAAATGGAACAAGCCTATCATGATTGTTCAGGGTGGAATTGATTTCCGTGTACCTTACGAGCAGGGGCAGGAAGCTTTCCAGGCTGCGAAATTAAAAGGATTAAAATCTAAACTGGTATATTTCCCGAATGAAAACCACTGGGTACTTCATCCACAAAACGGATTGGTATGGCAGAGAGAATTCTTCGACTGGTTGAAAGAAACATTGTAATAGATCAATACAAGCGGGCTTTAGCCCGCTTTTTTTATATTGAAAAAATCTAAAGGCTTTAGCCAAAATTTATATATTTGAATATGCAAAACCGTATTTCCTCATTTTTACCCCTTATTGATAACCAATCTGAAATTTTAATTTTAGGCTCAATTCCCGGTGTGAAATCTCTGGAGAAACAACAATATTATGCTCATCCGCAAAACAAATTCTGGAAAATTATCTTTGAACTGCTGAATGAAGAGGTTACAGAAAGCTATACTAAAAGAACTGAGATTCTGAAGAAACATCACATCGCTCTTTGGGATGTCATTGATTCCTGTGAAAGAAAAGGGAGCCTGGATTCTGAGATCAGAAATGAAGAAGCTAATCAGATTGCCGAACTTCTGGAAGAATATCCAAACGTTAAAGCTATTTTCTGCAATGGTGGGAAATCCTACAAAAACTTACAGAAATTATTAGGGAAAAACTATAGGTTGCCAATCTTTTTACTGCCATCTACCAGCCCGCTTCACACGATATCTTTTGAGAAAAAATTAGGGGAATGGACGAAAATTCTGGATTTCCTGAAATAGTTTTTATCTCTCGTAGATGTCACGGATTCTGCCGATTTTCTTGCTGGAATTCGCAAAGCCGCAAAATAATTTTTGAGGCCGTATAAATAAGGCGCAATGATTTTATCTCCAATAAAATTTGATCTGAATATTTTGTATACAAACTTGCTGAAAATCTTTGATTTTCTTGCGTCTTAAAGACAGCATAATAGGTCAAAATCCTTGCGTCCTTTGGCGTTTTCCAACATTCATTTCTGTTTCCCACAGATCGTGTAGATTACACAGTTTTTTTATTTATATGTTTTTGTTGGGGTTTGGCACAGGCGCTATTTTTTCACCAGCTTTATGGGTATAAGTCGCAATGATTTTATTTACGATAAAATTTCACACTGTCAAATACATAAAAATCGTAGATTTTTAAAAGCTTAAGTGAACTTTTATGCACAAAGCTTTTAAACTTACTTCTACTAAAGTGTAAAGTTGTAGCCTTTATGGTCCAACATTCAGCGAAAGACAGAAATCAATTACCATTTAAGTATTTCCTTAATCCTTTCAACAGCTCCAGCTGATTTTTTGTTCTGTCCAGATTATGTTCAGGATATTGTATGGAATAATAAGTACTCCCATTAAGGTAATCCGTCAAAAAGCGCACGGCCTGAATGTAAATGACAACCTGTGCCGCGTAATCCAGATTATTAATTTCTTCAGGAACCAGTTTTTCTTTTAAATCAGATAAAAAACCTTCTTTTACAGCTTCGTATATTTCTGCATTGAAATTGTCTGTGGCTGTTCCGTCATCTTCAACTGTAGTATTGGTGTATGATCTGGCTATATCTCCGAAATCATACAATAAAGTAGAAATCATGATCGTATCCAGATCAATAATAGCTAAAGGTTTGGAATTCTTGAAGAGGATATTTCTTACATTCGGATCTCCGTGAATAATCCTTTTGGGAAGGGAACCGCTGCTTTCCATATCAATCCATTGTTGGGGAAATGGAAGAAGCTGATTGGTGGTTTCAATTTCAGCAGAAGCAGTTTTTATCAAAGTGCTTTCCGTTTTATGTAAAGCAATCTTGTAATCTGAAATCCTTTTTTCAAAATTAACAAAATCAGGAAGCGGAGTTCGGATTTCAGGAATGTTTCCGGTATTGATGGTATTGAGGAAACAACCTATTGCTTTTGCTGATGCATACGCTGTTTCTGCATCCGGAATCCTGAAAAAAGTTGTCGTATCTTCTATAAAACCGGTCATTCTCCATGATCCGCCTTCTTGATCTTTTGCAATAAAATTTCCGTTTAAAGAGGGGATTGGAATGATAAGCTGTAATGGATAATTCCCGTTTTCCAGAAGCTGATTAACTGCTAAATGGTTGCTGATAATCATCTCAGGTTGTTTGAAAACATGATGGTTGATCTTTTGCAGGATAAATTTTTTCTTGCGGTCTGAATCCTCTAAAAGATAAGTGGTATTGATCAGGCCGTCATTGATAGGAGAGAGGGTATAATTTTTCGTTCCTATAAATTGAGTTACAATATCATTTATTTCCATAAATCTTCCGGGTATCTGTTGTTTCGAATCTCCGATAGCAGAAAATCCTTAATATTCTTTTTGTCATCAGCATACGTAACTCCCATCCATTGTGAAGGGGAAGCCTTTACCAGGACCTTTATTTCCTTTTCATCTATCAATCTCTGAACTGCGGAAGGAATATAAAATTCCTGGCCGGGTCCCGGCTCAGATTCTATGAAATCATAAAAGTAAGTCTCCAGAAAGCAGAAAATATGTGGATTGAAAATGAAAAAATTCATAGATACAAGGGTATCGGGGGATAACTGTATATTCTCTCCGTTCTCGTTATAAATAATGGAACCGTTGAGTTTTTGAATGGAAGTCTGTTCTTCTACGCTAATCAGGTAATGTTCAGGATCCAGTGTACATACTCCTCTCGCTACTGCTCCATGGCCGCTTAATGTTGTGCCTACAGGATAGGCAACCATTCCGAACTGCGATTCTGAAATATGATGGTGGTCAATTTCATCAGCAGCCAGCTGATAAGCTTCCTTTCCATAAAAATCATCCGCATTGATCATTACGAAGGGTTCCTGTATTGTATATTTGGCGCAAAGAACAGCGTGGGCAGTCCCCCATGGTTTTTCACGCGCAGGATAATCGAAGCCCTGTAACGGAATACTGTTGATTTCCTGATATATCCAGTGGAGCTCAAAATTTTTGGTTTCAGAAATGTTGTTGAGCCGGTCAATATAACTTTGGGGAATCAGTTTATTGACAATAATAACGATTTTCCGAAAGCCGGCTTCCAGCGCATCGTAGATAGAGTACTCCAAAATAGGAGATCCGTTATCGAATATTCCGTCTACCTGTTTCAGTCCTTTGTAACGGCTTCCTAATCCGCCAGCTAATATGAGCAGTGCTTTTTTAGAACTCATCAGTCATTCCAAATACAGGTTTACGGGTTTTCCATTTTCCGTTGGTGAAATCAGGGATATCTACCACTTGTCCTCCTTTGGCAATAGATTCTTCACTCAGCGGAGTGATAGAATACCATAACGCAAGATCATAAACATCCATCGGGAATTCTATATTTCGTTTGATACATTCAATAAAAGTATTCATCACAAAGAAATCCATTCCGCCATGTCCGGCTCCGGCAGCTGTACTTTCGAACTTCTTCCACATAGGATGGTCATATTCTTTCATCCATTTTTCCGTATTCTCCCAGCGATGGCTGTGGTTCATTGTTTTTTCAAAATAAATATGCCCCTGGTTAAAATCTCCCCAGCCGAAATCCTGCCATAATCCTTCAGTTCCCTGTACTCTGAAGCCTAAATCATAAGGTCTCTGTAAGCTGGTGTCATGGGTTAAAAGGATCGTTTCTCCATTAGCACATGCAATTTGAGTGGTTACAATATCTCCCTGGTTGAATTTTACCTTGGCATTCGGATGATTTTCTCCTCCTTTAGCATGTTCTGTAATATATTTATGTAGCCCTACAGACTTTGAAGAGAATGAAGAAAGCCTTGTCAGACGGTTCCCGCGGTTGATGTCCATCATCATGGCAACCGGACCTAATCCATGGGTAGGATATAATTCTCCGTTACGCTTTACATAATGTTCCGTTCTCCATTTCGCTTCACTGAAACCTTTATCTCCGAATTCAGCCCCGGAATTGTAAGGAGTAACCCCGTCATTGAAAAGAACACCTCTTAAATCATGCTGATATCCGCCTCTTCCATGAACCAGCTCTCCGAACATTCCCTTACGAACCATATTCAGAATGGCCATGATATCTCTGCGGTAACAGACATTTTCCATCATGAAAATAGGAACTTTTGTTTCCTCATATACTTTTACAAACTCCCAGCAGTCCTGAAGTTTTATGGCTCCTGAAACCTCCATGCCAACAATCTTTTTAGCACGCATCGCTTCTACACCCTGAGGAAGATGCCATTCCCATGGAGTAGCAATAACAACAGCATCTATTGTTTTTAATTTTAAGAGATTCCGATAATCATAGTCACCGTTAGAATACTCCTGAGCAGCTGATTTGTTATTGTCTTTTAATATCTTTTGAGAAGCGGCAAGCATTCTTTTATCCGGATCTGCAAACGCTACAATTTCTACATCATTACGTTTTGCCAGCAATTTTACATGTTCCTGTCCGCGAAGTCCTACGCCAATAAATCCTACGCGAACTTTTTTATCTGTTTTAAAATCATTGGAATAGGCAAATAACGAATTGGGCAGAACTAAAGCACCAAAGCTTGCCAGAGCAGCTGTTTTAATAAAGTTTCTGCGGGAAGTATGATTGTCCATCTATTTTTTTTCTAAATATATTAAAACTTTTGCAGACAGCGATGGAGTGGGGGCTACTGGTTCAAAGACTGGAGAATAATAGCATAAAAATGGTAACTAAAAAATAAACAAGCAGCCAGAGCTAGTCCTTCAGCTATTGACCATAATAAGCTGCAATTACTTTTTCTCTCATCTTATTCAGATATTTGATGTCTTTGGTATTCGATAAAATAATTACAGTGAGGTTTTTATCTACTAAATGTACCCAGTTGGCGCTGTGCCCATATCCTTCACCCTGACGCTCTGCAAATATCGTGTTAACAGAACCGAATTTTTTAGGATACACCCAGAAACCAAGAGCTGTATCTTCCAGCTTCTTATCAGCAGTCAGCATGATATCCAGTGATTTTTTGCTGAACAGCTTATGATTAAAAACAGCCTGGTCAAAGATCTGTAAATCCTTAGGGGTGGAGTACATGGCTCCTGCAGAATAGAAATTGTCAATGTAGGTATTCGTTGGCATATGCAGCGAAAAGGGGTCAGATTCATCTGCTGAATATCCTTCATCAATATTTTTAATAATGTCATTATGATGAAGAAAGCCGGTATTCTGCATTTTCAGAGGAGTAAGGATCTGTTCCTGTAAAACTTTTTCAAACGGCTTATGGTAAATTTTTTCAATGATCTTTCCGAGCAGAATAAAATCTCCGTTGTTGTAGCTGAATTTAGTTCCCGGCTCATTAACCAGTTTTTCAGAAAGGAAGGTATTGATGAAATCATCCAGCTCCCATATTGTATTATCATATGCCTGGTGGATAAATTCCGGTGTACTGATGTCTTTATTGGCTCTTCCGCTGCTGTAGGTAAGAAGATTCCTGATAGTGGCTTTTTTCGCGGCTTCCCCTTTGTATTCCGGGTAATAGGTAGAAATGGTGGAGTCCAGATTTATTTTTCCTTGGTCATAAAGCTGCATAATCAATGCTGCCGTAAAGGTTTTGGTGAGTGAAAAAATATGAAATCTGGTTTCATCAGAAAATGGAATCTGGTAATGCCTGTTGGAGAAACCTTTGTAAGTAAGTAATTCAGTTTTGCCATTTTTCGCCAATAAAACAGAGCCGTTAAAATTATCTTCTTTTACAGAAGAATCAATTACTTTTTCGACTTTCTGTAGCTGAGGATGAACAGTATTGAACATCATCAGCAGAAATCCTGATAGGATATATTTCATAGGGCTGTATTTTTAAATGAACATAGAATTACTTACTTCAAAGATAAGTATTTATGTTATTATTTTTCCATATAATATACTTCTTCATAAGGCTGAATCAGTACCCATCCATGTCCTGAAAACTTCATCTGGAATTCTTCACCGCTTCCTCTTCCGATAAGGCTTTTTAATGAAACATTGGTTTTCAGTTCAGGGCTCAGGTTTCCGGACCATGCTACTGTAGCATTAGGATCTGTGAACACCGGAGTATCAGGAGTTACCAATAACGTTAAAGGATCTCCGTGAGTGGTTATGGCAATATGCCCCGTTCCCGATAGCTTTACCTGGAAAAGTCCGCCAGCCAGCATTCCTGCAACACTTTTAAGCATGGTAATATCACTTTTTACACTTTGCTCATGGGCCAGAACGTCATTTCCGTTTACACATACTGACTCATTGTTCAGATAAAGGATACGAACTTTCTTTCCGGAATCTGCCACATATAATTTCCCTGTTCCTTCAGCCTTCATGAGTTTGGCTCCTTCTCCGCTGATTGCTTTCTTTAAAAGATTTCCTATTCCTCCGGACAGCATTCCCTGTCTTTCAAAATTGATGTTGCCCACATAACTTACCATACTTCCTTTCTTCGTCCATACTGCCTGATTATTCAGGTTGATTTCCAGAAGGTGCTTGGTTTCCAGCTCAAAATAGTCTCTCTGTTGTGGATTTTCTTTGGTTTCATTAATAAATGCTTCAATTGAATACTTGCTCATAATGTTTTGAAATTTAAATGATATATAATTTTTTAGTGTTGTTCTTTGGGTATAATTTGTACTCTTTTCAGTGGTGTTTAGAATTAAGTTGAGCGAATTCATCATCATCTATTCTTCCGCTCCATACAAAATCAATGATCTCATGCCCGTCAGGGTAAGGATTGTTTAAAAAATAGATTTTACAAGGAGATTTTTTCATAACTGTTTTTAATTCCGGGCTAAAATAGACTTTTTTTCAATGCAAAACTCCCGTAAAATCACGGTTTTATATTTGAATTTAAATAATACTTGACAAAGGGGTATTGAATGTCGTATATTTGCACTCCGAAAATTACACCTTGTAATTTCAATAATTTTTAAACCGTAATTTAAAAAATGAAAACATCAGATTTTAATTTTGATCTTCCTGCGGAGTTATTAGCAGAACACCCATCAGAGCACAGAGACGAAGCCAGATTAATGGTTCTTGACAGAAAAACTGAGACTATCTCGCATAAACTGTTTAAAGATGTTGTTGATTATTTTGACGAGGATGATTTGTTTATCTTTAACAATACCAAGGTTTTCCCTGCACGTCTTTATGGAAATAAAGAAAAAACAGGCGCTAAAATTGAAGTTTTCCTTTTAAGAGAGCTTGATAAAGAAACAAGAGTTTGGGACGTATTGGTAGATCCTGCAAGAAAAATCAGAATTGGTAACAAATTATTCTTTACCGAAGATGAATCTCTTGTTGCTGAGGTAATTGATAACACCACTTCAAGAGGACGAACTCTGAGATTCTTATTCGACGGATCTTATGATGAATTCAGAACTAAATTGAAAGAATTAGGAGAAACTCCACTTCCAAAATACATCAAAAGAGCAGTAGAGCCTGAAGATGCAGAGAGATACCAAACCATCTATGCAAAAGTAGAAGGAGCTGTTGCTGCACCTACGGCAGGATTGCATTTCTCCAGACATTTGATGAAAAGACTGGAGATCAAAGGAATCAACTTTGCTGAAGTTACCCTTCACGTTGGTTTGGGAACATTCAACCCAATTGAAGTAGAAGATCTTTCTAAGCATAAAATGGAATCTGAAGAGATCATCATTGACGAGAAAAATGCTGACATCATTAATAAAGCTGTAGATGCTCACAGAAGAGTATGTGCAGTGGGTACCACTACGATGAGAGCATTGGAAACATCTGTTTCTTCCAATAAAAAAATCTCTGCTTTCAATGGCTGGACTAATAAATTCATTTATCCGCCTCACGATTTTGGAGTAGCCAATTCAATGATTACGAATTTCCACACCCCAAAATCTACATTACTAATGATGATTGCTGCATTTGCCGGAAGAGATTTCGTGATGCACGCTTATGAAGAAGCCGTAAAAGAAAAGTATAAATTCTATTCTTACGGTGATGCAATGCTTATTTTGTAATTAATTTTAAATTATAGATTATAAATTTTAGATTAGGTTCTAACCTCCGGAAGGGATTTTAATCTAAAATTTATAATTTAAAATCTATAATCAACCCTATTTTGAAAGATATCCGTACATTATCATTAGACCAGCTTAAAGACTACTTTGTGTCTTTGGGAGAAAAACCGTTTCGTGCGAAACAGGTCTACGACTGGCTATGGAGTAAAAACCTCCATTCGATTGATGAAATGACGAATCTTTCGAAAACCCTTCGCGAAAGAATTTCCGAAGAATATACCATTAATCCGGTTTCTGTAGACCAGCTTCAAAGAAGTTCTGACGGAACCATCAAGAATGGGGTAAAACTCCATGATGGATTATTGGTGGAATCTGTTCTTATTCCAACCGAAACAAGAACTACCGCCTGTGTATCTTCACAGGTAGGCTGCTCGCTAAACTGCGAATTTTGTGCTACGGCAAGACTGAAAAGAATGAGAAATCTTGAAGTAGCCGAAATTGTAGATCAGGTTGCCCTGATTGACAGTCAAAGTAAAATGTATTTCGACAGACCGCTTTCCAATATCGTATTCATGGGAATGGGAGAGCCGATGATGAACTACAAAAATGTGGTGGAAGCGATCAGAAAAATTACCCAGCCTGAAGGTTTGGGAATGTCTCCAAGAAGAATTACCGTTTCTACATCCGGAATTCCGAAAATGATCAAAATGCTTGCTGATGACGAACTGCGTGTGAAATTGGCCTTGTCCCTTCACTCAGCAATCGAATCAAAGCGTAATGAGATCATGCCTTTCTCAGATAAATTTCCATTAACGGACATTATGGAAGCGCTTCAGTACTGGTACCAGAAAACAGGTTCCGTGATTACTTTCGAATATTGTGTATGGAAAGGCATCAATGACGGAGATGAAGATATTAAAGCCTTGATCAGGTATTGCAGACAGGTTCCTTCTAAAGTAAACCTGATCCAGTACAATCCAATCGGAGACGGAAAATATGACCAGTGCAACAAGCAAGCGGAAGAGAATTATGTTCGTCAGTTAGAAAATGCCGGAATTACCGTTATGATCAGAAAAAGCCGTGGCGGCGATATTGATGCAGCCTGCGGACAATTGGCCAATAAAACAGCCGATTAAAATTTCCTTAAAAAATCGAAAATTTCTCTTAAAAATTTCTTAAAGTCCTACCTTTGTATTAAAGTAATACGTGATGATGGACTTTTTAATGAATGAAGACGGTCTTGAAAGTGTATACGCATGGGCAATTCCGTTGCATGCCGCTGTTATTTTGGCCGAAATGATCTACAGCCACGTTTCAGAAGCTAAATTGTATAGCGGGAAAGATGTTGCTACCAATGTCTATCTTGCCCTGATGAATTTTGGTCTGGATCTGATCATGAAGGCTTTCGCCATGGGAGTCATGTTTTTCTTTTACAGCCACAGGCTTTTCTCATGGGATTTTACACTATGGTATTGGCTCATCTGCTTTGTGATAACAGATTTTGCCTATTATGTACTGCATTATGTAGATCATCGCTCAAGAGCATTCTGGGCGGTTCATATCACGCATCACAATTCAGAATTCTTTAATCTTACAACCGGGTTCAGAAGTCCTGTTCTACAGCCGCTTTACCGATATTTATATTTTTCTCCGCTGGCATTTTTAGGATTTAATCCATGGCACATCATGGTTGCGTATGCTATCGGGCAGGTATATGGAACCTGGGTGCATACCCAGACCGTAAAAAGTATGGGCTTCCTGGAATATATTCTGGTTACCCCTTCTCATCACCGGGTTCATCATGCCTGCAATATCAAGTATCTGGATAAGAATATGGGAATGTGTCTGATCATCTGGGATAAAATCTTTGGAACTTTTGAAAAAGAAGATCCTAATGTGCCCGTAAAATTTGGTATTTATCCGAAAATGCCGGATAATAGAGCGGACACGGTTCTGTTCTATGAATGGAGGAAAATATGGAAAGATCTCCGGCAGCCTGGCCTTACATTTACAGACAGAATCAACTATATCTTCAATTCTCCGGGATGGAGACATGACGGAACCGGAAAGACGGTAAGGCAATACCAGAAAGAATACTGGGCAAGACAAGCAAAAAAACAGGAACAGAAAAAGCAGTCTGCCTGATGTCTGTACATTCATTTTACATCAATAAAAATCTACAATAAAAATCGATGGGACGGGCTTAAGCCCGTTTTTTATTGAATGAAAGATCAGAAATTGTAATGTTCATTCTTTCAATTATTCATAAACCTTTATTTTTACCCTATGAAAAAGATCCTTCTGTTTATTACAGTGATAAGTTTCCAATACGTGGTTGCCCAGCAGACCGAATTTTTGAAGATACGCAAACACAGAGTAGGCTATTTAGATGATAAGATCAAGGAGACTTCGGGCCTGAGTATTTTTAATGGGAAATTATATACTTTCAATGACAGTGGTAATGATCCTGAACTTTTTGAACTGGATGAAACAACCGGGAGCATAAAAAACACCCTTAAAATCAATGCAAAAAATAAAGATTGGGAAGCTTTGACGAATGACGGGGAAAATTTCTATATCGGGGATTTTGGAAATAATGCCGGAACGAGAAGAGATTTGGAAATCTACAAACTACCTTTCGGGAATGGTGAGCCAAAAAATGACTCCATTGCTAAAATCTCTTTTTATTATCCGGATCAAACGGAATTCATTCCTAAATATACCGACAATGACTATGATGCGGAAGCGATGATTTACCTGAATGGCAAGCTGCATATCTTTACCAAAGAATGGACCTCAAAATCGACTACTCATTATATTGTTGATCCGGAAGTATCTGAAAAACAGGAAGCCCGGAAAATTGAATCTTATAATACCAATTTTGTAGTAACTGATGCTGCTTATTTTGATAAAAAGCTATATTTGGTTGGATACACCAAAAGAACAGAAGTCTTTATGAATGTATTTACCGAAGCGGAACCAGGGGTGTTTTTTAAAGAAAAACCAAGGCATTATTATCTGGGAAGCGCTTTAGCGGTAGGCCAGATTGAAGGTATTGCAGTTGATGAAAGAGGAATATACATTTCAGGTGAGAAATTTAAATCGAAGTTTGGAAAGGCAGAACCGGCACTTTTTTTTATTTCGAAAGACCAACTCAAAGATTAATTATATCTTAAAATTGCCTGAAAAAAATTATCTTTGTGATCATTAATTAGTATTTACCTATTATTCACAGATTGTGGCCAACATTGTAGAAGACATCAAACAACCGATCAATGAGGAAATGAAACTTTTCGAGCAGAAGTTTTATGAATCAATGCAGAGCAAAGTGCCTTTATTAGATAAAGTAACCCGTTTTATTGTTACTACCAAAGGCAAGCAGATGCGCCCAATGTTTGTGTTTCTGTGTGCCAAGCTGATTGGTGAGGTTAATGAGAAAACCTATCGCGGAGCTTCCATGATCGAGCTGATCCACACGGCTACACTGGTGCACGATGATGTAGTGGATGAAAGCTTCAAACGTCGTAATTTTTTCTCAATCAATGCTCTGTGGAAAAATAAAATTGCTGTTTTGGTTGGGGATTATCTTTTATCCAAATCCGTATTGCTTTCTACAGACCATAAAGATTATGATCTGCTCAGCGTAATTTCCAGAACGATCCGTGAAATGTCAGAAGGCGAACTTCTTCAGCTTGAAAAGGCAAGAAAACTGGATATTACGGAAGAGGTCTATTATGAGATTATCCGCCAGAAAACAGCAACCCTTATTGCTGCCTGCTGTGAGATAGGGGTTTTATCCAATAACGCTGATGAAGTTCTTGCCAAAAAGATGCAGGACTTCGGAACCTATACCGGAATGGCTTTTCAGATCAAGGACGACCTTTTTGATTATCTAAGCTCAAATGTTATCGGAAAACCTGTAGGGATCGATATTAAGGAGCAAAAAATGACACTTCCTCTGATCCATACTCTGAAAACAGCTTCAGAAAAGGACAGAAAATACTATTTCAATACCATAAAACGTTATAATAACAATCCTAAACGGGTAAAAGAACTGATTGAGTTTGTTAAAAGCTCAGGCGGTCTTGACTATGCCGTTAAAGTGATGAAAGATTTTCAACAGAAAGCCAAAGATATTCTGAACGAATTCCCGGATTCTGAACCCAGAAGATCTTTACAGAGTATGCTGGATTATGTTATTGAGCGAAAGTTTTAGACTAAATAATCTTCATTGTAAGAATAATAACAGCTAGAACTATACAAAATAAGGCGATTAAAAATAAATAATCCGCAATAGTCTCAAACCTGATTTCCCGCTTTTCATGCTTGGTCCTGATGGCCAGGAATGAAAAAAAACAACTGCATGTAAAAAGAAGACAGGCAAGACCTGCAAATTCGTCTAAATGCGTGTTGTGACTGATCTTTGTGATTTTAAGAGAGGTGATGATGATCAGTGAAAACCCTAAAAGATTACTGGAAGAATTCAGGATATGAGGTGACTTTTTTTCCATCTGTTACAATTTTTTTTATTATCAAATTTTTAAAAAAGATTATTAAAAATTAAAATTAATTTAAAAATTGTATATTAGCGGAATACTTGAAGAATAAAAACTTTTATATCTAGCTATGCAGACAACTTATATTGAAACACAGCAAATTTCCTTCCAGGATTTTAAAAATCAGATACTTGAAGACTACAGGTTAGGAAGGATTTCTCGCGAAATGTCTTACCTCGGAAGAAGAGAAGTGCTTACGGGAAAAGCTAAATTTGGAATTTTTGGAGACGGTAAGGAGCTTCCGCAGCTGGCCATGGCAAAAGTTTTCAGAAACGGAGACTTCCGTTCAGGATATTACAGAGACCAGACTTTTGCATTAGCAGCAGATGCTTTAACCGTGGAAAGTTTCTTTGCACAGCTATATGCTGATACAAGCGTAGAAAGAGAGCCTGCCTCAGCTGGAAGACAGATGAACGGGCATTTTGCCACAAGAAGTTTAAATGAAGACGGAAGCTGGAAAGATCTTACGGCTCAGAAAAACATCTCTTCTGATATTTCTCCTACTGCAGGACAGATGCCAAGATTATTAGGATTGGCACAGGCTTCTAAAGTTTATAAGAGTGTAAAATTTGAAGGATCAGAAAAATTCTCGAAAGATGGGAATGAGATCGCTTTTGGTACCATTGGTGATGCTTCTACAGCAGAAGGCCATTTCTGGGAAACCTTGAACGCAGCATGTGCCCTTCAGGTTCCTATGATTGTTTCTATCTGGGATGATGGTTACGGAATTTCTGTACCAACTAAAAACCAGAGAGCAAAGGCTGATATTTCAGAAATGTTAAGCGGTTTCCAGAGAAAAGAAGGCGAAAACCAGGGATGTGAGATCATTCAGGTAAAAGCATGGGATTATCCTGCATTATTGGATGCATATGCCAGAGCAGAACATTTTGCAAGAACAGAAAGCATTCCGGTAGTGGTGCATGTGATAGAAGTTACCCAGCCTCAGGGACATTCTACTTCCGGTTCTCACGAAAGATATAAAAATGAAGAGCGTCTTGCCTGGGAAGCAGATTTTGACGGATTGGTGAAATTCAGAGAGTGGATCCTTAATTATTCTATAGAGATTGAAGGTAAAGAAGAAATCATTGCTACTGCCGAAGAATTAGATGCTATTGACGAAGAATCTAAAAAAGCAGTAAAAGCGGGCCAGAAAAATGCCTGGGAAAACTACCAGAAAGCTATTACAGATCTTATTCAGTCTGTTCTTCCTTTGGTAGAAAACCTTAAAGGACAGAATACTGAAGTGGAAGGGTATATTGCCCAGTTCAGCAAATTGGTTTCCAAAGCTAAAAAAGATATATTCCACCTGGCAAGAAAAACCCTTATGGCAACCAGAGGAACTCATTCTGCGGAAAGAAATCAGCTGATGCAGAAGTACCAGGAAGTATTTGAAGTGGAAAAAGATAACTATTCTTCCCATTTGTATTCCCAGTCTCAATGGAAAGCTGAAAATGTAAAAGAAATCAAACCAGTTTACTCAGATTCTTCTGAAGAAGTAGACGGAAGAGTAGTGGTAAGAAATAATTTCGATAAAATTTTTGAAAAATATCCTGAAACTTTAGTATTTGGTGAAGATGCCGGAAATATCGGTGATGTCAACCAGGGACTTGAAGGAATGCAGGAAAAATATGGTGATGTACGAGTAGCTGATACAGGAATCCGTGAAGCTACGATCCTTGGACAGGGAATCGGTATGGCGATGAGAGGATTGAGACCAATCGCTGAGATCCAGTATCTGGACTATATCCTATACTGCCTTCAGGGAATGAGTGACGATCTTGCAACGGTTCAGTACAGAACAAAAGGAGGTCAGAAATCTCCGGTAATCATCAGAACAAGAGGGCACAGACTGGAAGGAGTATGGCATTCAGGTTCTCCAATGGCAGGAATCCTGAACCTTTCCAAAGGTATTTTAGTATTGGTACCTAGAAACCTTACCAAAGCAGCAGGATTCTATAACACGATGCTTCAGAGCGATGATCCTGCGGTTATCGTTGAATGTCTGAACGGATACAGATTAAAAGAAAAACAGCCTGATAACTTAGGTGAATTCACTGTTCCTGTAGGTAAAATTGAAGTGACAAAAGAAGGAAAAGATGTTACTTTGGTCACTTACGGCTCAACATGGAGAGTTGTAATGGAAGCCGCAGAAGAATTGGAAAAATTGGGAATTTCAGCTGAAGTTATTGATGTTCAGTCACTGATTCCTTTCGACCTTTCTCACGAAATTGCAGACAGCGTTAAAAAGACCAACAGATTGGTGGTGATTGACGAAGATGTAGAAGGAGGTACTTCCGCATTCATTTTACAGCAGATCCTTGAAAAACAGAAAGCGTTCAGATATCTGGATTCTGATCCGTTAACGATCGCTGCAAACGACCACAGGCCTGCATATGCAAGTGACGGAGATTATTTCAGCAAACCATCTTCAGATGATATGGTTGAAAAAATCTATGCGATGTTCCACGAAACCAATCCTCAGAAATATCCTTCATTTTAATCAGGATTAAAAATATAACTAGCCGCTTTCCAATGGAGAGCGGTTTTTTTGTGGGTAAAACAAGAGTAAATATTTTTTATAATTGCGACGGCAGACAAAGACAAATTATAGCGGATGATTCCAGTCTTGAATTTTGTATACTTTTTTTTGACTATGTCGAATCTTCGATTTCAAGAAAAAAATGATAATTTTCAGCTTTATGCTCATCCTGATTTCTGCCTGATCCTTAATTCCATTTAAATTCCTACATTTGAATCAATATCAAACTACTTTCCATGAAAATCACCAAGCTTGTCATCCTGTTCAATTACAAGAAGATCGTTTTAGGAGCTTTTATTTCTTTCATTCTTTTTCTTTTATCTTTCCAGGTGGATTCTCATGAATGGATTCTGTTTTTAAGAATAATCGGTGTTCTTATCCTCTTGAATATCATTGCATCAGTTACAGCGTCTTATATTCTTTATGACAAGTCCGATCTTTATGAATTAAATAATTTGAAAGATATTGTAGACTGGAATAAAACAGAGAAAGCGGTCTTAGTTCATGCCAGTTTTGATCCTTTATCCCGACATTTAGAGGAAAAATATCCGAAACTACATTTAACGGTCTGTGATATTTACGGTAACAGGCATGAGCATGAAAGCGGAATAAATGTTTCAAAAAAACTGTTTCCACCCAATGAGAAAGAGATCAAAATATCACCCAATCAGTTGCCTTTTGAAGACGGTTCCCAGGATATTATTCTTGCTGTTACTGCCGTTCATGAAATACTGAATCATGATCAGAGGGTTTTGTTCTTTAAAGAAGCTAAAAGAGTAGTTAAAAAGGGAGGATTAATCATTATTTCGGAACAGTTCAGAGATGTAACCAATTTTATCTTCTTTAATATAGGTGCTTTTCATTTTCTAAGCCGCAAACAATGGGAAAAAGCAATCTTTTCTGCCGGTTTGAAAATATCAGAGAATAAAAAGATCACTCCTTTTGCCGATATGCTGGTGATAAGAAATGATTGAAGTTATTTCCATTGAAAATAAATGAAAGCATTATGAAGTTTGAATTGTAAGAGATTACCGAAAACCTTTGGCTTTCTTGCGCCTTAAAAACAGTATAATAATTCAAAATCCTTTAGTTTTCCAACTTCTCAATCTTTGAAATATCTCTCGCAGATTTTTTGTAGGCTAAGATTGTAATAGCCGAAGGACAACCAAAGCCTCATAGAATCAACGGAGTTGATTCTATCCTTTGCATCCTGAAATCATCAGTATCAATCATCAACTTTACATTTAATTCTTTTCTCCTATTTTACATAAACAGTAAATTAATTTGTGCATTGGTAGCAAAAATATTTCCCACTGATCGCACACATTTTCAAGGATGGTAAAAATTATTTTGGCAGCTCAATATCAAGGAATAAATAATTAAATCTGCTCAATCTGCAGCATCTGCGAGGCTAATCTTTTTTTCTTCTTTACTCAATACACTGCAATGCTCAGACTGCATTTCTTTATTCTGATATTGTGCTTCCCATTCCTCCAGTTTATATAAAATAGGCAGTAAAGCCAATCCTTTTTCTGTAAGGGAATATTCCACTCTTGGAGGCAGCTCTTTAAATTCTTCACGGATGATCAATCCATCGGCTTCCATTTCTCTAAGCTGGTCGGTCAGTACCTTTCTTGAAATCACATTAATCCGTACAGCCAGCTCCCCGAAACGCAGTTTGCGGTCCTTGATCACAAGAACAATAATGGGTTTCCATTTGCTTCCTAAAGCAGACATTGCCTTGCCAAGAGGGCAACTGTATTGCATCAATTCATTCTTTTTCATGGGAAAGATATTTATTTCTTGAACATCATATGGAATCGGAATTTCATATGTTACTTCAATGTTACTATTGTAGGTTACCGCGAAGTTACCACTATTTTTTTAATGAAAGATACAAAAACAAACTATTATTAGTTACTTTGTGTAACAATTTAAAAATGCACTAGCAAAAAATATTACAAAATGAGTACAGAATCACTGTTTACACCATTTAGCTATAAAAATTTAGAGCTTAAAAACAGAATCGTTATGGCTCCAATGACGAGAGCCCAGTCTGATAATGGAGTACCAACTCTTAAAATTGCAGAATATTATGCAAGAAGAGCGGCTTCAGAAGTAGGATTGATCCTTTCGGAAGGTACAGTCATTAACAGACCAGCTTCCAAAAACCTTCAGAATATCCCGGATTTTTACGGAAATGAAGCATTAGCGGGCTGGAAAAACGTTATCAATGCTGTTCATCAGAATGGGGGCAAAATGGGGCCTCAGATCTGGCATGTAGGAGATACCAGAATGGCAGAGGATTATCCGCTGGTTCCAATGGAAAAGGCATCTACCATGACCATTGAGGATATTCAGGATACCATTGCCCAGTTTGCCGCTTCTGCCAAATCAGCAAAAGACCTTGGATTCGACTGTCTGGAAATCCACGGAGCTCATGGGTATCTTATTGATCAGTTCTTTTGGGAAGTAACCAATACCAGAACTGATGAATACGGAGGAAAAACGATTAAAGAAAGAAGCCGTTTTGCTGTAGAAGTTGTAAAAGCAATCAGAGCGGCAGTAGGAGAGGATTTTACCATTATTTTACGTCTTTCCCAATGGAAACAGCAGGATTATAAAAGCAGGCTTGCCGAAACTCCAAATGAAATGGAAGACTGGCTTTTACCGTTAAAAGAGGCCGGAGTAGATATTTTCCATTGTTCACAACGCCGTTTCTGGGAACCGGAATTTGAAGGTTCTGATCTGAATTTTGCAGGCTGGGCCAAAAAGATCACCGGGCAGCCAACAATCACAGTAGGTTCCGTTGGATTAAAAGGAGATTTCCTTAATGCATTTGCAGGACAGGGAACCGAAAAAACAGATCTTACCGAACTGACACGCAGACTTGAGAAAGAAGAATTTGATCTGGTAGCAGTAGGACGTGCTATTCTTCAGGATTATCAATGGGTTAAGAAAATCAAAACCGGAAATATGGAAGAACTGCTGGACTTTTCGGCAGAAAGTATGGGGAATCTGTTTTAATGTGAATATTGAATAGTGAATTTGCTTCGCAGTCAATTGTTTGGGGGGTAAAGATTCACTTTACGGAACAAAAATTAACGGTCACCATTAGCATTTACCCGTCATAAAAATTTCAATACACTTTATTTTATATTTAATTTTTCACCTATTTATTAAAAACTGCGGCTTTCAGAAATTTCTGAAAGCCGCAGTTGATTTTTTTATCTGCATCCATTCATTGCCGGTTCACGAGCCCATCAATATGGTTTATTGAATGGATAAACTTTATCCTTAGAAGAACACTTAAGTTTAAAGAAACTGCTTTATCTGCGTTATCATCGAGCATAAAAATCTGTCGCGGATCTGCACATGTTTGCCTTGTAATTAAAATGTTATAGGTTTCCAAAATCTATAACGTTTAGAGTCAGCTAGATAAAAAGATCTTTGTAATCAGTGCAATCTGTGGGAAACCTTTATCTCCAAACCAAAAAAGTTTCAAAAGAAGAAAACTTCATTACTCATCATTAATAAAAAAATCCGCTCCAGATGACGGAGCGGACTACTAACAGATTTAAATATCTAAAACTGCCGTAACGGCAATAGTGATTGTGTTTATAAACCAATATTTTTGGTTGGTTTCAATTGTTTAAGAATGTTTTTTGGAATTGCATTCTTGTGAATCAGGATCGCGGTAGATTTATACTCAACGTAAGGTTTTGTTACGTAAAGATACCCCTCAAAATCATTGGTTACACCCCATGAGTTTTTAACCATATAATATTCTTTCCCGGTCTGGTCCTTAGCCAATCCTACAATATGCATGCCGTGGTCATCTGTTGTAGAAAGATTATTTAAAGCTTTCTGACGCATATCTTCAGTAATGGTTTTATCTTTTTTAGGTTCTGTAAACAGAGACTGCTTATTCTCCGCGTTGATTTGGTCCAGATCCATGTCCGGAACATAAGCTACTCCGTTTTTATAAGAGAAATAAGGCTCGGAAACATCAGTAGCCCAACCTACAGAATATCCTTTGCTTACAGCATTGTCAATGATTGCTGTAAGATCTTTCATCGGAACATTCCAGTCAGAATCGTGGCTCCAGTTATCAGGAATCGGAACTACAAATTTCTGGTAGTATGGATAATCTTTGTAAGAAGAAATTTCTACATAATCTTCAGGATTGATGCCTACAACTTCTTTAGCGAAAGTCTTCGGTGTATAATTTTTCCCTTCGTAAGTAAAATTAGCAGGAACTTTTCCAAGGTATTCATCAAGGATAGCATCTACAGAATCCATCCAGTTATCCGTAAGCTTTCCTTTTGAACCTGCCTGCACAAGGCTGTCAAGAACAGGTTTAAGTTTTTCCTGCATTTCCTTAAAATTATTAAGGGTTTGTCCGGCTTTTAGTCCGGTATATACATCCTGAGGTACAGCTCCGTATTTTTTGTACATATTGATTACGTCGTGAAGTTCACCTCCGTCACCCCAGCTGATGGCTCCGCTGTTCAGTACATATAATTTAGCTTTGTCGTGGTATGAATTTCTGGCAGTAAAAATTTCAGCAAGATCTACAGGTTTTTTACCCATTCTCTGCATTTCAGATTCAAGGAAAGAATTTCCCGAATAACTCCAGCATGTTCCGGAAGAACCTTGGTTTTTTACTGAAGTAGCTCCTACGTCTTTTAACGTGGTAAACTGAAAATTAGCATTTTGAGAGTGATTGTTTTTTAGTTTGTTGATCAAATCATCTTGGGCAAACATCATACTTCCTGCAGACAAAACAAAAAGTAATGACATAAATTTGTTATTTTTCATTACTATAAAAAGATTATTTATATGAATAGTCGTTCATAGTAAAGATTTGTTACAAAGGGAAAAGTTAAATTTGAAACTGAAAATTTTTCATAAATAGGGAGGTATTATAAGACAAAGAAACGATTTTCAAGACCAGATAATGAGAGGTTTTCTTTGCATATCAGACTTTTACGTCTTCTTTGTTTATTGATGAATTTCCTTTATTTATTTTAGAAAAAAGTTAATATGTTTCCAACCTATCCGAAAGTTAATGCATCTATATCAGTATAAAGCCATACTATGGAAAGAGAATTACTAATAGAATGCCAGCGTAACAGCCGCAGTGCACAGCGGAAAGTTTACGAGACCATGGCGGGCCGGCTGTATTCAGTCTGCAGACGCTACCTGAAAAATGATGAAGATATTGAAGAAGTATTGGCAGATACCTTCTACAAAATATTCACGAAGATTACCCAGCTCCAGAACCTGGATACCTTTGAAGCATGGGCCAGAAAAATTGCAGTGAATGAATGTCTTCAGAAATTAAGAGCAGGGAAGACGCAATTCGTTTCTTTAGAAGAGGGCTTTATAGAAACATCCGGTGCACCATCAGAAAGTATTTCTTTTGAAAAGGATATCCTCAGCCTGTTGAGCTTTCTTCCCGAAGGCTGCCGGGCCATATTCAATCTTTTTGCGATTGAAGGGTATCCGCATAAAGAAATTGCAGCCATGCTTTCCATAAGCGAGGGAACTTCCAAGTCCCAGCTCAATTTTGCCAGGAAAAAACTACAGGAACTTTTGGTTAGTCAAAACATTTAAACTTTACAACAATGGAAAATAATCACGATATAGATAAAAGATTCAATGATGCTTCAAAGCTTTCAGAAGAACCTGCCGGATTTCCTGGTTTTGAAAAAGTTTGGGCAAAAGTTGAAGAAAAACTGGATAAAAAAGAAAACAAAAAGAAAATCATTCCGGCATGGTTCCCTTATGGAATTGCAGCCAGCCTGATCCTTAGTCTGGGAGTCTTTTATTTTCTGAATAAAAAAGATACGGTTCTTCCCTCACAGCCTGTGATTGCAAAAAGTACAAAAGAAAAGCCTTCTGGAACTCATATTCAGAAGATAGACAGTACGGTAAAGGCTAATATTCAGAAAGAAATAAAAGAAATTGAACCTCCTGTTTTAGCATATAAGCCGATAGTAGTACCGGAACCGTTTATTCCTCCTGTTTCCTGCCATCTGCCGGAACCTCCAAAAATATATGAAGAAAATAGGGTTGCCCGGATTGAAAGTGATACGCTGAAAGAAAGGAGTATAGATGAGGTAGTCATGATAGGGTATGGAATGAAAAAAACAGCCTCAGTCGCTTCATCAAGCACTTTAATCGCCTCATCAGATGTGAGTGTTTCTTCTGCCTTAAGCGGAAGAGTAGCAGGGGTGTCAGTTTCTTCACCGGGAGAGAAAGGATCTGAAATCAGAATAAGAGGAGCCAGCAGCCTTGGAGCTGTGAAATCTCCGCTCTACGTCATAGACGGAAAAATCATAGATGCGAAAGCGGGGATATTGAATGTTTTAGACTCTAAAAATATCAAAGAACTAAAAGTACTGAAAGGTTTTGAAGCAACCTCTTTATACGGAAGCAAAGCCAGTGAAGGAGTGGTGGTCGTTACAACCGTGAAAGGCCTGTCCGAATCTGAACTTAAAAAAATTAAAGAAATTCCATCCAAGAAAGAAGAAGATCCTGAGCCGGAAAAAGAACTTCCGAAAGCAGGACAGCTGACAGCAGGAGAACTCAATGATTTTTCCAAATGGGAGTACTGGAAAGATATTGCCGTTCCCACCCTTAACGAATATAAAAATAGCTGGAAATTCTTCCCGGACAGAAGAGTGTCTGTTCAGCTGGTGAATAAAAATAAAAAACCAGTGATCGGGGAAAAAGTAAAGCTTTTGAATGATAGAAAAGAAGTGATCTGGGAAGCGGTTTCTGACAACTTAGGAAACGCAGAGCTGTGGATCAATCCCATGACTGAAGGCGGAGATTTTTCAGGAAAATATTCTCTGACTGACGGCTCAGGACAAACCATCAGTACCAATATAAGGGAATTTAAGAACGGGCAGAATCTTATTGTATTGGACAAACCCTGTATGATCAAAAGAAACTTAGATATTGCTTTTGTAGTAGATGCTACCGGATCTATGGGGGATGAAATCTCTTACCTGCAGTCTGAGCTTCTGGATGTGCTTAAAAAAGTAGAAGGAAACCTTAAGAATACAGACGTACGGTATGGTTCTGTTTTTTACAGGGATAAAGGTGATGAATATGTAACCCGTAAATTCGATTTTTCTGAGAATGCAGAAGATCTGATCAGTTTTATAAAGAAACAAAAGGCAAGCGGAGGCGGAGATACCCCGGAAGCCGTAGTAGAAGCATTGCAGGTTTCTATAGATGAATTAAGATGGAGCAGCGGAAATTCAGCGAAAATAATGTTTCTGATCCTGGATGCACCGCCACACAGGTCTGATGAAAATATTGCCGTTCTTTATGAAAAAATAAAAGCGGCTGCCCAAAAAGGAATTACCATTATTCCTCTTGCAGCAAGTGATACAGACAAGCAGACCGAGTATCTGATGAGAACCTTCGCCCTGATGACCAACGGAACGTATACTTTCCTTACCAACGACAGCGGAATAGGAAATCATCACATAAAACCGACGATTGATTCCTATGAAGTGGAAAAACTGAACGCCCTGCTGCTAAGGCTGATTCTGCAAAGAGCAACCCTTCCGGAATGCCAGAACGGAATTACCAATCAGAACCTGAATAAAAAACTGGAAACAGAAGCCAATAACCAGGAGGATTCTAAAGTCACCATCTTCCCGAATCCTACCAAAGGGCTCATCAATATCAAATCCAGAAATGCCGTAGATGAACTGTTTGTCTATGACCTGACTGGCAAGATCATCATGAGAAAAGAGAAGCTGGAAGGAGGTAAAAACACAATCGACATCACGGCATATCCTCAGAGCATTTATCTGATAAGAATGAGGTTCAATGACCGTTGGGAAACCTTTAAAGTGATTAAAAATTAATGACAAAAAAAGAGAAATTTCTTCGGAGATTTCTTTTTTTTCTTTACTTTTAAACAGATAACCATGTATGAAGAAAATTTATCTGACACTCCTGCCATTGGCGGCTAATTTCTTGTTTTCACAAAACACCTATTATTCAGGAACATTTTTAGACCTGAAAGATAAACCAAGGAATTTTTTAAAGATTCATAATAAAAATAATGGGATTTATGAACTTACCGATGAAAGAGGTTTTGCCATTATTGAAGCTAAAGAGAATGATACTCTGACCTGGAACAATGGCAAAAGTAGATTCATAGTAGGTAGAACTCAGGAGCTCAAAAAGATTTTAGAAGATCATATTGGGAGAGAAAGTGTGAACAACATCAGAAGCGGTGCTTATGACAGTCTCGTTACCAAAGAATTTAAAGATGAGTTCAGTCTGGAGAATTCGAAAACATTCACCCACGGAGATTACAATTCAGGATATTCTTCTCCCAAGGTAAGAAGGATAAGTAAAACAGGCGAAAACTCTTACAAAATAAAAAGTCAGCCGGAAAAATATCTTGTCTTTAACGGGAGCTTTACCACATCCTTTGATATTAAAAATAGAAATTCAATTCCCGAGACCCAAAACCGTTATGTACAGGGGCGTTCAGAAAGTGGACAGCTGATATGGAGAGGTCCTGAAACAGGGGAAATGTTCAGCTTTGGTCCTGATATTTCTTCGTTGGGATATGATCATCAGCCTTATCCGTATGATGTGAGTGGCAGACTGATTCCTTTAACCAATGGAATGCCTCCGGCAAAAGCCTATCGTAATGATATCTTCAAAACAGTTGTTGGGTATAATAACCAGCTTAAATTGAGTACCGCTCTGAAAAGAGGATATTACGAAAAATTACGTTTGTCCGTCGATCTGGGTCAGCAGAAAGATATGATGTATTTTGCTGATCAGTATAATATTTCTAACTCGTTCAAAACCAAACTGAATGCAGATATTCTTAAATTTTCCCTGAATTTTGGTTTCAATTATGACGATAATAAAGCGGTGAATTCAAACCGGATCGGACTTTATAATAGGGTTTATCAAAATTCACTGCTGACTCCGGTTTCTTTTTCTAATGCTCAGAACAGTATGCTCCCGGACGACACCCAAAGAAGCTACAGCCAGTCGGCAGACAATCCTTATTTTTTGTTGAATCAGAACAACAAATACAATTACAGAGACCAGAGAAGACAGTTCAGCTTTGATTTGTCAAGAAACTGGAATAAATGGAAACTGAATATCAGTCAGACTTATGAAAATGATGCTTTCAGAAATACAGATCTTTATAAACCTTCCACGTATGGCTTTGTAAACGGCACCTATAACAGCAGGGAACAGAAAAACAGACTTTATTATTCCAACGTTCAGGGTTCTTATTCTCTGGGAGATTACAATCATAAAAGCGTATTAAGTTTTAATTTTATTCTGAATAACAGGGAAACCGATGTATATAACAGTCTTACTCAGACAAAATATGCCTATCAGAGAACTTCACAGGATTATATTCTGAATTATAAATTTGATTATGAAGGCTATCGGGGGTTCAGAGCAGGATTTAATGCGGGAAATGCTTTTTACGTATCAAATACTTCAACTCAAAATAACTACTGGCTTCCAAAGCTAAGTGCTTACCTGCTTTTTGATGAGATCTTTGATTGGTACGATACAAGCTTCAAAATTCTGGGAAACTATACCCAGCTGAGTTCAGAACCGGAAATTACAAGATCCTATGCCTCTTATACCACCACAAGGCTGAATGCTCAGGATGCCTATCAGTATTTTCCGGTGCTTGAAGCAGAAACGTTCCGTAATCTTTCCAATATCAACAGCAGAGAAGGAAAAGTAGGGGTTGTTTACACGGCAGGCCGTCACCTGAATATTGATGCCGAATATTTTAACAGAAAAATAACTGATGATGTTTTCCCTGTTTTTGAAAACAACAGACTGCAGCTTAAAAATGTAGCAGACCATACCTACAGCGGCTTTGAAGTCAATGCCGAATACAATAACCTATATCTGGGAACCGATTTTACGACGACTAATAAGGCCTCTTTCTTTAAGTATAAAGATGTTGTAAACAGCGTAAATCCAGGGTATAACGGATTAGCTGTTTCAGGATTCAGAGATATTTACAAGACATTGTCAGAAGGAGAGGTTCTGGGTGCGGTAAAGGGAAGTTATTTTGAAAGAAATGCTGCAGGAGAGCTGATTATTGACGAATTCGGGTATCCCAAAAAAGCAGATGGCCTGAAAATTATTGCCGATCCCACTCCCGATTTTATTATGAAATTCAGCCATACACTGAACTATAAGATGTTGACACTGGATATTAACTGGGAATGGAAAAAAGGTGGTCAGATCTGGAACGGAACGCAGGCGGTACTTGATTATTACGGACGTTCCCAAAGTTCTGGTGAAGACAGAAATATCAAAAATTATGTCTTCCAGGGAGTGAATGCAGGAGGAAATACCAATCAGATCCCGGTGGATTTCTATGATTCCGGGCAGAATGTTTCAGAGAACCGGTGGATGAGGTACGGTTATCTGGGAGTAGCGGAAGACTATGTTCAGAAAGCAGATTACATCAGGATCAGTAACATCTCGCTGACCGGAAAGTTCAATGTCGGGCGGTTTAAAAGAGGACTTGGTATAACATTTTATGTGAATAATATTCTGCTTTGGCAGGCGAATAAGGGGGCAGATCCTAACCAGAATTTTTATGATCTGGATAACGGAAGAGGCCTTGATTTCTTCAATCTCCCTTCCTACAAGACTTTCGGATGTATGGTTTCATTTCAATTTTAAAAGTATGAATTTCAGATTTACAGCATATATTGTACTGCTCTTCACTTTGTTTTCAATGGATTTGAAAGCGCAGAAGCAGTTTAAAGATTTCGAAAAAGAAAAAACGTATATACAGACCAGCCATGTTTTTTACAAACCCGGTGAGACAATGTATTTTAAAATCTACACGGTACAGGCAGAAAATAATCTTCCCGCAGACCAGAGCCGTGTGGTGAATTTTGAACTGATTGATCCGTCCGGAAGCGTTATTTCAAAAAATAAATATGAAACTACCAACGGCTGGTCAGAAGGTTCTTTTCATTTCAGTGAGGATATGAAGGGGGGAATTTACAAAATCAGGGCATTTACAGGCTGGATGCAGAATGAAGAGGGAAAAAATGCCTTTGAAAAAGAGATTACCCTTCAAAAAGTGGTTTCACCAAGAATTCTGATGAAGCTTGATTTCCCTAAAAAAGGATATGGAGCAGGAGATGAGGTAACTGCCGATTTTTCAATACGAAGCCTTGCCAACCTGCCAATCCCTTTCTATGAAGCATATTACACCGTGATGCATAACGGAGAAAATGTGACAGAAGGCAGCCTGATAACAGATAAAGAAGGAAAAAAACAGCTTAAATTTAATCTTCCCAAAGTTTTAACATCATCAGATGCACTTCTGAATATCAAAGTGGTTTTTGATGGATTTACAGAATCCATTTCAAGAAATATTCCGATAGTTCTCAATAAATTGGATGTGAAATTCATGCCGGAAGGAGGAACTTTTATCAATGGAACAGAGCAGAATATAGCATTCAAAATTATAGATGAATTTGAAAAACCTGTTGATGCCGTGCTGGAAATCTATAACCAAAATCACCAGAAAGTAGCTGAAGCTTCAGCATACAACTTCGGAATGGGAAGCTTCGTTTTAACCCCTGAAAAAGGACAGACGTATTATGCAAAAGTGGCCCGGCCTGAGAATATTTCACAAACTTTTCCGCTTCCGACAGCTCAGGATACTGGTATTGTTTTTAACCTCCGGAAAGATCATCAGAAGATCTATTTCACCATTACTTCCACAGATAGCAGAAATGTTGTGGTGAAAGGCAGTTTCCGTGAAAAAGAGATCTACAGCCAGTCGCTTTCTCTGCAAAAAGGCCAGAACCGTTTTGAAATTCCGGAAAATGAACTTCCGGCAGGAATCAGCAGATTTACGGTATTTGACGGAGAAAAACCCCTTGCAGAACGGATTGTTTTCACCAATGAAGACCGGCAGATGAACGTTAAGATAAAACCGGTAAAGAAGCATTATCTTCCAAGAGAAAAAGTAGTTCTGGATATTGAAACCACAGACCACAGTGGAAAACCAATTCCTGCCAATCTTGCGATGAGCGTCGTGGATGATAAACTATGGACTTATGCAGATGACAAGCAGAATCATATTCTTTCATGGCTCCTCATGGATTCTGAACTGAAAGGGAAAATAGAAAAGCCCCAGTTTTATTTCGATAAAAAAGAAGAAAAAGCAAAGAAAAGTCTTGATCTGGTTATGCTTACCAACGGATATCGGTATTTTGAGCTGGTTCCGGAAGTGATTAAAAATCAGAAATACAAATACCTTCCCGAAAAAAAGAATCCTATTTACGGAGTTGTAGAAGATGAAAAAGGAAACCCTGTGAAAGCAGACATCTATCTGGTGGAAGGAAACAGAGTGCTGAAACAGGAAACTTCAAACGAAGGAACTTTTTATTTTTCCGATCTCAAACAATCGTATGACTACAAGCTGATTGCCAAATCTTTTCAGCCGAAACAGGAGGTTAAAATCAGGATTCTGTCTTACAGATTGGCTGTCAATCCTTTGGCAAAAAAATCTCTGAATAACGTAAATGTGGAAGAGGTGGTAAAAGAAGCACTGAAAGAGGCAGGAACTATAAAACTGAAGGCAGAACCACAACCGATACAAACGAACATTGAAGCTTCAAGAACAGATTCCAGAGATCAGAGGGAAAGACCTTATAGGTCAAGAGGCAGAGGCACTAAGAGTGATACCATCAGAAGCTCCCATATTGAAGAAGTGGTAGTGGTTTCATATGGTATGGTGAGAAAAAAGGATCTTACAGCAGCTGTAACGACTGTCAAAGCAGAAGAATTGCAAAATCCGGATTTAGCTTCTCTTGTGAGTGGTAAAGTGGCCGGAATAACAGTAAATTCTTCAAACGGGCAGCCCGGAAGTATGATCAACCTGCGGATCAGAGGAACGACTTCAATCTCAAATAAAACCCCTCTGTTTATTGTAGACGGAGTGCCGGTGGAGAATTTTAAAACAGTTATTAATCCTAATGACATCAGCAATATAACCATTCTGAAGGATGCTGTGGCAACCTCTGTGTACGGAAGCAGGGCTGTGAATGGGGTGGTGATTATCAATTCTTTAAGCAATAAAAGATCTGGGCTTAATGTTGATATTACCCCGAAAACGTACTATGCCGTAATGGCTGTTCCGAGGGACAGCCTTTTGTCTTATTCGTACAGCAGAAATTTTTCTTATCCTGTCTACAAAAATACCAATACCTCTTATCGTTTTGATTATCGGGAAACCCTGTACTGGAATCCGGTAGTGGAAACCGATAAGAACGGAAAAGCCAAAGTTGAATTTTATAATTCTGATGCCAATTCCACATTCAGGATCATGACAGAAGGAATTTCCGGAACCGGACAAATTGGAAGGGATGAAATCACCTACGCCGTACAAAGTCTGATCGCCATTGATGCGAAAATTCCACAGTACCTGACAAGAACAGACCAGATGACCATTCCTGTTGTTATCAAAAACAATTCGTCAGAAACCCGGAAAATGAAGCTGGACGTTATTGTACCGAACCGGGTTAAATTAATAGAATTCGACAGTATTATTACTTTAAAACCACTGGAATCCGGAAGAATGCTGGTCAGAATGCAGACGGATGAGGTCATCAGTTCCAATATACAATTTGCCGTACAGTCTGGAGATTTCAGGGAAACAGCAATTTTTCCGTTGAATGTGGGAGAAAAAGGATTTCCGCATCATTATGCCCTGATCAGCAATAAGGCCGAGAACATACAGCCGGTTATTCCGGATTATATCAACGGAAGTTTTTCTTCTTCCTATATGATATTTGATAATACAGCCCTTCAGCTGTTTGAAGATCTTGAAAGACTGAAACGGGAACCTCACGGATGTTTTGAGCAACTTTCATCAACCGTATATCCTAATATTTTTATTCTTGATTATCTCAGGGCAATTAAAAGGATAACACCAGAAACAGAAGCTTTAGTGATAAGAAATATGAGGAAAGGCTTTCAGAAAATGCTTGCCTATAAAGGAAAAGACGGCGGTTTCGGATATTTCAGTTCTTCGGAATCTGATGTTGCGGTATCTGCGTTTGCCCTGCTGGAATTTAAAGACCTGAAAAAATACGTTCCTATTGACCAGAGAATCATACAGAACCTGACCTCCTTTATTTTATCTAAGAAAAATCAGAACGGAGTTTTCGAAGTGAGAAAAAGCTATGAAATACAACGTCCTTTTAATGAGCATGCATGGTCCAGGAATCTATATGTAATCTATGCACTTTCTAAATCAGGGATAAAGGAAGGATTAGATCAGGCTTATAAAACAGCGTTGGATAAAGCAAAATCGACCAGAGATTCGTACCAGCTGGCTTTAATGACTAATGCTGCGGCCCATTTCAATAAAGACAGCGATTACCAGGAACTGATAACCCTTCTGAATAAACAGTATGAAAATGATAAGCTGAAAACAGAAACAACTTTTACCGGTTCGGGAGGCTTTTCCGCCAAAGCAGAAACTTTATCGCTGTACATCATGGCACTGCAGAAAGATGAAAAACTGAACCAGCTGAAAATTGCAGAAGCTGTTGATAAGCTCATTAATTACAGCGGATATTACGGTTTCGGGTCTACACAGGCTACGGCACTGGCTCTGGAAGCTTTATCTGATTTCTTTGCAAAAAATGAAAAATTATACGGTATACAGAGACCGGTTATTACCATCAACGGGGTAAAAACAAAACCGGATCTGAGCCTCGCTTCGGCCTACAAAACCGGACAGAATGAAATTAAAGTAGATTATGACGCTTCAGTTCAGAAAGGACTGCCTTACAAGCTGGAATATGAATATTACACACTTCAGGCTCCTGAAAGCAAAGATATTCCGGTAACACTGGAAACCAGATTAAAACAGGGAATTTCAAAAGTAGGAGAGACCAGCAGAATGACGGTAAGCGTTAAAAATAAAATCAACGGACCTCTGCCGATGGTAACTGCAAAAATTGGTATTCCCGCGGGACTGACACTACAAAATGCTCTGCTGAAAGATCTTATCGATAAAAAGCAGATCTCTTATTATGAGATTTTCGATAATTATCTGGTTTTGTATTGGGAACATTTTGATGCCGGAGAAACCAAAGTAATCAACCTTGATCTGAAAGTGGAATTCGCAGGGGAGTACACCGGAAAATCCAGCAATGTCTATATGTATTACATGCCGGAGTCCAAATTCTGGAATCAGGGGGTAACAGCAAAAATTGAATATTAAAATCAAATGAAAGAATAATATGAATCCCGGTCGACATGATCCGGGATTTTTTGTGTCCCACAGATGACACAGATTTTTAGATTGAATGTTGTTGGAAAAACGCTAAGCTTTTTTATGCTGGATGTTTATAGGAGGCAAGGGCGTTAGCACTTAGCAAAGGCTTTATTTTTTATTCTCTCGCAAATTTTGCAGATTAGGCAGATCTTTATTTCAACATATAAGAATTGAAGGTCATGGTAAAACCTTGCTGAAAATCTTTGATTTTTTTTTTGCGGCTTAAAAGAATCATCATGGTCTAAAACCCTTGCACCACTGCGTTTTTCTAACATTCATTCATTTAATAACAGACAAAAAGAGAAAGAAAATAAAATTAATTTTCAAAAATTATTGAAAATTCAAAATATTTAATTAGATTTGTAACAGAAATTTAAAAGAAAGAACAAATGCAGCTTTCAGAAGCAAAAGAAAAGTATATACAGACGTGGGGAACCTTTGCTACCAATTGGGGGATCAACCGTACCATGGCTCAGGTTCATGCATTGCTTCTGGCGAACGGAAAGCCGCTTTCTACTGATGAGGTAATGGAGCAGCTGGAAATTTCAAGAGGAAATGCCAATATGAATCTCCGGGCTTTAATTGACTGGGGAATTGTAAGAAAAGAGCTGATCAAAGGAGACCGGAAAGAATATTTTGTTGCAGAAAAAGATGTCTGGTATCTGTTTAAGCAAATCACCAAAGAACGTAGAAAAAGAGAAATTGATCCTGTGATTGCTTTTTTGGAGGAGTTGAAAAACATTGAAGACAAGGATTCTGCCGAAGCAAAAGAATTTATAAAGCTGATGGGGGATTTCAGTTCAGTAACCAATAAGATCAGCAATATTATGGATCTGGCGATAAAAAGCGACGATCACTGGCTGGTAGGGAAGATCACCAACCTGTTAAAATAGAAGAGGATATTCATCCTTTTTTATTTCAGATTTGTTTTCAAAAATTACTGAAAGTATAAAATAAATAAAAATTATGAAAAGTTTAATCATTCATTTATTTCTGATCTTTTATTTTGTAAAAATCTGATTTTTAAAACTTAAAAACAAAAGCCATGACAAAACTATTTGAAAAACATCTTTACCTGCTGGTTTTCACCATCATTGCCCTGATTATTATTGCCTGGTTCCTGTTGATAGAAAATGGGAGCTATGGAATTACACTGTTCCTTACCATTCCTATTTCTATTGGATTTATCATTGGATATTTAAAGTATTTTAAAGACTTCAGCATAGGAAAGATTCTTACGATGTCTGCAAAAATTGCAGGAGGTCTGGTCATTTTATCCGTTATTCTGATTGTTTGCGGTATAGAAGGAGCCATTTGTATCATTATGGCACTTCCGTTTATCGCTTTTGCTGTACTGGTAGGATATTCTGTGGGATTAATCCTTGGAAGCCTGGATAAAGCAAGGTATACCGGCAGTGTTCTCCTGTTTTTTCTTATCATTAATCCGGCTTCCTATATTTTTGATACGTATACAGAACCCATCCAGGATACAGTGACTACAGAAATGATTGTCAATGCTCCTTCAGAGAAAGTATGGCAGCTGTTAAGTACCGAAGTTAAGTTCAACAAACCTGATTTCGTTTTATTTGAAAAAGGAGTAAGCTATCCTCAAAGCATAAAATTGACGGAACATAACGGCAAGTCTGTTTATACCTGTACAACCAATAATGATAAGATCAACCTGAACATTAATGAATTCATAGACAACAAAAAAGTGAAATTTTCCCTTGAAAATCAAACTATTCCTATGAAGGAGGTAAGTCCTTATGAAGATATTGATGCCAAACATTTACATGATTATTTTATTGTAGATTACGGTGAAATTTCCCTGGAAAAACTTTCAGAAAACAAAACAAAAATAACTGCGAAAACCCAGTACAGCTATAAAATTGCTCCACAATGGTACTGGAAAAAATGGTCCAATTATATCCTGGATAAAATGCAGGGGCACGTATTGAATTCCATTAAAAACCAATCTGAACATGACTGATCTGCAAACCTATTTTAACCACATCCAGCCAAAATATTATATCAACGAAATCGCCTCCTTAGGTTTTACAGGATTATTCAGAAAAATGGCGGTGAGAAAAGTGAAAAATTATAGTGATAAAAGGGTACTGGACCTAATGAGCGGGCAGGGAGAAAATCTAAGGTATATTCAAAAGCCTAATAAAAATACCCATATTGTAACCCTTGATTTTTCTTCAGCCATGAACAGGAAATTATCCTCAGAGTTTAAAGAACGCTACTCTATAAAGCAGATTGAAAATGACTTTTTCAGCAACGGGATTCAGGATCGTTCCATAGACATTATCCTGTGTTCTTACGGAACAAAAACCATTGAAAAAGAAAAAGAACAGTTTTTCGTAGAAGAACTTTCGAGGATCATTGACAAAAACGGGGAGATCATCATTGTAGAATTTGTGAAACCCAAAACTCCATGGAGATTCAGCTGTGTGAAATGCTATATCGAAATATTTGTTTCAAAGATCTTTGGAAAAGAGTTTAAAGAATTATTTCATTATATCAATCAGTATGAAGGTCTTCAAAATCTTAAGGAACATTTTATCAGTGAAGACTTATCGGTTCTGACTCATAAAAGATATCTGGATCTTATTGAAATCCTGCATGTAAAGAAAATGTAATACCAATTGAGATACAACACCAATAAATCAAAAGGTGAATTTATTAATTTTTGAAATGAATCACGATGAAAACGTTTACAAAGATTGATTATTTTGTTCAGATCTTCGCCCTGGTAGTGGGATTCCTATCTTTAATTAACGGATTTCAGGATATGGGAGCTTTACGTTTTTACTTTATTGTGGGAGGCTCACAGCTGATCAGCTTTCTGATAAGGCTGTTTTTAAAAGAAAAAAAATCTCCGGGATATATTGCCTACGGAATACTCATTCTCCCGGTCTGGATGATTTTGCTGGTCTTTTTTCTGTTTGGAAATACCATTAAATATCCTGGTTTTCTACTGTATGTATTAATGTCTTCTCTGATATACAGCCCGGTTATGACTGCTATATACATTTACTACTGCTATAAAAAATATCAATTCTATAACTCAGAATCATGAAAACCTTAAAAAAACATACCCTGATCTACGACAATGAATGTCCGATGTGCAGCATTTATTCCAAAGGTTTTACCAGTTGCGGCATGCTTGATGAAAACGGCCGGGAAGCATTTACGGAGTTAAGCTTAAAAAACAGAAAACTGATCGATTTCCACCGTGCCAAAAATGAAATTGCATTAATCAACCAGGAAAATAACAAGGTTGTGTACGGCCTGGACAGCCTGCTGCTGATTATCGGAAATTCATTTCCTTTGTTGGGAAAAGTGGCAAGAATACAGCCATTGTACTGGGTTTTCAGAAAAATGTATTCTTTTGTTTCCTACAATAGAAAACAGATTATTCCTTCACAAAAAGATCATACGGAACAGGCCTGTACTCCTGATTTTAACCTGAAATACAGACTGGCTTACATGGTTTTTGTAGTCCTGTTCTCATCTACTGTTCTAAGTATATTTTCTGCAAAACTGGGATTAGGCATTGGTCAGAATTTTTGGAGAGAATTAATGATTTGTTTAGGACAGATCGTCTGGCAGGCCTTATTTTTAAAAGCTTATTTAAAAAACCGGATCTGGGACTATCTGGGAAATATGATGACCGTTTCCCTGATCGGTACGCTGCTTTTGATCCCCGCCTTATTGTTGAATCTGACCTCTGTTTCTGCCATAATTTATTTTGGAATAGTCGTATTCACTATGTTCCTGGAACACCTGAGAAGATGCAGGGTTTTAAAACTAAGCCTTCTCCCGACCCTTTCATGGATGATATTCAGAATGACCGTTTTAGCCTTACTTATTCTGCTTAACCTTTAAAAAACTAAAAAATGAATCATGCCGAACTCATCAAAAAAGTAGAATGGAAAGACCTGAAATCTCTTTCCACAAAGGAAATGCTGATTGAAAATAATATCAGTCTTCCATGGTTCTTTATTTCGCTGTTTCTGGCTTATCACGGATATTACTGGGCAGCCCTTCCGTTTTCGGGATTTTATTTTCTGACTGCTCTCAGACAGGTTCACAACGGTTTTCACAATTCGCTCGGAACAGGGAAATTCCTCACCTGGCTGTCCATGTATCTCAACAGTATTTTAATGATGGCTTCTATCCACGCAGTAAAATTCAACCATATAAGACACCATAAATACTGCCTTTCCGAAGAAGATTATGAAGGGAAATCTGCTTCTATGAAATGGTATGAAGCCGTCTTGTATGGTCCTAAGCATATGTTTCTGATTCACTGGGTCACTTTCAGGCTGGCCAATAAAAATTACAGGATGAAAATGATCTTTGAACTGATTTCAATCGTCGTTTTTGCAGCAGTAGCCTTTTATTTACAGATTCATTTCCTGATCTATCATATCCTTGTGATGATCTTCGGAGAATTTTTAATGGCTTTTTTTGCGGTATGGACGGTTCACCACGATACCCATGAACATCCAAATGTGGCAAGAACCCAGCGCGGATTCTGGAAAAATAAGCTCACATTCAGCATGTTTTATCATATGGAGCATCATCTGTTTCCGGCAGTTCCTACCATTAAGCTGCCTGAACTGGCGGCACGAATTGATAAAGCCCTCCCTGAACTGGATAAAAAACAAACCTTTTAAAAGATGGAAAGAATCTATTTAGAAACCCTGATCAAAGCAGATATTCAGAAGGTATTTGACCTTGCAAGAGATATAGATCTGCACCAGAAATCTACAGCAGGAACCCATGAGAAAGCAATTGCAGGACGGACTTCCGGACTCATTGAAGAAAATGAGACAGTAACCTGGAGAGCAAAACATCTGGGAATTTACCAGTCTCTCACTTCAAAAATCATCAGTATGGAAAAGCCTTATCACTTTACAGATACCATGCTGGAGGGAGCTTTTAAAAGTATGAAACACCAGCATATTTTTAAAGTTAAAAAGGAAGATACCCTGATGGTCGACATTTTTGAGTTTGAATCACCATTGGGAATAATAGGGAAAATGTTCAGCAAATTTTTTCTTAAAAGCTATCTCAGAAAATTTCTGCTCCAACGGAACGAACTCATCAGGAAAGCTGCAGAGGGAAGTTTGTAAATCCTATTTTAACCATTAAAACCTAAAAAAATGAACTTTTTAAAAGCAGAATGGCGTAAACTGGCCATCATCAATTACGATATCAACCCTGAAGTTCTTTTAAAATACCTGCCAGAAGGTACTGAGCTCGATTTTTATCAGAATAAATGCTATGTAAGCCTGGTCGGATTTATGTTCCTGAATACTAAGCTGCTTGGCCTTCCTATTCCGTTTCACCGAAATTTTGAAGAAGTAAACCTCAGATTTTATGTAAAAAAGAAAGAAAACGGAATCTGGAAAAGGGGAGTGGTTTTCATTAAAGAAATTGTTCCCAAACCTGCCCTCAGCTTTGTAGCGAATTCCGTTTATCAAGAAAATTATACCACGATGCCGATGAAAAATAAGATGTATGAAAAAGATAATGAGCTGCTCATTCAATATTCATGGAAAGACAAAACCTGGCATTCCATTGAAATAACTGCAGAAAACCAACTTTTAAAAATGGAAGCCAATTCAGAATTTGAATTTATTACCGAACATTATTACGGATTTACCAAACGGGAAAATAGCACTTCGGAATATGAGGTCTGTCATCCGAAATGGGATCATTATCGTGTAAAAGATCATCAGCTGAACCTCTGTTTCAGCAAAATATACGGAACCGATTTTGAATGCTTAAACCATCAGAAACCTGCTTCCGTAATGCTTGCGGAAGGATCAGAAATTCAGGTGAAAACAAAAAAACACCTCAGAAAAATCTGAAAACCCTCTTTGGAAACCAGTATCTAAATTCTTAACCGCTAAACCTTGAACCCTAAACCTTGAACTTTAAACCCTAGATCCCATGAAAATCATCATAGCCGGAGGAACCGGATTCCTCGGAGAAAACCTTGAAAAATACTTTACCGAAAAAGAAGATCAGGTATTTATCCTGACCAGAAATCCGAAACGGAAAAATGAAATCTACTGGAATGCATCAGAGTTAGGTGAATGGCAGAATGTTCTTGATGGATCTGATGTGCTGATCAATCTCACCGGAAAATCTGTTGACTGCAGATACCACGACAAAAACAAAAAAGAAATTTACACTTCAAGGATCAACAGTACGAAAATCCTTCAGGATGCTATTAACCAGTGTAAGATAAAACCTAAAATCTGGCTGAATGCAAGCTCTGCAACCATTTATACCCATTCCGAAACTCAGCTGAATACTGAAAAGAACGGAATTATCGGAGACGATTTTTCCATGAATATCTGCAAAAGCTGGGAGAAAGAATTCTTCAGCGTTCAGAATGAAGAGGTAAGAAAAGTTGCATTAAGAACTTCTATTGTATTAGGCCGTAACGGTGGTGCTTTCCCAAAATTGAGAATGATTACAAAGCTAGGGCTGGGCGGAAAGCAGGGAAGGGGAGAACAAAAAGTAAGCTGGATTCATATTGATGATTTCTGCTGGGCTGTAGATTGGATCATCAGACACGAAGATATTTCAGACGTGATCAATATAACATCCCCTGAACCCGTTTCCAATAAAGAATTGATGGCAACAATGAGGAAACTGCTGAAAGTCCCTTTCGGATTAAACGCTCCGGTCTGGCAACTGGAAATAGCCTCTTTATTCTTAGGAACGGAAACCGAATTGCTGCTCAAAAGTAGAAATGTATACCCTGAAAAAATGATGAGAAGCGGTTTTCAGTTTACCTATTTCAACCTTGAGGCGGCGTTGAAAGATCTGTTCAGAAGTTAAACTTGCCAATTAATGAAGGGATGATTAAATTAGCAGAAAACGAATCCTTTATGCTCATCAAACAGAAGTCAAAGACCTTTTTGCTGTCGTCATTTCTTATTTCGTCTGTGCTTTTTTCTCAGGCGCACAATGTTTCTGAGGGCTACGTTAAGCCGGATGATCCTCTTGTGGTACAGAATCTGGAACAGTGGCAGGATCTTAAATTCGGACTGTTTATGCATTGGGGAACATACAGCCAATGGGGAATTGTGGAAAGCTGGAGCCTTTGCCCGGAAGATGAATCCTGGACGCAGAGAAAGCCGGAGCATGGAAAATCATATAATGAGTACGTGAAAAACTACGAAAACCTGCAGACGACCTTTAATCCCATCGGGTTCAATCCTCAAAAATGGGCAAATGCTGCAAAGAAGGCAGGAATGAAATATGTGGTATTCACTACAAAGCACCACGACGGATTTGCCATGTTCGATACCAAAGAATCTGATTATAAAATTACTTCTCCCAGAACTCCTTTTTCAAAAAATCCCAAAGCGGACGTTACCAAAGAGATCTTCAATACTTTCAGGAATGACGGATTTAAGATTGGGGCTTACTTTTCAAAACCCGACTGGCACTCCGAAAACTATTGGTGGCCCTATTTTCCGCCAAAAGACAGAAACGTCAATTACGATCCCAAGAAATATCCCGAAAGATGGAATAGCTTTAAAAAATTCACTTTCAACCAGCTGAATGAGATTACTTCCAACTATGGTAAAATTGATATTCTATGGCTGGACGGCGGCTGGGTAAGACCTTTTCACACCATTGATCCTGCAGTGGAATGGCAGAGGACCATTAAAGTAGAACAGGACATTGACATGGATAAAATCGGGAAGATGGCGAGGAAAAATCAGCCGGGAATTATTATTGTAGATCGCACTGTTCCCGGAAAATGGGAAAATTACATAACTCCTGAACAGGCCGTTCCTGAACATGCCCTTTCTATTCCCTGGGAGAGCTGTATTACGATGGGAGATTCCTTTTCCTATGTTCCCAACGACAATTATAAATCTTCCCAGAAAATCATTGAAACCCTAATTAAGATCATATCCAGAGGAGGTAATTATCTGATGAATATTGCTCCCGGACCCAATGGCGACTACGATGCGGTGGTCTATGACAGGCTGAAAGAAATTTCCAACTGGATGGAAAAGAACCAGTCTGCAGTTTTTGCTACGAGAGGTATTGCCCCCTATCATGAGGGAGATCTTTACTACACCCGGAGTAAAGACGGCAAAACGGTAAATGTTTTTCATATCAGTGAAAAGGCAGAATATAAAGCTCCAGCAAACCTTACATTCTCAGTTCCCGAAAACTTTAAACCGAAAACTTTACAGATCTTAGGTATTCAGTCAACAATAGAATGGAGGCAGAACGGTGATAAGATTGAGGTGACAATACCACAGAACAGAACAGCATTACAATACGCTATGGTTATTCAAATGAAGAAATAAGTGAACAGAAGATTAATCGTTTTAAGCCAGCCCTGAGAGATAATCCAGAAATTGAATTTATCTTTGGTATGGTATATGTACATTTAGAGTAAATCAGGATTAATTTAATTAAATTCTCTAAAAATGTAAATATCATGAAAAAGTTATTTATTTCAACCGTATTGCTATTAGGTTTGTCTATGAATGTTTTTGCTCAGGAACATCCTCCGGTTCCTCCGCATCCTTCAAAAAGTGAGTTGATTAATCACAAAATGAGTGAGCTGGATAAAAGATATAAAGCCGAAAAGAAGCTGATTCAGAAACACCCTCTTTTAACCAAAAAGATGAAAAGAGCACAATTACAGGCACTCAATGAAAAATATCAAAGCCAGAAACAGCTGCTTAAAAGAATGAAATAACGCAGGTTTTCCATTAATAAATAAAAAGAGCAGGCGAAAAGTCCTGCTCTTGTATTTTATATAAGCTTTTAATACACCTTTCTGGCCAAAAGAAGATTAAGGAGAAATGTTCCTGTCCAGTTACTGTTGTTGGATCCGTTGTTCCCGATAAAGTCAATACGGGCTACCGAAACCGTAAGCCGGGTTTTTCCGCCCGGTCCGCTATTGGCTAGACTCACAAAAGAAGCCGTAAACACGTCCGGAAAACTAGAATTATTTCCTGCGGTTAGGATAGGGTACATATTATTCACATTGAATGGAGGCCCCTGATATTCATAAACAAGAGTCATTCTGCTCGCATTTGAGTAATCCGCTGTATGTGCGTAAGGTGTAGAGGTTTTACTGATTATCCACCACGCGTTTGTTCCTGTTCCTGTATCATATGTACTGACATTATGATTAATCCAGTCCGCCACAGGGGAAGTTCCGTCTTTATGCGGAGGAATAGAAAGCTGAACTCCAAAAATCTCAACATTGTTAGGCTTAGGCAATACCGTGAACGATAAATCCCAGGTTCCTGCAGTAGTATTGCTGTTATTCACCACTTCTGCGTAAGCTCCTGTGGGAATGGTGAAAGAAGTGACGGGGTTGTTGTCTACTCTCAATGTATTACCACTGGATGCCTGAAGAGTAATATCGAAGGCCGATATATTTTTGATTTTATAAATCCTGCCCGTAAAGCTGGAAGTTCCTGCTCCGATTACCGGAAGCGTAAATGTGGTATTGGCAGATCCGTTATAGGTAAGATAATGATCTGTCGCGATAATGCTGTACGATACTGCAGTAACCTCTTTGTAATGGGCCCCTAATGACCCGTTGATCATTAAAGTACTGTTGGGTGTCTGAGTATTAATACCAACTTGTGCTTTTGAAAAAATACCCCAAAGTAAAATGAGGGAAATAATAATCTTCGTTTTCATATTTTTATATTTAACACTAAAATATGAAAAATTACGCTATTATATTTGTTTATAGGATGTTAAAATTTATTTATTAATAATAAATCCCATTTATGGGATATGCTGAAAAGTGAAATATACTAAAATTAAATCTCTGTGTTTAAAACAAAAACAGGAGGTTTCCTGTTGTATTTTAAGCCTGTTATTGATAAAACAGGATTTGTGTTCAGTGAAATATGGAACAGCAGACCATGAAACATCAAAATTTTTTCCTTAAATTCGCATAAAAATTTTTAAAATAATGAATTACGATATTATTGTCATTGGAAGTGGTCCTGGTGGATATGTTACTGCAATCAGAGCAGCACAGTTGGGTTTCAAAACCGCAATTATCGAGAAAGAAAATTTAGGAGGAATCTGTCTTAACTGGGGTTGTATTCCAACGAAAGCTTTATTGAAATCTGCTCAGGTTTTTCATTATATTAACCATGCTGAAGATTATGGATTAAACAAAGTAGAAGCAAGCTTTGAATTTCCCAATGTAATCCAGAGAAGCCGTGGTGTAGCCAGCAAAATGAGCAAAGGAATCGAATTCTTGATGAAAAAGAATAAGATTGATGTAATTCTTGGTACTGCTAAAGTTCAGAAAGGTAAAAAAGTTTCTGTTACAGACAAAGACGGTAAAGTAACCGAATATTCAGCAAACCATATCATCATTGCAACAGGAGCACGTTCAAGAGAACTGCCTAACCTGCCGCAGGATGGTAAAAAAGTAATCGGATACAGACAGGCATTATCTCTTCCTGAGCAGCCGAAATCTATGATTGTTGTAGGTTCCGGAGCTATTGGAGTAGAGTTTGCTGATTTCTATAATACCATGGGAACTAAAGTAACGGTTGTGGAATTTATGCCGAATATCGTTCCCGTAGAAGATGAAGAAGTTTCTAAGCACTTAGAAAAATCTCTTAAAAAATCCGGAATCGAAATTATGACCAATGCTTCTGTAGAAAGCGTTGATACAAGTGGAGAAGGAGTAAAAGCCAATGTGAAAACTGCAAACGGAAACATTACACTTGAAGCTGATATTCTGCTTTCTGCTGTAGGTATTGCGGCAAACATCGAAAACATCGGTTTAGAAGAAGTGGGAATCCAGACAGATAAAGGAAGAGTACTGGTAAATGAATGGTACGAAACTTCAGTGCCAGGTTACTATGCAATCGGAGATATTATTCCTACTCAGGCATTAGCTCACGTTGCTTCTGCTGAAGGAATTACATGTGTTGAGAAGATCAAGGGAATGCATGTTGAAAAAATCGATTACGGAAATATCCCGGGATGTACATACTGTCACCCTGAAGTAGCATCTGTAGGTCTTACAGAAAAACAGGCTAAAGAAAAAGGATACGAGATCAAAGTAGGTAAATTCCCTCTTTCTGCAAGTGGTAAAGCTACTGCGAACGGAAATACGGACGGATTTATCAAAGTAATCTTTGATGCCAAATACGGCGAGTGGTTAGGATGCCACATGATTGGTGAAGGGGTAACAGATATGGTAGCTGAAGCTGTAGTAGCAAGAAAACTTGAAACGACAGGCCACGAGATCATCAAATCTATCCACCCGCATCCAACAGTATCTGAAGCGATCATGGAAGCAGCAGCAGCAGCTTATGGTGAAGTGATTCACATCTAATCTTTTATAAAGATAAACTCATCATAATAGAGCCCGGATTTATCCGGGCTTTTTTAATGGATAGAACTTATTTTAGTTCAAAGATTTCCATTGTTTGTAAGCCTCCTTCATGCAGTGTCCGCAAGGGCGGAACCCGTTTTGTAATGCTTCCTGCTCAGAAGTGAAAAATACTCTGTTTTCTTTGTAAAGACGCTTCCCCGAGCGGCATCCCAGCCGTCCGTAAATTTTCAGCTTCATATTACCTCCGAAACAGATTTCTCCCTGCCTGATGAGACTTCTTAAAACAGGATCCGGAATTTCAGAATGATTAAGCATAGTTGATAACGGTTTTAGTTTAATATTTAGAAATAAAAAGATAAAGAATGCAGTATCCTTGCCGATTGATAAGGGAAGCTTAGCTAATTTTAATCTCAGTTCGGGATAAGAATATCTGATGGATGCAGGTTTGAAGCTTGATGATGGAAGAAGGAAGTTTTGAAAGTCATTAAGAACAAATATTGATCTGTTTTTATTTAATTTGATTTTCTGGTAGCTTTCAATACGTATAACTAAAAAGTAACCTCCATCCTCCTTCTTCCAACCTCAACCTCCAACCTTTTACATTTAAACTCCTTAACCCGAAGTCAGGTTAATCTTATATTCCGAATCAAATTTCTTATTTTTCGACGAACACTGCAATCCGGAATGAGTTCCTCTGTTAAAATAATGGTAAAATCTGCATATTTAGAAAAATTAACCTGATTTTCTCGCGGTCTTTTCTTACATTTATTCTATGAATTTTGAGAAAGTAGGACTTGTTTTGTCAGGAGGTGGTACCAAAGGAATTGCCCATGCCGGAGTGTTGAAATTCTTGAACGAAAAAAATATTGAAGTAGACGTCCTGTCGTGCTGCAGTGCAGGTTCTATTGTGGGATGTCTTCATGCTGTAGGAAAAACTCCCGAAGAAATTCTTGAATTCTTCAATTCAGTTTACTTTTTCAATTGGAAACATTTTGCTTTTAATCAGCCGGGGCTGGTTTCCTCCGTTATTTTCAGGAATTATCTTAAACCTATCTTCCATGATATGAAGTTAGGGGATTTGGATATCAAAGTAAAGATTGTAGCCACAGAGCTTGTTTCCGGAACCCAGAAAATCTTTGATGAAAATTTCGAAGTCGTAGACGCTATCATTGCATCCTGTTCCATTCCGGGTATTACAACCCCTTATATTATTAATGACCAAATGTATTGTGATGGAGGGGTATTGAATAACTTTCCCGCTGATATTATCCGCGATGAATGTGACAAGCTAATCGGTGTTTTTGTATCTCCACCTAATGACATTGATATCAAAGACCTGAAATCAATTAAAGCTATTGTTTCCCGTTCCTATGATCTTCTTTCCTACAGGATTGAGAAAATAAAATTTGATTACTGCGACTGGTTCATTTCCTCACAGCAACTGTCTACCTACGGAACTTTTGAACGAAAAAAAGACCGTCTGGACCAAATCTTCAACATCGGGTACAGAGCAGCCGAAGAAAGCTTTGAAACCAGCCGTTTTCATACAGAGCTCAGAAAATCCGGGACCTAATATAATCCTGACTTCACCGCGAGCTGCTGATTCGTTTTTTTATCCCACGATATTCCCCCACATAAAGAGAGTACAGATCAATGTAAAAATAATGGTGATCCAGGCAATAAACGCTGGAATCTCCCAAAAGTTCCGCGGGGAAGAATTTTTATAAAAAAGAACATAAAATAGGATCAGTATGACTGTATTGGCAGCAGCAAGAATGATCAGTTCAATAAATGCAGCCGGTATCTGGGTGCTTCCATTCTGATAGGTATAGTAAAGATGTCCTGTGCTTAATAGCTGCAGTAGTACTGTTAAAGCCGGAAGTATCAGTGATTTATTCATTGCAGGTATAAAAAATCCTGCATAGCAGCAGGATTCTTTCTTTATTTTTTCACTACAGTTCCATATTCATTTACGATCTCCTGGTCATTATTATCTGTAACCGTTAAAGTATAAGGAGGTTTTTTTGCAGAATCTGTCAAGTAATTTCTCCAGACCTGGTACGTATAGCCATTATTGTTAAAAACGATGGAATAATTGCCTCCACTACCGTCAGGAACCAGTTCACCATCGCTGATGATCATATGAGGTTTAGTGGTGATGCTGGAATTCGCTCCCCATGATTGGTACAGATATTTGCCATTGGGCTGTTTATCAATTCGGATCTTAAACTTTTTGGTCTTGATGATTACTGTTTTGGGAACCTGCTGGAAAAAGCTGTGAGAAGCTGTATGGCTAAGCGTTAATGCTCCGTCTGCAGGATTTTTAGCGTTCATGAAGGAAAACTGGGCAACGCAGAAAATTCCTAGTACAATTTTTTTGGTCATTTTGTATTGGTTATTGTTGAGATTAATTGCCCATCAAAAATAAAGCCATTTTATATTAAAATGGTTTCCCGGATCCAGCTGTCCAGCTCGTAATGATGTTTAATAGTTTTTGAAAACCATCCGTAGCTTCTGTATTTTTCTACATACTGCCGGGAAAAGGTCAGAAGGTTTTTATTATCATTGAAAAGATTTATATTGATATTAGTCCTCAATGCTTCAAAACGCTTATCCAGCCATGTTTTATCTTCCGGAGATCCCGACTTATGATGCCTGATCAGAATATTGATAATTCCCGTGTCGATTCTTTCGGATGACCTGAGAATTCTGTCCAGTTCAGCAGTCAGCATTTCATCATCTGTAAATTTAATTTCAGGAATATTTTCGTCATCATTCTGAAACAGGTGTTCAAATTCATTATCATTGAGTAGAAGACGGGCATCGTGCATCAGATCCCGGACTGTTTCATAACCTTCGTTCTCTTTGTGGATGAAAATGGCAGGAATATCCATTTTCAGGCGGATATAGGCTTCTATTTTATGATGGCCGTCCAGAATAAAGGAAGTGCTCATTTCAGGGTCTGAATAGTAAAGATGGCAGAATACCACTGCTTTGGGGCACGCTCCTTTCCGGATAAGGTCCATATAATAGACAACTCTTGCTTCATCAATACTGCTGCTTTCCAGAGTAAGAATATGATCGAAATCCTTAATAGGATAAAACCAGCCTGAAAAAAAATCACTATTAGATTGCACCTTATCAGCAGGTAAAGATCTATAGGTGTGGAAATCCGTATTGTCAAACGGCATATTTCCCAGATATACTTGATAGGTCCCGTTTTCAAAAAGTTGCAGGAAATCCTGAATGCCGGTCATTATTTCTTCTTCTGTACCATCCATGAGAGCCCGGTTAAGCTGATCGGCCATACTGATCTGTTCTTCTTTTGAAAGTTCAGATACAGCATAGTATTCACCCACACTGCCTCTGCAATCAGGCCAGTTGACAGCAACAGGACGCCGTATGCTCAGGCAGCTGGCAAAACCATCAAACACAAGTCTGATAATTCCCTGTCCGTTGGTAACAGAAAATTCCATGATAATTATGAAACAGCCGTATAGCTTGCAAAAGCTTCTTCCAGGCTGTTGAATCTGCCTTTGAACTCATCAATAGGGCAGTCCTGAAGAATTACCCCTTTATGAATCAGAATAACCCGCGAACATAATGCTTCTACCTCCTGCATGATGTGGGTAGAGAGAAGAACAGTTTTCTGCTGCCCGATTTCTTTCACAACATTCCGGATCTCAATAATCTGATTAGGATCAAGACCATTGGTAGGTTCGTCCAGAATCAGTAAATCCGGCTGATGGATAATTGCTTGAGCAAGTCCTACTCTTTGCTTATATCCTTTGGATAGCTGTCCAATCTTTTTTGATTTTTCAGGAGTAATGCCTACCAGCTCGATCACTTCATCTACTCTGGATGCCGGGATTTTATGAATATTGGCTACAAACTGAAGATATTCTTTGATGTACATCTCCAGGTACAGCGGGTTGTTTTCAGGAAGAAAACCTATTTTTCTTTTGCAGGCAATTTCATTTTCAGCAATATTCATTCCGTTAAAGATAATTTCACCCTGATCAATTTTCAAAGCACCGACAATGGATTTCATCAGGGTAGATTTTCCCGCACCATTGGGTCCGAGAAGTCCGATGATTTCATTTTTATCAATAGAAATGTTGATCTGGTCAAGTGCGGTCTGTTCGCCAAATTTCTTGGTCAAATTGATTATCTGAAGCGGCATAATAGGTATTGTCTTTCTGCAAAAGTAAAAATAAAAAAACTCATTCAGATGAATGAGTTCAGTAATATTGAAAAAATATGTTTATTTTTTTGATTTTTTGTTTTTATTGCTGCTGTTTGAAGCGGGTGCAGCAGTAGATGCCTGGTTCGCAGCAGGCTTTGAGGTATTAACCTGATGAGTGGGAGCTGCAGGCTTATCATACATCGTATATTTTCCGTTGGTTCTCCCGAAAACCTTTTCCATCTGTTTCTTCGTTAAAAACTGCGATTTTCCTACATACTTACGGTTTTTGTTAATGTACTGGATAAACTGCATGGTTGGCTGGCCATAGTTTTTTTCGTAATGAAGTTCAATAATATCATTGGGAAGCTCCAGTACAACATTTGCTTCCGGAACTGTTGTAAAGCCTTCCATAATAAGGGTATACAGGCCAGAAACATCACCATCCAGATTCTGAAAAGAAAAAGACCTTATGGTATTCAGGTTACTGGTATTCAGATCCTGATAGTTGATGGTAAATTTATCATCTTTTTTATATAAACCTACGGAATTATCTTTGCCAATTTCCACCAAGCTTTCATTTTTCAGCACTTTAATCTGTGAGAAAACTGAAATGCCGAATATACATGTAATGAGTAGAAGTATTTTTCTCATGTGGATGAATTTTAATGTTTTATAAATTGGTGTACTAAAATTACTAATAAAAATGCTGATGGGCAACTTTATTCCTTCAGGCAAAAATAATACTTTTTTTTAATATCCATAGGAGCTTGCGCATAGATGTTATGTATGTCTTCGTATGGTCACTGCTTTGAAAATCAGGTTTTTATGGGTGAAAAGTTAAATTTTACTATTCGGCCAGCTTAGTAATATAATAGGGTTGTTTGTGATGTAAGTTATTTATATACAGTGTTTAATGTGTGTAATGATAATTTAGAATAAAATCTATAAAAAATTAATATATTATCTGCACTACGGGAATATATCGTTTTTAAGATCAGTAAAAAAGCCAATACTCACCGCATTGGCATCTTCTTTACAGAAACATTAAATTTAATTATAAACCTCTATTCTATTAATGTTGAGGAAATTTTTATCAGTGTATTTTAGTATTTAAAATTTCTCATCATTTGTTTTTTTGCTTTAACTAATGCTTACTACTGTTTGAGGGTGTCAGTTCAGCTTATTTCCCTATGTTAAACTATTGTATAAAATCCCACTGTAGCTTTGTAAAACAGGATATTTTTTGCTTCTAAAATTTTCACTAAATATATAAAAATACCTTTAAGTTTTGCTGTAATCCCTCAATAATGCTACGTTTTATAATAAACGTTTCTCAGAAAGCTTCGCAATAAAAGCATCGAACTCATTTTTGTAGCTTCTTCCTACAGGAACCGTATAAGGGTTCAGTACAACTTCCTGATTGCTAAAAGCCGTTATATAATTGGAATTGATCATAAACGACCTGTGGATTCTAATAAAACCTTTATCAGATAAAGCTGCTTCCAGATCTGTCATCTTGTTTTTGGAAATGAAACTTTCATTATTGGTTAGAAATGTTTTTACATCATTTCCCTGGCTTTCAAAATAAATAATTTCCCGTACTGAAATTTTCCGGCTCATTCCTTCTGTTTTGAAAATAATAAAATCCTCTTCAGAATCTTTTTTATCCCTTAAAATACGTTCCACAGATTTGAAAAAACGTTCAAAAGTGATGGGCTTCAGAAGATAGTCTACGGCTTCCAATTCGAAACCTTCCAGCGCAAAATCACGGTAAGCAGTAGTGAAAATTATTTTAGGCCGATGAGAAAGAGACCTTAAAAAATCAATTCCGTTTAAATGAGGCATCTCGATGTCCAGGAACATCAGGTCTACTGATTTTGTTTGCAGCAACTGATAGGCTTCCATCGCATTTTCTGCTTTTCCAATCAATTGGAGGCTGCTGATTATGGCAATATGTTTTTCCAGCAGGGAAGAGGCTAAAGGTTCGTCATCTACAATGATACAGTTAATCATAGGCCGGAGGAGTTTTTATTTCAGCTTTAAAAATATTGTTTTCTTTTGAAACATTGAATACAAATTGACTCTGATAATGATGCCGGAGCTGCTGTTCAATATTCTGTAAACCGATTCCCTGAGTTTCAGCTGTATTCCTGTTACTTTGGCAGGTGTTTTCTATTCTGAATATTGAATACCCGTTTTCCATCTGTACTTCTATTCTGATTTTTGTCTGTCCGTAAGCTGTGGCAGAACTATGTTTGAATGCATTTTCAACCAAAGTAAGATAAATCAAAGGAGGAATAATTCCTGTACAGTCGGGTTGTATGGTTTGGGTGATCTTTAGTCTTCCTTCATGGTAACGCAGACTTTCGAGTGCAATGTAATCACCAATAACCGCAAGCTCTTCCGAAATAAGAATTTGATTTTTAGGAGCTTTGTATAGAATATAGTCAAAAATATGAGCAAGACGATTGATGGATTCTGATGTTTTTTCAGATCCGATTAATGAAAGGGAATAGATATTATTCAGCGTATTGAACAGAAAATGAGGATTTAGCTGGGATTTCAAAGATTTCAGTTCCAGTTCTGCTTTTTCTTTCTGTAATATCAGGGTGTTTTCCTTTTCGTCTTTATATCGTATAAAAAACATGACAGCCGTAAACATAAATGTCCCGCTGACAATCGGAAAGCTGTAATGTGGTAAAAGATACCCAATGTCTGTAAAAATACTGATCAGGCTGTCTTGCGGAATTTTCATGAAAAAAGGTTCAGCTCCATAAACAATGAAGAGTTTGTTCACAACAGAAATAAGATAAATGCAGATTAGAAAATATAAGGAAAACTGAAGGTATTTTTTAGTGTCAAGGAATTTACGGACCAGAACATAATAAATGAAATTGGCTCCTGCGATCTGAAAAATCCAGTGGCAAAAGTTATAAATAATCAAATTATGGAATGCTCCCTTTTCGTATTCACTGTAACTTCTGGCTGTTCCGAATAAAAATAAGGCAGTCCAGAAGAAAAACTGAAAATATAGGTTCTTTTTGAGGGGATTTTCTGATGCAGCTTTCATTATTTTCAAAAATATAAAATCCGGATACAAGATGGGTGAAATTCCTGTCAAAATATTCAGATTGATGATGGAAGGCAGAGATTGTCATCCAGACAACATATCCAACCGTCTGCCTGTCTTAGCCTGTTATCTGCAGTTTCTGTTAAAAATGAGTTTCAGGCAAACGCATATTTGCAGGAAAAATGGTTATAGAAAACTCATCAGACAAACTTCATGGATTGGATCACCTGCGGGCATTGGCTATCGCATTGGTATTACTATATCATTACCGCGCATTTAAACATCCGGAATGGATTGATATTGTCGGACAATTCGGGTGGACGGGCGTTGATCTGTTCTTTGTGCTCAGCGGGTTTCTCATATCAGGTCAGCTGTTCAGAGAAATAGAAAAGAAGGGAAGGATTAGCTTAAAAACATTCTTTACCAAACGTTTCTTCAGAATCATTCCTCCCTATGTTTTTACGCTTTTCCTGTATTTCTGTATTCCTTTTTTCCGGGAAAGAGAAGCATTATCCTCTTTCTGGAAATTCATCACATTTACCCAGAACTATGGCCTGGATGTTATCAATAGGGGAACGTTTTCCCATGCATGGTCTTTATGTATTGAAGAGCAGTTCTACTTTTTCCTTCCCTTGCTGCTTCTGATTACTCAAAAAACAAGATTATTCAGGCATATGGTACTATTATGTATGTTGCTTATTGTTTTTTCATTGACAGCCAGGGTTATAGCTTGGAAGGAATATGTTATTCCGGTTATTGATTCCCCAGATTTCTGGAAAAACTGGTATATGAATATTTATTATCCTACCCATACACGGCTGGATGGTCTTGCGGTTGGAGTTCTTGTCGGTTTTCTGATGAATCATTCAACAAAGACTAAACGAATGGTTCACCATAACGGAAATCTACTTTTTGTACTGGGAGTTGTACTGTTATCCCTTTCATTTTGGTTTTGCAGAGATCAGGTTTCAGAAATGGCTTCTATATTCGGATTTACTTTTGTGGCATTGAGCTATGGTATAATCGTGATGGCTGCGGTTTCGGAAACTTCATTCCTGTTCAGAACAAAATCTTATATTACATCCCAGCTGGCCGGATTGTCATATGCGGTTTACCTTTCTCATAAGGGAATTATTCATATGGTCCAGTTTCTTCTTGAAAAGCTGAATATTCAGTCTTCAGATAATCTAAGTCTTTTGATTTGCCTGTCAGGCTGTATTGCAGGAGGACTGTTTTATAGATTAATTATTGAAAAATCCTCTGCAAAACTGAAGAACAGGATTTTAATACAGAAAATAAGCAACAAGGAGAGGTGTACTGATAACATCAATTCAACGCAGCCTTAAAAATAGAAAACACCCTAAAAAAGTATTCCTGGGGTGTTTTATAAAAATCTAATTATTATTTTACTGTAAAATTAAATTGTATTCGGAGCCTGATGTCTGTGTAGTCCAGGCACTTCCGCTGTTCATCTGGATCGTTTTGCTGTTAACGATGGAGAATGTTGTTACCCTGTCGGCAATATCTTTATAAGCGAGAATTATTTTTTTAGAGCCTTCATCATATTTCCATGTGCCGGTGCTGGACATAGGATCTGTACTCCCCGGTATAGTTTCCTGCAGAGTAAAAGTCTGATCCGGCTTGAACGTAATAACTACATTTCCGGAGGGCGTTTTCCCTGCATATTTTCCTGATTTAAATGTCGCAGCTGTGGTAGTACTTCCGTTTTCAGACGTTTTCACAGAATTACAGGAAACAATGAATCCTGTTAATAAAATGAAAACAGTGGCTGTTAAAATCTTTTTCATAATGATGGATTTTTAAGGTACGGTGTCAACCGCAGCGCTGTTATAGTTTTATTATCAGCTAAAATAATGCCAGAAACCGTAATTGTTAATAGCAGAAAACAACGTTTCTGAAGGATCAAAAGCCCGGGCTCAGGTTAATCTAAGATCTGAGAAGCTTCTGAATTTCTTTCTGATCATTTTTATTACGCCTTCTTATTTTTAAAATCATCATAATAAGCACGCTGAGAATAACCAATCCTGTTACCATTGAAATAGCAATAAGATAATTATAATGGGAGATTAGCTCACTGTTCTTTTTTTCGGTTTCTATGGTATGGGCATCAATGGCATGGTTAATGGAACTTAGCTCGCTTTGTTCCCTTTTAAAACGGGTTTCAATATACTTTTTGCTGTAGTTCTGATAATGGTTCTGTTCTCCCATCGCCAGGTAATTATCTGCCATTTCTTTGTAAATTCCTTCATTCAGGGTAAGATCTCCTGATTCTTCTCCCAGCTTCTGTGCTTTAAGCAGCAGGTCCAGAGCTGCCTGATTCTGGTGCTTCTGTTTGTGTACTTCAGCCAATCCTTTTAAGGCAAAAGCCTCCAGACTTTTGGCTTTGATCAGGCCAGCAAAATCCATCGATCTCATAAAGGCAGGCTCTGCTTTTTCAGGCTGGTTGAGATTGAGATAGCAGTATCCAATATTATAATACATGATACTCTGGTTAAAAAAGGTGGTCTTCTTTTCTTTCACCTTTTCAAAGTTTTTCACGGCAATTAAGAATTCCTGAAGTGCAATTTCAGGATTGGACTGGCTTTTATAGATCATTCCCCGCAGAGCATAGCTTCTGGCAGTTTCAAAATATTTAAAAGAAAGCCCTTCGGGAAGTCTGGCCAGATATTCGTCTGCTTCATCCAGTGTTTCAAGGCTTTTACTATAAAGCTCCATTTGTTGGAACTGAATGGCAGCCGAAATAAAGAAGGTGGTCTGTACCTTGGGATCATTGGTTTTCCGAACCAGTTCTCTGGCTTTTAGAATATGTCTGAGTGATTCATCAAAGTTTCTTTTGGCAATTTCTGCCGTGGACAGAAGCAGGTAGATTCTGATGGATTTATTAACATCTTTCTCTTTTTGAAGTAGTTTTTTTCCTATACTGATTGCATTGTCCGGATTATTGTAGATCTCCTGGTTAGCCTTTTTGATCAGGGAATCATCAGAAATGTTCTGCCCAAACAACAAGCCTTGACAGAACAGTATTATAAACAGGAAAATTCTGGCCGCTAGTTTCATAATCTTTTATTTTTAATGATTTCCTGGATATAGGTATTAGGAGACATCCCTGTTATAGATTTAAAAACGTTTGTAAAGGCACCGTGCGAAGAAAATCCCGAATGCTCTGCAAGATAGCTTACCTTGTAATTGAGATAAGCGGGGTCGGTCTTTAGCAAATGCGCAATATGGTTAATTCTCAGTTCGTTAATGTAGCCATTGAAGTTTTTTTCTTTATGGTTATTAATGACCTCCGACAGATACTTTGTATTGATCCCAGTCTGCGCAGAAAGGACCGAAATAGACATATTCTTGTTCAGATAATTATCTGTCTGCTCCCATTCTTTCAGCTTTTGAAGAATTTCGTCTTCCTTTTCTTTGGAAATTTTCGGCGGATCTTTTTCCTGAGGTTTATTTACCTTTTGGGGTTCATCTTTCGGACCTTCTGTTTTAAGGGGTATTGCATTTTCCCTCTCTTTCAGCTTTTCAAAAAATACGAGCTGCTTTTTCAGGTCTTTACTTCTTCCAGATTCATATAAAAAATATCCTCCTGCTGTTATAATAAAGAAAAGGATAACGGTAGTAATAATTTTGAACTGGCTGAGTTTGCTTTGTCTCTGAAATTCAATGTCTTTGTGATGGTAGTTTTCAACCAGTTTTACAATATACTGTATTCCCTCTTTTTTACTGGAATCAATTTTGGTTTTCAGCTCCGTATAAAGGTTATTGTAATAATGATACTTTTCATCGTTATTGAGAGCCAGATAATTTTTGGCAAACAATTCGTAAAAAATAACTTTCATATCGTGATAAGGCAGCCCTTCAATCTTTGAGAAACCCTCATCAAGATATTTTACAGCAGTTGTATAATCTTCTTTCATGAAAAAATAACGGGATATACTTTCATACGCAAAAGCGGCGAGAAAAGCATCATTTCCATGGCTTTCAATATCCTGTATTACGAGGTCCAGCAATTTTTTTGATTCTTCCAATTTATTAATCCTCATCAGAAAAGTAGCACGGAAGATGATATTTTCTTGGCTTATAATCCGGTTTTCTTCATTATTTCCGTCGAGATACCGGTCACTTTTATCAAGGAGCTGAAGCGCTGTATTATAATTACGGGTAACTCCTGAGTTGATGGCCTGCAGCTGAAACAGTTTGGCAATAGTCATCCTTTCTTTCAGATGGCTGCTTTTTAAAAGCTCACGGTCAGCCAGAACCCTGGTGATTATTTTTTGAGACTGTCCGTATAGTCCCAGATTCTGATATTGGTCGGCCAGATTATAATCCCCGAACAGCTGGATAAAGTGGGAGAGGGTTTCGTTTGGGTTTTCATCTTCCTTTTGATTGGAGATATTCACCGCCTGAACATAATTTCCCTGGAGAGCATAAGCCTGTGAAATGATTTTTCTGAGAATAATTTTATGCTCAGGATTTTTATCACTGATCAGAAGACTCTGTGAATAGCTGATACAATCCTCCGGATTTTGATACAATTTCTGAAAAGCTTTGTCCGTCGAAATGCTAAAATCCGGACCGGTTTGCCCGCCAATAAAAATAGGGAACAAGGCGATGAAAAATAATATCCAGACATTACTTTTCAGTATTTTTTGCAGCAGATTATTTCTTTTCTGCTTGTTTTCCTTTGATATTCCTGGCATTTGCCTTTTTTAAGGGTTGTTTTTCAACTGTTTGATTATTAGATTTTTGCATTTTAAATTCTTGTAAAATGAATGAATTCTGCAAGCCAATCTCTTTATAAGAGGCAAATATAACGCTAATATTGTTTAAACCTTTACGCTGATTGAAAATATTAGACTTATCTGGAGATTTTAATGAAATTATCATACTTATCCGGTGTTATAGTTGTAAAAAAAACAATGGTGTTTCCGTGATGGTTTAATAAATAGATAAACTCCGGAGCTTAATGCCTCCTGTTCTTTTTAAGATAACAGAATCCGGGTAAATGATATGAATAAGATCCTATTGATGATCATAAATTCTTCAACAGAACAATACATTCTTAACTCTAAAAAAATAAAAAATGAGAAAGCATTACCTCTTATGGATGATTTTACTTCTTCCGTTTTTACAGCTGAATGCACAGACGTACTGTACCCCGGCCAGTGGAGGAACAAATTCCACCTATTATCTGAAAAATGCTGTTTTTTCAGATCAGGGGTCCTTTTACTATGATGCAGCAGCCTATCAGGCTTATGTAAACAATTCTGCGAGCCATATCGTGACTTCCTATCCCGGAGGAACAGTGAAAGTACATCTGGAATTTGCAGGAAGCGGAACCAAATCTCTGGTATGGGTAGACTGGAATGCCAATGGAGATTTTAATGATTTCTATGAAAATCCAATAGGAACATCTGCTTATTCCTTTGTGGATGATCAATTCTTTATTCCACCTGCACAGGCTCCGGGAATTTACAGAATAAGGGTACAGACGGGAACAAACCTTAATACTGCACCCAACCCTTGTGGACCTAATGCCGGTAACAATGGAAACTTTGTAGACTTCAGCTTAAAAATTGAGGCTGCTCCAACCTGCTTTGTTCCTTCCGCTCTTACCTCAAATAATGTAACAACGAATACAGCTTCTATTTCCTGGACAGCTCCTTCCACAGCACCGGGAAGTGGTTACGAATATTATTATACCTCTTCTCCAACTGTTCCGGATGCTTCTACGACAGCTTCGGGATCAAGTACAGCAACCTCTGCTTCTATCAGTGGACTGGATCCTTTTACCACTTATTATTACTATGTAAGATCGGTTTGCAGTACATCCAGTAAAAGTGCATGGTCATTAAGAGGAACATTTAAAACAAAATGCAGCCCTATGACCTATATGTTTGAAGATTTTGAAAATGCGACAGCAGGGGCGAATTACGTTGTAGACTGTTGGGAGAGAATAATAACAGGGACTGGTTATCAGGCTATTAGTGGTACAGCTGGTGTAAATGGTACAAAAGCGATGAACCAGAATACCAGCGGTACAGCCAATGCTGTAATTGCAGTCCTTCCGGCATTCAGTAATGTAAATGCGGGAACTCACTGGCTGAGATTCAAAGCAAAAACGGCGAGTAGTGCAGCAGGTCTGCTGGATATCGGATATGTTACCAATGATACGGATGCTTCTACTTTTGTAAACATTCAGTCAGTAAGTGTAGGCAATACAGCATATGACGGATATGAATATTCGGTAGTTATTCCGAGTACAGTTCCTGCCAATGCAAAACTGGCCATAAGAAACGCTGGTGTTCCGAACAACAGTCTGTATTTTGATAATGTTTATTGGGAGCCTAAGCCAACATGCATAACTCCGTCTAACGTAGTATTATCAGGTGTTACCAGTGCCTCTGTTACTATTGGCTGGACCGCTCCGACACCAGCTCCTGCATCAGGATATGATATTTATTACAGTACAAGTAATACGGCTCCTGATGCTTCTACACCGCCAAATGCAACCGGAGTAACGGCAAATCCTTATACAGTGCAAGGCCTTAACTCTGCAACAACCTATTATTTCTGGGTAAGAGCAAGATGCAGCACCACAGACCAGAGTGCATGGACCAATATTGTTTCTGCATTAACACTTTGTGCCCCGAAAACAGCACTCTTTGAAAATTTTGATTCTTATAATGCCGGTCTTATTACAAATGTTCCATGTTGGGGAAGATTGGTTACAGGAACAGGAAGTGTAAATATCAACGCAACAGGAGCTTATTCAGGAACAAAACATATTATGCAGAGACCTGTTACAGGATCTTCTATGGCTATCTTACCTGAATTGAGTAATATTAATGCAGGAACACATTCACTGAGATTCAGAGCTTATTGCAGCGCAAATACAGGGGTGATGCACATCGGATATGTAACTGATCCAACGAATATCGCTTCATTTGTATTGATTCAGAATGTAAATATTAACAATACATCCTACACAGGAGCGAGTGAGTACAGCATAGCGGTTCCTAATATGGTTCCTGCTAATGCAAGACTTGCCATATTTATAGATGGTGCCAATCTTAATTATTATTACGATGATATATCCTGGGCACCAACTGTTGCTTTGGGAGTGAGTGAAATAGCAGCAAAACATGATATTGTTATTTATCCTAATCCGTTTACAGATACGATTACTATCTCAGGAGAGGTAGCACTACAATCGATTTCAGTATATGATATTTCAGGGAAATTGGTGAAACAGATACAGTCTTCTGAAAAAATAGTTTCATTACACGAGCTTAACTCAGGAGTGTACATGATTAAATTAATCATGAAGAACGGAACTTCGAAAACCATAAAAGCAGTTAAAAAGTAAATAGGTTGTCTGTCATCATAAAGCGGTGATACTTTTTTCACCGCTTTTGGACAGATCGGTCATTTTTCTATGACAATTCCATCCTTTTAATTTTCAGACAGTACAGACTAACAACAAAACAAAATAAAACATGAGAAAACATTACCTGTTATTTTGGATGATTTTACTTCTTCCGTTTTTATCACTGAATGCACAGACCTATTGTATTCCTGTCAGTGGAGGAACAAACTCCACGTATTATCTGAAAAACGCTGTTTTTTCGGATCAGGGGGCATTATATTATGATGCAGCGGCTTACCAGGCTTATGTGGATAATTCCGCAAGTCATACAGTAACCTCATATCCAGGAAGTACGGTAAAGGTACATCTGGAATTTGCAGGAAACGGAACCAAAGCCCTTGTATGGGTAGACTGGAATGCGAATGGAGATTTTAATGATTTTTATGAAAATCCGATAGGAGTATCGGGCTACTCAACAGTTGATGATCAGTTTTTTGTTCCGCCAACGCTGGCACCGGGTATTTACAGGATAAGAGTACAGACGGGAACAACGCTTACTACTTCTCCTAATCCCTGTGGACCTAATGCTGGTAACAATGGCAACTTTGTAGATTTCAGCTTGAAAATTGAACCTGCAGCTCCAACCTGCTTTGTGCCTTCTTCTCTTACGTCAAATAATATAACAACGAGTACGGCTTCTATTTCGTGGACGGCTCCTTCCACGGCACCCGGAAATGGTTACGAATATTATTATACCTCTTCTGCAGCGGCTCCTGATGCTTCCGCTACAGCTTCGGGAGCAAGCTCAGCAACTTCTGCTTCTATCAGCGGATTAGATGCATTTACTACCTATTATTACTATGTAAGATCTGTTTGCAGTGCATCCAGTAAAAGTGCATGGTCTTTAAGAGGAACATTTAAAACGAAATGTAATCCGGTGACTTCTATGTTTCAGGATTTTGAAAGCGGAACCACTGGAACTCTTTACAATCTGGACTGCTGGGATAAGATTATTTTAGGAAATGGTACACAATCCATTAACAACACAGTGGGGGTGAACGGATCAAAAGGAATGTACCAATATGCAAATGGTGCTGCCAATACCGTTATTGCAGTGCTTCCGGCATTCAGTAATGTCAATGCGGGAACCCACTGGCTGAGGTTTAAAGCCAAGGTAAGCAGCGGAACCGGAACGCTGGATGTAGGTTACGTTACCAATGATACAGATGCATCGTCTTTTGTGAATATTCAGTCTGTTACCATGACCAATACAACGATGGATGGTTATGAATATTCGGTAGTCATTCCGAACACGGTGCCTGCCAATGCACGACTGGCTGTAAGACATGGAGGAGTACCCAACACCATCATATACTGGGATAATATGTATTGGGAACCCAAACCAACCTGCTTTACTCCGGGGAATATTGTTTTATCCAACGCGACCAGTTCAGGAGCGGATATCTCATGGACAGCTGCTGTACCTGCGCCTGCTTCAGGGTATGATATTTATTACAGTACAAGCAATATACCCCCAACGTCAACAACACCTCCCAATGTAACAGGAACAACTGCAAATTCTTATACCTTGCAGGGATTGAATTCTGCGACAACCTATTATATCTGGGTAAGGTCAAGATGCAGCAGTACAGATCAGAGTACCTGGTCAAATATTGCATCCGTACTTACGCTGTGTGCTCCGAAAACATCTCTTTTTGAAAACTTTGAAGCTTACAATAACGGATCAATTGCCAATGTGCCTTGTTGGGGAAGACTGACTACAGGAAGCGGGATTGTAAACGTTGATGCCTATAGTGGTGGTTATTCAGGGACTAAACAGGTTTTCCAGAGACCAGTTACAGGGTCTTCTATGGCCGTTTTACCTGAATTGAGCAATATTAATGCAGGAACACACTCATTAAAGTTCAGAGCGTATTGCAGTGCGGCTACCGGTAAAATGAAAATTGGTTATGTGACAAATCCAACGGACATTAACTCATTTGTACTTATTCAGGATGTAAATATTACCAATACCTCTTATACAGGAGCAAGCGAATATGTGGTAGCAGTTCCTAATACGGTTCCTACCAATGCAAAACTGGCCATATTCACCACCTTCGCCGACGGTGGAAACGTGATCTATTATTATGATGATGTATCCTGGGCACCTACTGTTGCTTTGGGTGTAAATGAAGTAACGGCAAAACATGATATTATTATCTATCCTAATCCGTTTACGGATGTCATTACAATTTCGGGAGAGATAAAGCTGAAGTCTGTAGTGGTGTATGATGCTTCAGGAAAAATGGTAAAAGAACTGAGATCTCCTGAGAAAACAATTTCATTACAAGAGCTTAATGCTGGGGTGTACATGATCAGATTAATCATGATGGATGGTACCTCCAAAACCATAAAAGCAGTCAAAAAATAAATATGTTGTCTCTGCCATGATTAGCAGCGAACTCATCCCGTTGCATTTCATGGCAGATTTTTATTCTGATGACCAGGACTTATTATTTATTCTGAAAGCGAATAAGGAGGATGATGAAAGCTATACCCCTTTTTTATTATAAAACAAAAGTATTTTAATGATCCCTAAAGAAATATTCTATCATACAAAGCAATGGTCAGCCTTTTCAAAGAAGCTTTTGTTTGGTTTTTTATTACTTCTCTTTGCCAGCAATGATCTTTTTTCGCAAAGAGATACCGAACATTGGTTTGCCCCTATGATGTCAAGGCTCAACCGTAATAATGACAGACAGGCTTTGTTCCTGTCTACAGACAGTACTGTTCCTTTCCCTGTTACCATTTACAATAACAATATAGCTATAGGAACGGTTACGATCAGTAAAGGAAATCCTCAGACATTTGATATTCCTATGGAACTGATGATTGCCGATTCTCAGACTGAACTTTTTAAGGCAACGACCAGAGGTCTTTATGTAAAAGGAGAGAAACCCTTTTTCTGTACATTCAGGTTCTCTGTAAAAGCACATGCTGAAATTCTGACTTCCAAAGGAAAAGCAGGAATCGGTAAAAAGTTTTATACAGCTTATGGGCCTATTACCATATCCTCATCAGTATATAACTTTTCCTGTGGCATTTTAGCTACCGAAGACAATACCACAGTAACGGTTTCGGGCTATAAACCTTCCGTTCAGTTTTCTAATGGAACCAACGGAACCAATACTCCCTCGATGACTTTTACATTAAATAAGGGACAGTCCTATATCTTAGATGGATTAGGAAATATACCCGGGAATCAGACTGGGTTTATCGGGGCTAAAATTGAAGCTACAAAACCCATAACAGTTACCAACGGGAATTTCAATGGGCAGATTGTTGGTTCAAATAACGGAGGTGATATCCTGATGGATCAGTCTATTCCTGTAGAACGTATTGGCGATGAATATGTACTGATGAAAGGAATGGCTCTCCTGGCAGAGAACACGGAAGGAGCTATAGTAGTGGCTACAGAAAACAATACCCGGGTTTTCTTAAATGATGAGACGACTCCTGTTGCCGTCCTGAATGAAGGTGAATCCTACAGAATAAATTCTACAGGATATATCAGCCAGAATTTCAGCGGGCATTATAATATGCGGATAAAAAGTACCAAAAAGATCTATGTTTATCAGCTGATGGCAGGAACAACCTCAAGGAGTGATATTACCCCAGGAGCCAACTACATTCCGCCACTGAGCTGTTTTCTTCCCAAGAAAATAGATGAAATCGGTATGGTTGATATTATGCCTTATTATACCACTTTCACTCCTGCGGTTAAACTGAATATTATTACAGAAGCAGGTGCTTCGGTATCTGTAAATGGAGTAACCTTATCGGGCACAGAAGGACCTTATCCCGTTACAGGAAATCCAAACTGGCAGACTTACTCCGTCAATAATGTGACAGGGAATATTACTGTACAGTCTACCAAAGCGGTAACCGCAGGAATAGCAGGAGGAGACGATGCAGTAGGGTACGGCGGTTATTTTGCGGGATTTTCTTCCATTCCTGTTATTGCCAAAAAGAATGGAAACTGTATTCCGGGAATGATCCTTGAAGTGGATGACAGCTATGCTTCTTACCAATGGAACTTCAATGGAGAACCTATTCCGGGAGCGACTACTAATACCTATTCTCCAACCAAAGCAGGAAATTATACCGTAACTGTATCCGTGGGTGGGAGCTGTCCTCCTGAAACCACTCCTGTATTTGAGGTGGTAATGCCTCCCCAGATTCCAACGCTGCTTACCGACAAGGTGATCTGCGTTAATGAGACAACAACATTAGATGGCGGTCCTGGATTTCAGTCGTATGAATGGAGTACAGGAGCTACCACACAATCCATCTCCAATGCCGGAATCGGGAATTACTGGGTGATTGTAGGATATAATGGCTGCTTCAGCAAGTATGAGGCGTCTGTAACACCCGCTTCTCAACCCGTAATCAAGAATATTGACCTAGATAATAAAAAAGCTACGCTTACTGTGATTGGAGGAAAGCCTCCTTACAGCTATTCCACGGATAATATCAACTGGCAGATTTCCAATGTGTTTACGAACCTTCCAAACGGACAGCATAAGTTTTACGTGAAAGATTCTTATAACTGTGATCCTGTTGCGGTAGAAATGACGGTCATCAATATCATCAATGCTATCACTCCGAACGGAGACAACATTAATGATATGGTTTCCTATTCAGAGCTCCGCTACAAGAAAGATCTGTCTTTTTCGGTGTATGACCGGTATGGGAATAATGTCTTTAAAGGGACAGCCTTCAACAACTATACATGGGACGGGAAATTCAGCAATAAGAAAATCCATTCTGGAACCTATTGGTACGAAATCTCATGGAAAGAATCCGATAAACAAAATACAGCTATTAAATATACAGGCTGGATTCTGGTGAAAAACAGAGAATAATCATTACAAAATAGTATTAACTGTAAAAAAGCATATGAAAAAGACAATATTATTTTTTATATTTTTCTTTTTTTCCTTTTCTGTGTGGGCACAAAGGGATACTGAACATTGGTTTGCTCCTATGAAGCAAAGTTATTTTACGGATACGAATAAACAGGCTTTGTTTTTATCAACAGATTCCACCGTTCCGTTTTCTGTAAGTATCTATAATAACAATATGCTCTTAGGAACAGTGACCATCAGTAAAGGAAATCCTGTTTCGTATGATGTTCCAAAAGATCTTATGATGACAGATGCTCAGTCAGGAGCATTCAGCACTACCACCAGAGGCCTTTATGTAAAAGGAGATAAACCGTTCTTCTGTACATTCAGATTTTCAGTGGATAAGCATGGAGAAATTCTGACCTCTAAAGGCAAAGCCGGAATCGGGACGAGGTTTTATACAGCGTACGCCCCATTATCGGTTACCAATGCAAGCTTTAACTTTACCTGTGGTGTGTTGGCTACTGAGGACAATACCACTGTGACGGTTTCCGGATACAAACCTTCCGTTCAGTTTTCCAATGGAACCAACGGAACTAATACTCCCTCGATGACTTTCACATTAAATAAGGGACAGTCATATATTATAGAAGGAGATGGAGATATAGCTGCTAATTTAACAGGTTTTATCGGAGCTAAAATAGTAGCCAATAAACCGGTTTCTGTAACCAATGGGAACTTTAACGGACAGCATACCTTGATTGGAAATGGAGCAGGAGGGCTTGATATTTACATGGATCAGTCTATCCCTGTAGAAAGATTAGGTGATGAGTATATCGTAATGAAGGGGATGGCACCGATTTCTTATGAGCTGGAAGGAGCCGTCGTTGTAGCTACAGAAAACAATACCCAGGTGTATGTAAATGATGAAACAACTCCAATTGCTACCCTGAATGAAGGACAGTTTTACCGTATCGGATCTACATCATTTATCAGTCAGAATTTTAGCGGACATTATAATATGCGGATCAGAAGTACCGGAAAAATCTATGTCTATCAGCTGATGTCCGGTGGTAATTCGGGAACATATTATAATACTGGCGGAGCCAATTATATTCCGCCGGTTAACTGTTTCCTTCCTAAAAAAATAGATGAAATAGGTCTTATCAATACATTGCCTTATTTCACGGATATTGACCCCAAAGTCAGGCTTAATATCATTACAGAATCCGGGGCAACGGTATCTGTGAACGGAACAATATTGTCTGGAGTTCAGGGACCCTATCCTGTTACAGGAAATTCAAACTGGCAGACCTATTCTCTAGAAAATGTGACAGGTAATATTACCGTACAGTCTACCAAAGCGGTGACTGCTGGTATTGCGGCAGGGCATGAGGCAGTGGGTTACGGTGGTTATTTCGCAGGATTTTCTTCCATTCCCGTTATTGCCAAAAAGAATGGAAACTGTATTCCGGGAATGATTCTGGAAGTGGATGACAGCTATGCTTCTTACCAATGGAACTTCAATGGAGATCCTATTCCGGGAGCGACTACTAATACCTATTCTCCGACTAAAGCAGGAAATTATACCGTGACAGTATCTGTGGGTGGGAACTGTCCTCCTAGGACAACCCCTGTATTTGAAGTGGTAATGCCTCCCCAGATTCCAACACTGATTACCGACAAGGTGATCTGCGTTAATGAGACAACAACATTAGATGCCGGACCTGGATTCCAGTCGTATGAATGGAGTACAGGAGCTACCACACAATCCATCTCCAATGCCGGAATCGGGAATTACTGGGTGATTGTAGGATATAATGGCTGCTTCAGCAAGTATGAAGCGTCTGTAACACCCGCTGCTCAACCCGTAATCAAGAATATTGACCTGGATAATAAAAAAGCTACGCTTACTGTGATTGGAGGAAAGCCTCCTTACAGCTATTCCACGGATAATGTCAACTGGCAGAGTTCCAATGTATTTAGGAACCTTCCAAACGGACAGCATAAGTTTTACGTGAAAGATTCTTATAACTGTGATCCTGTTGCGGTAGAAATGATGGTCATCAATATTATCAATGCCATTACTCCGAACGGAGACAACATTAATGATATGGTTTCATATTCAGAACTCCGGTACAAGAAAGATCTGTCTTTTTCGGTATATGACCGGTATGGGAATAATGTCTTTAAAGGGACAGCCTTCAACAACTATACATGGGACGGAAAATTCAGCAATAAGAAAATCCTTTCCGGAACCTATTGGTACGAAATCTCATGGAAAGAATCTGACAAACAAAATACAGCTATTAAATATACCGGCTGGATTCTGGTGAAAAACAGAGAATAGTCTCTGAAAAAAATATAATTAATAATCATCGCAATATCATCAGCAAAAGGTTGATTAAACGGCCGTTATGATTTGCTTAATTTAAAAATCTCCTTATAATTTATGAAAAGGGTCTTATTTATTTTTATGCTGCTATTCTCTCTTTCCATTCAGGCACAGAGAGATACGGATCATTGGTTTGCCCCTATGGCCGGAAGTCTTGTGAACGGAAGCCCCAAGCAGGCTTTATATTTATCTACAGACAGTACTGTTCCTTTTCCTGTTACCATTTACAATAATAACGCGGTAATAGGAACCGTTACGATCAGTAAAGGAAATCCTCAGACATTTGATGTTCCTCTCAATCTCATGTTAGGACAAAATCCGGCTGATGCCATGAGTGTAAAAACCAGAGGACTTTATCTTCACGGTGATCTTCCGTTTTTTGCCACCTACAGATTTTCAGAAATTAATCATGGTGAAATCTTGACGTCAAAAGGTAAAGCCGGAATCGGGACAAAATTTTATGCGGTGTATGCTCCGCTGACGAATAATACCAATACCCTGAATTTTACCTGTGGTGTTCTGGCTACTGAAGACAATACACAGGTTAAAGTTTCAGGATACAATATGACCACCTGGTTCATTAATAATTTCAACGGGCTTACACAACCTACGATCACCATTACCCTGAACAAAGGGCAATCTTACATATTTTCAGGATCTGCCACCAGACCCGGAAATAAGGACGGATTTATCGGGGCCAGAATAGAAGCTACAAAACCGGTTTCCGTAACCAATGGAAATTTCCGCGGCCAGTTCGGGCTTATTCCACCTTATAACGGAGAGGACATTATCATGGATCAGTCGGTTCCTGTGGAACGTCTTGGAAATGAATTTGTCCTGATCAAAGGAATGGGGAATCTTCTTCCTGAAATTGAAGGAGCTATTATTGTAGCCACCGAAAATGATACCAAAGTCTGGCTGAATGGTAATCCTACCCCTGTTGCCACATTAAACGAAGGGGGTTATTATCGTGTAAAAGCTTCCGGTTATGTGGTAAACGGACCTTCTCATCTCAATATGTATATCAAAACAAGTAAAAATGTGTATACCTATCAGCTTTTATCCGGTACTGCAGATAATGATGCTACGGAAGGATTTAATTATATCCCGCCTTTAAACTGTTTTTTACCTAAAATCATTGATGAAATCGGGAAAATAGACGAATTCCCTTATGGAGCTGTTTTTAATCCACCGCTTTTTGTAAAGCTTAATATTCTTACCCAGGCAGGAGCCAATGTAACCGTAAATGGTGTGGGAACTACTGCTGCACAGGGACCTTTTCCTGTGACAGGAACAACTGATTGGGTTTCCTATACCATTCCCAATATTGCAGGAAATGTCACGGTAAATTCCACTAAAGCAGTTACTGCCGGAATTGCCGGAGGAAGCGGAAACTTAGGTTACGGAGGTTATTTTGCAGGATTCAGTTCCGTTCCGGTAATCACTAAAGCTTCCGGGGATTGCGCCCCGGGAATTGTTTTACAGGCTGAAAGCGGCTTTACCCATTACCAGTGGAACCTTAACGGAAATCCTATTCCGGGAGCCAATGCCAATACTTTTAGCCCTACGCAAGGCGGAAACTATACAGTGTCTATCACTAATGAAAATTGTGTGTACACTACTTATCCATATAAAGTATATTCCTGTCTGGCAAACACGGTAAAACCGCTTAATGCCTGTGGTGCCGGAATGCCTACACAGATTACTCCAACATTCAGCAACTCAACACAGACCCCGGTTCCGGGAAGTGTACAGATTATAACGCCTCCTGCCAACGGTACTTTAACCATAGATCCTGCTACAGGTATCTTGACTTATACAGCCAATGCAGGAACAACAACAGATACCTTCACGTATAAATTCTGTGGAAATGATCCGGAATTTACAGATTGCGAACAGGTAAAAGTGAATGTTACCGTACAGCCTCTGGTTCTTACAGATACTACGGTAAGTGCATGTAATATTAACGGATCCGGGATTTTTGATCTTACTTCGGCTAATGTGGGCGGACCTGCTACAGCCATTAAAAAATATTACCCTACACTGGCAGACCTGAATGCAGGAACCGCAGAGATTATTCCGGCGAATGCCTATGCGGCTACATTACCTGCCACGGTTTATGTGAAAGTGACTACAGTAGAGGGATGTACGGCTAATGCAAAGATTACCCTTCAGTATTATCGTGGTCCGGATGTTATAGATGCGGTGCTTTCCGGGTGTTCTGTTCCCAATCAGCCAAGTCAGGGGACTTTTAACCTGACAACAGCAATTGTTACTTCTACCAATCCCGTTACGAAAAAATATTATCCGACCCTTAATGACGCGATTAACGGAACCAGCGAGATCACAACTCCCAATCCTTATATTTCTCCAAATGCAACAGTATACGTAAAGATCACCACAGTGAACGGTTGTTCTGATTATGCTAAAATAACCCTGAGCGTTATCCCGCCAAAACCATCAGCTCTTTTAGTGGATCAGTACATCTGTCCTCTGGCGCTTACCAAGTTAGATGCAGGACCTGGCTATACTTCCTATTTATGGAGTACGGGAGCTACTACACAAGCCATTCAGAATGTGCCGGTGGGAGATTATTGGGTAATTCTTACATCAGATGGCTGCCAGACGAAGCAGACGGTGAGAGTGGTTGCTGTTCCGAGCCCGAGAATTAAGCGGGTTGATGTTAAAAACAATACAGCAACCATTACAGTAGAAGGAGGAGAGCCACCTTATCTGTATTCCAGAGATGGAATTCTATGGCAGGATTCCAATGTATTTACCGATCTTCCACGGGGACGAAATACATTCTATGTAAAAGATTCATTCAACTGCGATCCGGTACAGATACAGATTACAGTACCTAATCTTGTGAACGCAATCACTCCGAACAGCGACGGAATTAATGATGATCTGGACTACAGTGAACTGAGCTACCTGAAAGATTTGAAATTCAATGTATTCAACAGATATGGACAGCTTATATTTTCTTCGGAAAAAAATAACAGCCTGAAATGGAATGGTACCATTGGCGGAACTCCCGTGAGCAGCGGAACCTACTGGTACGAAATCACCTGGACCGAACCGGAGACTAAGACCCCTGTAGCTTATTCGGGATGGATCCTTGTGAAAAATAGAAATTAGGAGTTTTTTATTAAAGGGGATTTTATTATTATATTAATGATGAAGGAGATGAATGAAGAAGAATGCTTTTGTTCGGGCAGTACAGATCTTGATTTGTGCTGCCCGTTTTTATTAGGAACAGGAAGTCTCATTTTTTTCCTCTCTTTTTTATAAATTGTAACACTTGAAAATAGTTCAGAGATCTGCTTTTCATCCACCTGTAACACCACTCATTATGAAATATAAAAACGTTTCGGTTATCTTTAAATTAAACTCATTGTACCTTTCTTTTTTGTATTTCCGGATGTTCTGGCTTTCAGACGGAACGGAGACTGAAGAACTTCTGCTTTATAAGTATATGTTGTATTCGGTTTTTATGGTGTATCCGTTATTTATTTTTTCAACGCTTATGTTTTCTAAAGAGGTGAAAGCAGGTTTTTTTCTGAAATTTTTTATATGGCTGATGATCCTTCTTGGGCCAGCACTCTTTTTCTATACCTTTGATCTGTATCAGCAGAAGGAACTTCTTTATGGATCTATACTTACGGTGATTCAGTGCCTGATCCAATCCAGAACCATAAAAGATGACGAAATGCTTTTCCGGGCTGCCGGAGTTTTTGCCGCAAAGCTGCTTCTGTGGTTCTTTGTTTTATTGCTGTCCATGATTTCATTGGTGTGGTATTCAGACAGGGATATTCTGACCAATATGCTGGCTGGGGGAATTTATTATTTTTGTGTTGCAATTCTCGATATTCTGATTGATAAATATAAATTCCTCTCAGAAAAATAACGGGATAAAATAAAAGTCTATGACCGTAAAAGAGTTTATCATCAAAGAAATTGACTCTGTGAATGCTTTCATTGCAGAAGGAAAAGATAAAGAAACCAATATTCAGTTGAAGAAAGACCTGTCAGAAACCCTGTATCTTCTTGATATTTTCGAAAAGTATCGGATTAAAAAAGAAACTGTTGAAACTGTTTTTGAACTCCCGGTTTCCAATACGGGATACTCAGATTACAGAATAATCAACGACTGTGAATTTGATGATCCGGACCAATGGCTTGAAGTAAGTATTTCCGGAGAGAAAATAAGATTGTCAGAAGGTGATCTTGTCATCAGAAAGAAATAAAGAAAGCAGCTTGGTTATGGTTACTCATGAAATGTTTTAGTTGATAATGTTCCCGCTATAGTATTGCAAATCAGAACCAGTCTTTTTCCAAAAAAAATAACAATCATTTATTTGATATTAATGAAAATTATTAATTTAAAAAGTGTTAAATCTGAAAATTTTATCATTTGAAAATTAGACTTACTGTTCAGGAAATAAAATAATGTTAATGTATTGTATTGATTTTTAATGACTTGAAATAAAATAGTGCAACGATGGTATAAGTGAAATGCCGGAAAACTAATCCTGTTTTTGTTCATTTGTATCACCGATTTGGCTAATTATGAAAAACACAAGTGATGAAAAAAGAACCCATGGGTTTCCACAGATTTTTGTGAGAACCCTGTTGTTCCTTTTGGTTCTGATTCCATACTTGAGTTTCGCAGGAGCTCATGCCAACGAGACAGTTATTCTTAATACTGATGACGAAGCTGATATTTCCGGATCTGAAGAAAAGAAAATTTCGAATATTTCTTCCAAAGCAAAAATATACCTCTCCGAAGGTACCGTCATTGTTAATATTGGTAGCCCTATAGAAGTTGTTTCTATAAAACCGGTTTCTCAGAAAAATAAAAAGCGTATTGAAAAGGCTTTGCCGGTTCCCGGAAAATCTCCGACCTCCCATAAAACGACATCAAAGAAAGAGATAAAACCAATTGTTTCCACAAAATATAAGTCCGGAATATCGTCTGAATTTCTTTTCAGCCCGGATAATACGTGGACAGGTTATATTCTGACCTCACAGAATAATAAGGTTAAATCTTTCGGTCTGAAAAGTTCTTTCAGTACCATTCTGTTTTTCTTTTCAGGTTTTTCCAGGGTTCTCTATCCCAATCACATGAATGAGACATTTAAGGATACCCTGAAATCCTATCATACAAGACCTCCGCCTGCTATTACTTCCTTCATATAATCTTCAGTTTCTTACTTCTGATAGTAAAGGGGCCTAATGAAGCCTCAATCTACGGAAGCAGGGATTATTATGCCCGAATTGTAATAATTCATCATCACCCTTTACCCTTGTCCTATTTTTTTTAAACACAAATAATACATACACTTTTTTTAACCCTTTTAAATTAAACACTTATGAAAAAAATGATTTTCGCAGGAGTGCTGTTTGCGGCACTTGGAACAACAGGAGTTTGTGCCAACAATTTCAACACATCAGCAAATGCAAAACCGGAAACAGAAATGTCTGTGAAGAGTTTTTACTATGTTACTACCTATTCAACGAGAAAAGAAGGAAGCTGTAATGTAAAGTATAAACATGTCACCAAATATTTCCTGGGGTTTGCGATCTACACAACAACAACTCTTGTATCCAAAGACTGTTCAGGTGATGGCGGAGGAAATACAGGAGGGAATACGGGAGGAACTCCATATAGATTCTAAATGATGAAAAGAGCACTGCTGCTCATGATGGGCAGCAGTTTTTTCTTTTTCAGGTGATCTAAAGTGTATAAGTTGCTTTTTGAACTCATTTCAAAGTAGATAATACAGTTTCTACAGCTATTCTTTACAAATTAAATTTCCAATAATTCTTATTTAACACAACAACCGGCAAACTTGTTCAGTAATGTATTGCCGTACTTAAAAATGAAAAAATGAAAAAATCACGATTTTTTAATCTTTTTGTTCCGATATTGCTGTTCTTTTCAGCATACCTTTCGGGGCAGAATATCACGCTATTGGGCAAAACTTCTGTTACCGCCAAAGGTAGTGGAGCTACAGGAAATCCGGTTGCCCTCAACTGGAATATTCCGGCAGGAAAAAATAGAGTAATGATTATTACCTATTGGTTTGAACGCGATCACAGGGCAGGAGCAGATGGAAGTAATTATCCATCCGGAAATTCAGGATTTGATTATATTCCTCCAACAATAGGCGGAGTTTCCATGGCAGGAAAAAATGCCACTCTGACTTACTTCAGAAATGATGCAGTGACGGCAACAGCAGCAAACGCCCATTTTTCAACGATTATGCATCGTTATGTTTTTACGGAAACACAGGGATTACCAACAGGAAGTACTGCCATAGCATTTCCTGATATCAATACTCCCAAAAATGCAGGAGATGAAGTTGCAGTTCATATTGAGGTTTACGGAAATGTAAGTGATGCTAATACTTATACGGCAACCGGAGGAAACTTTTGGGGCTCCGGAAATACAAATACCACAACCTATTCTTATTCAGGAATTCCCACAGCTACCCAGACAGGAAGAAGTAATTCTGATATCATGTATCTGGCTTTTGCAGGAATGACAAAAGATGAAACTTATACGGTATCTCCATCTTCATGGATTAATACAACTGATGTAAGTGTAACCAATACAGAGGGTAATGGCGGGTTTACAGCAACCAATGCACCGCAAAACGAACCGGATGGGATAAGATCATCTACGTGGTATTTCACAGGAAGTACAGCCGCTCCGTCAATGACCCTAACAAGGGCTTCCAATAACAGGATTGCCACCGTACGTCTCAATTTTTTATCACTCTTACCTCTTGCAAAGCCATCTGTAACCGGAACCGTTTACAAAGATACGGATGGATATACCAATATCAACGGTACAGTAACCAATGCCGGAGGATTATATGTAAATGCGGTAGGATCAGACGGAAGATTGGTGTACTCTGCATCAGTAAATACTTCTGGAGTATTTACGATTCCTGCAGGGTATGTTACTGAAGGAAGTACATATACTCTACAACTCAGTAAAAATACAGGAACAATAGGAGCGGTTGCTCCTCTTCAGGAACTTCCGGAAGGATGGCTGACAGTAGGAGAGGCCACTTCTTCTACCGGAAACGACGGAACACCGGACGGAAGGATTGTTCTTTCTGTAGGCTATAATGCAATCACCGGACTTCGTTATGGTATTAACGATGCTGCAGTGTGTTTTTCTTCTTCGTCCTATAGTAATTCAGGATGGAAAGCGGTTGTTTATGATGCTCCGGCAGGAATTGACGGCTGGACACAGGTTTCTGGTTCCAACAGTTTCCCGACATCAAGCTATGCACAGATCGCTACATTCGATTATAATGTAAATGCTAATACCAATAATGCTTTTACAGTTAATTTTCAGACTGGTACCATTGGTCTTACCCCTTCCAATCCACAGATTTCTAACTATGTGGGAACAAGGATTCCTTACAGTACTAATGAAGACTATGCTGTAATTTTCAATAAAACCATTAAAAGCGGTGAAGAAGGACTTTACAAATTTGACCTGACCTACGGTGATGATCATATTTTTATCTATAAAAATGGGGTAAAGATCAATCAGCAGAAGGATGCTTTCAATGTAGTGCCCGTGAATGATTTTGCTACTTTAAGACTGAATATTGGTGACGTGATATCTATTCTGATGGTTGAGGAGTGGGTGTATAATACAGCTGTGACTATGGCTGCAACACGTTTTACTGTTCCTCCGGTTCAGAATATCAGCAATATCTGCCCTGATAATTTTGTGAATCTGAATACCGCTTTTACAGGAACGGTTCCTTCAGGGGGAGCTCTGGTATGGTTTACCAACAGCAGCCATGCAGGAACTCCTTTGAACAGTGCTCAAGTACAATATGCGGGTGCCGGTACTTACTATGCATTTTATTATAATAGCAGTACGGGTTGTTACAGCCTTGCTTCCAATCCGGTAACAGTAACGATAAACAGTTGTCCGGTGGTGAATAATTGTATTACAGGGGATTGTAATTCCAATACATTCCTGAATACGTCTAATCCTGATACCATTGAATATGACAACTTTATTTCAGGTTTCCATTCAAGTACCATTAAAAAAGCAGACGGGACCTATATGATCTGGGGACAGAATGCACAGCCGGGGTCTGCAGGAGGAAATATCACTTCACCGCTTGCAATAAACCCTGTAAATGGGTTTAATTATACCGGGAAGATTTTGAAAACAACTATCGGAACAAAAGGCGTTTCCGGCAGTGATGCAGATCAATACGCTTTGTTGTCCGAAGATGGATTATATGTTTGGGGAGGTCCGAATGTACTGGTCAACAGTGCGGTTAAAAGTGACCGTATTTTCGGAAAGATTACCAATGCAACAGTTGGTAATGCCAATACTTACGGGCTTCCGTCAGGGGTCACTCCTACAGATGTCAAGATGCTTTTTGGTTCTTATGCTACATTAGCTATTACAACCTGTACAGGAGAAGCTTATGTTTTATCATGGACAGGAGCGAAAAACGGAGACGGTACCGATGATACTGGGGCAAATTCCAGCAGCTGGCACAGAGTCATGCTGAACTCTTCAACTACCCTTAACGGTGTCGTAGCCATGAGAGGAACAAGAACGGCAATGATGGCTTTAACCCGCAGTGGAAAGCTCTATACCTGGGGCTCCAAATCCTATTTAGGAAACGGAACCGATAAAGCAGATAGAGTATATGCAACAGAAATGACTTTACCATCAGGAGTGATTCCTAAAATGATTGGAATGACCCTGTATAAGAATACTCCAACAGATAATTCCTCTACTGTATTAGAAAATTCATACTACCTGCTAAGTACGGCAGGAAAGCTGTACAGCTTAGGGAATAACACCTACAAACAGCTGGGAACTTTTGATGCTGTTGAAAAGAAAAGCTGGGTCAGTGTAAAATCAACCAGTGCTTCTGTTGACCTGGCCAATGTAGCCTGGATAAGCCCTAATGAACATGACAATGCAGGATATGCAGCCAATCAGGCTCTTACGACAGATGGGAAACTTTGGTCGTGGGGATATAATGCAGGATCTATGTTAGGAGGCAGTACCAATAATGCTGCTATGGATCCTGTGTTAATGACTGGCGGACTAAGCAGCACAGATAAAATCCTTGCTGTGGAAACCGGAGGGCATACCAATATGGTTTTCAAAGCCTGCTCAAATACACTTGGATATATAGGGCATAGTGCAAACGGAAGTATGGGAATTGTTGACTCCAATAATTATGCAACTTTCCAGTTCAGCCAGACCCCGTCATTCAACAATTTATGCAGTATTGAACTTCCACCTGTCGCTCCTGTGGTCAGAAATCTGAAAATGTGTTCCGGAAACACAGCTACTCTTAATGACGCTTTGGAAGATGCTGTGCCAACAGGTTATTCAGTACAGTGGTGGACAACTCCTAACCGTACGGCGGGTACCCAGGTGACTAATCCTGCCGCTGCCGGGCCGGGTACTTATTATGCCTTTTATATTGCTGATGCAGGTACATGTACAGCCGTTACAGGATCTCCGGTAGTTGTGTCCTATTATACAGCATCTGATCCTGAATTCATCAACTGTATCTGTTTTAAAGATCCGATTATAGCAGGTAATGCACCGGATACCATGATAGGAATTACTTTACTTAAAAGAGCCGGAAGTTCAGATACAGATAACTGGCCTACGGTAAGAAAATCCGGGCATATTGCTCTGGAATCCAATACCCAGGGGCTGGTGATTACCCGGATTTCTAAAGCCAATTTAGGAATTATCAGTATTCCACAGGAAGGAATGATGGTTTACGATACCACAGATAAATGTCTGAAAATATATTCAGACGGGGCCTGGAAATGTTTCAGTACACCGGCTTGTCCGTAAAACCAGCTGAACTTTGAATAGATAGCAGTTAATTACAATAATCCGTCCGGATCTTTCTTATAGAGGGAATGTGTGTAACTTCTCCGGTAAGATGATGGTAAATGCATTGAAAAGAATTTTGCCCGGGTTTTTAATAGACTGATCAGCAGAGTATTCTTCGGTTGATTTAACATAAAAATGAAAACAATGAAAAAAATAATTATCACCTCTTTATTAATAGTTTCCCATCTCACTTTAGCCCAGGTGATCTTTGGGGATGAGACCGGAACGGCAGCCGATAAAACTTCTGTTCTTGTAGATTTTGCCGCTAATCAGAATAAAGGAATTATTCTCCCTTATACACGAACTCTTCCATCAGGAACCGGGTTGGTGGAAGGTACGATACTTGTTGATGCTTCCGATGCTGCTCAGGCAAAAGTAAAGTATTATAACGGAACCTGGCAGGATCTCAGTAGTGGAAACGGAGCAAATATCAATGCAGCTCTTGTGAAACAGCCAGCTGCTGTTACAGAAGATACGAAGAAAGGTGCCATTATTGGTGCAGCAACTTCCTCAGCCAATGGAGTTCTGATTCTCGAATCCTACAACAAAGCAATGGTTCTGCCTCAGGTGAACAGTACCGATGATGTGATCAATCCTGCAGCAGGAATGATGGTCTATATCAATAAGACAGGCTCTAAGCGTCTGGCCGTATTCAACGGAGCCAAATGGACATTTTGGAAACCCTGATTGCCATTCTTAAAACCATTTTGATTTCTATATCATGGAAATCAAAATGGTTTTTTCATCTTTAATTTACCGTCAAAAAACATAATTTTTCTAAATTCTCTTAGAAATAATGATCAAGTTGGCATGTGATCTTTTCTGTCTGAACTATTTTGATACCATTGAAACCAGTTGAAAGATATCTGGTGCTTTTTTATCAATATATGCCTGTGTCTGTGCTGATGTAGGGATGGGAGCAGAATTTTTTAACCGGACTGAAGATGAATGGTAAGATTTGTAATATAACATAATTGAATTATTTAACGTATTTAACGAAAAATAAATGCATATTTGTGGTTTTTAATTAAAAATTTCACTTTATTGCATTGTTATTGTTGTTTTTTTTAATCATTTATTAAATAAAGATTGAAATTATGATAGAAAAAAAGATATTCTATATATTTTTATTAATTCCCGTTCTTTTATTTTCCCAGACACCCCAAAAAAAAATTCCTGAAATTGAGCAGCTGCTGGATTCTTCCTATATCAAAACAATGGAATTTGATGTGCAGACCGGAATATTTTATGCTAAAAAAGCACTCGATATCAGCAAAAAGAAAAACTATTCAAGAGGTATTGCAATAGGGAATTTTCGTATTGGCCAGTGTTTAACAGAGCTTAATACCTATAAACAGGGGCTGGAATACCTGGATAAAGCCCAGCAGGAAAACAAAAATCTTAACGATACCAGTCTGAATTTTGAAATAAGAAGAGTACGTGCCCGTATTTACGCCTCTTCCAAGCTGTATACCAATGCGGTTGCAGAGAATAAGAAAGCACTTGCTATTATCCCGGAAATGAAAAGGTCCGAAGAAGATAAAAATTTAGCCAGAGCTTTAATTTATGAAAATCTGGCCAACACCTATGGTTTCATGAAAAAGCAGGATTCGGTGTATTTTTATCTGAATAGTGGCATGAAGGTGCTCAGAAAGCTGGATGTGAAGAAAAGCATGATCAGTATTATTAATAACTATACCAGACTGGCAGATTACTATCTGTCCATTGATAAAGCAGAGGAAGCGGAATACTTTCTGGTAAAAGCGGTGAACTTTGCTAAAGCAAACGGGTATCCTTTTCTTTCTTTTACCTTCAGAACATATGGCGATTTGATGCTGTATCATAAGAAAAACGATTCTGCCTTGTTTTACTATAACAAAGCTTTACAAATTTCTGAGCAAACCAAACTGAAAAGCGAACTTCCGGCGATCTACCTGAAAATAGCCAATGTGAGCCAGCTTCTGGGAAATACGGTTTCGGAAGAAAAATACAGACTGAAATCATTCGAGCTGACAGACAGCCTGAGATCTGAGGCACTGGCAGCCTCCAATATGGCTGTTAATTCAATTCTTTCAGATCAGCGGGAAGAATTTGTGAAGGAAAATAAAAAACATCAGTCCTATCTCATCATGATCATAAGCATTACCCTATTACTGTTTATTGGCTTATGGATGCTTTACAAGAAAAAGGCTAAAAAATTAAGCACCTATAAAAAGGTCTCAACCCAGAAAGAACAAATGCTTATTCAGCAGAAAGAAGAAATCGCAATGCGATATGAAGAAGACACCCGAAAGCTTGAACAGAAAGTAAATGAGTCTTTTGATGAGGTATTGTTTCTGGCCAAAAATAACAGCCCTGAATTTTTTACCCGCTTTCAGGAAGTTTATCCTGAAGTGATAAGGGCGCTGTTGGCAAGGGATTCTAAGCTCAGGGTTTCGGAACTGGCATTATGCGCCTATTTTTTCTTAGGATTTACAACAAAGGATGTTGCGTTATATACTTTCAAATCGATCAATACCGTGCGGAACAGAAGGCAGAATCTCCGTACGAAATTGCAAATTCCAGCTGATGAAGATCTTGAACTATGGTTTAAAAACCTTTCTAAAAATCAATTTCAATAAGAGAAAAGCTGTTTGGTCTTAGGAAATGATAATTGATTAAAATTAAATAATTGAATATCAGTTTGTTGCTTTAAAATAGAGCTTTGATAGTATATGATATTTTTTATTTTTTAAAAGGAATTGAGTTGTTTTATCCTCAGATTATTGTTTAAGATTACGGTTATGAATTATAAAAACATTCACATCGGACAGATGGTGAAGAAACGGGTTGCAGAAAACGGGATAGAAATGTCCCGGATCTGTAACTTCTTCAGATGCACAGAAAAGGAAATAAAAGAAATGTACCTGCAGAAAGATTTGAATACCCGGTTCCTTCTGAGGTGGAGCAAACTGCTGGAGTACGACTTTTTCAGATTATACAGCCAGCATTTGATTTTATATGCTCCTCCTGCAGCAGAGAACGCTGATAAAACCCCGGTAAAATCTGCTTTGCCTCAGTTCCGTAAAAATATTTATACCAAAGAGGTCATTAATTTTATCATAGAGCAGATTGAGATGGGAAAAATGACCAATAAACAGATTATGGAAAGGTACAGGATTCCAAGGACAACCTTAAGCAAATGGATCACCAAATATAAAGCTGAGCCGGAAAACCCAATTCATTGATCTTTTCAGATTGGGTACAGAGCTGCCATTAGAAATTAATTCATTTAAAAACACAAATATGGAGAAAAAAAAACCGGACTATAAACGTCTGTATTCGGATATTATTGATCAGAAATATCCCGAAAAGAAATTCGAATGCCGGAAAATATTGGAAAAAGGGGAACTATCTGTTTTGGATATTGTTAGCATCAACCGTAAAATCTTTGGTATCTCAGATGAAGAAACCCAGACTGCCAATCAAAAATATCGTTCCTATAAAAAATCCGACATTGTCCAGATTCTGGATTATCAGAAAAAGCACAACTTTAATAACAGCCAGCTTGCCCGCCATTTCAAAATGAGCCGGAATACAATTGCCAAATGGAGGAAACTGTTTGTGATCTAAAAAGCTGCCTTACAAAAGTAGGCAGCTCTATCATTATTTTCTCTTAAAATTATGATGGAACCCTAAGCTGTTCAACAAAATAGGAAGGCGTGAAACCTGTTTCATTCTTAAAGGCCGTTACAAAAACCCTTGGGGTTGTATAACCGCATTCTTCAGCGAGATAATTAATCTTATATTCACGGTAGATAGGATCCTCATATAGCTTTTTAGTGATGTAGCCGATTCTAAGTCCGTTAATATAGCCTGTGAAACTTTTATCCCTGTAGGTTTTTATAATTTCCGAAAGATACTTGGTATTGGTATTAAGATTATTGGCCATCCAGGTAAGGCTGAGATCTTTTCTGAGATACTTTTCAGACAGCTCAAATTTTTCAAGTCTGGCAAGCAGTATTTTTACCGTTTCATCTGTAATGCTGACAGAGGATTTAGCTTCTGCATTTTCTTTGATTTCTGCATGTTCTGCAGGAATAGCCTTTTGTTCACTGTTTATTTTGGTAATCTGGTCTTCATATTTTCTATGGGAGATCTCATTTTTTTTCCTCCAGTAATGCCATATAGACAATGCTAAAAGAAGAATGAAGCAGCCCGTAGATAAGAGCAGAATTCTGATAGTAGAGGTGTGCTCTTTATCTTTTTTTATTTCTGCAGCAGTGACAAGTCTGTCAAATTCTTTCCCGGCTTCCTTTTTAGCAACATCATTGAGGCTGTCGTTCAGTTTCGCATATAAAAGAGTATATTTTGCCTGCTCTGCAGAGTTTTTTAGCTCCTCATTAGAATCAGCGAGAAGCATATAAGCAAATAGTCTGTAACTTGGATTTTTCTTATACTGTTCCCGTTTTAAAACTTCATTAGCAAGGTCAATAGACTTTTTATAATCCTGTTTTTCTAAATAGAACCTTCCTGTACCACATAGTATAGGTAAATCAAGCTTTTCAAAAATATCAGGCTGTGTGGTTTTATAGTTATATGCTTTTAAATAGTATGGCACTGCCAGATCCAGACGCTGAGGTTGTACAACACCTAAATAAAAGTTACCAATATTGAGATTATTAAGTGCAATTTTTTCATATTTTTCAGACTTTAGTTTTTGATAGGTATCACTTATCTGTTGGAGCTCTTCCAGTTCTTTTTTTAAATAGTGAATAAGTGAATCTGATTTTTTATAGTCATAAAAAGATGAAAACCTATTGTACACGGTAGCCGTTAAAAAATGTCTTTCATTGGTATCCTCTACTTTATTGGCATATTTCAATGCATCGTTCATATTCTTAAACTCCTCTTTCTGTATCCCTATTGCTTTATTTACAAAAGATTTATAGATAAATAGCCTTGTGAGTAGCTCATTATTATTAACATCCAGCGCTTCTGTATCTTTAATCAATTCCAGCATTTTTTTGTAATCAGAGCGCCGGTAAAAAACATCCAGCATCTTGATTTTTCCTTCTCCAATTCCTTCTTTATAATTGATTTTCTTTGATAATTCAATAAGTTTATCAATTTGCCTGATGTCTTTATCATTAGTTTGGGAGGCAATTTTCTCATACAGAGCATTGATCTCTTGCTTTGTTGGAAGGCTGTTCTGGGCTGAAATAAGAAAAGGAAAAAAAGATAAAACGAGGATAAAACAGTAAAGTTTTGCCATGTTAGTTATTGTTTAAAACAAATGTAAAGAAGAATTTTATTTTAAAATTGCACATACCAACACAGGCAGTATGTATCTTTTCATAAAAATGCATTTTGATTGTATATTTGATTGATTATCAGTAATTATTTTTTGTAAAATAACTTTCAATACCGTGATACATTCGGAATTATTCCTAAGTTAATGTTGTGTGTTATCCTGCAGAAATCTAATATTGCGGGGCAACCAGTGATAAGAAATGTTTCGAGCAGATTCTGAAAATACGATGATGTACAAAATCTTCTCTCTTTGTTTGGGGAGAAGATTTCTTTTCTTGAGAAAATCATAAATAGCAAAATAAGCTAATATATAATTTAAAAAATCCAATAGTATGAAAACACACGATGTAAATGGAAAAGTAATCTTAGTGGCCGGAGGAGGCAAAAATCTTGGCGGCTTACTGTGCCGCAACCTTGCTGCAAAAGGAGCAAAACTGGTGATTCACTATAACAGCGAAAGCACAAGATCCGATGCCGAAAAAACACTCGCAGATGTACAGGCTTTAGGGGCAGAAGCTATTCTGGTACAGGGAGATCTTACGAAAGTAGAGAAGATCACTGAACTTTTTGATGCAGGAATTAAAAAGTTCGGAGGAATTGATATTGCCATCAACACGGTAGGAAAAGTCCTGAAAAAACCTTTTGCAGATACTACCGAAGCAGAATATGACAGCATGAGCGAAATCAACTCGAAAGTTGCCTATTTCTTCATTCAGGAAGCGGGTAAAAAGCTGAATAATGATGGAAAAATCTGTACCATCGTTACTTCTCTGCTGGCAGCTTATACAGGCTTATATTCAACGTATGCAGGAATGAAAGCCCCTGTGGAACATTTTACCAGAGCTGCTTCTAAAGAGTTTGGTGAGCGGGGTATTTCAGTAACAGCAGTTGCTCCCGGACCTATGGATACTCCTTTTTTCTATGGTCAGGAAAGTGATGATGCCGTAGCCTATCACAAATCTGCATCTGCACTTGGAGGATTAACGGATATTAAAGATATTGCTCCGTTAGTAGAATTCCTGGTTACAGACGGCTGGTGGATTACCGGGCAGACCATTTTTGCCAACGGAGGGTATACTACGAGGTAAGTCATGATCATTCAGACGATATAAATAATTTTTTTTTATTATCCTGTATTTCCGGCATTATAATTCTATGATATGGACTGAACATAGAATGCCGGAAACAGTACAGATGGTTGGGGTACTACTTTCCAGTACTCCAACTTTTTATTATAACTTTCAGAAATCACCAGGCGGATGACAGATTCCGGCTTTCAAATCTTCAATCTTCCGGATATCCGTTAATTTGTGCGAGGGTTGATCTGATGTACCTGCATGTAACTATGTCTCAGAGTGTAGGCCTGATTGATTCCCTCCATTTTCAGGAACTGTATATAAACCTGAATGTCCTTAGCTGGAATGATGTGATCGGACAGCATAAAAAAATAATTTTAATGACTATATCAACAGTCTCAGAATAGAGTATATCATCCGGCAACTTTATGAGAGTGTTATTTTTAGAGAATACAGCATCAGTTATTTGGCCGAAAAATCAGGATTTGCTTTAAGAGAGGTATTTACCAGTGACATTCAAAGAAGAGACCGGAATTTCTCCCTCCCATTTTATAAAAGAGCTAAAGAATTTCAAGAATCCCGTATGAAAGTAGAATGTGGTTTTTTTATTTTCAAAGCTTTGTGGTAAAGAAATTCATTGATTCTTCTGAATACCTGTCTGTTTTTTATATACTTAATTTCTTTTCATAATAGATTGGAGAATAATTACACCCGCAATGCTGACTTCTATTTTTCGATTTTTTTTAGCCGGATAAAAAAAACAGGCTTTTTCCATCAAAAAATACCCCCTTTTTTTAACGATTATGTAAAGTCAGGTATTCCTGACATAAACTTTATTTTATTATAATTGATTGATTATCAGTATTGCTTATTTGTATATTGAAGGAAAGAGACACGTAATTTTCTGAATTCTTCCTGCATTAACCTTGTGCACCTTTCTGTGTAATGATAATATTGCATTAAAGGTTAAAGGATTTAATTAATATAAAAGTTTTATTAAATTTTTTTAACGGGAAGACTAGGTCAATTATTAAACTAATCAAATACATAATGAAAAAAACACTACTGATTTTAACCGTACTTGCGGCCTGCACTATAGAAGCACAGGTAGCAATAGGAAAAGAAAATGTTACCAACACTTCGGTATCCCTCGAATTTTCCAATACAGAAAACAGGGGAATTATTCTCCCTTATGTTGAAAATAAAACCGGAATATCTGCCGAAGGAAGCTTAATTTATGATACCACAGATCATAAAGTGAAGTATCTTAAAAATGGTGGACAATGGGTGAATCTCAGCGAAGATGATGGCACAGCCGCAACCATCGGGACAGCCGATCTGAGCATACAGGGAACAGATAAAGTAGAAAAGTCCACTGCTAAAACGGGAATAGGAACTGTTTCTTCTACCAATGGAATTCTTGTTCTGGAAGCTTCAGATAAAGCGATGATCCTGCCCAAAGTAGCCAGCCCGCATCTGGCCATCATCAACCCGGCACCAGGGATGATGGTATATGATACCGTTAAAAAGCATCTTGCGGTATACAACGGAAAGGTATGGACATTCTGGAAACCATAAACCAAGTCAGGGAGGTCTGAAAAATTTTCAACCTTGCTCAAAATCTAAAGAAAAAACCAATTCTACTCATTTATAAATGTAATTACCTATGGTCAAGTAGGTATTAATACTAGATTATGTGAATTACAGATAAATCCCCTGGATATACAATCGAAAAACACATACCACCGGAAAAACCGGTTAAAAATTTATTGAACATGAAAAAACAGACTATCCTTTTTCTCATATTGCTCATTTTGGGTAATGTGATGGCTAGGGCACAGAACTGCAGCGTAAATGCGGGTGCCAATGTCACTATATGTGGCACGTCTACCAACCTCTCGGGAAGCCCGGGGGGCACTACATCGGGAAATCCCGTCTGGACGCTGGTATCCAAGCCGGCAGGCGCACCAAATCCGGTGATCGCGAATCCTTCAGCATACAATACCGGGGTCACAGGGATGACTTTCCCGGGTAATTATGTTTTCCAGATCGCACAGAACTGTACCGTGGGAACAACAACTTCTCAGGTAACGGTTACCGCGCCGGGGGATGTATCTGCTTTCACCGCAGGACCGGATATTACCAATGTTTCTGCCACTACAGGTACAGCAACACTTAATGGTGTTGTGCCTGCAGGTTATACAGCATCATGGACGTATTATAACATTCTGGATAAGGAACGATATAACGATATTACCACTACCAATGCAGTAATGGCGAATACTAATACAGTAAATCCAACACTTACTCTCATAAAAAAAGCAAATCATGATATTGATCCTGCTTATCGTGCGGTGTTAAGAATTACATCAATTAATAACCCTAACTGTTGGTACGAAGACGATGCTATTGTTAGATTTATTCCCAGTCAAAACCTTATATTTAATTCAACATATGATCTTTGTTATTCGTCAACAACTTCTGACCGTTATATAGGTCTAAATGCTAATTCTCCAGTATTTGCAACAGGTTATCCAAATGTCTCCGGTAACCCCGCTTTTGGCACAACAGTATCTGTTACCCCAATAAGCCAACCTAGTGGAGGAAATATTTCCTTTAAAGAAATAAGAGGAACCAATGTATACTTCAATGGAATAAATACGATAGGAACATATGTGTTCACTATTACTATTTCCAATACTAATGGAACTTATACAACACCTCAGATCACTTATAATTATAACGGTACGGATCCTAATCCGGTAAGTTTTTTAGATCCTGCATATCCCAATCAGATGCAGGTATATTCAACAGGCAATAGTGGAGGTGCCGTGTATTGCAACATGGTAGGTTCTAATGACCCTATCTCTTTTTATTTTAAAATTGATCCTGCCAACCCACCAACTATTGTTACTAAAGTAACACAATCCGGAGTAGTTCCATCTGGTGGAGCTCTGGGAATAGTGCAAAATGGAGCAGGTACAATGAATAGAAGCGTTACATTAACACCCCCTGCAGGAGGTTGGAAAGCTGCTACTTATAAATTTGCTATAAATAGTTCTTCAGGGGTATGCAATACATCCCAAAGTTACTTTGTTCATATATCAGATGGAGCCCGATCGAATGTTAATGTGAATAATATTACTGTATGTTATTCGGGGTCAGGAACTGTAACAACTACTGTACCTTTGCCTGCTATTTATCAGGAAACGACTTCAAATCCTAGTTATTTCCAGGACTTTAACGGAAGATATGATTTTACATTAGTTTCAAAGCCTGCTGGAGCTGCTAACCCTGTTTATGAATCAACAAATCTTAGGACATTTAAAAATGCTTCTACAACTATTAGTAACCTGAATAAAGAAGGAGAATATATTTTTAAAATAAAAGCTGTTCCGGATGCAGGTGGTGTTGGAGCTTTCATAGATAAAGAATACGCTTGTTCAGGGACCTCATTAGAAGGGACTTTTTCCATATTTGTCTCTGCGCAGGTAGGCTCTAATGCTGGTTCTGCACAGACTTTGGTTGGAACTACCCAGACTACTTTCAATGGGAACAATCCGGGAGTTGCCACAGGTGCATGGACATTGCTATCCAAGCCTGCAGGCGCTACCAATCCGGTGATTGTAACGCCATCAGCTTACAACACGAATGTTACAGGATTCAATACTCCGGGGGTATATACTTTCCGATGGACCGTTACCACAGGTACCTGTACCAGTACCAGCGATTTGACGGTTAATGTGAAGGCTCCGGCTCCCGGAGGTATAACGGCTGCAGTATGGTACAAGGCAGATGCAGGTGTATATTCCAATGCAGGAACAACTGCTGCTACAGACAATGCTGCTGCTCAGCAGTGGAACGATCAAATGGGAACAGGATATCACCTTGTTCAGACTGCTGCTGCACAAAAACCGATTTTCTCTAACCAAAGCACATTGGCTAATTTTAACCCAACCGTGACCTTTAATTCTACAGGGCATGGAACGGGACAAGGTGGCTTTATGGCCGCAGATCCGGGAACAGGAAATGCCATTATAAACCGTGCTCAGGGAAGTATCTACATTGCTGGTAAAATGAATACTCTTGGATCCGCTGGATTAGCAGGTTTTGACCAGACAATGGATTATCCTGGCTTACATATTTCCAACAATGCCACTACGGATAAGCTATTATTTTATACAGCAGGAAGCGGTTATACGACATTATCCACCAATTTGTTTGCTGCCAAAAAACCTTTCGTAGCAGGTTCTTCCTGGCTGAACGGAGGAGGTACACCTACTTCCAACGTATTAGCAAAAGTATGGCTGGATGGCAATGAAAGTATTTATAATAATACGGATGGCAATGTAAATACAACGGATAATGCCACAACCCGTGTTTTCAGAATTGGACGTGACACCAACTGGGGAAGTCATGACGGTCAGATGAATGAAGCTATTGTGTTTGCTGCTCCTCTTACTGCATCAGAAAGGGCCCGTGTAGACTCTTATCTGGCTGTTAAATGGGGGACAACGCTTACGGGAGACTATACAAATTCTGCCAATGCCGTTGTATGGAATGTTTCTCCTACTTATCAGAATAACATTCTGGGTATTGCACGAGATGATCTTTCTGTTTTATATCAAAAACAATCACGCAGTGAAAATGTTGGTCAGAAATTAATCATAGGAGCCGGAAGCTCATTGGCTAATACCAATATGGCCAACACCAATACTCTGACTGAGGGGCAATTCCTTCTGGCAGGAGATAACGGTTTGAAGCAAGTTCTTAGTATACCATTATCTTATACAGCAGGTTCTAACGGGGTAATCAACTACCGTTTTGAATCCATCTGGAAAGTACAGAACACAGGAAATGTAGGCACAGTAACCGTGGCATGGCCAAAAAGTGTAAAAAACCTTTACCTGGTACAGTCTTCGGATGCTGCTTTTGACGGAACGGATACCTTTACACCAATGACAACAGAGGTAACGGTAAATGGAGTAGTATACAATACGGTAAGTGTAACATTAGGAAACGGACAGTTCTTCACTTTTGCAGGTTTTGTTCAGGCTCCGGGAGGGGTTGTAGGACCTGATTTCTGGGTGAAATCTGATGATGCCGGAGCTGTAAGCACAGCCTGGAAGGATCATTCTGCCAATTCAGATGACATCCCGAATGTAGGTGGAGTAGTTCTGTCAGTCGCAAACAGAAGCCATAACTTCCATCCATATACTACAGGATATACTTCGGCGAAGTTTTTTTACAACAATGCTTCAGCACTGAATCCTTTGGGCAACATCCAGTATCCGAATATCAGCACTTCTGTTTTTTCAGCAGTGAGACCTACTGAAGACAGCGGAACCGGACGTATTACAGGAATAGATGATGATGTAACCTATGCTTCTGAACCTGGATTTTCTATTGCTAACGGAAAGCCAAGACAATATGAGTTCTTTAATACGACAACGTCTTCTGATTTTTCTGTAGCCTTCGATACCGGAGTTTCCAATATATTTTCAGCAATTGCTAATAATACAGTAGCCAATGGTGGTACTTCCTCAATTGCCGGAGGAGAGAAGAGATTAGGCTTAAATGGTTCTTATGAATCTTTTTCCGGTTTTGCTACAGCTAATAAATTTCAGATCTATGGTAGAAACCTGCGAATAGGTCATGCCGGTTGGGATGCTCCGGGAGCTTTCCCGGGTGATATTATGGAAGTAGCTTGGTACAACCGTACACTAACAGAAAATGAACAGTCAAGGATCAATTCCTATCTTGCTTTAAAGAATGGAGTTACTTTGAAGGAAAACTACCTTTCTACCACGAGCAATGTGGTTTGGGATAGAATAAGTAATATTGATTATAACAACAATATTTTCGGTATTGCAAAAGACGATTTCACAGCCCTGCATCAAAAACAGGCTGGAAGTGTCAATCGTGGACAACAGCTTGTTATTGGTAATGGAACATCTTTATGGGATTCCAATGCTGCCAATACGAATGCTCTTACAGAAGGACAGTTCCTTCTTACAGGAGATAACGGCCTGAAGCAAGGTCTTAGTATACCATTATCTTATACAGCAGGTTCTAACGGGGCAACCAACTACCGTTTTGCATCCATCTGGAAAGTACAGAATACAGGAAATGTAGGCACAGTAACCGTGGCATGGCCAAAAAGTGTAAGAAACCTTTATCTGATACAGTCTTCAGATGCTGTTTTCGACGGAACGGATACCTTTACCCCAATGACCACCGAGGTAACTGTCAATGGAGTAGTATATAACACGGTAAATGTAACCTTAGGAAACGGACAGTTCTTCACTTTTGCAGGTTTCGGAAATGCACCTGGAGGAGTTGCCAACAGCCTGTCTTACTGGTATAGAGCTGATAAAAATGCAGCTAATACAGGTACGGGAACAGATGTAACCGGATGGACAGACCTATGGAGCGGAACTACAGTGGCACAGATGGGAACCAATGCATTGCCAAAGTATACATCAGGAGCTGCTAATTATTTTAACTTCAACCCAGGAGTTAATTTTACAGCAGGAACACAAACTCTTGGTAACACCAATGTCAGAACATTCTCTGAGGATTCTTATGATGTGTTTACCTTCACTAAAGAAGGAATGACCAGTGGAGGAGCTCACCCGAGTATTTTCAGGTCTCTTGTAGATAACGCATTGCTTACCGGAGATATACGCAGATGGGATGGTTTGGGAATTATAATGGATAACAGAATAGAACGATTCTCTAATACAGGTGGAAATACCGATTATTACGGAACCCCTGCAGGAGCATTCTCTACAACAATCCCAAGCATCATGTACCATACCTTTACAGCGCTTACAACAACTAAAGCGCTTAACGGAGGTGCTAATTTTGCGACAACCAATCATTCAGGAACAGGAGTTCGTAATCTGAATGGAGGACATTTATTCGGTGATTCTCAGTTTGGAGGTAACGGAAGTGATAACCGTGGATTCATTGGTAATTTAGGAGAAACAATTATTTATGGTTCAGGTAATCTTACAGCGGTTGAGCGAAGAAGAGTAGATTCTTATCTTGCCATCAAGTATGGTATTACGCTGGGACAGGTGAATACAGACCATTATCTTTCAGCAGACGGAAGCATTGTATGGGACGGAACCTCCAATACGGCTTATAACAATAATATTTTTGGAGTATCACGTGATGATATAGAAGCATTTGAACAAAAGGTATCAAAAAGTGTGAATGTCGGAACGATTCTTACGGTGGCTACCATCAACGATTTCGTCAATCCGAACCAAAATGCAGCCCGTACAGGATTTGTTAATGATAAAACTTATTTCCTTCTGGGAGATAATGCCAATGTAGCAACAACGCCTGTAGACATTACGGTAGGTACCCGAACTTATAAGAGGATCCAGAAATCCTGGCTGGTACAGGAGAAAAAATCGGAGGCAGGTACCCTATTCTTTGAAGCAGATCTTACGGCTTATAACAGCGCTTCATTTAATACCACATCAGGTCTGATGACCATGCTGGTAGCAGACGATGCGGCTTTCACAACCAATGTAACGGTAGTGAATCCTACATCAAACAATGCTGCCAAATGGGTTTACCAGCAGAATATAGCAGACGGCAAGTTTATTACATTTGCGGCAAATCCTTGCTACGGTCCTGATACAGACGGAGACGGTATCGCAGATATGTGTGATTTTGACAATGATAATGACGGTATCTTAAATACTAATGAAGGCTATATTTGTGACAAAGCTTCAATCCCGACATCTGTATTAACCACAGATCATGTAATGAACTATAACCTTGTTGATTATAACGGTATTAAAGGCTTTAATTTCAAATTAACCTCAACAGCAGTTGCACAACGTTGGGCTTCTCCTGCTGCTCAGTTTAACATGAGTGGTATAGACCCAAGAGTCAATAATAATAAGGTGACTTATGAGTTTGATCTTCCTGTTGATAATTTAAGATTCTGGGTTGGAGATCTGGATGCTCTGGAGAAAGTAAATGTTAATTTTTATGACCAGAATGGTAACAGAATTACTGATCTTCTTCCATATACAACAATAAAAGCCGAAGCTGCAGCAGGCAGTACGACGTTTACAACAGATGCAACCTATGGTGTGAAAATATCTACAACACGTAATTCAGGAGCAAACAGTAATGTGAATTATGTTGAAATCTACACCCCAGGTATACAGATCAGTAAGGTGGAGGCTACTTTTGTAGGAACAAATGGTAATACTCCGGAATATCATATTGGTAATATGTGTGCCAAGAGAGATCTGGATGGTGACAGAATTCCGGATTATCTGGACTTAGATTCTGACGGAGACGGCTGCCCTGACGCCATAGAAGGTGCAGGAGGCTTTACTACGGCTAATCTTGTTAATTCTTCACTGCCTGGTGGTAATACAGGAGGCGGCTATACCGGAACAGCAGGCCCGGTTATCCAAAATCTTGGTAATACGGTAGATACTAACGGAATTCCAACGATTGCCAATACAGGACAGGCTGTCGGAAGTTCTCAAAATGCCGCTGTTTCAGCTTGTATTCCTCCATTCTGCTATAAACCGGGTATATTGGCCGGAACAGCACTGAATACCAAAATGGGAATCACAGCACTTGGCAGAGCAGGAGTGAATGCAGACAACTGGCCAATGGTAAGAAAAGGAGGCTGGATTGCATTAGAAGCGAAAACCAAAGGTTTTGTACCTAACAGAATAGCGTTTGATGCATCAGGAAATCCAGTGGGGATTCCGGCAGCTAACTTTGTAGAGGGAATGATGGTGTATGATACTACCAACAAATGTATGAAGATGTATACCCTGAAAGAGGGTGATGCTTCCATGAAGTGGCATTGTATCTCTACACAGACCTGCCCGGACTAGATTGACAAACATAAAAGCTTTTCACAGAAAGCAGTAAAAATCAACAGCCTTGTTGAGATTTCTTGGCAAGGCTGTTTCTTAAATAACTTAATAATATGATTTCAAACTTTAGAAATATTCATATTGGAGAACTGATTTACTTGAGGGTTACAGAAAACAGAACTGATGTATCCCGTATCTGCAGCTTTATGAACTGCACAGAAAAAGAAGTTAGAGAAATGTATTTGCAGGAGAACCTACCCACAGATATTCTGATGAGATGGAGTAAACTGCTTGAGTATGATTTTTTCAGATTGTATTCTCAACATTTAATACTCTATGCTCCGCCTTCAGCACTGGCCAACGATACAGAGGTATCAAAACTGCCAAAATTCAGAAAAAACATCTACACTCAGGAGATTATAGGTTTTATACTGGAGCTAATAAAGACAGGAGAGAAAACCAGACGGGAAATTGTTGATGAATATGGAATACCTAACAGTACTTTAAATAAATGGATCAATAAATATGGAGTCTCATAGAAATCAGATGAAAAAATGATTATAGTATAAAAACATTCATTGAAGATTTTTGAACTTAACAAAACGTACACTAAAGATGGAAAAATACAGCCAGCCTAATTATCAGCGGATCTATTCCGATATCATTACCCGGAATTTTCCTCATAAGAAACAGGAATGTGAAAGACTGTTAGGAAAAAAAGAACTGTCGGTAATTGATATTTTAGAACTTAATAAAAGAATTTTCGGAACACGAAACACTGAAATAGGGAACCAGAACCAGAAACACCGTTCTTATAGCAAATCTGATATTTTGCGGATACTGGATTACCAGAAAGCTCATAAAATGAACAATTCGCAGGTAGCCAAACATTTTGGACTAAGCAGAAATTCAATGACCAAATGGCGAAAAGTATTTCTGTGATAAACATGATTTTTTTGTTTATAATTTTTAATATGAGACCTTAATAAACACATCTGATACACCGGTAAATTCTATTTGCCGGTGTTTTTTGTACATTAGCGAAAACATTTTTAATCCCTGAAAAAGAACGGAGCAATCCCATGGATACCGAAAAACTCAATAACCTCAGAAGCAGCATCTCAATTCCATTGAATAGGGCCATTCAGCTTTTAAAAAAGAATGACGGTGATGTAAAGGCCAGTGAGAAAGAATTTCATCTTGATAATATCAGGGAGATCTCCATAGCTGCTGCCTGTGATGAAGAAATAGCAGAAAAATACTACAATGAATGCAGGTATGATATCGCAAAAGCCATTGAAAAGATCAATGCACTTCCGATAATGATTACAACAAGAGAAAATCCGTCCCCGCGAAATGAAATAGGATTTATTCTGTGGCCAATGTCAGCAGATTGGAAATATTATAAAACAGAGAAGCGGAATGACGCTTTTATTCCCACAGCAGATTTCGATCATATCATCAATGAGTTCAGATCGGTTTTTCCCGTACACTATCCTGATATTAATTATGATGACGACGGTTTTGATGTCTGCGGACATAACTACTTTGACAATGCAGACTGCAGGAAGATTCTTGAAAGAATCAGGCATTCGGAAACGGAAGATCCTGCCGTGAAAAAGTTTAAAAATGACCTGGTAAACTGGCTGAATGATAAACTGCAATATGCTGATTATATCGTGGTATACGGAAATCTTTAGGTAGATATAACCCAGTTCATTCAATTAAAATAAATAACCTCAGAGTTCGGGATAAGAATATCTGATAGATGCAGGTTTGAAGCTTGATGATGGAAGAGGGAAGCTATGAAAGTGATTAAGAACTAATATTGATCTGTATTTATTTAATTTTCTGGTAGCTTTCAATACGTATAACTAAAAGTAACTTCCAGCCTCCTTCTTCCATCTTCCAACCTTTTATATTTAAACTCCTTAACTCGAATCAGATTAAATAACAGTAATAATCTGAGTGCTTTCAGGGTAATGATCTCTCTCTCTTTCACGATTGTGATAAAGTTTGATGAGCTAATTTGTGCCAATTTTAAATATATTTGTGCACTAAATATGGAGATGTAGGGATGTATTTCCATCTATTGATCAGTTGAAAACAATTTTTAGTACAACTATATGAAACAAGCAACGACCCCGCTGATGAGGTTGGTAGTCTTTTGCGTTATCGCTTTATGCAATCAGGCTTTTGGCCAGAGTAAAAATTATTCTGAATGGTATCTGAGAACTCCGGACAGCCTTGATGCTTATAACCAGGATATTTACGTAAGAGAATTAGGAACAGGAAAAGATACTGTGGTGGTAATTCATGGTGGTTTTGGGGCCAACCATGATTATATGCTGGATGCCATTGAGGGGCTGGAAAAGAAATATCATTTTGTACTCTATGACCAAAGAGGTTCCCTGCTTTCTCCCGGATCCAAAGAGAAGCTTACCTTTCAGAAAAATGTGAATGACTTAGATTTACTGATCAAGCAGCTTGGAAATAAAAAAGTTAAGATTATGGCTCATTCCATGGGGACGCTGGTTGCAATGGAATATCTACAGCAGCATCCGGAGAAAGTTTCAAATCTGATCCTGGCAGGAGCTATCCTTGCAAAGTCAGACAGCATGATGAGTGTTTTTTCAAAACGACAGAATGAACAGGTAAAATTTCTGAGCTCAAGACCTGAGGTTAAAGCTTTGCCAATCTATAAAAGATATAAGGAATTGAAGGGCAAATTCACCAGCGACAGGGAAAGAACAGATTTTAACAGGATGGCCTTTGCTGCATCCAATATATACAGAATAGACCGATATAAGCTTATGCGCGGCGGTTTCCATTATTATAAAGAAGAGGCGTCTGTAATGTCAGAAACCGTAAACTGGAAATACGATTACAGAAATTCTCTCAATGATAATGCTAAAACTACCATTATTTTCGGTGATCATGACTTCCTTGATTTTAATGGAGAAGTATATCAGGAGCAGATAAAGAACCATAAAAAAATTAATTTCAGACTGATCAAATCGGCCGGACATAATATTTGGGTAGATCAGCCGGAAATTTTCAGAAAAGAACTGGATATGGCGCTGCAAAGATAAAAACGAAATATTTTTAATAAACATGAATTTTTCAGGTCTGTTTTACTGTAAAACAGACTTTTTTATTATGATTGTCTGTAAAAAGTAATTTAATAAAATTGTTTAGCAGAATAATCATATTGATTTCAAACGGGATAACAGCAAATAATGAAATCCCTTCAGACAAGCTGATTACAGAGAGAGATTGCAATAAATATAGAAAGATTGGTCATCCGCTGAATGAATGTAGACACAATGTAGATACCATCTGTTTGGCCTGAATTCAAAGAAATCACACCTTTGCATAAACATATTGTTTTCATAGTTCTTAAATGGTTAAAAGCTGAAAATTAACCACTCTGAGAAAAACTTCTGAAAATAATAACCATGTTCTCTTTGTAAAACAAACCAATTTTAAAATGACTTTAAAAATAATCATAGGTTTGGCAGCTGCACTAGTCTGTATATTTATACTGAGCTCCTGTTACGGAACTCAGAAGAACCTGATTGCGGAAAACAGAGTCTATCACTGGAAAGTCTATTTGGTAAAAAAGAAGCACTTTTCTATGGGAACCTATCAGCACTTTGAAGTCTATTATAAAGGTCAACTGCTCATATTACCCAAAGAAGTCACTGACGGCAGTCAGGAAATTCGTGAATTCATAACCGCTGGAGTAGTAGATAGTCGTTCCACCCAGTTCGGAACCATTGCGGTGATTTTTGAAGGCCATTTTACCCGTGAAGATGGCGTACCTTACCGTACGATGGTCACACTGCACATCAGACCGGGCAAGGGAAATGAGCTCTTCATTACCAACCCATGTAATGGTAAGGAAGCGGTGATTACGATAGGGTAAAATTACTTCCAGACCGGAATTTTGATAAAACTGTCATTATGCCATTTGATCTGTAACGGCTCTTTGGCATCTTGTATCGTTTCATCATGGACTTCTTTTCCAGATCCGTAATTAATTTCTTCAAAAGGATGTTTATTTGTATTCAAAAGAATTGCAAAACGGCTTCCTTTAGCGATTTTCTTACTGACAAATCTGGTTGTATGAAACGGAATGCTTTCTTTTTTTCCGGGTTTCAGCAGCTGCCGCTTAGTGTTGTCCTTGGCATAAGATGCTCTGCCTACATAGCGGGTTAACAGAAAATACTGGCCGTTAGGAAGGATCTGGTATAAAGCCAGAGATACATCAAGATCTTTTTTGTTAATTGAAGCAAACAGATTTCCTGTAAAAGAACCGCTCATTTCAAAATCAGAATCGAAGGGATCTGTTGTATACAGAACACCGTTGCTGGTATCCAGCGTATCAAATATCAGGGTAGGAGTGAAATAATTATTCTGATTTTCCCGGTCTTTAAAATCCACGGTCTGCGGAATAAAAGCAGTGCGGTTCGGACGTTTTTTTCCAAGCAGATAACCCTGGCCAGCCTTTGTTTCTGTTAAATACAGGGTAAGGGTATCATTATTGATTTTATCCAAGTCAGGACTGTGCTTCCAGGTATTGGTTCCCATAACCTGATAATTGACTTTATCTTTAAGAAGAGCCGGCTTAGGTGCTCCTTTTAAAATAAAATCTAGCCACTCATAAGCAAGCTCACCCATATTGATATGGGCTGCCGGATCAATAGTATAGCCCATCAGGTCAGGCTTTGCACTTCTCTGCCCGCCGATATGGTCATAAGGCCCGATGACAAAATAATGATCAGCATTTTTATTATACCGGGTATGCAATTTGAAGTATTCCAGTGCTGAAAGCTGAGAACCGTCATAATATCCTGTTGTACTCAGAACAGGAATATTAATCCTGTCATATTCTTCAGGAGAAGGAACCAAGGATTGCCAATACCGGTCATAGGCCGGATGATCAATCCATTTTCTGAATATCGGGTTTTGCCGGCCGGAAAGGCTGTCCATGCTTCGGAATGAAGATCCGTTATCAAACCATTCAAAAGGAAGGCTTCTTTTCAAGGGTGGATACTTATAAATATTGTCGTTGGACCAGCTCAATATGTTGCTGATGGGCACATTATTTTCATAAGGCATATCAAAACCGGGCATTACAGCAACCTGTGGAACAATGGTCTTCAGGGCCGGATGAATTTTCTTCGCCGTTGCCCATTGGGAAAAACCGGTATAGCTTCCTCCCATCATGCCTACTTTTCCGTTGCACCATTTCTGTTGATTGATCCATTCGATAATATCGTAAATATCCGTTCCTTCATGTTCGTACGGGCTATAGTTTTTCAGATCTGTTCTTATCCCTCTGGCATAGGCAACAATACCTACATAATCCCTGTCGGCAGACCTTTTACCCAGAATGACATCACCGGGTCCCTGATAATAGGTAGTATAAAACAAAACAGCAGGAACCGGGTGGTCGTTACCTTTTTTCCGTACAATAATAGCAGAGATAGGAATACCGCTCCGGGTAGGAATCATTACACTATCCTGAATCATAAAACTTGTCTCGGGAGATTTCAGCTTTTGCCCGGAAAAAGTAAGTGTACCTGCCCATACAAAAGCCAGTAAAAGGATAGATTTCATAAACTTAATTGTTTTAATATTTAAATTCCCGATCATATGTTTATATATTATCAGGAACCGTATTCTGTCATATAAATAATATCACGCTCAGGATCTGCCACAGCGAGAACCAGGCTTCCGAAAAGGGAAACAAAGATGTATTTTATAAGATTTTCCGATGAGATGGACAGAAGTGGTCAACAGAGGCTTAAAATACACTGCCAGAGACGGATCTGTAAAAACCTCTGAAGGTTCAGGATATAAAGTAATATTTTCTTCTGTGATCATAATATAGTTTTCTTGTTAGGACAGATCATCATCATCATCAATGAATGGATTGGGATCGCTCTCATCCCAGTTACCAGCCTCAAACCGGGCGTTGTGAGCCGGAAAGTGTTTTATAAAATATCTCCATAATCCCAGAGCTTTTCGGTAATGGTCCACATCAAGCGGGGCGAGCGGATAAGACCCTTTTCCGTCATGAGGGAGATAGCGGATCTGTACATTTTTATTTCCTTTCAGATCATCCTGTATATCATATTGATACCCTTTTGAGTCATCATCTTCTGTGGCTAAAGACGGGAAATACTGTAAGTCCTGAGAAGGTCTGCTTTGTGTCAGCTGAATCCTGTCAGTATATTCCTGATTATTCTGGCGGAAGGCAAAATAAACACTGTCACTCCAATAGCCGTTTCTTTCGCTGTCATCATAATCATTATAGTACTTCAGTACAATAGGAAGGTTGAGGTAATATTCAATTGTAGCAACAGTGATTTCAGCTTCTGTTTCCTTCTTGCAGAGGTTGATTTCTTCAGGTGTTAATTGCTCCATACGTTCGGCAGCCATTAATGCATTCGGCCAGAAGAACTTCAGCAGGTTTTTTTCTGCAGCCGGTGTATCCTCATCCACATAGTACCATTGCTCATCCGGGGCTTTCCAGATCACTGCCAGCTGCTCGCGGAAGTTTGTTTTGGGAGTGACAAAAAGTTTTTTGAGGAAAGTTTCTTTTTCTTCTGTTTCAATCTGTTCTGCACAGATGAAGATTTCATGGTCGTCCTGTTCCAGCCGGAGAGAATCTTTCCACGATTTTCCCTGTTCATCGGTGTGGGCACGGGTAACTGTAACAAGAACATCTTCTACCCGGTATTCAAAATCAGTGGAACCTATAATGTTAAAATGACTCAATTGCCTGAGGTTCTCTAAACTCAGATCGTAATTAGCAAATAAAGATGTTTTTTTCTGTTCTTTAAGCAGAGGAAGTTCTTTAAGCAGAAGCTGATGCATTCCGTATCTGGAAAGCTGACTGTTCAGGCATTCTGTAGATTGGCTTAAGGCCTCATCATCAATAAGGTCAGATAAAATAACGCCGCTGGAATCAAACTCATACTCATCCAAATGGGTATCGATGCGCTTAAAGCCGTGTACTTTTACATTATAATCCGTTTGTATAAGCATAGCTGCGGTCATATTTCCTTTTACAGTAAGCTCCCCGTGGTTATAGTCGCCCCAGAATATTTCGTTCACCACAAGGTCCTGCTGTACATAAATTTCCTGTCCGCCCACAATAATGTCAGGACAATGGAGGTTGCCCAGTACAATAAGACTGCAGGCTCCATCCGTTTCATCATTAAAGATAAACCGGGTAACGGATAAATTTCCCTGAACAACAATCAGACGTATGATCTGCTCGTCATACAGATTGCCCAGACGTTCAATTTCTGCTGTGTTTTTTTCATCGAGCGCCCGGCTGTACCGTTCAGACCAGTCCGCATCCAGTCGGTCAAATGGATTATCAAGATCAATGCAGTCAAATTCAGTATCTCCATCAAAACAAAGTGCAAGACTTTTATGGTCATCCTTTGGGAAATACTGTTTGAAGGAACTGTCGTCAGGTAAGTTCTCTAAAAGGGAGGTTATTGGTATAAGCTGGGCTTCCTGATTTTGTATGATTATTTTTTGCATGGTTTTTATTTTTAAGCTTTCTGATACTTAAGGTTAGGAATAAATTACAAAGGGATCAGGTTATACTTGAGGAGGGATTTCTATCTGTTCTTCAAACTCTAAAAAGTCCTCATGCAATCCGCTTACGGGTTCTCCCAATTCATCCGTTTCCCTGTTTTGGGTCATCAGGATCCAGCTGTCATTGCTTTCGTAATCAAAATTCCCTTCATCAAAAATACCTAACATATTGTACAACATTCCCTTTGCATAGCTGGTTAGAAACTGATTTAGCTTCTCTGTGCCGATTGCAGAGCTCATTTCATCATAATTCTGATTCATTTCCGGATTGAATTCCTCAGCAGCATCTATATTGCCCGCCACATCATAAGCAGACAGATACATCTCTTTCAGGATCATAAACCTCGCCCATTGGGGAATACCTTCCCGGAATTCACTCCACGCCCAGTCAAGAGGCTTTTTGGCTCCGGATTTTACCATCCGTTGAACGAGTTCTTCCAGGCGTTGTTTTTCAGTTTCGTTTAATTTTGAGAACTCAAATTCATAATACTTTTTGTTAGATACGGACAATTGGTTCAGTTGTTTTTCTATCTCTTCCATGGTTTTGATTTTCCTGTACGAATATCGGGTATTTCTTCTTCTCTTACCTCTGTTTCTTTTATTTTTATCCATCGTGACCGTCTGTAACTGTATATGGTATATGTATTTATACCGGACCAATCGGCAGCTCTGAGGATGACGGCTATGTCATCTCCCCGAATGGCATTAATGTTTCCTATGTTTTGAAGTACATCCAGACCAAGGATATATAAATTATCTTCATTCAGGTTTAACGTCCGTAAGTTGTTGGAAATAAGCTGTAATATGGGCTTTTTAGCGACGGTTTTCTGAATGAGTTGATCATAATCTGAAACCGTGTCTATGATAATAGGAGTATTATCAATACTGCTTACAAATGATACGGTCAGGGTGTCTGGCTGCCGGTCTCCGTTAAAATCACCCACAATAAATTCCTGTTTTGTTAATTGTGACATGGATATCTTGCTGTTGAAATATTTTCGCAGACTGTTTTCCAGCCGGAGATAAGCTTTATTTTTCTGCTTTTGCTGGGCACATACAGAATTAGATGTCATTATTGACAGAAGAATTAATATGAACCACAGCAGCTTCATTTCTATTTTCTATTGATTCTTTTAAGTACTTTTGAGGTATAAAGCGCTTCAAGTTCATGCTGGGTAAACCCGATGGTAGTATCGGAATAACTGCTCTGGTGATGGCTTTTAAGTTTTCTCAGTTCGGACAGTTTATCTGCGGTGAACTCATGAGGGTTCACAAATATACTGTCCCCTTTAATCGCTTTTACACGATAGAGCGTATATAGGCCGTCTTCTTTCATTTCATAAATATCACCGGGTTTGGGCTGTTGTAACCAGGCTTTGGTGTCTTTATTCTCAAAAAGAACACTAAATATAACGAATATAATGAACAGAAAGACTATAATCAGCCAGCTGTAATACCTTAAAGGAATTTTAGCTTTTTTTCGGGCTGCTGTATAACCAGCTGACAGATTCGGAGGCATTTCTGCTTTGCCAAGGACCTGCTTACAATGGCTGCATTGGCTTACACCGGTCTTGTGTAAAGGGATAAACGGTATCCAGAAGATGTGGAAATATCTTACATAAAAGTAGAGGTATACCGTCTGGCTGGAATGGCAGTGAGCACAATTGACCAAAGATCCTTCATCGGATTTAAGAGTTCCGCTTCTAAGTCCAAAAATAATCATAGTAAAAGTTTTTAATATTTGAAGTAATGTGAATGAGGAAGGCGGCTAAGATTAAAAGGTTGGAAGCTGGAAGGGGAAAACTGAAAGTTATTTTACAGCCATTAACTGGATTAAAACAGAGCTGCGGTTATACCTTATAAGCTTCATGATCTCCATCTTCCTGCTTCCATACCACCTGAGTCAGAAATTCTTATCCGGACTGATATTCAATGAGTCCACGGTTAAGAACACTATACTACTGTTAGCCGATAAAAGAAAATTTATCTTCAAACATTTTTCCGATAACCGGAAGAGGCTTTTGAGCATTGTTGGCTGCATTGATGATGCCAATGATCCAAAGAATGACAATTCCCAAGCTCAGTATTCCTAAAATGCCCAGCGCCGGAATGAGCATGGCAAGGACATTCAGTACAACAGAAAATAGAATACTGATGATCGCCAGTCCTAATGACTGTCTTAAATGATACCTTAAAATACTGTCAGAGTGATCTTTACCCATAAAATAAGCGATTAGCCAGCCTACGATGCTGATGTACGATACGATAGAAAGTGTTTTGTTGTCCATTTTAATTAATTTTTATGTTGATAAAATATATTTGATGAAATATGCTGAGTGATTTTATGATGAAAGAATTCTTTTTATAACCGTTTTAATGTGAGAGGTACGGCTTCTTTCACTTCCGGAACAAAGGTATACACTGTGACTAATCAGGAGGTTATCTGTCTGGCTATAAATGATCTACATACCGAAATCAAATATGTCTACAATGTGTCTACATGGCCTTTAGCCTTCATAAAATAGGTTATTTTTGTGGTGTAGACATCCTGTATATGACAGCTGCATATTGTGAAAATAAGTAAGAATACCCGCTTTAATTTTGATAGATGTGATGCCATACTATTTAGCTAAATTTAGAACCGTAATGAAACATAGAATCACTCATCTCTTTTTGCTGCTTTTAGGTCTGCTTCCTATGTCCGGTACTGCTCAGAACCGTTATACTGACAGTCTGTATAATCTGGTGAGATCACCAGCAGTCAGCGGGAAAGAAAGAGTGATGATATTGTCTCAATTAGCAAACAGGATACGTTACTACAATCAGCCTGAAGCCCTGAAACTGGCACAACAGGCCATTGCTCTGGCAGGAAAAGAGAAAGACACAAAGTATAAAGTATATGCTTACGAAGCCCGTTCAGCAGTGTATTTAAGCATGCAGGAAATAGATCTTGCCAATAAGGATACGGATAACAGCATAGCTTTTGCCGGACAAACCAAAGATATAAAAGCCCAATCATGGGCATGGTACGGAAAAGGGAGAGCTTTGGATTATCAGGGTAATCAGAAAGATGCTGTTGCTGCAGAGTTGAAAGCCCTGCAGTTGATTAAAGGGAAAGGATACTGGAAGGAGGAAGCTTCTATTTATTATGCCTTTTATGGGATATTCAGTACCTGGGAAGATGTTGACAATGAAGGTAAATACGCTTTATTATCCCTTGAAGCAGCCAAAAAAAGCGGCGACCCCAATAATTTGTGCGAGTCCTGGCAGGCTGTTGGTTCAGCAGCGGCAGACCGATTCAGAAAAACACAAAACAGAAAATTGCTCGATTCTGCACTGGCTGCCCAGAAAAAATCTGTTGAGGTATACATTGCGAATGAGCCCTATATGAAGAACACACAATTAATCTCCATTCCAAGTGTAAATATTGCAGATGCCTATAGCCGTCACTTTCCGGCATCGGCACAGATAACAGATTCTATACGCCATTATGCCGATATTGCACTGCGTTACGCTACAAAAGGCAAAGATATGAGAATGCAGGCCGCTTCTTTTGGAATTATGAATGAAGATGCCAAGCGCAACGGTAATTTTGAACTTGCAGAAACCTATCTGCTCCAGGCTTTATCTTTAATGTTAAGCAGTACTACACCTGATTATTATATACGCTCTTCCATTTACAGGGATCTGGCAGATCTTACCGAGCGGAAAAAGAATTATGCCAAAGCTCTGGAATATCAAAAAGCATATCAGGAAGATTACAGGAAAATATTCGATAGTGAACAGAATAGTACAGGTAAGAAACTGGAAGCACAGTATCAGGCTAAAGGAAAAGAGCAGGAAATAAAATATCTGAAAGAAAGAGAATCCCTGCACAAAACCCAGAAATATCTTTACATCGGGATTGCTGTAGCCTTGCTGCTTGGATTACTGTTCATGTTTCGGTCTTATCATTTCAGGCTGAAGTATTCTTTGCAGCGCGGAAAAATTCTGGAACAGGAAAGGGAAGAAGCCAGGTTACTGGCCCAGGTAAAACAGGATGAAGCCCTGATTATGGCTGTTGAAAAAGAAAAAGCCGAACTGCTTGCCCGTTTGAAAGAGAAAGAAGCAGACCGCCTGCAAACCGAACAAATGGTGATACTGGCTCAAAAGGAACTCCTTCAAAAAGAAGTCCTTGCCGGAAACCTGCAGGTAGAACAAAAGAATAAGATCCTTCAGAACCTGAAAAATCAGCTGGAGGAAAATCCCGGAAAAAGCCTTGATAATTTTAACCTGAATAAAATTCTGAAAGAACATTCCCATATTGACCGGGATTTTGAAGAATTCAAAACAGATCTGCGGGAAATCCATCCTGATTTTTATAATCGTCTGCAGGAAAAAGCGGGCCACAGGCTCACCTCACTGGATCTGAAGTATTGTGCCTACATTTTTATGAACCGAAGCACCAAAGAAATGGCAGTGCTGCTTAATGTAGAACCTAAAAGCATCCGGATGAGCAAATACAGGCTTAAACAAAAATTAGGACTGGAAAAGGCGGATGATTTAGACGAATTTATCCGGAAATTGGTATAAAAAGCATCTCAAAGTGATGTTTTCTGATGTACTTTCTTTGTTTTTTTCTACAATAAAAAAACTCATACAATATCAATCTAATTTTTATATTTGCACGGGTTGGATTTTGGATGTTAAAAAACTTTCAGAATCCCGGTAAAATGTTAAAAATAAAATAACCATAAACAAAGAAGCGTAAAGAATGGATAAAATGAATTTATTAATTATTGTAAATATAATCTCTTTATTCATCACACTGTTTCTGGCATTTTTCCTGATTACACTTAAAACAAAGTACAAAATAAGCAACTCTCTGTTTGCTGTTTTTCTACTGTTAAATGCCATAGATATTAGTGAGCCTTTGTTTTACATGGTGGTTGACGGTCCATCCAACCTGGGAATGTTTAGGAGCTCCTTCGCTTTCCTGCAGATTCCCGTTTTTTATCTCTATATCATATCAGTCTGTTACTCAGATTTTAAGTTAAAGCCGAAATATTTATTACATCTGCTTCCATTTTTAATCGTTAATTTGGTTTTACTGCCACGTTTTTATACGGTAGATGCAGCATCGAAAATGAGTTTTATTCAGAATCGCCAAAATATGATAGAGTTTCAGTTCATTCATATTTTAATACATCTTCAGATTACTGCATACATCATTTCTGTTTTCCGAGTACTAAGGAAATCAAAGAAACTATATCTTGAAAACCATGCAGGGAAAAGCATCAGTTCCTATAATTGGCTGTTCCAGTTTACCATTGTCCTGACCATTTTATATACGGTAGCTCTTTTAAAAAACATTTTTAAATTTTCTGATTATCCACACATTTCAGAATGGATCAAGATGGGACTTTTAGTATCTTCTCTCTTCATTTTTTGTTGGTATCTGTTCAAAGCATTAAATAATCCGGGTCTTTTTAGAAATGTTGATTCAAAACAAAAGCTTGTTTCTGAGCTTGTTTCAGAAGAAAAAATCCATGAACAGTCAACAATAAATGAAAGAGAGTACAGTGAAGAAATATCGAATTTGAAAAAATATATGGTTGAAAGAAAGCCTTATCTCAACTCTTCACTTACCATTCAGGATATTTCCGATGAAATTAAAATTCCTGTCCGGGATTTATCCCTTTTAATCAATCATCAGCTAGGGCAGCATTTTTATGATTTTGTAAATGCTTATCGTATCGAAAGTGCTATGAATATTCTGAAAGATGAGACAAAAAGCCGGGTAACTATTCTTGAAATCCTGTATGAAGTGGGTTTTAATTCAAAATCTTCTTTCAATACTGCTTTTAAAAAACACACGGGAAATACGCCAACCAGCTATCGTAAGAACCTACAGGTCAGTGATTTGTAATTACTCGTACTCTTTCTTGTAAAGATTCGCACCTATTTCTCTGAACAAATGTGATTGAATACTTTTATTCGGTCGCATAATTTTTTTTTCTCCCACATCTTTGTATCGAAATAATTTTTAACATAAAAAACGATACAATGAAAACTTCATCAAAATTTTTAACAGTACTGTTATTTATAAGCAGCTTTTCTTTTGGACAAAACATTACCCAAAAGATTGATTCCATCATAAGCGATAATTATAAAAAAAATCCTGAGGTAGGAATTAGTGTTGGTTTTATCAATAACAATAAGGAATATTATACAGCCTATGGTAATCTGAATGCAGAAAGTCAAACAAAAATTGATAAAAACTCCATATTCGAAATTGCATCAATTACTAAAATCCTGACTTCAAACTTAATTGCACAGGCAGTTTTGGAGAAGAAAATAAAGTTAGATGATTATATAGACGGATTTCTTCCCAAAGAATATGTATTACAGCCGAATCTTAAAAACAAAATTAAAATTTCGGATCTGGCATCACATCAGTCTGGTTTACCAGATATAGACTTTCCAAAATTGATGGAACTGAACCCGCAACAGCCCGTAAGCAGTGTGACCATAGAAACATTAGCGGGAATAATCAATAACTGCAGTGAGCTAAAAGACCATGGTAAGTTTCGTTATTCTACTATTGGATATACTTTAATGGGGCAAATACTAGAGAAAGTGTATGGTAGGAGCTATGATGAAATTATCAGAGCTAAAATAATAAAGCCTTTACAAATGAATAATACATTAACTAAAGACTTTAATGTAAAAAATATAACTACGGCCCACAATCCTGATGGAGGAATTCAGGAATTTTTCAAATGGAATATTACAGCATCTGCAGGATTGGTAAAATCCAATACCTCTGATATGATTACCTATTTAAAAGCAGTTTTAAATAATGAAACAACAGTTGGAAAAGCTGCTGTCATGACGGAAAAAATCGTGTATAAAGATGAAAAAAGAGACATGGGATTGGGGCTTAACATGATGACGGATGATAAAAACACTATTTATTCGAAATCAGGAGATTCTATGGGCCAGTCTTCCATCATCTGCTACAACAGGAATAAAAAATGGGGAATTATCATACTTCTTGACCAGAGAAACTCAAAAATGAGACAAGACCTGTTGAATAAAATTTATGATAAAGTCCTGAAATAGAGTAGTGAAAGTTGGCTAAAGAATAACAATTTTAACATAAAAGAAGGTCACATCATGAAAAATCCCCTTTATTTATTCATTATTACACTCATGATGTTGAGTTGTCAAACAAGAAATAATGCAGTAACCTCAAAAAGAGATTATACCTTTCTTACAGATAGTTTACATCTTGATAAGCAGTTAGAAAAGTATAAGCTTCCGGGAGCTAGTCTTGTTATTTTTGAAAATTATAAGATTGTTTACTACAGCCAGGTAGGAGTGAAATCAATGGATTCTAAAGAAAAATTAGATGTAAACACTGCTTTTTCCACAGCATCAATCACAAAGCCAATAACAGCACTTCTTTGCCATATTCTTGAAGAAAAGGGATTAATAAACCTGGATGAGCCAATAGATAAGTACTTAAAACGCTGGCATTTGCCAAAAAGTAAGTTTACAGAGAATAATAGCCCAACCTGGAGACAATTTTTTAATCATACTTCAGGTACAAACCAGGGTGGATTTTCAGATTATTACAAGGGAGATGTCATTCCAACTATAAAACAAAGTCTGTTAGGGCAGATCCCAAGATATGATAAGGAGATTGAATTCCTGTTCACGCCGGGAACCGGTTTTGAATATAGCGGCGGCGGATATGTAATTGTCCAAATGGCATTAGAAGATACTTTGAATAAATCTATTGCAGAACTGGCACAGCAACATCTTTTTACCCCTCTTGGGTTGAAGAATACCACCATGATACAGCCTAATGAGAACGGATTTCCAACAAATGTAGCTTCTGTTCACGATAAAGATGGAAAAGTTATAAAAACAGGCCTGCCCATTACACCGCAAATCGGAGCATCCGGAGTATGGTCTACTCCTACAGATCTGGCTAAGCTTTCTATTGAGATACAAAATGCTTTACGCAATAAAAATAACAAAGTGGTTTCTCATCAGGTCGCCAAAAAAGTAACGGAAGTAACCGCTTTGAAAGATGCCGTTGGTGGTTGGGGCTATGGATGGCAAAAGTCTGTTGCTTATAATAACTATGACTGGTTGATGTGTAATGGCTCTAATACAGGAGTAGGGGGAAGTATTTTAGCTACGATGGAAGACGGAAATGGTTTTGTAATTCTTGCAAATGGTGAAAAGCCTAATCGTATTCCGGTGATCAATGAGGCCCGCATAAAGCTTCTGACATTAATGGACTGGAATAAGAAAGTATCCAATGAAAACATTCGGGAACTTCCTTTGAGTTTAAAAAAACAGCTTATCGGAACGTATAATGATTTTCTTTATGGACAGGGAGCGGAAACGAAAATTGTAGAAAAGAATAACCGTCTCTATGTTGAATCTCTATTTTTGGGATTTTTTAAAGGAAAAAATGAGAATGAGTTACTGTATCTCAAAAATGGAACCTTTAAAATCGTAGATTATCCGAACACATTAAAATTTGATTTCAGCAATGGAAAAGTAAATTCTGTCCTCTTAATAAGAGATTCTATGAAAACAGAAGTTCAGATTACAAAAAAATAAATAAAAACTTCCTATGTAAAAATTGCTGACCGGAATTTTCCTGTTCCATGCTCTGTTTGCGTACTCGCAACAAGATGATAAGGCCGCAATCTCTGATAATATTAATGAACCAAAATCAAATACCAAAAAATGATAAAAAAAATGCTCTTATTAACTTTTGTTTTAATGTTTACAACAAGTTTTGTATCAGCAAAGGAGAAAATTCCTTTTGGCAGGATTGACAAAATAGAAATAGTAGCAGATTTGCCTGACACGGAGAAATATGCTGTAAGTAAAGGCTCCAAAGAATATCTGGATTTAGCAAGAATGCACCAGGAATATAATATTGCCTGGATAATTCCAGCTTGGATAACGCAGGAACCCAAATTGGTTCTGGCAAAAAAAGAAAGTGATGAATATTTCGAATTAACCAATGAACAGCTTGATCAGGTTTTGAGTGAAAATAAATTGAATAAAGAAAATCTTCTGCAGCTTGGACTTTACACAAAATATGGAGGGAAATTCATCGGACTATTGATTATCGGACTAATCCTATATGGCATCTTTTCTAAAGACAAGCCTAAAAAAATAAATACAACACATATCTAAACATAAAAACTTAAACCAAAAAAAAATGAACCCATTATTTTTAATTCCAGTCGTATTAGTAATTGCAGGAGTAGCTTTCATGATTATCATGAATAAAAAACACAAAACTGCAAAATCAGAAATTAATTTAGATTCTGAAAGAACTAAATATAACCAATACAAACAAGAACTTTTAACTCAGGATTTTTCAAAATTAACAGAGTGGATGAATGGTAAACCCATTGATGCTTTTACTTCTGCATCTGTTCCCCAGTCAACAACCAATAAAGTGCAGGAGCTTGTAACTGACGGGATAAGAAATGTAGCGTTATCCGCAATAGGTGTAAAACTCAAACGAATTGAAACAGATTGTTTTTGGGCGTTAAGTGAAAACGATTTGCACTTTTTCAGCACCAATACAGTGGGGGAATTGGATGAACATATTGTATTTGATCATTTTAGAATTGAAAAAGCTGTGCTTCAATATGGAGGTATCTTGAAATCGCAATTGGGTGTTTATGCAAAATCCTCAGAGGAATATTTACCAAAGACCCATATTATTACTTTCGATATTGACGGAAGCCCATTATCTCTTGAAATTCACGATAGACTTAACTATAGGGTTGACCCGGAAGATATGCTCAATCTGAAAAAACAATTAGAAACAAGAGCAAAATATCAGGTAGTTGGCGAAAAATTTGTGAAAATTTTACAGGATAAATTCCCTAACCTAAAAATGACTTAATATACCATGGGACTCTTTTCAAAATTTTTGAATTCATTTAAAAGCCTCCGATTAAATGATAAAAATGGAGTAAATGGCTATTTATTAGATCATTTGCTGATAGGTTCAATGTATGCCGAACAACAGTCGGCATACCTGAACTCTTATGAAACAGGGTTGAATAAATCTGATACTACAAAGCTGGTTGAAACCTATTGGGGAATATCAGATCAAAATCAGGCCATGGAAATTCTCCAAAGTCTGCACGACAGAAATCAGGATGAAAATCTTGATATCGTCTATAAAGCATTTGAAAATTCAAAAAATTATACTGACATTTTAAAGTCAAATTTACCAGATGAAGAAGACGTTTTTGAATACTATTTAGTCCTGTTCAGAAAACTGGGAAATGTTGTTCCTGAATTGATTGAGCAGAAGATTGTCACAGACTTTGCTCAGTTAAAAAAGACAAAAGATAGCGGCTGGAATTATGGAAGAAGTGTATTCTTAGCACGTTGCTGCTGCGAATTAAATTATATTTCTGAAAAAGAACTCATAGAATATTTGGCAAAATCCCATAAAGAATTGAAAAAATATTGCAGCACCTGGAAAGAATATACAACGAGTTATATTTTTGGAAGAGCAATGTGGGGGGGCGGCTTTAATAACGGAATGGTACAGATTGCAAATGATTTATTGAATAATAACCAAAGCCCACTCAAAAATAAAACATATCTCTGATTAAAAATTCTAGATTCAAAATCCAATAAGTATGATAAACTCAAAAGTATTATTTTTTTTAGGAATCGGATTACTCTCCATCAAAGGCTTTTCACAAACCAAAACGATTGAGAAGAAAGGTAATGTAACAGAGAGTCAGATGAGTCTCTCTGAAAAATTATCAAAATATATGCAGACTCAGGCAGATGTGAATGGATTTAGCGGTACCGTTCTGATTACCAGAAATGATTCTGTGCTTCTGCGGAAGGCTTATGGCTTAGCAGATTACGAATGGAATATTAAAAATACAATAGATACCAAATTTCAGTTAGCATCTGTAACAAAGCAATTTACAGCATCTGCAATTCTTCAATTAGCAGAAAAAGGAAAATTATCACTTGATGATAAGTTAAATAAATTTCTTCCGGATTTCCCTAATGCCGAAAATGTTACCCTTCATATGTTATTATCACATTCTTCCGGACTTTCCTTAGGATTTAAAGAATTGGCTTTAAGTACCATATCAGCTGATTCTGCCTATAAGGAAATAAAAAAAATACCCTATGAATTTTTGCCGGGAACTAAAAGTGAGTATAGCAATATTGGTTACTATTTATTAGGTAAGATTATTGAAAAAGTATCAGGAGAAAAATATGCAGTTTTTTTGAAAAAAAATATATTTGAAAAAGCAGGAATGAAGAATACTGGAACTAGTAATAATGATTCGATAATTCTAAAAAAAGCGAAAGTTTATCATCACACGGAACATGGGTTGGCCCATAATCCATATATTAATTGGGAATTTAACATTGGACATGATGGTGTTTATTCTACCGTTGAAGATTTGGCATTATGGGACAGAGCGCTTTATGGGACAGCTATTTTATCAAAAGAAATGAAAAACAGAATGTTTACTTCCTATAACGAACAAAATTTTGGATATGGATTTCTCATCAATCCTTTCTATAATCATGGACATCATTTAATCGCTCATGATGGAGGCTTTTTTGGAACCATGACTTCCTTCAACCGTTTTACAGATGATGGTTTGCTTGTTATTGTGCTTTCTAATAATCAGTCCCCGGCTTACCTGCTTGCATACGGCTTATCGGCAATATGCTTTGGTAAAGAGGTTGAGCTTCCATACCGTCATCAGAAGGTTAAAAGCAACCCGTCACTTTATAAGCTCTTTGAGGGAAATTATGAAGATATTAAGATTCTTGAAAACAAAGGAAAGCTCTATTTTAATGACTTTGACATTGAACTATTCCCTGAATCAGATAATAAATTCTTCAGGTCAGATGATGATAACAGAACTGTTGAGTTTATTAAAGATGTGAATGGAAAATATTCCACCATTAAATTAACCAAAGCGGGGGTGGCGGAAATACGGAAAAGACTATTTTTAGATAAATAGCAATAAGTGCGGAGTAATTTATATTGATAATTGATAGTAGCAGATGACTGAATATTAAAGTGAGTGGAATAATAAATAGGAAGTCCCCGCTGAAGTCTTTTCTAAGCTGTTTACTACAAATAAGTCTAACTATTAAACTTACGGTTTGAAAATATCAAATAATATTATTGATTTCTCATTAAGAGTTAAGATGGGGTATTGGGTCTGATTGACCTGGGAAGCAGGAACTTTAAAAAATTGAGATTAAATCTGTGTGGCTGAAGCGGTAGAATACTATGCAGTTTCAATTCTTTAATTATCACGCTAAGTTTTTTTATATAGCCTTCGGAATTGAAGATAAATTAGTTACTACGATCCAACATAAAATAAGATACCGCTGCCAAGGCACAACTAAAATTTTTAAATTGTGCCTGATTAAGACAGCGAAATTCAATTCAGACTATTTTCAGTGCACTGATATTCCTCCGAAATTGAAATTGTTTTTCATCATTGTGTGCTGTTGAAAAGTAAGTGTGCTGTAAAATAAGTTCAATAATCTGAATTTCCTGCTATTGACTGCTGTTAATACTTGTTAACCGATCATGTTTTTTTTGAGAATAATGTTAATTGTCAGTATTGTAGTAAGTTGTAAAATAGATTGTTATGTTTTTTGAACTATTAATAAATTTAAAATATCCTATATATTGTCAATATTGGTTAAATTTTAATATGTCTTTTTGAAAAATCTCTGAATAGATGTTATTTAATATTATTTTTTCAAATTTTCTGCTGTTTCGATTTTTTCAAATTAAGGAGAGTTCATAATGTATTTTATAGAAATATTTGTCGCTTTTTTTAATAAATGTAGGAGAACAAAAATGATGATCAGAGGCAGAATTATTCTATATCTATTAAAAAAATAACTAGATCTTAAAAATAGAAAACAAAAGTTCGTTTTATTTGTTTGCTTAATGGAATTAACAATGTTTTTTATTTATAATATTGATTATCAGTTTTATATGTATATTTTGTTAACGTTTTATATTGATAAATGGCTTTTGTGTTAACGCTTTTTAACGGCCTGGTATATCTGATCTATCACATCTTTGAATATTTTTGTCGTCGAAAACACAATCTAATATATTAACAAAATATTTACAACACAGAGAATGATATTGTTCTCTGTGTTAAATTTTGTCTTATCAAAATAGAACATGTGAATTCTGTTATTAATAAAAGATAACAACTGAAGGGTATATCATAGCGGGGATTAAAAAGTCATCAGTTTCTGTTTTTATTGATGGAAGAGCGTAAAGAAATGATATTGACAGAATATAAACCTTCTAAATCCAAAACTTGTATCCTGATGATGGATGATAATACGAGCATACATTTCGTTATCTGCAATGCTGATGTTGGAATTTCAGGAAACGGTAGGAAGAATAGTAATTTTTTTTCATATTTTTTATGCCTTTAGCCTTATTAAACATTTTGTTCAATTTAATACTGGCTGAAGTTTTTAGTAAACTTAAATGATTTTGATGCTTATTCTTTGTAATCCCTTTCATAACAGTACGAATCTTTAAAATATGGTTCTCCGCCTCCTTTGATTTCTCTATTATGTTTTTTTGAGATTAAGAATGCTATTATGGATTGATTTAATGATTCAGGTTAAGAAAAGAAAAACCTCCCGAATCATACGGGAGGCTAACGAATAGAATATAAAATAAAAAGTATTTGAGACTTATATCAATATTCATTCAAACAATATACTATTTATGATAAGATGTTAGATTATGCCAGCTTTACATTCACTGCATTCAAACCCTTATCTCCTTTTTGTACATCAAAAGTTACTTTATCATTTTCACGGATAGATTTTGTGATTAATCCTGAAGAATGTACAAATATATCTTTGCTCCCGTCTGAAGGAGAAATAAATCCGAAGCCTTTTGCCTCATTGAAAAATTTTACTGTGCCTTGTTGCATTGTAATTGTTATTAAAAATTATTATTTTATTTATTAAATATTGCTGATTATATAAAATATTCCATACAGGATTTTATTTCAGCTGTGGTACTGATAGGTAGCCGGAGTAGTTGTAACTTCAGTCGGATTATTCAGCAAAGTGTCTGCAAATTTTTTTACTGCAGAAGACATTGTTGCAGAAAAAAACAATGTTTGTCTTTTTACAGGAACAAGTCTCAGAATATTTTTTATATCGCTGATAAATCCCAGATCCAGCATTTTGTCTGCTTCATCCACTACAAGCATTTCAATTTTAGAAAGATCAATACGTCTCTGGGTGATTACGTCGAGAAGTCTTCCGGGATTTGCGACAAGAATATCCACCCGTTTTCTCAAAGCAGCAAGCTGGCTTCCTGCAGAAGTATCTTCAGAAATAGAAAGTTGAGACAATGGCAGATACTTACTGTATATTTCAAAACCTTTTTCAATCTGTACAATCTGTTCCCGCGTCGGGGTAAGTATTAAAATTCGTATTCCGTTATGTTCGGCAGTGTGTTTTTTTAACAGTTGAAGTATAGGCATTACAAAAGCAGCTATTCTTTCTGTTCCTGTTGGTGCACAACCTATGATATCTTTTCCTGATAAGATATTGGGAATTGCAGAATACTGTATTTCAGCAGGTTTAGAGTAGCCTGTCTCTGTTGCAGCGCGGATAATAGGATTGATTAAATTTAAATCTTTAAAACTCATTATAAAATTTTCCGGGTTTCCTATACTTTGTCAATTCTTTTTATCTGTATTTTAAAGTTGGTGAATTAATGAATAAGGATAAATAAAGAATGTTTTTTTTCTATTCATCATTTTGCTTGCTTCAACTCATTCAATGATTTATTGGTATTATATAATAGCATTGATTTATTGGCAATGACGTTTCTTTCCTGTTGTAAAGCAGGACTTTATTAACCTCATGTTCTTTTATAAATGAGGTTAAAAATTGGGCAGCTGAAAAAGCAAAACTGAAAGAAAAAATGGTGATTTTAAACTATGACAGAATAGCAAAGGCAGAAACCTGTTTTTATAAATGCTTTGCAAATATATAATAAAAATAAACGAATATATGTGGGTTTAATTAGTTGATTATCAAAAAATTATTCGTAAATACCGCACGAAGCTGAATGGTTTGTCTGGTATGGATCATTTTTTAGGTTCCAGACCTATGCCAATTTCTTTCACAACAACGAAGAAAAGCATCTCTTTTGTTATTATTGTAAGAAAAAGAAAAGGCTGTCTCACTTTTGACAGCCTCTATTGATATTATACTTCCAATATTTCAGGTTCTTTTTCTTTCTTCAGTTTCTCAATAAAGTCTGAAGGGGTTAAGCCCGTTTCATTTTTAAAGGCATTCTGAAACACCCGTGGTGTGGCATATCCGCATAACTCCGCTAAAACACTGATTTTATATTTTCTGTAGACATCCTGCTCGTAAAGCTTCAGGGTAATATACTTAACTCTGAGACTATTGATGTAACCATTGAAATTTTTACCCCTGTAATTTTTTATGACTTCAGAAAGATATTTTGTATTAGTGTTAAGATCACTTGCAAGCCCTGCGATGGTAAGATCACTCTTTAAGTATTTTTCTGTTTTTTCAAATCTGGCGATTTTACTTAATAATTGATTAATGGTTTCCTCCGGAATTGTTTGGGGTGCTTTTACTGTTTTTTCTTCCTCTTTTTCTTTTTCAGAGTTCTGGATTTCCGTCTCATGTTTGATTTTTGTTATCAATTCCTGGAATTTATGCTGAAGAATTTTATTTCTTCTTTTCCAGTAATACCATATAGCAGCACCTACTGCAATGATAATGATCAGGAAAATATACAGATAATTTTTAAGCGTAGTATTCTTTTCCTGGTCTTTCTCTTTTTTTATTACACGGGTAACCTTGTTTACCGAATGTTTTTCTGCTATTTTTATACTGTCTTTTAATTCAGTAAGAAGCTGGCTGTATTTTTTTCCTTCCGCCGTATTACTCTGTGCTAAATAGGCTTCCGTTAAAATCTCATAAAAAACCTCCCTGCTGGCAGGTGAAGAAATCCTTTTTTCCAGTTTCAGACCTTCCTTGGCATAATGAATGGCTTTATCATTGTCTTTCTGATCAAAATAAAAGTCACCCGCTGTTCTGTAAAGGTTCATTTCATTAAGAGGGTTTATCTTTCTGCTGCCAACAACCTTCAGTGATTTTAAAAGATATTTCTCTGCTGTTTTTGGATCGGAAGGCTTCATGATCCATAAATAGTAGAGCGCAAGATTGGGCTGTATGGAAAGAATCAGGTCGTATTTCTTTTGTGAGTGTATTTCCGTGCTTTTATCAGAGATTTTTTCTGCCTCGCTTAACCCTTTTAAAAGACATAAACGAACAGAGTCGGACTGTTTTTTACTCTGATCAAAATAAGATGAATAATTGGAGTAAAATAAACTGCCGTAATAATGACGGACGTCGTTGTCTTTGATTGTTTTCAGGTATTTTTTTGAAATCTGATATGCTTTATGGGAATCTTCCAGAAAGCCCAGATCCCCCAATGAACGGGCTTTAATCCTATACATATTGGATACTAATTCTGATGGGCTGCGCTCATTAATATATTTTTCTACATCTGTGCAAACCTCAATAACTTTCTCTGTATTGTCTAATGTACTATAGGTCCGCACCAGTTCAGCACCTATCAGGAAACTAATATCGTATTTGTTCTCTTTTGCCGTTTTGTATTTTTTTTCGAGATCCCGGACGGTTGTGCTTACTATTCCTGTCTTAGCAATATTGTTTTGGATCTGCTGCAGTTCGTTTTTTAGCTGTTCTTCAGATACTTTCTGGCTTTTTCCCAATGCAAACATGTGCAGGGTGATGAATAATAAAAAATAGTTGTGAAATCTCATTTACTTTTAATTGAAATTATATTAGTTTTTACGGAAAACAGAGGTTTTTACAAATATATAAATATTAAAAGCTGAATTATCATTAAATACTGTTAAACCCAGATTTGAAATGATTCTAAAATAAAGATTGGTATGCTACATCGTTATGCCGGCTCCCAATTTTTGTATCAGATCCAAGATGCCTGAATGTAATTTTATTGGTTCAATAAAAGAAGCTGATCTTTCGGAACAGCTTCGTTGTATCTGAAATTACGGGTTTTATGGCTTTATTTCTCTATTCTGTAAAATAATGCGGTGATTATTTGGGCTCATCATATGTTGAGTAATATAAAAAGACAGGATAATACTTAAAAGTTTCTGTTTTACCTAGTGTATATTCATCACTTCTGTATACGTTAGAAAAATCAAGGATGGTGGATTTTTTCTCCGGAGAATTATAAATCATTTTTATTAAACTGGTGACAGCCGTTTCCGTTTCATAGGTAAACAAAAGTGTTTTGCCATCTGCACTATATACTTTATAGTTGTAGATTCTGGCTTTTAATTTTGTGTCAACTCCGGTATCATTTAATTTTACTTTATACATGAGCTTTTGTGGACCCATATGCGTAATATAGACATCCGCTTTTTTATAATCTGCACTATATTTAAAGTTTATAAAATTTTCAAGCTTGTGAAGACTTTTTTTAAATCTTTCCTCCCCAGACATTAGCTGAACTTCAGTGTTTTTAGGCATTTCTATAGGCCCTGATTTGGATGAACCTGCCGGTTTTTTCTTTTGTGCATTGATCGTAATTACTGAGAACAGCATTAAAACAGAAGCTACAATTAGTTTTGAGTTTTTCATGAGATTATTTTTGCAATGTTAAATAAATTATCGTTGTAAAAAAATAGATCCATGAGTTTTTGTTGTGATTTCTCCTGATTTCCGCTACAATATCGGCTTAACGGTCATATACGAAAACAGGCTGCCTTTTTGAGACAACCTGTTTTTCATGTCTTTAAAGGATTTATTTCGAGCTATATGGGCTTTATTAAATTCCTTTGAGATCTTCCCTGATTTATTTTTTTGGTGTCAGAGAAAAGTTATCTATATAAACTGCCTGATGTATTCCGTTAAGCAAAACTTTCAGACCCAGATGAGTATCTTTTTTTAAAGAAATAGTAAAGGTCTTTTTATCTCCCGTAATCTCAGATGCCTTAGCTATTGAAACATATGATTTTGCATCAGATGAGTTGCTGATTGAGAAAATTTCCAGTGTAGTTTCTCCTCCGTTATCCGATGCATCAAGAGTTAGCGTATAGTTTCCTGCTTTAATTTTTGGGGTCACTAAATACATATTTTCTCTCGGGCTGCTCATAGAATAAAATATGATTTTTTTGTCACTGGCATAAAGCATTGCTTTTCCCGGCTGGGCAGTCCAGCATTTGTTAATATCTTTCCATGCATCAAAATTTTCTGTAATGGTGGATACGGTATTACACTGTGCTTTTGCCGTTAAAAATCCTCCCAGAGTCACTATTCCTGCAAATACAAATTTTCTCATATGGTATTTATATATTATCACGTAAAAATAGCTAAAAAAGGGCATAACAGGAAATAGAGTATACGTGTTTTAGAAAAAAATGTGACCCAGGAATTAAATCTTTCAAGGGTATTTTTGAAGCGTTTTTCACTGATGACATTTTTAATTGATGAGATGAAGAATAGAAGGTTAAAAATAGATTAATGGCAATGAAAATGAGTGGAGAAAAACTGTACAGAAAAAATTTGCCTTACATTTCAATGAAACTTGCTATATTTAGGCCCGAACACGAACAAAACTAATAATGCAGGACGTAATCTGTATTTTTAAATACATTACGTGCTCAAAAAACAATAACCATTTGAATTTAAAAATCATGAAAAAACAGTATTCATTTATTTCCTTCTGTACAGCTTTTTCACTGTAAACGCACCAACTGTAGAAATAATACATCCCAAAACAGAAATTATTCAGTTAAAACTCAGGAAAGTTTTCAGGAATTGTTATTGCCTGCCTGAAATATAACCTCCAAAATCAGAATTTCTGGTTAAGAAGTTTGCCTTTTCAGAACAAAGTACATTAAAAAAACTATGAATTATACATTGGAAGACGTTAAAAAGTTCATTTTTGAATTTTTAGCTAAAGAAGCCGAATGCTGGACAAAATTAAATCTTAATAATCTGGATACTTTTAATCAATCGGTAAGAGAACTATATGAAATGGCTATAGAACAGGTAGGAAAAGGGTTCGGGATTTCCGAAAGGACAGATTTCGGTATTTTTAAGAGAACTGAAAAAGAAATAGCAGAAAACCCCTTAACTAATACTCCCCGTCATTTATATAAACTCAGCAGTTATCAAAATAAAATGTATGGAAATATATGGGTGGCCTATGTTTCAAGTACCAACCCAAGAAGGGAGATTAATAAAAGTGTATTTTTTGAAGGATTCATTACGGGTACAATTGGAAATGAACTGAAAATCATTGGAAAAATGATCATAAATACAAACCGTTTAACAATGGCTGTAACGGGTTGGAAAGGAAATGTTTACAATCCTTCGGACTTAGATGTCAAAAAAATCGGAAAATTTATTGAAACAGAACGTTATTCAGAACCGGGTAACCGGGATAATTTTTCACTTAATGAATATTGGAAAGATAAATAAATGATGGAATAGAAAATCCACAGATAAGTGCTTTATAGATTACATTTTTTCAGAACAAATACATGAAAAAAACATGATTTATACCTTAGAAGACGTTAAAAAGTTTATTTTAGAATTTACAGAGCTGGAATATCAGTTTGAGATAGGCTTTTATGACAGTTCAATAACAAACGAAGAATGGAAATCTTTAGTCGTAAAACTTAAAAATTGCTATAGTACTGGATTTGGGTATTATGCAATTATAAATACATTCAGAGATGAATCAAGAATGACTAAAAAAAGATTCGAGAATAATAAAAATAATCTTAAAAAAAGGAGACTGTTTTTAATCAGGAAATATGAGAATCCTAAATTCGGTAAAGGAATATATAACGCAGATTCTAACGTCGTTTTTTCCTGTTTTTTAGGCTCTGATGTAGAGATGGGAGCAGAAGTTTATCCAACTAATGTTAGTGTTGGTATCGTGAATGGAGATTTAAGAATTATCTCTTCAAGGGAGCTTGATTTTGAAAAAAGAAGAAATGAAGAAGTTATTGAATGGATTTACAATAAAAGATCCAATGTTTCTAAAGAGGGTATCACCATAAAAAAAGACGGAACATTAGTGGATACATTAAGGATTTCCGAGCCGGAACATCCAACCTGGATGGAAGATTATTATAAAGGATAATATCGGCAGTCCTCCCAAAAGAAAAAAATATTCAAAAAAACAATTAACTATAAAAACCAATTTAAAACCATGGGATTATTTAAAAAGAAAGAAAAAAAGGAAGAAACACCTAAAAGCAATGTATTATTGGCGATGCCGATGTTTAATAACGGAGAAACTTTTGATCTGGAAAAAGTCATTGCCTACCTTTTATCGGATTGGGGGATTGAAGCAACGGATATCAACGGTTCTTCAGAAACGGTGAGTTTTTCTGTTCAGGGAGAAACGGTTGTATTGGGGACAATTGCTGCTCAGATTCCGTGGGGTGATATTCAGGGCGCGGCACAATATGCTTACAACTGGCCAACTGCAGAAGCAGATCTGGAAGACCATAATTCACACCTTATCGTAACCATCCTGTCAAACAATACTAATCATAAAGAACGCTTTGGCATTTTGACAAAAGTTCTGACAGCAATTCTTGCTACAAGCAACTGTATTGGAGTATACCAGGGCTCTCAGTCTTTGCTTATTCCAAAAGAACAGTACCTGGATAGTGCAGAAGCATTGAAATCGGATCTGGTTCCGCTGGATTTGTGGGTTTATATCGGTGTTAGGAAAGGGGAGCAGGGCAATAGTGCTTATTCTTACGGATTAACAACTTTTGATAAGCTGGAAATGGAGTTTGTGAACGCACCGCTTGAGTTGAGAGAATTGTATACTTATTTAAACGAAATCTGCGGGTATGTCATCAAAAGCAATGTCACATTTAAAAGCGGTGAAACATTAGGTTTTACGGCCGAACAGAAAATTAAAATAGTGCAGTCAAAAGGAGTGTTTGTAGAAGGCGAATCATTTAAGTTTGAATTATAATCTCCAGACGATCATTAAATAACCTCATTCCGGGATAAGAATATCTGATGGAAGCAGGTTTGAAGCAGGGTGATGGAAGAGGGAAGTTATGAAAGCCACTAAGAATAAATATTGATCAGTTTTTATTTAATTTGATTTTCTGGGGGCTTTCAATGTGTATAACTAAAACCTTTTAGATTTAAAATTCTTAACTCGAACTAAGGTTAAATACGATTAATAAACGATAAATAAATAGCGATGACAATAAACATGAACACAGTTCTCGAATTCTATGAAGCCATTCGGGAAGAATATGGTAATCCGATATTAAGAACCGTTAATAGTCAGGAAATTCTGAACGGTAATCCTGTGGCAAAAAATATATATGTTGCTGTTTATGGCGATGGAATGATAAAAAGCAGCGGATTTGACATGTATTTATATGAAATAAAATATGGAAAAATAACCCATGCAAAAATAAAACAGGCATTTAAAGAAATCGGATTTACTGAGGGGTTGAACATCCTGACACAAGTAAAAAGAAGCGCGGACCTGGATGCGCTGGATATGGCCTATTATCAGTTAGATGAGGTGTTTGAAGCCTGTTTAATTGAGTATCTTCAACGCAGCTGGAACGATCCTGAATTTATGCTGTACTGTGATTCAATTTCGTTTAAACAGAAATAATTCATTGAAATCCTTAAAAGTTTTGAAGAATCATTAAAATGGTTGATGATCTGCCAATTAAAATACATTAATACATATTGCTAAAACTATGAACTACAAAAAAGAAATTGAGATAGAACTTAAACATAAATTTGATCCAAAGGACACCGGAAGTTATGATATAGATTCCCTGGATGTAGAAGTAACGCTGGATCTGCACGAAGAGCTCATCGTGGAAGATGTAACCTTTCAAATTGCTCGGCAGGAAGTAAACTTTTTCAGCTATGAAGATGAATCGGATATTGATGCTTTCGACATATATCTGATGAAATCTGATGACAAATTCGGACAGCACCAAGCCATTCTTGATCAGACGATCACACTTCCAATGACACTTAACAACCAGAAGAAACTGGATTTTTCAATTCCCATTTTTTCATCTCCTGATGGGCATCAAAACTTTTTAGACGTTATCAAACAAGCTCCTGATCATATTCTTGATGATGAAAGAGAACTTGATCTGCACATTACATTTTATCTGAACCCGGACAAGTCCAATGAGAAATATGACTACGGAATTTTTAAAATAGCCAATCCGTTTTTCGGATCATAAACAATGTATACCTATTTATTTAAAAGAAACTAAGATGACACGAGAAGCAATACTTGAGCAGCTTAAAAGCTCAAAATTCAGCGATTTTGCCAATGGAATAGAGAATACCGGAACATATTTCAAAGAATCCGGATACGATGAGCAGTTATTTGAAAATGTACTTACGGTTTTTACTTATCATTTAGATCATAAACACGAGGAAATTGAAGCAGCATATGAAAGATTCGGAAGAAATTTTCGATTATTTTTTATTGTTGTAAAAACCCATGAAGACGCATCGGACATGTTTTCACGGGGACAAATAGAAGGATTGTCCACATTTTTATCCAATTTTAAAGAAGGTAAACTAGATATTTCCGGTTACTTTCTGGCAACAGGGTTCATCTACCAGCTGGCTGCCCAGTCATGCCATAATGTAATGAAGTTTGTAGACAGGAATGAATATCCGGAGGAGTATGAAGCGTTAGAAATGTTTCATTCAGTATTCGGAGAGCTTTGGAAACTTCAAATGACGGCCCAGGGGATCATCCGGGAAACAACAGTCTGGGATGATTACTCAGCGATTTACCTTTTTAATAATATACTCGATAAAGCGGATTTAGAAAGCCAGTCGCGTATGATGGCAGGTTTGTCTGCTCATGAAGGGAACACAAGAATCCAGCAGAAAATCGTCGATAATTATATGGAGTCTCTTGATTGGGAAGTGAAAAAATTAGAGGCCCAAAAAAAGCAGGTAGAAGGCGTAAAGGAACGGATCATTGAATGGTTTCCGGCTTAAACATTAACCAATCTGCCAGAAATCACGGGCAGCATATGAAATATAAATAACACAATGGAACAAATAGAAGATCTGAAAAAATCCAACGGAATATTAAAATCAACTTTAAATAATATTCGTGAGAAAATAATAGATGAGTTGGTAAATGTCCTCAATGGAAATGCCATTTCAATGCTTCCTGATTTTAAGAAAGAGGATATGGCAGCCCATAATTTTGAATACCGCCACGAATGGTTTTCCATGGTGTTTTTCGGCTCCAATGCAGCTGGTTTGACTATTACGGAAGAAATTGACCTCCTGAGGAATGAACTGAACGCTTATTTTTCAGAATCAGAAGAGTTAATGGACATTGTCAGTGATCTGGAAGATGATTGTGAGGATGAAGAAGAATGGGAAGAAATGAAGGAGGAATATGAACAGGAAAAGTATGAAATTTTTGATGATTGGTTTGAATCCTGCTGGAAAGAAGCTCAAAAATTAACAGGCAGCAGTGTGCCCACTTATTTGTCAATTGATGAACTGGATTTTGGGGTAGAATTTATTTCCTCAGACAGTGTTGAAATCAATAAAAATCAAACCAACATAAGACGGTATATCCATTAAATAATGAGTTTCCTGAATTGTATCAGGAAAAAATAATGACTAAAAATAAAATGAAACCAAGACAGTTTACCAAATATAAAAAATTAGGATCGCCCGGTGCCTCGCCGGGTTCACCAGACAGAATGCTGACGAGTTATCCGGCAGAAGCTTTGGTGGAAAAAGATAAAAAATACACCGAACAGAAGATTCTGATTCCGGAATTTTCCGTTCCCGGAATTCTCGCGAAACCTGAATTGGATGGATTAACATTCCATTTCATGGCATTCCCCACCATCTTTGAATACGCGGATTTCCGTCTGATAGACGGAAACAGATATGAGTTATTAGGCTTTAATGGAAAGCCCGTCTCAGAATTCACTCCGGAATTTATAACCGAATGCCTCGGAGCGATGCAGCCACATTTTGAACAGACGGACGCAGCATCAGTGTACAGTGAAGAAGACGGAACAGATCCATTTTACCATAAAGAAGATACCATGCTGCTGACAGGCAAAGTAAAATGGCATTTCAGCACTTATTTACGTCAGACTACCGAAGAGGAAGACGAAATACTCTATGATCTGCAAGACGAGGGCGAACTTGAATACGAAGATTTCGATGAAGATTTCAACTACACTACCAATTACGATCTGCCGGTTTTTAAAGATGAGAACGGAAACACTTTAGAATTTATCTGTCGCTTACATATTGCCCATTTTCCAGGGACGCATTACCTTTTTTATTCACCCGAAACGAAGCTTGTACGTCAGTTTTCACAGTTTCCGAAAAGAATAAAACGTGAAATTAATTTTTCCGAAACGGATGAGCTAAATGGGCAGGAGGTGTTTGTAAAAATACTTTCTGATCCGGGAAGTGTTCTTACGGATCCTTCCCATTTCGAACGGAGAATCCTCCTGCCGAAATACAGTTTTCCGGGGCTGACTATTGACAGGAAATATGAAGGTCTGGCTTTTCATTTTGTATTGATGCCTGTTTTCAACACCCTGATAGATTTCAGACTCACAGCTGATAACAAGTATGATGTACTGCGTTTTGATGATCTGGAACCGAAAGATTTTACAGACGATTTTGCCATACATTGTGAAAGTGAAATGGATACCTATTTTGACGAAGTAGACGAGAAATCCCGCTTTTTTATCGTTGACCGGAATGCAGACAGCTACGATGATTTATGTCTGGCCATTGGTACTGAGCCTTTCTGGGATCAGTCAGACTTTATGCGTGAGAAGACTGATGAAGAAATTCAGGCAGATTTTGATGCTTTTAATATGGATATGAGGGATCCATTTGATGACAGAGATTACGTAACCGATTATGATTCGCCGGAATTAAAAGACGAAAATGGTGACACTATGGAATTTGTAGCGAAATTATATCATGGCGAAGTATTCGGGAGCTATTATCTGTATTTTTCACCGAAAACGCGTTTGGTACGTCAGTTTTTCCAATGTACATAATCTAAAAAACAATTCTGATGGCAGGTGGACATTATATTTTCAGCATTTATAAAGCGTTGGGCAGTACACGGTATTTTGTATTGCGTACAGAGCGGCCGGCTTTTAATAATGCATCCCAAAGTGAAGAAGATGAAAGCTGGGAAATAGAATCGGCGCAGCGTTCTCAGCTTTTAAAATCAGTCGGAAACCGGGAAAATTGCACAGATTTCGAACGCATCGGAGAACTGCATGGTTTTCCGGTTGGTGATGTTTTTTACTCAGATTCCGGTCAGTTGCAAGTTCCTGTGTACTATATGCAGACCGATTTCGGGAAACCGTGGATTGTTTTCGGAACAGCCGGTTCCGAAGAAGAATTTTTAACCGAAATAGGGGGGGACGATGAACTGCAGGCCCTGAATCCCATAGGAAAACCAATAAAAATTGAGGCTTGCTTTGTTACCTCAAATGATTTTTAACTTTAAAAGATAGAAAAATATGACAAAACCTATCCATATTCTTGATGAAATAGCGATCCAGTGGAAGGAAGATGAAGAGCTTTTTTTTCTGGATTCAGACTATTCCGGGCATTATGTGAAAATTGAAACACCTATTGGGAAAAAGCATATGGATCAGGTTGAAAAACATGATATTCTTGGGAGTGTTAATTTGAAATCATTATTTGATACCTACTACCGAACCGAGGATCATGATGAATTTGTTCCATGGATGACTATGTTCAGCGAAATGATGACCGAAACCAGGTTTGCTCCTGTTGAACTGGACTTGGGAATAGCAAAGCTTTATTCCGAAGCCAGACTTACCGATGTAATCAGTGGAGTAGCAAACGGGTGGGTAGTCAGTAAAAAACTATTTGAAATTCTTAAGAATTTTAATATTGGTCAATATCAGGAATACAAGATTGTCGTACAAAGTAAGAAAACCGTTTCCAACGATTATGTTTACCTCTTTTTTTTCAATTATGCCGATGAGTTTGTAAATTATCCTCATACAACTTTCTACACAGAGAAAGGTCTGCTCAATTTTGATTCCAGAAAAGTAATGGCGGCAAAATTCAATTCATTTGAAGAGGTTAAAAAAGCATCAGAAGAACTGAACAAGGGTATTGACTGGCTTGATTTTACCAATAAAACGCATATAAAAGCTAAAGAAATAATGTTGAATAATAACGATCAGGATATTTTTAAGTTTAAAGGCTTTTGTTTTAATACTGATATGTTGATGTCTGCCAGGCTTGCAAAAACACTTATGGATGAAAAAATTACAGGATTAGAATACATTAAAACCAGTAAGGTTAAATTATTTAATCAGGAATAATGATTATATCTGCACTTCCAACATAATGAAAAATTAACATGAAGATCATTTATTTTAAAGACATACAATATGTAATCAGTCAGGCATCAGATGCCAGCTTTGAAAGAGATTTCTATCGTGCCTATAACATCCGGTTTAATGAAATAAAAGAAGAGATAATGGGAATAAAAGATCATGATCTTTTTTTTCAGAGGTTCAGGGAAAGTCTGAAAATTACATTGAATAATCTTGAGAAAGTCAGTTTATTTCAGTTCTTTTTTATAGAAGATTTAGCTCCGAGTGATAAGAATGAAGGTCTTCAGGAAATATTTTTTATGATATGGAACATTTTTTTTCCGAATGAAAGCTGGCAGGATGAAAGCTATCAAGGTATTTCTTTTGAGACAGACTATGAAGAGTATTTTTAATTTTAGAATATTCAACTTTTAGCAGAACAGAATGGTAAATTGTATGATGATCGTCCGCTGCGCAAAGTCTCCTGACTTTGAGCCAATGCAATTAAAAAAATGTAAAGTTACTCCGAAGTCAGGAGACTTCGGAGAGCTGGAAGTAGGCATTAAAAATCTGCTCAATCTGCCCGATCTGCGAGAGAAAATTCTTTAAACAGATTTTAAATCTGCCGAATCCGTAACTTGGGAATAAACTGATAAAAAATAAAAATTTTATGATCAATAAAATTGTTGAGGTAGACAGCCTTATGCAGGATATTGCTGCAAAATATAGAGTTGAAACCGGAAATAATAAAAAGACAGAACACCTTTGGGAAGAAGAAACAATGGGTATAATGAAAGAGGCTGTGTTCATAAGAGATGATGCCTATTTTTATTTTTTAAGCGAATATGGAGGGTGTAATATTTATGGTGAGGGCTTTGATATAAGTATTTTTAGTTTTGACGACTGGCTGAATCCGAGTCTTCTTACTTCCCCGTTACTTAATGATGCTGATGTATATGTATTGGCAGATCTGAGATATGACAATAATGATGAGGTTATTTTTTATGGGTACCACGCTGAACAGGAGAATGAAAATTTAATATGGTTTTCCAGTGAATTAGAATCTGGGTATCAGCCTGTTTATAAAGATTTCATCGAATTTTTAAAATATATTTTAACCCTTGAAAATGAAGCACAATAGCATAAACGGTCTTATTTATCAGGAAGATTTTTTGAGTATTGAAGAAGAGGAATTAATCCTTTCGGAAATAGATCATGCCGTATGGGATACCCATCTGAAACGAAGGGTTCAGCATTATGGGTACCTGTATGATTATAAGAAAAAAAATATTAACCAGGATTTAAAAACAGGTGAATTACCCCATTGGCTTCTTTTACTGGAAAGAAAGATTCAGACGGATCTTAGCCTTGAAAACTCTTTTGATCAGGTTATTATCAATGAATATGAACCGGGGCAGGGCATATCCGGCCATATCGACTGTGTACCCTGTTTTGAAGATGTTATCATTTCCGTAAGCCTGTTGTCTTCCTGTGTCATGCAGTTTTCAAAAAACGAGGAACGACAGGAAATACTCTTACAGCCCCGAAGTATTCTGTTACTAAGCGGAGAGGCAAGATACAGCTGGAAACATGGTATAAAAGCCGTAAAAAATGATAAATGGCTAGACACGATAATTCCGCGGAAACGACGGGTATCTGTAACTTTCAGAAAAATAATACAGAGCTCTTGATTCAATCAGCAGGTTAAAATAATACGATGGAAAAATTATTAAAAAAATTAGTCTATTATGCGCTCCACAGTGCTACCGAAAGCGAAAAAGTAGGCAGCTGGCCACAACTGGAAGCGTCCAGAGGGTATTACAAAGTAAAGAACAATTTTGTAACCCTCGATAATCGTGAATTTCCGGATGAAACACCCAATCTGGATACATTTACCCTAAAACGCATTGCCAGACAAACTGATGTTCTGAGTGCGGATATGCTGCATTCAAGCATTGGGATTTATGTGAGTGATACCTTCAAAAACCTTGTGAAAAAGTATGATATTCTTAATTTCCGGTTTTATGACTGCCAGTTAGCCGTACCAGATCCCAGTTATAAAACTAAAAAAACAGAACAGCTTCCATTTAATTTTCTCCATTTAATAGACCGGAAAGACAATATTGATTTTACACAGTCGGTATTCTGGGATCTAAAGGAAGAAAAGCTCATTACAGTAGACCATGTAGAACAGCTGCCTATGTTTAACTTTAGGAGAAAGCTAGTGTTGAAAAAAGCACCCGATCTGTTCCGGGAGCCTTTCAGCATTGGAGTTTTGGTTTCCGAAAGGCTTAAAATCGCAATGGAAGAAGCCGGAATTACAGGCATTTGGTTTGAAGAGTTTAACAATCCTGCAAACCCCGAACTTTTTATTGAAGAATAGTGGATTGGAAATAAAAATGAATAATACTTATGATAATAGAAAAACTAAAGGCCTGTCCGCTGCGCAAAGTCTCCTGACTTTGAGCTGGTATAATAAATCTCTGTAAGTCATGCTCCGAAGTTACAACCTTCGGATAACTGGGGATTTTTAATAAATATATTACAGAATTATGTTTAAAATAAAGTTTAATAAAACAACGGAATTAGGGAAAATAGATGTAGAAGACACCTCTGTTGGTGAAGCAATTTGGTCCATATATCCTAATGATGATGAAACTGTAATGATAACTTTTGGGAATTATCTCATTTATTTAGATAAAAGAGGAGATATAGCTGGTATGTACAATGACATTATACATATGCTTAAATGCTTGAATGAAAATAATAGTGAATTTTTAACGAGTTTTTTAAGCAGTGGTTTTACCGTATATTGGAATTTCAAAAAAGAAAAAAATTCAATTACGATTACTCCTACATGGTTTTCTGCTGGACTGAAACATATAGAAACAAATTTATTTGTACAAAATGTTAGAGAGGTTAATTTTCCGATAAATGTTAATACTGATGTCTTTATATCTGAGTGGCATAAATTTCTAAAAAATATAAAAGATGATCTATTAAAAGTCGGATATACCGAAGATTTGGAAAATTTTGAATATTTGAAAAACTTGAAACCCTAAAAACCATACAAAAGGATTCAAAAAAACTTCCGGTTTTGAGCCAGTGCAATAAAAAAGCTTGTGAGATATGCTCCGAAGTCAGGAGACTTCGGAGAGCTGGTAAAAAATAATTTGTAGGGTAGCACAGAAACTTTTTGGTTTAATAAAAAAGTTTAAACAGCTTTATTTAAATAAGGTTGACAATCGTTTTAATTTCCTCTGAATTTATAACCTTCAAGGATTTGCAAATTGGTATTTACGGCAGCTGAAGGACCGGTCTTTTGTGCAGTTATCTTACCTGCACTGTAAGTGATCGTCATCGTACCGAATGTATCTCCGAAAGCGAGCGTGTTAGTTCCCTCTCCGGTCATCGTAATACTATTGCCAACAAGAGTGTTTCCTGAATGGGTCCAGTTTGGGTTTACTTTAAATCCCCTTCGCTCAGAAAAAGTAACCTCAGCATAGATCACAGCCGAATTGCTGTTTCCAAATGAAAAATTGGTCAGAAAATCGAACTTTACAATGGTCCCAAATGCAATGCCTGTTACAACATCTACCGGAGCTCCGTTTACCGCCAGCAGATAGCCACCGTCAAAATAATAGCTGCCGGTATTATCTACTCCGGTAAACTGTCTTACCATTACGCCGCTTTTATCTATCATAACAGGAGACAGCTCTCTTTTTGCAGCTAAAACAGTGGATTCGGAAGACTCCATATTCCTGGCACGGATGGGTGCAGTGCCGGAGTCACCTATAACATCTAATTTGGCGGCAGGTATGGCATTATTGATTCCAACTCTGTTATTGACAGCATCCACATTCAATGTGGCTCCGTCTACGGTAAAGTGACTGGTTCCGGTGGTTGCCGTGCTGGTAAAAGCAAGTGTTTTTTCTGCCTGGGCCACGGTTCTGTCGGAGAGCAGCGTGCCATTATCTTTATACAGATTGATATCCGTGATTATTTGCCATACAGCGCCATCAAAATAGTAATAATTATTAGCCGCTGTAATGTTAATTCGTTGCCCTATAGCTGTTCCTCCGGAAATATCTGTAATGAATATCAACGCTCCTTTTTGCTGCAGACCATAGGTTGCGGTATTGTTAGTCAATTCCAAACGGGTCATGCGCGGAGCCTGAAAACCTATCAATTGGTTGTAATCCACAATAGTTCCGGAAATATCTCTTTTGGCATTAACATCAAATGTTGTCTGTGGAGTGGAAGTATTAATTCCCACTTGAGAATATGCAAAACTTAAATTTAGCAAAGCACAAATCGATATAATATTTTTTTTCATGTTTTTATATTTTGAGACAAAGTAACACCCATCTGAATATGAAAAACAAGAAAATACTGTAATAGAAAACGGTATTTTTCGCGAATAATATTTTTTATTATGTGTTATTTGGTTGAAAAAATACGCTTGATTATCAAGGGATTGTAAATTAAATCAGAGACGATTTCAGAAATTATTACATGATTTTTTGGGTTCCTTTTTTTATTGTTTTATTTTAACGTAATCAATTTTCAGATGTTATGAAATTCATACTGTCTTTGTTTTTTATTTTTGATGTTTTCTATGTTACCTGTTCGCAGATTAATGCAGAACAGCTTGCTTTGCAAAAAAAAATTGAGACCGCAATTGCAGCCATAAATACTGAAAATTCTGATAAAGCACTTGTTGATTTAAAAAAACTGAAAGAAGAAAGCCTAAAGTCTGGCTATGATAAAGGAGCTTTGGAATGCATCTATAAGATCATTGATCTCTATGAAGTATCAAAATTAGACTACAAATCGGCTATAAAAGAAGCTGAAATTGGAGAAAAGATCGCAGGAAAAGCCAACAATTATAAAGCATTAGCCGATATGTGCCATTACAAGGCTATTCAGTATAAGATGCTTGGGTTTTATGAATATGCCCAACAATTGTATCTGCAGGCTCTGACTCTTAGTGATAAAATTGAAAACCTGAATGAAAGAAGCTTAACAAAATCTCAGATATATGGAAATATTTCTTCCAATTATGAAAACGCCCTAGGACCGGATCTTCAAAAAGCGACAGAGTTCATGATAAGGAGCATAAAAGAATCGGATAAAATTAAGCCTGCTGATAAAAACGAATTCCTGAGAAAAAGACATCTGGATGCTCAAAATTTTCGTGGCTTAGGATATATGTATGATATGAGAAACCAGGTAGATTCTGCTGAATATTTCTATCTGAAAGCTTATGAAATGTACGATGGTATTGATTTTTCGGCTTATGAAAGAAAGGAGATTTTAGCGGATTTAGGGCAACTTTATTTGTCGACAGGAAAGCCGGAAAAAGCGATTACGTATGCAAAACGCAGTCTGCTTTCCCAAAATCCAGATACAAACCTGGCACTGCAGACAACGGCTTATGAAATACTTTATCAATCCTATATGAATCTCGGAAAAATAGATTCGTCAAAGTATTATTCAAACCTTTTCACCAAGCTTAACGATAGTCTGTTGATCCTCAATGAAAAAAAAGCCAACCAAACCTTCCAGAATCTATCTGAAAAGACCAAAGAAAAATACAATACGGATCTGCTACGGATAATATGGGCATCATTAGTAGTTTTGGCTGCTATTAGTCTTGTTTATTGGTATTTCTATAGGCAAAAACAATCAAAAGCATTGCTACTCATTGAAAAACTAAAAAAACAAAAAGCAACAGCCTCATCAAAAATAATGAATGATGAAGGAGCAGAAACTGCAATGGCGGATGAAACAACAGAAGTATTATTAAAAAAGCTGAAAAAATTCGAAGAATCTAAAAATTTTCTCAATTCCAATATCAGCGTGGCTTCCTTATCGACCGATTTGAACACCAATACTAAATACCTTTCGCAAATCATTAATATATACAAGAAAAAGAACTTCAATAACTATATTAATGCACTGCGAATTGACTACATCATGCAGGAATTGTACGATAATCCTAAAATCAGAAAATATAAAATAGCCGTATTGGCTGAGATGTCAGGTTTTGCATCCCGAGAGGTTTTCACTTCTATTTTCAAAAAAGAAACCGATATGCCTCCTTCATATTTCATTAAAAATCTGGAGAAAGAAACAAGGGAAGCAAAGAGTGCTGATGGAATCTAATTCCTTTGAGGTAAGGCTGCCCCATGTTATTTCCCTATAATTAAGGAAAGTATTTACTATTTAATAGTTTTGAAAACAACAAAAAAATTCTATATCTGTTTCTTCAAATACGATTCCTGTGAGTTTTTCTTCTTCTATTTTTTGCCTGAGTTTTTCAGAAACATATTTTAATCCGGAAAAAGGAAACTGAAGCATATCGGAAGGATAATTCAATGCCAGCGTTACAGGGATTAACTCAAAAGCAAAGCCTTGTTCTTTCCTCAACAGCCTTCCTTTCTCTTTATAGTCTTCGAATGATAAAACAGAAACCTTCTCTCCTCCGCTTCTCATAGCAGGAGCTGAATGATCAGCAACGAATGTGGAGCGATTAAAATCGACAATGTCAGATGTTCTGGTAAAATCTAAAAAATAATAATCTAATGGACTTTCATGAAAAAAAACGGTTGCTCCATAAGCTCTAATATTACTTGTGATTAATGATTTCAATATTTCATTGAATTTATTACTTACAAAAAATCCCTGTGATGCAAAAAATAAGCTGCTCATTAAGTCTGTAATTTTTGCATTATGATCTGCTTTAAACTTATGCATATCTATTCCTTCCGGAATATACGTCAAGCCTTTATACTGATATTGATCTGTTCTTTCAACACTGTTATTTTCAGGATCAATAAAACCATTGATCTGGCTATCTGAATGTCTGGGTAATTGTCCGGTTATCTGGGGATCAATAGAGTAACTGATTTTGTAAAACTTTATTTTCTTCATCCTGTTGATCTGAAAAATTTTAAATATTAATTTTTGGTGCTGGATTATTCCTTCTGTTAGTGCCAATGTTCCGCTTTGCCTGGGAATTATCATCGAGTACCAACCAAAGCTTCTCTTGAACATGAGGACTTATTGATCAATATAAAATTCTATATCTGTTTCTTCAAATACGATTCCGGTGAGCTTTTCTTCTTCTATTTTCTGCTTTAATTTTTCGGATATTAAAGTCATTCCAAAAGGAAATTTCACAAGATCTGATCTATAATTTAAGACGATCTTTGTTGGTATGAGTGAATAGCCAAACCCTTTTTCATTCCATACCTGAGAAGACTTTAGAACATAATCATTGTTTGAAGTTACCGCTACAATATCTCCTCCCGATCTAAGTGCCGGAGAAAGTCTGTCTGCGATAAAAGTTGACTTCGGAAAGTTGACAATATCAATGGTTTCAATTACACTGAGAATAAAATAAGGGTACCTTTCGTTCCTGAAAGTGACTATTGAGTCCAGAAAAATAATATGATGAAAAGTAAAATCCTCAATTATTTTTTTGAATTTTCCACTTATCATATAATAACTTGAAAAGAAATTACTGCTCAGAATATCTGTCACTTTTGCCTTTTCATCAGCTTTGAATTTTGTGAAATCCATAGAAGAATCTATATGGTTTAATCCTATATAGGAATAATTTTTAGTTCTTTCCGGACTGTTATTCTCAGGGTCAATAAAATTAATAATCTGGGCCTCTCTGGTCCCGGTTATTTTCTTATCAACCGAGTAATTCATTTTATAATAATTTACTTTTTCCATACTGATCATTCAAAAAAAATAACTGATTAATTTCCAGAGGATTTTCAGACTTTAAGTCAGCTTCAGGAATTTTTCTCTGCTGGTGCAAACGTCTCGCTTGTATCTAAAAAACTACGAACAAATGAGGCAGAGGCCCGTATCAGTCTGATTTATGACTGTTCAAAAACAACTTCAGTATCTAACTGCCTGAACAGAAAACCAGTTAAATGACTTTCTTCAATCGCATTTTTAACCTTTTCATTGCAGATTAAGCCAATACCAAAAGCAGGGGTAATATCGAAATATTCTTTCAGCTTTAATGTTTTAAGAACAATATCCCATCCTTCTTTCTCTGCATCCAGCTTTCTACCCTTCATTTTATAATCCTCAAAATCCTCAATCGGAATTATTTCACCGTATAGCTTTTCAATAGTTTGATACTCAATAAATACAGATGCTTTCCAATCTATTTTACTTTTGCCACCTATTTCATACCACAGGAAATTATAGCTGTGCTTTTTATCCTGTTCGTAAATGGAAACCGGATAAATAGTACCGTTAATCCTAAAAGAGTCAAAAACAGATTTTGCCCTTTCGCTGATGAAAATTCCGGAGGTAATGTTTACAAAGTTATTGGTGACAATATCTGTGAGTTTGGTACCTTTCTGAAAAAGAAAATTATTCAGATCCGGGATATCGTCTTCAGATTTCCATTGACGTATTATTCCCCACTGTGAAGCCCTTGCTTCATGAAAATTAATTTTTAAACCTTTTACCTGAGGGTATTTACCTGTAACCGGCAAATCTGCATTGATGACAATCTCGAAATATTTCATAAGTTATTTGTTTTTCAGGGTATTTAAAATGTTATAATTGATAATAATGATACCACGCGAAGGATTCGTGTGGCGGCAGGGATATTAATATCTTAGCTGAAAGCCTTTGATAATATTTCTATATTCTCTTTTATTTTTACTTTCTGTATACTCTTAATATCCTCATCTCCACCAAGAACTAAAGCTGGGACAAATGTTAAACACTCATCTATTTCTACGGGTCCATATTTTTCTAATGCTGGAATTTCTATCAATCCATATGCCTCCGTCTCTGTATGGTATTTATTTCCTGCCAATGTTGTAAAAAATAAAGTGAACTCATAATCAACATATTTATATTCTTCTGTATGAATATTATAGAAAGCAAGACAAACTTCATCATCTACTTCGCCAATTAAATAAAAGTTTCCCATAGCAGTCTTTGCAAATGGCATAATAGACTGATCTCTTAATTTTGGAAATTTCTTTAACTGGATTTCATAATCCATGGGATTTATAAAAGAGAAAAAGCCTCCTTTAAAAATAGATACTCCATAATGTTCCAGGTATTCTAAAAGAATATGGTTGTCCTCGAAATTACTCAATTGTTCAGAAAAAACAGTTTTTAATTTTAAGATATCTATTTTACCAATTATTTCAGGCTCCCCTAATACGTTAATAAAACTTTGATGTATCATTTTCTACTACTTTATAGTGTTACGCTAATTGAATGTCTTTTTTAAGTCTGCTGCACAGAGTCTTCTGACTTTAAGCCAATACACTCAACAAATTTTGTAATGTATGCTCCCAAGTCAGGAGATTTCGGAGAGCGGCGAGCTTTCTTATTTAATCTAACCGATATTTTTTATCTTCCTTTGGGGTAATGGGTATTTTAAATAGTCTAAGGAATATTTCTCTTTTTGAGCTAACTCATTTTGTATTTCTCCAAGCCGTAGTGCATATTTAAAAATTAACTCCTTATCAGTATCCTTAAAATCAATTTCCACAAAAGGTACACCTTCTTTAAGTTCTGCATAGGCACAGATTGGTGTGTTGTGTTGAGTATTAAACCAATGGGTGAACTGTATTACGGCAATGTCTGCATAAAAAGCGTTGCTTATTTTCATTGTTTCCTGTTTTTTAATTCCCGATCCCGGTATTGTTCAGGGTTGATAAAGATAGATTTAAAAAGTAAATTCTTCAACAGGAATAAACTCAAAACCTTTCAGACCCAGATTCATCATTTTATTTTTTAAATTTTCACTTACAAAAACCCTGTCCTTTAATCCCCTGACTCTGAAAATGTTTTCAGTGATATTATTTTTAAAAAATAATCTTTTAATCCGTCTTACTTTTTTATCACTTAGCATAAACAGTTCAGATTTTTCATCATCTATACAGTCAATTTCCTGATTCACTTTGGTTAAGTAAATAGGTAATGGTTCATCAGTGTCCTTCCTATATATCACTGTAGAAATAAAGCTAAGGTCTTCACCACATTCACTTTTAAAAAATGACATGGCTTTATAAGAAATTCCAAATCCTCCGAGGGAAATATAATCTGTTATATTTTCACCTGTATAATAAGTTCTGGATATTTTGGGAGTTTTTCCTTGTGACAGCAATTCTAATGAACCTTGCTGTTCAATATTAACATAAATGTCATTTTCATTAATTTCATGTCTCAGTAAATAATAATTCATATTTTTCAGTAAAAAATAGTCATGATATTCTCAACGCATTTCCTTCCGGTCAGGCTTTTCTTTGCTTAATGAATTTCTTATTGCGCAAAGTCTCCCGCCTTTGATCCAATATAATCAATAAATTTTGTAATGTATACTCCGAAGTCAGGAGACATCGGAGAGCCGGGAACATTGAGATTTCTACATTTTTGAAATTAAACATCAAGTTTGTAGATAAATTCTTCAATTTCCGCCTGCCGGGCATTGGCAAAACCTTTGTCAGTACCAATTTTTACAAAGCCACATTTTTCAAGAACCTTCTGTGAGCCTATATTGTCAAAGGCTACACGTCCAAAAATAGGTCTTGTTTTTTCAATCTTAAGGAAATCTTTTAATGCCGTTGTGGCTACACCTTTTCCCCAGAAAGCTTTATCAATCCAGTAGGTGATTTCTGCATCGCCCTCCATGACAAACTTTGCTATGCTTCCAGCGATAACAGTATCGGCAAAAATAGTTTGGTTGTTAACGGTTGGATCTTTCAGTAATTGGGTATATTTGGTTAGATAGGTTTCTTTATTGGCAGAGTCCTTTGAAGTAAATGCTGCCAGATGACAGGCTCCATCATCAATCTGGAACTGATAAAGAATATCTAAATCAGCAACTGTTGTTGGCCTGAGTTTTATTTCATGTTGGCTGTCGCTCATCTTAATGGTTGATTAGTTGATCTTCAAATATAATTAAATATTATGATCAGGGCCTATGTTTCAGGTGTCGTGTTTTATTAAAAGGGTAAGAGCGTGTTTATAATATTAGGAATCACACGAAAGGATTCGTGCGGTAGCGGAGATAAAATATTTGATTCCCGAAATCAGCTGATTTGATCTAGAATATTTTTAGGTATATAATCCGTTGGATTTCCATATTTTCCTGTCCAGGTTTTGTCCGGCAGGTATGTTTCTATGTCAATATCGTGGAATGTACTGATGTATTCTTTTGTATCAAAATCTATAAAAAATGTAATTCCATAATATTCTTTTCTGAAATTTTCAATGATACTTTTTACTTCTGATATTGAAATCTGATCTTCTGAAATGGACATGAAAAAGGAGTGTATTTTGTCATCAGTTACATTTAATGCCCCATTTCTGAAATTCTGACGGGAAATATCCTGTAATATAGACGGGCTGTATTTTGCATAATTCAAGATCCACCATGCAATTGGCATGATATAGAACTGATATTTCTCCTGATGTTTGATGCATCCCAGTATATAATTTTCATCTAATCTTTGTTTTATGCTTTTCATAGAATTTAATTGATGATTGTTCAAATTTTATAATTTCTTTTATTGGTCTGTCCTTGCTAATACTTATATTTTGTAAAACTTAATAAAAATTTTTGAGCATCTTCCATCAGCTGGTCATCATTTCCTGTGATTCGTACAGCAGCGGAGTAGTGGGTTTATCCCAAAAATATCTTTGTAATCAATTAAGCCCTCCAGAAACTCAGTAAAAGAAGGTGCGAGAAATTCTAATTCTACAGGAGAATAATAAGCATATATGGAACCATAATTCTGTTCCTGCAAAGACATACAGATATTACCTCCTCTAATTCTGCCTATATTAAAATAACCATCATCAAGAATACCACCGGTAAATTCGTTGTGTTCTGAAAAGTTTGATTTTCCATATTTTAAAGAGTAAATTTCAAATACATTGATATCATCGTCATATTCTCCAAAGAAAATATCGTTAGATTCAAAATAAGTACCATTGCTTTTCAGCAAAAAATCTTTATAATCTTTTGGAAATATTTTCCCTGTTTGATTGGTGAGTTCACTGATTTCGTTTTCAGTAATAAGTTTATTTTTAATTTTTATATCTATCATTTTAAATGTACTGCTCTTTTATTTTGCTACAAAGTCTCATTCAATTATTTATAATATTTTTTCCTTTCCTCAAAAGAAGTGTTCCATTGAGGATGTTGTATCAGATACTCATGATCACTTATATCTTCATACTCCAGAGAATAGATAAAGCCTTTCTCATGCAGATACGCTGCAAATTCTTTCAGCTCTTTTTCTCCTTCTTCAAAAGAGCCTCTATAGGCCATACTTATTAAATAATCTTCTTCTACATCTTCTATCAGCATATCCGAGAGATAGATATAAATTTCCCAGTATTTATTTTCAATCGTTACATTACCATACCCATCATCATGGAAATTGATCTTCTCTATATTTTTAAAATGAGGAACGATTAATTCTTCTATTTTTTTAAATGAAGTTCCCGGTATAGTACCATTTAAAGTGAGGTTGAATTCAAAATTATTATTTTCCATATTTCCTAAAATATTTAAAATCTCTTTGGTCATCTTGCATTAATAAAACGATCCAATAACTGTTCTTTATTCATCCTTATTCCATGGTTTATAATACCAGACCCCTTCTAAAAACAGCATATATCTGCCCGGCTGATATTCTCCGTAGGAAAACAGGTATATCAATTTATTTCTTATGAGATAATGAACATCCAGTCCTTCTTCAGATGTATATATTTCATGATGGCTGTTAATAAGGTTAAATTTACTTTCTTCAATGACCTTATCAAAACTTTCAGCATCTATTTCTTTTTTTAGTGCTCTTAACGGACTGTTGTAAAAATCTGTTACGGTGGCTTTTTGATCATCGGCGTTAAAAACCTTCTGTAAACATTCTCCTTCATCTCCGTCAAATAATTTTTGTTTGGTTTGGCGAAAGTCAGCTATATTTTTATCATCTTCAGGAGGAAAAGGATACGATTCCAATGGTAAGAACTGTTCTCTTTTCCCCGCCAAATGATTCTGGATACTTCCCAATTCGTAAGTGTACTCAAAAATTAACTGAAATGGAGTTTCTTTAAAGTCTATTGTTACGAAAAGAGAGCCATCCAGTACTTCACTGGTATATTTAATATGGGTATTATTTTCTTTGTTGAACTTATAAGTAAATTGTATGACTGCTGCCCAGGCATACATTATTTTCTTTGCTTTCATTTTTTATATTTTATCTGCTTCCATTTATTTATATACAGGAATATCTTGTGTTACTTAAAATGCTGCATTTGCTCCTGAGAGTAGAAATTATCTGCAAAATCAAATAATTTATCGGTTAAGATTTCCAGTTTGTCATGCTTTTCAAGGCTATGGTGAATGCTTTTGTATAAAGAAAGTAATTCATGAAATGTAGGAATATCTTCTTTTTCCATGAGGCTTATTTTTTCCTGATTGATAAATTGAAAAACCTCCCAAAAGCTTTTCTTTAAAAGAGGAGTAACCTGGTATTTTTCAACAGGTGCTATCTTATCCGCCAAAAATTGTTCAGGGTGCTTTATAAGCCATGCACAATACAAATTGTTCTCATTGAACAGTAAAGATATATTTTCAGTTATTTGTAACTCCGTACATTGATTCTGACTGTTTAAAAAAATATCACCATATCCTAACAGGATGTTGCCGGAGGGTACACAGTACCTGTATCAAATGGTTCCAGATCAAATGACAAGGGATATATGAGTTTAGGAATACCTACTATCTTTTTTGCATTTGTTACCAGATCCAGTTTATGATGAGGTTCTTTTTCCAGTTCGCTGTAACCGAAGTAAACAGAGGTGAGCAAATGGTCATCAGCATTAAACCTGAATGTATCGTTGTTTTCTGTAAATAACCAGCCTTTATCGCTTCCATTGGTTGTCAGTATTTCATGCTCTATTTCCTTAATGCTGTTAGAGGCTGTCAGAAGAATTTCCACATCATAGATCAGCACTCTGGGAATGGCGGATAATTGCTGCCCGGCAATAATCTCTATATCAACATGGTCTGTGAGTTTATACATCAGTTTATTTTCTTTTAGAAAGGAACATTTTAAAGCCTTATGGCTTTGGAGAATTGTTTTTTGTATTAATGATATAGGACTATCTCCATGAATTCATGGTATAATTTGAAAAATTGACTTTCATATCCTGTATTCTTTCTTCAAGGGCTTTAATGCCTGTATGTAAGTATTTTTCCCGTTCAGAATCGTTCAGCGTATATATAATATCAAATCCAGGGCTTGGATTGGGAATTGGAACTGATAATTGAATAGTATGGTTTTCCTCAAAAATATAATATTCCCATTCTTTTTCTTCTAATAGTTTTCTTTTATTCATGGATAAGTTTAAAAAATCAGATCAATTAAGTTTCCTGGTTATGGAGTTTAGTTATTTTCAAATATAATTAAATATCGTTATTAAAAAACAACTCTTTTAAATTTGGGAAGGTTTCGAATTCCGGAAATTAGACTATTTGATTGTCATAGATTGGAATGGGTTGTGTTTAAATGATTCAAATTATATGTAGAATTTTAGAATGCGTTTCTACCTGTTTCCGAACAAAATTGAATGCTGTTTTATAAATGCCACGGATGCACGAATAAAAAGGATTCGTGTATCCGTGGCGATAAAAAATTAATTCTCCCTCAGATTACGCAGATTTTCTACAAACATCCGCGTAACCTGAGGGATTCGTGGGAATAATGTATCCGCATATTTTATCGCTGATAAACTCTTGGAACATTCAGTTTGTAAATTCTTACGTTTTCCCGTATACATCACCCTGCTTCCGCTACTGAAAATTCCGTTTTTCCAGTAATCCGTCTTTATAGATTTCAGTGTAGATCAACTTTCCTTTTTTCCTTGTAATGATGATGGGTTCTCCGGTTTCTTCATTATATTTCTGCAGTAATTTATAACATTTCCACTCTCCAACGGGTAAGCCATTTTTATACTCTGCTTCCAGGTAAGTATAGGGATCTGTAAATTCCGGATATTGCTGTAAATCTATAAATCTGTTGGGTTTGAATTCTACCCATTTCCCTTCTCTGCTGTGGTTTTTCACCATGCCCTGTTCTTCATCATTTTTATAAAGACCATCCTGATCATAGTATCTGACCAATTTCCCGGAGGACAGAATCTGGTATTTTTGTAAAGGTTTTAAGGTAAAAGGACTTTCAGAAAATTCGTAATCCTGAAGGGAAATGATATGGTTTTTATCGATATTAAACAGGGTATGGTTAGCAAATCCCATTTCTCCTTCATGATGAAGGTATATTCTCTTCATATCGAGGGGCTTATTGTCCTTTGTTGAAATCAGATATATTTTTTCGATGAACGGTTCCGCGTAACGAACGGTATTATAAACCGCCATAAAGTACAGTGAATATTGTCCATAACAAATGAAATCAGAAGCGATTTTAATGCGGTCATATTTCTCATTGACCTCCTTGCTGAATGGCAGAAAAACATCATATTGTTCTGGAAGTATGATAAGATCTTTTTTGATGAGTGTTTCAAATTTTAAGGCATTGAGTTCCTTTAATTGATTTACATCCTGTAGGACAGGCAAAACAGCGTCAATGGTCATTCGTTTTGAAATATCTGAATATCCAAAGGGCAGCGTTATACAATCCGCTGTATTGGTGTTGAACGGAATTGATCTTTTACCTGGCGATTGTGGTTCTGTGTTGACTACTTTGTTTTCCGTTTGAGCCGTAGTGCAGCTGAAAAAAAGGAAAAACAAAATCGTAAAAGCGATATTAATTTTAGGCATATATATCTGATATTGGAGTGAAACCGTGAACATGCAAATGGTTATTATGTCGTGGAGTAGCGGTATGCGTGGTATGAGGCAGCCGTGTGGTGGCATTGTCTTCAGCACTGGTATTTGAGGTGTTGGAAAAATTTTCTGACCGGCCTGATTCAAACCCAAATTCATAGAGAAGATTCCGAAGCGTTACCTGGCTGTCATAATCAAAATTTTCTGCGGTAAGGACCGTATTTACGCCATCCTCCTGAGTCGTTAATAAATTCAGGTCTCCCGCTTCTCCATTCACATGTTCTGCACTGGGATAGCAGGATGCATCAGAATAGGAAAATCCCTGAGATACAATATAATGATTGTTTCCTGCCTGCCTGAACTGTGCTAATGCTCCCAGGAAACCGGAAAATAAATCCGGCTGAATGCTTCTTCTCCTGGTATGCTGGAATCCATACCGGATGATAACTCCATTCCGGTTATAATTGAATGCTTCAAAAATCTGCGGTCCTACACCTGCATTTCCTATAATATCCATATTGATCAGCTCTATTTCCCCCGGTTGATTGGCATACCATTTATCAGTGGCTCCATCACCAAGGGTTCCGTTGGAGTACACCAATAGCTGATGGGCATCTATACTTTCCCCGGCAGCTCTGTTCGCTGCGAAATCTATGGTCTCCAAAAGGTTTCCTCTCTGGGCCAGCGGTGGAACGGTATTCACTCTTCTTTTTCTGGTTACACTTGTTTTGGTTCTGGAACAGATTCTGTGTTCATTATCGTTTTGATCGTAATAAAAATAAACAATATCGGTAGAATGATTACTCACCACCTTCTGAATCCTCCTTCTTCTTTCCGGATTCGTAGTGATTAATGCTAAAGTATTGTACGTATTATCACCATGATGAATGTTGTATATCGTTTTATTCACCACTCTGAATCTTGCACTGTCATCATTCAGGAAAATACCGGCTCCGTTTACTTCTTCCTGCCCATCCTTATAGGCACAGGGATTATTGTCTGTTCTTTCCACTGCTACTTCCAGATTAATGCTGCCATCTGCGAGTCTTTCGGTCCATTCATCAAGAGTAGCTCTTGAATCAGGTCTGAGCTGCAGCTTAATAATGGCTTTATTGGTATGGTCTGTTAAATTAGCATAATGATCATGGTTGCCTGCTCTGTTGTTCAGGGCATCAAAATTTCCTATCTGTACGGTAAGCAGTCGTTGTGCTTCATATCGGTTGGGGGATATGAAACGCATTAGTTGTAATGGATCTGTATTTCCGGTTAGTGTATTGGCTGAAGGTTTTATCACTACATCTACACTCAGGTTGGCCATATTACTGGTTTCTATGACCAGATACACTGTTTTTCCTAATATAGCGTCGTATGGAATTGCCTGGTTAAGATGATCCTGCTGTACGTGGGCGGAATCAATTTTTGTAAAACTTACTCTTGTTCCCTCATTTGTGGTTACTTTTTGGGCAAAATAAACATCGGTGATACGCTGTAATGAATCATCGGGAGTATCCGGAGCCGACGGGCTATTCAGGGTTTGTGTCTGTCCGGAATCTGTTATGGTAATACGTGTCGCCATTTTAAAATTTTTCTTTTTTTAATACGGGAGTTATCCAAATAATAAAAATACACAGTCAGCATGGGGTAACCCTTTGCTGGGTTTTTCATCTGACCGGTCCTGCATTTCTTCAATCCATCCTGTTTTTTTATAATTCTTCATAGCTTATTTCTTTGATATGATAGATGATCTTTTTCTGGTAGTTTTCCCCCAGGGAAAATTCTATGGTAAGTTTATGCTCCAAAACTTCTTTGGTGGTAAAATCCAGTAACATCTGTCCTTTGTATTTGTCCAGTTTTGGAATATCTGTTTCACTATTATAAGCGATTTCCTTTCTTTTCATTTCTCCATAAAACATTTCCCAGTTTTTATCTGAAGGAATATTGCCGGTATACTGTAACAGTAATAATTCATCATCATAACGCATGGCTTCCAATTCTACCGTTTCGTCTATATCTATTATGGTATTGGCCATAAAATTACGGTAGCGTACACTATGCTTTGCCTGATTTTCCTTTTCATACGTTCCATAAAATTTATGGAGGATCATTCCGAAATGATTGTTTTTTAAAAAGTCTCTACTTACTAAATTTTCCTTTTGGTAAAAATCTTTTAAAAACCGATAAGTATCTTCTGCCTTTTTGCCAACATAGGACTGGGAGAGCTTTTCTACCGTTTTTTCCACTTTATCCTGAAGAACAGACAATGCCTGTATATTTTTTAAACGGCCATATTCGTCTGTTATGACCACCACTTCATCATTAATGTCTGCAATTCTGGCTAAGAAATCTTTTTCAGACAGTGACAGTTCTTTATCCCGGTGAACCCTGTCAAAAATTTCTAGATGGTATTCAAATTTTTCTTCTTCTAAACGCTTCAGCGTAACGTGAAAATTTTTATTGAGTTCGCTTCTGTGCGTTTTTCCATGAGTGGTGGTATATTCATTACAGGAATAGCTATAAAATTTCTTTCCTTCAGTAAGGTTTAATTGAATATCTATGGGAAATACTGGCTCCATAATTCTCTACTCCTTATTTTACTCAAAAACTACTTTTCCTCCGGAGGAAACCCACTGGTTTTTTTTGTTCCATGATCCGTCACAGTCCTGCTGCATTTGTTTAACTATTTTTGCTTTTTTTAAATCAATAATCGCACACGTGTAGTTTTCGTGGAGAGTACTGTCTTTATCGCTTTCGTGCACATAATCTTTGATGATGGCATCCACTACCACGTAATTGGCATTTGGGGAAAGGGCGGTAAAGAGCTCGCTTCCGGTTCCTTTGTATTTATTTCCCTTATCTATTTTTATTCGCTTCTTTTTATTAATAATATAGAGATTGTACCATAGCTTCATATCCTTGTTGTATGAAGCATAATACAGGGATACATTATTGTTTAAAGTAAGCAGGGTATCTTTCTTTACCGTTTTATTCTGCCCATCATGATTCCGGGGGGAGGCCATATTTCCACACGTAATTAAAATCACTGAAATCATCAGCAGGGTTGTCATTTTTTTCATGATAAGTTTGAATTATTTTTCATTTTTTCATACCGTTTATCCATATCGGTACCTCTTCTTTTGTTACCGTAATCATCAAGGATTTCCTGCTCATAGGTACTGTGCATATTTCCCCATTCGCCAGGATTTCTCGATATTTTTTCTAATTTTTCACCTTCTTTCCTGGTTTTGTTTTCTTTGTCTGTCTGGGCATCTTTTTTAGCAAAAAACCGGTTTAACGCAGCTCCGAAATCATCTTTTACATACCCCGGCCTGTTGATGTGATGATCCAGCGCAGTGGCTTTCCCTAATTTTGATTTTAAATAGTCTGACAGCTTATAGGAATGTCCTGTAGGTACTATAGGCATGACTACTTCTTTTAATCTCTTGATAAAATCCAGCACCTGCTTTTCTTGAAATGTTTTATCAATAACGGCATTCACGATTGGCTGCAGAGGTTTGGATTCTACTGCTTTTCCAAATAAAGATTCTTTACAGTTTTCCCTGATTTTAGTGGATAAGGTATTTCCTGTAATTTTTTCCGCTTTGGAGTCTGCCGGATCTTTATAATACAAAATCCCGGAGTCAACCGTCCATCCGCATGATACGAACAACTCTTCATATTTTTCAGGGTACTGGGCTTTAAATTCTTCAACCTGAGTGGTAAATTCGCCTTTTCCGGTATGATCCACTGTTTTCTGCATAGCCCCTGCGGTTAATATCATCTTTTCACCGGAAAGATCCCAGTCATAGGACTGAACGGAATCCAGCTTGCCTTCATTTTCAGACATTCCCACTAAAATCGCTTTTTCTTCAGCGGTAATTTTGTTGTCTGAAATTAAAGTATCCCAGTCGGCATAGTTCTCAAGTTTCTTCGTGCCCCAGTAGGCGGGCCCATATTCACCACTGTACCGGGTACAGGTAATGGTGTATTTCTTTCCGCAGTCACAGTATCTGATCTCAAATCTTTCACTTTCCTTATTTAAAAACTCATGGGTATCATCAGGAAACTTGACTTCATCTTGTGTTTCTTTTACTTCGGCTTTGAAATATAAGAAAGCATTTAAATCATCTCTTTTGTTAAGTTTTTCGATCAGTTTATTTACATCTTCATCACTTTTTGGACGAAGCGATATTTCTTTGGAATAAACCAGTGTTCCGTTGATGTTGAATTCAATTTTACTTTTCTCTTCTTCTCCATCTAAAAATTTCACCGGATTTTGGAAGACGTTTTCAGCGTTTTCCAGTTTGTTTTCATGGATCTCGATAGAGAGTTTTCCGCTTGCTCCTTCACAATTGGCTACCACCCAGACTTTCTTTTTAATGGTGGTGCTGTTTATTCTCTCAAAATCAAAATCCGGAGTGCCGTCGGCTTTTTTCGCCTGTATTTCTTCTTCCCAGGTGATTTTCACCTCTTCTTGTGCGGCTAATCTTACAGAGTCTTCTTTATCGGCCTGGATGTTCCTTCTTCCTTTTTTTTGATACTTCTTTTTAACATCAGATACTAAGCCTCCTTTTTTTACAGGGTAAGTTTCTTCTTTGGTTTCCCATGTCATTTTAGGAACCTGTTTCGCAAAATATATTTTCACCACATTCACCTCATGATCCACCTGGTGCGGTACATCATAAACCTTTTGATTGGGGTTTACAGCATAATCATCTTTTTGTTGTTCGTCACTCATAACCTTTTATTTTGAGCTGATTAGTAAAAATCATCTGATTTATTATACTTTGTTTCCAAGTCTTTCTTCACTTTCAATTTTAATTCTGAAGGCAGATCTTTTAATCTAATGTTCAGATTATCATTAATTCTGCATTTTCCATCCTCACCACAATAGTATTGGATATGATACAGATACTTTTTGCGTTTATACAGTATGATGCAGGAGACTTTTGTATCATTATCCCAATTTCCGCAATACGTAAAAGGGATGAAAACAGCCTGATGTTTATTTACGGTATAACCGGATATGTTCTCTGCTTTTAAATTAATTAAGCCCGATTGTGCATCCGGATAATGATAAGCTATACTATCGCTGTAATTTTTATTTTTAACAACAGCACTGATCATTGTTACTGCGCCGTCAAACCTCTCTTTTTCCGCATTACAGGGATTAATTACTTTCACGGTCAGTTTACTGAGTCCTGTTCCGTCTTTAAAACTTTTATTGACAATTAATGAGTCCTGATAATACATTTTCAGACTGTCATGAACAGCATTCTGCCCACCAATCGAAATCAAGAAAAATAATATAAAACCAGTAACCAATTTTTTCATTTTTTGTAATAAACTGTTAATTCGTGATCTCCAGATTTTGTAAGTCAGCTGGTTAATTTTACAAATTTTTAAAAGATGTTTTTAGCCTGTAACTTATTAATTCATTCAAATTAATTCCTTTGATTGGAAGGGCAAAATTGTTTTTAATTGCATAAAACTCTTCTGGATAGTATATTCTTCTGACTTCAGGACCTAAATTTTTTAAATTAAATTTTTTATTTTTTAAATTTGTTTTAAAACCTTTTATATTTTCTTTCACATAGTTCAAATCTTCTGTATTTCTGAATTTTGGATAGCTGTAATAATTTCCATTTTTATCTTTGAATACATCATCATATTGGTATTTCTGATGAAAATAATGGTTATCTTTTTTATCCTCTGAGAGGTAAAGAATTACAGAATCTCTTTCTGAAAATGCAGGTTTTCCATAATGATCATAGGCTAAAAATTCAATAGTATCATTCGGTAAATTATTGAAGATGTTTTTCACTACTTTATATTTACAACGAAATGCATAATCCATCACATAATGTTGTTTAATAACACTCACTGAATCTCCGGTTTCTTCATCAATTTCTTTTCCTGTAATCTCATTATTGATATTGGGGTTAAATTCTTCAACTGAAATTTTCTCTCCTATAAAGGCATAAAGGTTGATTGAGTCATTTATACTTCCAACCGAAATATTCTTAGACGTTTTTACAGATGAATGGCAGCTCATGAAAGCCGACAATAGTGCTAAAATTACAATACGAATAACTCTCATCTCTAAAATTTAAACATTTTAAACCACTGTTTGCTTTTCTATTCTTTCTTAACTATTTGTTTAAGAATTATTGTTAATAAAAGTTTTTATAATTTTTAATAATAAAAAACGATACTCCAAAAACTAAAAAGGTATAGCACTTAAAATAGCCAAACCACCCAAGTTAACCCATAAAACATATCTGAAAATATTTTTTTAAAAAGCTCAGATCCTTGGGGAAAGTAGCCAGCATTCATATCAAAAAGAGACCACAACAAACCGGAAAAAACTAAAGAAAGCACTATTCCAGACTACATAAAAAATAAAATAGAACATATTGCTGTGAGCAGCCTTTCTGTTTCCTGTCAACAATATCGTTATCATAAAGAAAACTTCAAATACCATAATAAATGAATAAGGATGCGCCCAGTGATAGACCGAACCCAAAGGAGCCCCTACGACTTTATCAACCAAATTATTCAAAATAAAATACAGTATTGATGCAGCGACAAAAAATGCCGTGCCACATAAAACAGTATAGGATAATCTATTCAATTTCGTTAGGGGAAGCATAAAATTCATAATATGCATTTAAAATATTTTACATCTATTTTTCACTTATTGTCCAAATAGCTTTTTTATCTTCTAGTTTTTTTTATATTTTTTTGCTTTATCTTAATGTTCTGTTTTTAGGAATGTCAACAATGTAATGTTCTCCATTGTATAATTTAGTTAATTTCAGCATCTGTTTGTAAATTATTTAATATTAAAAAATATTGATTTACCAGCAAAACTTATCTGACACTGCATATTCTGTACACTGATCAACAGTCTTCAGTTTGCCCTTAACAATTTTATTTTTATAAAGTTTTCTTTCTTTAGTATCACTTACTCCTGTTATCAGATATTTTCCTGTTTTGTCCCATCCATAGAAGGCGGCTTTATCGAAAAAGTCCGGAACAAATATAAATTTGCTTTCTTTTTCAGACCATCTGTAAAATTGATACATATCATTGTCTCTCATAGAGCTTGCAAGATCCAGAATAAGAAGATCTTCATATCCGTCTTCATCAATATCCATAACTGTTATAAAATTCAGATTACCATTCCTGAAATCAACTTTATGATAACCGATATAATCATTTTCTATAAATCCGCTATTCTTATAATAATTATAAGTATAATAATATGAATTGTAATTGATAACTTGCGAATGTTGAAACTCAACAGTTCCTTCTATACATTCATATGCAGACTTAGGTAAAAAGCTTGTACCTTCCTCTATTTCGGGAATGGTATAATGCTTTCCTCTTAACAGATCTTCAGACCTAGAGAGTAGCAATCGAATGTCTATCTTTTTTTTATTTGCTTCCAATGGAATGGTTACTACATACTTTAATGGAACTCCCAATGTATCTATATTTTTTGGTGTACTTTGTTTCTTGGAAGGTGTGGGAGATAGTATTTTACCCTCAATCTCCGTAGAATCAATTTTTGCTATATGGATATCTTCATTGTTTGAGATATTTTTAGGCTGATTTCTTACACAGGAAATCAACAGAATTAGTATTAAAATATATTTTTTCATTCAGTTATATTGCTAATCTTTTCAACATAATAAATTTTTATCCCTTTGTATTCTTCATGATTTTTAAAAGTTGCATTCCCATTACTATCAATATCCTTTACATAATGTCCACCATTATATAGTTTTATGAATTCAGCATCCAACAAGGATTTAACAGCAGAATTGTCTGCTTTTTGTGGCATATATTTATTTAAAGATGAAAGTTCTGGAATGGTTGTTGGGCACCACTTATAGGTAAGGTTTCCTTCTTTTTGTTCAGTTGGTTTTACCAAATAATTGCTGCTTTTTAATAATTTTTCCAAATGTTTTTTAGCTGCCTCTAACTTATCCGATATCTTTTTATCCATCTTTATGGATAAATTTTCCTTCCAGTTCCAAATATAGTTGGGGTTCTTATTGAGTTTTGTAATGTAATCTTGGTCTTTCTTTTCTCTTTTTTCATAAGTAAAATCTATTTGGCATATTCCCCATCCGTCTGGTTCTCCATAATTTGGAATACCTTTGCTTTCAAATACTCTTCCGGAGGGACCATATACAGCTTCTTTTCTCTTTTCTCCTTTTCCTACAAACTCAGGATCCCAGAATTGTCTTACAACAGGATAAAATTCGCTACCTGACTCGTGAAGAATCATCCTGTATACTGGCCAATATTTTAAATATCCCTTATCGCTCATATATTTTTTTACAACTTCTTTTGTAGGATTTTTTCCTCTTATATAAAATTGGAAATTACTTAAAATAGAAGTTTTTGCTTCATTCCATATTTCTACAGTTGCAGTACCTCCTCTAAATAGGCCACGAAAGTCAACATCATATTTAGTTTTTCCTTTTTCGGCAATCATAAATGCATTCCCCCCGTCAGATTTTGCTGGAAAGTAATCAACATCATTTCTATCGTAATCTGTTTTGATTGCCTTAAACTTAAATTCCGTCTTTAATCTAAACCGCAAACTTTTATGGACACAATCTTTTCCTATATAAACCTCAATTCTTATTTTAGGCATTGCAGGTTCAGGTGAAATAAAAACAAAAGATTCAGGATCTATTTTCACATCATTATAAAAGACAGAAACGGTGTAAACATTATCCTCCGGTGTTAAAATCCTATCCACTTTCGGAATCGGTGAAGCAACAGCCACATTAAAATCAGGAGTACAATTGATGTAAGATTCCTTTACCAGAACGGTCTGTTCCTGTATGCTGGAGGTTCCCAGGCTCTGCCATGGACTTAATTTGATCACGCTCATGCAGGGTGGGGGAGACATGTTTTGGGCAGGCCATTTCGGGTGTCCGCAGGTTCCTTTAAACTGAAGGTTCACCATGTTGTTTCCATCGCCTTTTGTGGCAAATAATTTATCCTGAAGATTTATTTCGTTGGAGGTAACTTTCAGTTCTCCGGGCGCCTGAGCATAAGGACAGCTCAGTTTGGCTCCATGCATTACCATCTCTCTCTTTTCTGATGGAGAATCTTCGCTGGATTTTTTCTGCCGTTCCGCTCTTTTTTCAGAAAGCTTCCGGTCATGCGCTGAAGTCTTTTGCTCTTCCATGTGTTCATATTTTGGATTTGGATTCAATTGCTATAGCCGTTAACAATTGAAAATTTACTTTCATCAGCTGAAACAGGCTTAGCCTTTACTTACTTTAACGTCTTTTCCTCCCTGGAATACGGCCAGTGTGGTTCCTCTCAGTTTTAAATCGCCTTTAGAGGTCTGTATGTCAGTTTCTCCGGCGATGCTTTTGAATTTATTACCCGTGCTTTCTGTCTGATCTTTTCTTACGGTAACACTTTTGTTTTCTGAGGTCTGGGTATATCTTTTGGTGATGGATTCGGTGTGATCGTTGCCAATATTGATGGTGCTGTCCTGTCCGATCTTGGTGGTCATATTCCTGCCCACTGAAATATGCATGTCTTCTCCGGCTATAAAGGTCATATTCTTTGGTGCAGTTACCTGAATATTGCCCTGGCCATCCATAAAATAGGTGTTTCCGCTTGGGTCTTTAATGGTTACACTTTTGTCTGCATCATTCATTAATACCCTGATCCCACTTCTGGTCTGTATAGATTTCAGATGATTGTCCACACCTCCGCCCAGGCCTACCTGCCCATGGAACATTCCGCCCATGGCAAACGGAAAATCGGGATTGTGGTATTCAAACCCTACCATTACCTGATCGCCAATCTCCGGAACGGCTACAAAACCTCTGTTTTGGGTGATGGCATCTGTTCCGCCTGCATCGGGGCTCATCATTCGGATAAAGTGGGTGGTATCATTCAGCTGCCAGTCAAACCGTACCTGTATTCTTCCCTGGTTCAGTGGATCTACGTTTGATATTACTGTGGCCACCTGTGGTTCTGCATTGGGCATTTCAAAATTGGGTTTGGGCATAAAGCCGGTTCCTTCAGCGATGGCTTCAAAGGTTCCTGTATAATAGCCTCTTGCATCCACCTCGTGACTCACCTCTGTGATCATTAAGGTGGTAAAATGTGAGGTTTCATTGCTGTCCGTTTTTCTCATGGCCAAATCTGCAACACAACCAATATATAAGAACGGAACTGTTGTCTGCCCAGTAACGGTAAAAACCTCTACGGCTTTACTTCCTCTAGCGCTTTTCTGGGAATCATCCACATCAAGGAACATATTAGCATTAACGGGAGTAGGGGTCAGAGAGCGGGTGGTGAAAATGGTGTCATTCAGTTCATAGGCTTTGGAAGATAACTCTCCCAAATGCTGTATACGGTCATCGGAACCCACCATTTTGGTATGGCTGCTGCTGTTATAGCCAAAGTATTCCGGTTTGGTGTGAACCGCTTTCAGCTCAACAACCACATCATTTACATTGCTTCCATACGTCAGCTGGATAGGTTTTTCAGAAGAGGGGAGCTTTCCGAAATGAAGGATTTCGCCGTCATAATAAAACTGCTCTCCGTAGGCTTCTGCAATCCTTGTAAGGTAATTGTAATGGGTTTCGTTGTATTGGGAACTGTAGCTGATATAGCTTTTATTCTGGGTATCTACCCTGAAATCAAATTTATTAGTCCCTAGGGTCTCTTTGATAATCCGGCTGGCAATAATGTTGGTATTCACCTCCTGGCTTCCTCCGAAACTCTGGGTATGCGGGGCGGCATCCATCAGAATTGTGGGGCTCATCCCTTTCAGGATAATATTTCCCAGGCTCATTTTTTCCTGACTGAATGCTACTTTGGTAATGAGGCCCACAAATGTTCTTTCGGGGCTTTCATGTTCTGCATCTTTATATTTGAAAACAATGGTGATTCTTTTTCCTAAAAACTTCTGGGCCTGTGCAAGGTTGTGGTTCTGCACTTCACCCAAAGAGTCATGAGCCAATACCAGTTCAAAATTATGGTGCTTTCTTGCACTCTGCTGTAAACGAAAGTGTTTAAAGTGATTGATAGCTTTGCCCTCAACCACAATGTCCAGTTTTACCACCCGGTTGATACCCGAAATGTGGTTTTCTGAAACTTTATCAGAATTTGAGGTGTTTTTCATAATATTTTGTGCGTTTTTTTGGTATTATGTCACCTAAGTTAGATAAAAAATAGGTTGTTTAATATTAAATTACATTAAATCTGTGAAATTGTAGTAGAACTACGATTGAGGGGAAATGTGGGGGGAATATGCCTTTGTGATGGCTTGCTTTGAGTAGTGGCTCCGAAGCCCATGTTACCACACGATTGCATGGTGTGGTTTTATCTCAATCATCCCATTCCGATAAAGTTTTTTATCTTTATAAAAACATAATTGATGAGTGTAATTACAATTTCCACAATCCTGAAGGATTATATTTCATAAGCTTTGTTATTGTACGAAAGGGTTCGTGCGATAGTGGGGTGACACTGTCATTAAAAATGATTACCATTACTATTCTCAATCTCTTTAATTCTTTCCAGAACTTTTAAACTTTTATCTTCATCACTGTTGTGCCATCTGCTAAATAATTTTGTGAATTCATGGTCAGTAGATTCAATGAAATCCTGCATATTAAAAGGGAAATAACTATACTCTTGCTTTTTAATGTCAAACCACGATACTTCTCCACTATTATTTTTCAGTCCTATAAATAACATTGGGGTACCTGTGCCTTTTAATTTAAAATGGTGATTTGAGAAGTAATTTTCAATTGTATCATAATACTCAATTTCTTCATTTAAATCTTTAAAATTATGCTTCTCGTATAAAATATCTCTGCAATTTGCAATACATTTTTCATCTTCAAAATAGAATGGGAATGTTTCTGTGAGTAATGCAGATTTATTTTTTAGAAACCATTCATAAACTTCAAGAATATCCCATTGATGACCTAATATTTCAATTGTTTTTGACTGATCGTTGATTGTAAGAATGATTTCACCCCAAATCTCATATTCTGAATTGGGTTCTTCTTGATATGGATTTTGTTTTGGTGTTAAATTAAACAACAATCTATTCATAATCTACTATTTTAAAAATTAACCAAAGGCAAATCACCGCTTCATCGAATCAACGGAGTTGATTCTACTCAAAGAAATTAAGACTTTGCGTGGCAGAAAAATATCCATACAAATAGAAATCCGTGAAAAATATTAAAAAATTCGTGTATCCGAGGCGATACTTTTCAACCACAAACCATAGGTTCGAAGAAGTCAAAAGGCACAAAGATTTTTACATTTAAGAGTTATTCTAAGATTAAATACTTTGGGAATAGAAGTTCACTTAAGATTTTTATCAGCCATCTAAAAAAAATCTGCGTCATCTGCAAAATCTGCGAGAAAAAATAATTAATAATTCTTTTAAAATATGTTCCAAAGTCGGAAGACTTCAAAAAGTGATATTTCTGTGATTACCGGAAAAACTTTAAAAATTAGCGGACAAGCAGATATACTCCAACACCAATTGCGGTATAAGCAACAACCGTAATAATATCAGCTATGGGTTGCGAGAATCGTTTTTCTGCAATTTTCTCTGCATTAATCTGGTTCTTATGGAATTTCAGTGTTTTTTTAGGACTATTAACAGGATGGGCTACCAGGCTGTCGCTTTCCCATCGGTCAACGATTATTTTATAGGATCTGCCATCAACATCAATTTTAAAATTCTTATTAGGGACAAGCCTCTCCTGAATATTCATCGGCATAGAGGTTTGTGCTTGTTTTGGGTTTATACTTAGAGGGTCAGCTGGTGCACTTTTCATTTCTGCAGCAGTATTATTGGCAAGAGCTGCATTCTTTTTAGCTTCCAGCTTATTATCGGCTGCCGGATCTGCTTGTTTTTTTACCTGATAAGTATAGCAGCTGCTAAGAGAAAATAATATAATGATGAAATAAAGATTCTTTTGCATTAGTCAAATTTAAGAATTAAACGGAATATTTGGGATTTTCTTTTGAAAGATGCGGTTTTTTTGTTTTGCTCGATATTTGCTGCGCAAAGTTTTCTGGCTTTGAGCGGATAAAATAAAAGTAATCTTAAACATCCTACGAAGTCTCCTGACTTCGTAGAGCTAAGCCAGACGTTATTTTGGATTATATTGACTGCTATCCATACTATTTCGATAATTTTCTGTTTTTTATCCAGCTGACAGCATATTCAACGGGTTCTTTAGAGCTTGAAAATGCAGTATTGTGCCCTAAAGCCGGATATAATTTATATTCATAGCGCTTGTTATGGGATTTTAATGCATTCAGTTGTTCAATGGATAGATTCACTGGGACTTGTATATCCTTACCTCCAAAAATCCATAGTCCGGGAACTGATAATTGAGCAAGAGTATTGCAGGGATCGGTGTCTGTAAACTCGTATCTGTCGGGATCGGTCATGATGTGTTTCCGGGCGTCTTCTTCCGTATGAGTGTCCCAGAAACCAGAATTCCCATTGGTGTAAAACTGAAAACGGAGCTGTTGCTTAACCGTAATCAATGCTCCACTGAATATCGTCATAAATTTGATCTTATTATTTTTTTTGGCAGCTAAAGGTATGATCCAACCAGCCTGGCTGCCGCCAATCAAACCTATATTGATACGATTGTTTCGTAAGTCCTTGGATAAAGTATTTACAGCGGCACTTGCATCTAAAGAAAGCAGGTTAAGATTTAAAGCGTCTACATTATTGGTTCCCACTTCCGGCCCGGCATAGGTCCCACCGGATTCTCCAACACCCCGTTTGTCATACGTCAAAACAGCAATGCCTGTTTCAGCCAAAAGAGTTGCAAATTCTACCATTCTTTTTTCCTGCCCGGACCCATGCACAATGACAACTGCAGCTGAAACATGATCAGGCTTAAAAATTGTTCCGGAAAGCGATACGCCTTCGCTGCTGAATTTTATATTCTTGGTGGTGAAATTGGGTTGGATTGCCCATAACAGATTGCCTGTAAAAAGGCATACTGCCAAAATGAAATTCATGGAAAAAAGCTTAGTACTTATGGACTTTTTAAGAAAACTTACTTTAGATAGGGTAACTGATGAGACGTGGCCGGGTATTGTTGTAATATTCAAAGAGGTGAAATTTTTCACTTGGTTTTAGTTTATAGTTTAGTTATAAAAATAATCAAATTTCCATTAAACCAGTATCTTTTATTTCTTCTCCGGAATAACAAAAGAGCTGATCCCGTTTTTCTGATAAAACTCCTCAAGAAATTCCGGATATAGTTTTAACTGCTCTACACTCAGAACATGGGTTGTTTCTTTATTTTCTATGATCGATAGCGCCCAATAAGGCGGGTTACCTATAAATCGGTTAATATCTTTATAGTTTCCATCAGCGAATAAAGCATTTAAATTATTAATAAGTCTTGCATTCATCACATTATACTCAAAAGGCTTTTTAAAAAAATCAGTAACCAGATTATCTACAAATTCATAAAATTTTTTCCTTAAAAATAGGCTTTTCCCACCTTCATTATCGTTGAAAACATAGGTTTCTTCATTAATTCCTTCTATAATAAATGTGATAATATTGTTTTCTGCGCGGTACTTTTTACTCCATTCCCTATACTCATCATTGGTTTTGTTTTTAATCAGATGATTATTGGTCCATCTGTCTTCAATGATGCAGATAGCCCAGTAAAAAGGCATTTCGGTTGTGATGTGGTATACGTCATGATAATCTTCAAGAGTATTGAGTACATTCAGAAAACGTTGATGAAATTCATTATCGGGTAATGGTTCTTCAAAAAAATCTGTTATTAAAGAAGATACCTTTTCATAATATTTTTTTCTGAGAAATTGACAATCATTGTCATATTCGTCTTTGTATAGATATATCTCTTCCATTTTTCTTATTTTATTGTATTATGTTGATAGAGCCGGGTGCAAAATAACAAAAATCCGGCCTGTTGTATACCTGAGATTAACATATTTCTTTAAAAAGACAGAAAAAAATAAGATAAAGACAGAGAAAAATAAATATGACTAGGTAAAAGTGCCTAAAATACTTACTTTTGCGACTGAAATTTATTCTTTCACTTTCTTTATGTATAAAACTAAACTAATAGCCGTAACTGCATTTCTGTCTTTTATGTCTTCTGGTTCTTTTGCACAGGACAGAACGATTGATTCTCTGAAAAAAGTATTGCAGAATCCCAAAATACATGATACTACCAAGCTGGTAAGCATCGGCACGGTAATGGACGAGATACCTGCCAATGATAAAAGGGCACAGGAACTGAATGAAATGATGGGGAAGTTGGCTTCAAAAAACTTAAAAAACACAAACCCACAGGATCTGCATGTAAAATATACCAAATATCTGGCTGCCTATTATTCCAACCTAGGCGGACAGTATACCGTGAAAAGAGATGCTGTGAAAACAGTGTTCTACCTGGATAAAAGTATGGCACTCTTTAAATCCGTAGGGGCATATTACGAAATGAATTATGTGTTGGTGGGCAAAGGAATTTTCTATTCCCAGATTAATGATAAGGAAAAAGCCATACAATGTCTGTTCACCGCATTAAAGTATTTTGAGAAAGATCCTGAAGAGAATGAGGACGGCATTTCCTATGTCAACAATACACTGGCAACCCTGTACGGAGATCAGGAAATATATGACAAAGCTATTGCCTATTCCAAAAAAACCATTGATTATATTAATTCCAAGAAAAAACTGGCGGGAGAAGATGAATACCGTCTGAGTGAAGCAATGATAAACTGCGGCACATATTATCTGTCTTCGAAAAGATATGAAGAAGCACTCAACTATTTTAATAAGGCACTTGCTTATTTTAAGAAAGTGAGCAATGTCCCTTATTCCAGCATATGTCTGAGTAAAATTGCACAGGTAAAAATGGAGCAGGGGAAATACCCGGAAGCCGAAACTTTTCTGAAACAAGCCTTGGAAAATAATGATGACGAATTATCAAAAGCCAATGCCTATATTAATTTAGGGGATCTCTATTACCGGCAAAAAGATTTTATCAAGTCAGAGTCCTTTTTATCGGAGGGTTTTCTCTTAGGAAAAAAAATCAAAAATTTACAGCTTCAGGAGAACGCCTCAGACTTATTGCTGAAAGTTCTCAAAAAGAACAATAACTTCAAAAAAGCACTGGAAATCTATGAATTTCAGGCGAAGTTAAACGATTCCAGCAAAACCGAAGCGTCTAAAAATGCACTGGCACAGCAACAGCTTAAATACAGCTACGAGAAAAAAGAACTAAATTTAAAACTGGAGGCCGAAAAAAAGGAAGCAACCAAGAATAACTGGTTAATCGCGCTTTCGGGAACCTTGTTGCTGATGGTGCTTGGAGGTTATTTTTATTACCGGAACAACAGACAGAAGCAGAAAATTACAGTTCTTGAAAGAGACAGGATCAAGCAGAAGCTTTTGCTTTCCCAGATGAACCCTCATTTTATTTTCAATTCAATAGATAACATTCAAAGTCTTATTATCAACCAGAAAGAGACGGTTGCCGTATCCTATCTGGATAGCTTTTCCAAACTGACAAGGCAGATCCTGGAAAATTCTAATGAGAATTATATTTCGCTGAAAGAAGAGGTGGATATGATTGAAAATTACCTATCCATACAGCAACTTCTGTACAAAGACAAGTTTGATTTCAGGATCAATGTTGAAAAAATATCTGATACGGAATCCTTTTTTATACCTCCAATGCTTGCTCAGCCGTTTATCGAAAATTCAATTAAACACGGGATGAGAAATAAGGATGAAAAAGGGATGATTGAAATTGTTTTTTCGTTAAACCATGAAAAATTATTCTTTGAAATAACGGATAATGGTTTGGGCTTCAATGATGAAAAGAAGCAGCCTGGCCATAAATCAATGGCGATGAGAATTACCAGAGAGCGACTGCTGAATTATACCCAAAACAAAAATTTTGAAATTATATCAGAAAACAGGGTAGATTCGGAAGGAAAGCTGAAAGGAGCCAAAGTTATGTTTAAAATACCTTATATTTGTGAAAACTAGCGCAACCATGTTAAGAGCCATCGTAATTGATGACAATGAAGAAATCAGACAGAAGAACGGTACTTTGATTAAGGACAACTGCCCGAATATCAGTATCATCGGACAGGCCGATTCAGTGGAGTCAGGAATAAAAATAATCAGACAGCTGTCACCCGATATTGTTTTTCTGGATATAGAAATGCCCGATGGTACCGGTTTTGATCTGCTTCAAAAACTAAGCCCCATTACCTTTAAAGTGATATTCATTACAGGATACGAAGACTTTGCCATAAAAGCCTTCCGCTTTTCTGCTATTGATTATTTATTAAAACCCCTCAATACCGGCGAATTGATTGAAGCTGTAAAAAAAGCAGAAGAATCTTTGAGCAAAGATATTTTTGATATGAAGCTCAGTAATTTGTTTGCCAATCTCGAGCGCCCGAAGAATCTCCAGAATCTGATCCTTAAAACCGCTGAGAAGATCTATTCTGTGAATATTCAGGATATTGTCAACTGTGAGTCGGATAAAAACTATACGACCTTTTATTTCATCAATGCTCCAAAGCTGGTGGTTTCTACCAATCTGAAGGAATATGAAAACATGCTTACCCCATTTAATTTCTTCAGAACACACCAATCGCATTTAATTAATATGGCCTACTTTGATCATTTTATTAAAGCCGATGGCGGGAATACCATTATCATGAAAAACAAAACGGCTATACCACTTTCGGTACGGAAAAAAGAAGAGTTTTTAATGCTTCTGGACAACCTTTGCCAAACTTTTGAACTGTAACCAGAGATTTTAAATTTTAGAAAACAGATTTCCTGTAAAAACCATCAGATATTTTTTAATATCCGGCGAATATTCATTGGCTGAAATTCACGATGAACAATGCTGTATATTCGAGCTGTAAAACCATAAAAAGCCGTAGTCTACACAACAAAATAAATAAAAAACTAATAACCATCCGGAAACGAATCCGGATGTAACAACTGAGAGCATGAATAAAAAATTACGAGTATTAGGTACATCCATTTTAGTATTCACAAATTCGGAAGCTCAACGAATTTCCTCGGATTCCTTACGAATGTTCATTCACTGAAACCTGAAAAAACTTTTACTTTATTTTTGAAAAGTGCTTGAGTAAAGCATAAAATATTATTAACCATTATTCAATTTAAACAACAATTTTATGAGAGTATTAACTTTAATTTTTATGGTTTTAGCCTTTATAATAGGCGGAGCTTTATCTGTATTTCAATTTAAGGGTATAGAAAATAGAATGGGAACTGATGGAGATTCTCAAAAGCTAGACCAGGTCTACGCTATGGTAGATAATGCACAAAAAGAAATTGATGAATTAAAGAAACAAGGAGTAGACATTACCAAGATAGATGATCCTCAGATTCAGGAAAATCTGGATATTATATCAAAAACACCTCCAAGATGGCAGGTGGAATATACAGGGAAATTAGGGATTTTGTTAGCGGTTCTGGCTTTTGTAATGGTAATTACAGCATTTATGAAAAAAGAACTGGTAACAAAACTAAGTATAGCAGTAGCCATTCTGGCACTTGCGGTATGGTTCAGTGCTCCTGATATCGCAGCAGGTAAATACTCAGGAATGAATCCTAAAACAGTTGCTTTAATCGCATTGGTTGCTTTAGCAGTTTCATCAGCATGTGCTTTCATGAGCTATAAGCTGCATTTAAAAAAGAGAACAGTAGCTGCCTAAAAGCAAAGCAATCCTTGTGAGCTTGTTTTAAAATTTTAATAATTAGATAATTTAAAATCCAAAGCTCAGTGAGTTTAAAATAATTAAAAAAAATAAAATTAAAACTAATAAAACATGGATACTTTATCAATAATAGGCATGATATTAATGTTTCTTGGATTTGCCAATGCAGCCTGGGTTGCGGTGCTTTATATATTGTCATTAAGCGCAGTGGCAGGAACTAAACTTTCAAAAAAAGTGGGAACGGCCAATGAAAATACAGACGGGCACCTGGAAACAGGAAAAGCAATATCAAATAATTTATTAAAAAAACTGATCTGGAGGCTGGCAGTCGGCTGTCTGGGCTGGCTTATGTTCTATATCGCAACAGGCCATTTTTAAACTGATGATCTGTATAACGGCAGTGCCCGGGATACGGAACAGGTTTGAAGCCGGGGGATAGAAGCTATAAAAACCATGAAAAATAACCATTATAACTAAAAATTAACTTCCAGCTTCCTTCTCCCAGCCTCCAGTCTTTTAATGAATCCGTGTTCAGGTTAAGCAGCGGTTTTAAAATGTAAAGTTCAATAAGTTGAAGATGGTTTCAGACAAAATTAAACGGTAAAAAATGAATATTTTATCAACGACAGACATAATATTAATGTTATTTGGATTAGCTAATGCTGTCTGGATTGTTATTCTTTATATTTTATCACTGAACACCATCGAAAAAACTGAAATTTCAAAGAAGGGGGAAACAGCAAATGATAAAAAATAAATAGTTCGAAAAAAAGCCAATATCAAATGGCTGGAATTTTTGGTCTTGTTCCCTATAGGTGATCCCGTTTTTTTTAACGGGATTTCACTTTAATATAGGTTTAATTTTCAATAGTCTATTAAAGTAATGGTGATAAATATTTCATAAATAATTTGATTTATTTTTGATTAATTCATAATAAGTGCTTATGGGTATTTATGTATGTGATTTGTGCTTTAATTCTGTTATTTATGATTGAATAATGGTGAAAAATAGTATTTTTGTTCAAGTCAAAAAGAAAATAATTCTTTGATTCTGGTGCCAAAATGAAAATTTATAGAAAGGGGTGGCCTGATTTAATAAAGGTTGCTTTTTGATTATAATACCAAACCAGAAGACAGTACAGTTCTGTTGATAATAAAAACGGTCGTTCCGACAAATTTGTTTAAAATCTCAACGAATGTATTTAAAACTCCGGCAAATGTTCATTGATCAAAATTAATATTTCACTTTCATCTATTATTGCATTGTCAATCATTCAAAAAGGAAAAATTTTAATAATCATATCAACTAATACTATTAATTCAAAATCATTAAACTTATGAGAAAACACTCGTTTTTTTTAATCCCGCTTCTTTCCCTTACGCTTCTTGCTACATCTTGCGGAAAAGAGGCTACCAATGTAGAAATAGGCAAAGAATTTAAAGTAGAACAAAATCCTGTAACGATCATAAAACTGGAGGAAGGAAAAGTGTTGCGTGCGGTTAAAGACGAAATGGTGAAAGTGGCGCCAAAAGGTAAGAAATATATCTATTTAGAGGTGAAAAACCCGAATAAGGAAATGATTTTTCTTAAAGCCTTCAGCAAAGATAAAGAACTGAAGTATGAAGACGATCTTATGTATTATACGCATGATGTAGATTCAGGATTCGAGGATGCTTATTATCTTGTAGATGAAAATACCACCATCGACAAAATTGTAATTACCACTCCTTCCGAGACAGAATATACTGTTCTGAACCCGGCTGCAACAAAAAGCAAAAATTCTATTCCTGAAGATGTACAGCGTATCCTTGATTCTTATTCTGAAAATAAAGCCATTGGGTTGCTGGAAGGTTTTGCCCCTTATGTTGAAACCGGAAAAAATGTTCATGAGATTGCAACACAGGAAGGTTTTCTTACTGCCAGTAACATGATGAGTAATAAAGCGGAACTTTCTTACTTTACGGAAGACGGATCAAAATATATTTTCAATATTACCAATGTTCTCGGCACTAAGGCCAAAGTAACTACTCTTTGGAAAAATGGTAAAATAACCAATATAGAAGTTGTAGAATAATTATTCTGTAAAAATCATAAAAAGAGATAACTGTTAAAAGGGGTTTCGTGTAAGAAGGGCATTTTGTTCCGGCTACACGGAACCTCAGCAGTTTAAAAAAATAATACAGAAAGTAAGGTAACCACCCTTGAAATCCTGCACAAAACTGGTTTTAATTCAAAATCTTCTTTTAAGAATCCTTTAAATGTAGTTAAGTAATCTTTTCATATAATGTCATAATTATCCAGCCCTATCACAAAATAATGTTCGATTGTTTTTTGAGCTTTTCTGCACATTGATAAAAGATCATTCCTGGATGTGTTCTCAAAAGTAAAATCATCATGGGTTTTAACGACATACTCAGTTACTATTTCAATGTTCATTAAATCGAATTCTGTTACATCAGTTTTCAACCTATGCTCTTCTTTGAAGAAAGGGATTTTACAAAAAATGGAATCTTTAAACCGAAAAAGGTGTATTGTTTTCACTGCAGAATATTTAATATGATGATAGATTTAGTTTGGATGGGACTGAACAAGTTTATTTTTCATTTTTCTGTTGATCCATCTTTTAAACATAGTACGTTCTGTGGGTAATTGATACATTCCGCCAGAAAGTATATATAATAGGCTGTCCCAGAAATTATTTTTTTTGCTGAATTCATGGCTGTAATCTGTTAATGCTTTCAAATACTCATATTCGTATTCCTTTGCTTTTTTTAAGGTGTAATTTTTCGGAATATCTTTAATAATATCCATGCTGATGGTATTAAAGATTTTAAGAGAATGTTTTTCAATAAAGTCTGATTCAAGTCTGCATATTGCTGTAAGTGGGATGAGCAAAGAAAAAATTTCATCATAAAAGTTACAGATGGTTGTTTTCCATGATAACCTTTCTTCTTCCGGTAAAATCTCAGCAGCAAGCCGGATCAGTTTTTTATGGCCCTCTTCCAGTTCAGCAGTATAAATTTTGTTTTGATTCCAGAATATAGACGAATTGATTTTATTTTTTTTAATCATATTTTCCAGAGTATATTCAAACTGTATTTTAATATACTTTATGTTGTCAGTCAGATCATCTAAAACAGACTGCCACAGATTATGTTTGCTTAAGCTGCAATGGGTACTAAAGATCAATCTGGATCTGTTATTAAGATGCTGCAGTTCCTTTAACATCCGAAGAATTTCTGTTACATCTCTTTCCAGGGTGATACTGGTATTTCTTATATAGAACAATGCGACAAACTGAGAGTAATAGGTCCTTCTTAAAATGTTTTTCTTATTTCTGATCCCCAATCTGTTATTGGGAAGTTTATTCAGCTTTTTCATTAGAGTTTTATTGTAAATCATATTTTTTGATAGTCCCTTTTTCAAACGACTTTTTCTGTATTATAAGTGAAATAAGATATTGTCTTAAATCTCTGATTGTGATATTTTTCTCTGCAAAAGAAAAAAATAGCGGAGTTTCGTCTAAAAGATCATACAATTCAGGAAATTCTTTTTGAATTTCAATCGTTTTTTTTAATATCTTTTTTGTTAGAAATGATATGGTATCTACTTTATTCATAGCCGCTTTTTATTATTGTTAATATCATTTTAAAGCGTTTATTTCCTTTTATCGAATGGGATTTATGGGCAGGAATTATAATGCATTCACCTTCTTCTAAAAAATAAGATGCTCCGTCTATAATGATTTCTGCTTTACCCTCGATAATCTGCACAGCAGCATCAAAAGGAGATATTTTTTCTGATAGTCCTTCCTTGTCATCAAACGAAAGTGCACAGATATTGCCGGTTATTTTTTCCAGTAGTGTTCTGCTGACAACAGAATTTGAAATATAGCCTACAATCTGGCGGGTAATATATACTTTTGATTTTTCAAGTTCTTTATGATTCATCACAGTTCGGTTAAAGGTGAAAGAGTGGGGGTATTATAAATAAAAGGGACAGAACTGTTTAATTTTCCATCCCTTTTTCAGTTAAAACTTTTTGATAAATATACCTTTCTCATAGGTTTTAACTTTCCTGAAACAATTTATGAAAGATTAATTTCTTTGATAATATTAAGAACCTCTTCACGGTTTTTTCTGAGTCTGTTTCCAATTCTTTCAAGCATTTCTTTTTCCTTGCCTTCTTCAAGCTTCAGGTCATAATCCGTTAATGTTGAAAATTTTTCTCTCAGTTGTTTTGACTGTACATTCCAGTCCTTTGGAATTTTGAAAGATTTGTCACTTTTATTAGGGTTGGTGTCCATAATGTGGATTTTAATGTAGCTTAATTGCTACAATACAAAGTTGGGTGTTTTATAATCTATTGTATTACAGATTGCTTTTTTTATGTTGCACATATCACACTTTTGCAGATTTTCCGGATTATTTTTAGCTCTGAAACAAAAGCTCCGGTGTAAAATGTTTTCTATATAATTCTAAATAAGTGATTGATAATTTGTACCTTGCTGCATAACTGCATTGAGCTGCCAATTGAAAACTTTAAGTTCTGACCTATTTCTTCTTTTTACCATCTGATTTTTCTGATATAATGTCTTTAAGCTGCTTCAAACGGGTAATCGAAGCTGTTTTCAAAAAAGGAAATATAAACCCTTTTGATTTTCTCTAAAGGACAATTCAATTGTAAAAAATTAGTACTGTTTTTATGAATACAAAAAAATATTTAGGGATGTGGACATTTTTAGTTCCCTTTCTGGCGTGGCTCTCTTATTTTGGAAACTCTGTTTTTTCTTCAGGGTATTACTCTGCGATTCTCGCTTTATTTCTAATGGGAAGTGTTCTTGCGGCAGTTTACCATTCCGAAGTGATAGCCCATCGTTTGGGAGAGCCCTTCGGAACCTTACTTCTGGCATTTGCCATTACCGTAATAGAGGTTGGGTTGATTATTTCCATCATGATGGGAGCCAAAGGTTTAGAAACCATCACTCTTGCCAGAGATACGGTTTTTGCGGCAGTGATGATTATCCTTACCGGAATCATAGGGAGCTGTATTGTGATAGGCTCTCTAAGGTATAGGGAACAAAGCTTTACACTGCAGGGGGTGAGTACGGCCCTAATAACGCTTACATCTGTTATTATTTTTGTGCTTATCCTGCCCAATTATACAATAAGCCATCTCGGAGGTGAATATACCTCCTTTCAGCTGCTTTTTATAGCTTTGATTTCTTTGGGACTTTATCTCGGGTTTACCATGATTCAGACGTTCAGGCACCGGAGTTTTTTCATTTCTCCGCAAAATAAGATGTCTGCAAACAAATCTGTAAAGGATAGCCAAGAAAAGATTTCGCAAAGACAATTGTATATCAGCTGTATATTATTGACCTTATCCCTGGGAATAGTGGTTTTGCTGGCAAAGCTTCTTTCAAAGGATGTTGAGCATATTGTAGTTTCTGTTGGTGCTCCAAGATCTCTGGTAGGTATTATTATTGCCGGTATTGTTCTCCTTCCGGAAGGATTGGCTGCATTCAGGGCTGCAAAAAGTGATCAGATACAGACATCTTTAAATCTTGCTTTTGGTTCTGCTTTAGCAAGTATTGGCCTGAGCATTCCTGCCATTGCCATTATATCGGTAATGACCGGGATAAGAATGTCATTAGGGATTGATATCAAATCCACGATACTTCTGGGATTATCACTTTTTATTATTACCGTTTCACTGGCAACAGGCAGAACCAATATCATGCAGGGAATTGTACTGATCGCTATATTTTTAATCTATCTTTTCATTACGATAGTACCTTAAATACGTACTTCTTCAAATTTCAGATTAATCAGAAATATCCGATGGCAGCAGTCGTTAAGAATTGCTATTGGGGAAAACAGAGTCTGGCCATGAGATAACTTACTGTAGATTCTGCTCCCTGATTGAGATTAACATTTTTTTCTTCAAGACCATCATAGCAGCCTCCTGTAGCAGGGTTATAGATGATCTGATGTAAATGATTCTTCCCCAGAAACCAGTTAAAGGCATCTTTCATCATCTGTAAATATTTTTCATCCTTAAAAACTTTGTAGAACGTAGATAATGCCAGAATTGTATAAGCAACATCAATGGGCTGCTCTCCGCCAATTGTTTCAGGATTTTTAATAATTTCTTTTTGCAGCCATCCTTTGTTGGATATCACTTTAATATTTCCTTCCGCAAATATTTTAGAAAGCAGAAACCGGAAAGATTCATCCGCAATTTGTTTATAAATTTCGTCTTTGGTGGTAATCCATGCACATAATAAAGCTTCCGGCAGTAAACTGTTGCCATAGGTAAGGTAACTTTCAAACCAATGCCAATCACTATGTTTTTCATGCTGATACATTTTTACCAGCCGGTCGGCCAGTTTTTTTAATAATGGAATATTATTTTCAGAGTTCTGATAATGTAATCCTTTTATAATAAAGGCCATTGCCCTGGTGGAATGAATTTTTTCTACAGAGGAAAGACTTTTTTCAATGATAGAATCCGCTTCATCATAATAGAACTGTGGTAAAATCTCTTTTATAGAAAGCAAATAGCCTAATGCCCAGATGGCCCTTCCGTTAGAGTCTTCAAGGTTGGTTTCATAATTCTGTTGGGCAAATTTCTTTTGCCTGTCCACATAATTAAGGAAACTTCCGTCTGGTTGCTGGCAAAACTTGATGACATTCAGATAAGTTGAAATTAAGGTAAGATCTGATTCATCTCTGTTCAGTTCATAATGTCTGCAGGCCACAATCAGGGCACGGGCATTATCATCCAGAGTATAGCCAGAGTCTATATCAGGCTTGTTGATTTTGGAAAACTGAATCATTCCAAAATCTGTTGTCATGTTTTTGATGTGACTTAGATTGATGGTAGGTAAGGTATAATGTAATGTCATTTTATCCTGGCTGTATTGTTGAAATAGTAAGGCATGTGAAACAGAAGAGTTTTCCCAGGCTGTCGGAGCCATTTTTTCTAAATTTTTTGACCGTAATTTTTCCTGTGCATTTTCATTTTGCAGTAATTTGTTCACAGCACTAGAGAGCTGCTCAGGAGTTTCAAAATCAATAATAATTCCCATGTCTTCTTTCAATACTTCCAGGGCATGCGGAATAGGGGTAGAAATAATAGGACATCCACAGCTGATGGCATAGGAAAAGGTACCGCTTACTGCCTGATGTCTGTCTTTTGAGGTGAAAAGATAGATATTTGTAAGCTGTAGATAATCCAGTAACTCATCTAAGGGCAAATACTGGTTGATGAAGAGAGTATGTTTTTCCAGATGGAGCTTTTTAATGGTTTCCTGCAGAAAGTCCCGATATTTTTCACCTTCGTTCTTTACAATACCGGGATGTGTTTTTCCAATGATCAGAAACATCACATCCGGATTTTGAGAGATAATTTCAGGCAGGGCTTTTAACGTTGTTTCAATATTTTTTCCGGATCCCAGTAAACCGAATGTTGAAAGTACTTTTTTATCCTTCAATCCGTATTTTGTTTTCAGTGAAATTTTATCGATAAACGGCAATAAATGGGTTCCATGCGGTATCATGATGATTTTCTCAAAAGGAATATCGTAGTCATTTGACAGGATATCCGCTGAAATACCGGTCATCACAATAATAGATTTGCATAATCGACTGATTTCCATTACCTTTTCTTTTAATTCCTGATTGGGTTTGGGCAGAACGGTGTGAAAAGTAATGATGATGTCTTTCTTTACATTCTGGAGAAAAAGAGATAATCCATTTTTGGATTCATTAAAAAAACCGAACTCGTGTTGAAGCATGACAAGCTGGATATTGTCATTTTTATTGATTTTATCCGCCAGTTCCAAATAAGAAATCGTATCGGATGTATTTAAGCGGTATTCTATCTTTTCCGGATACTGATAATTCTCATCTTCAGTTTCCATGGGGCAAATAATTATTTTAAATGATTCACTGAACTTTAGCTGAAGAGATTTTATCAGGTCCTGGGAATACGTTGCAATACCGCACACCTTAGGAGGAAAAGTACTGATAAAGACAATTTCAGGCCTATAATAAGTTGTGTTTTTTGTACTTTGGACAGGTCGTCTTTTTGCTTTTTCCTCCACGTCTGAATTTATATTTTTATTCATGTTGATTTTTATTTTAAAGTCTGCCATTTCCTATGAAATGATCAATTATAATGTGTAGTGCAGTAATTCTTGCAATAGTTCCCGGATGCTTAAGGAGGCAACAGCAATTCTTTCGTCTGCGGCTCCGTAATAAATATAAAGTATATCCTCTTCTACAATAGCACCGGTGGGAAAGCAGACGTTGTTAACTTCTCCCTTCAGTTCCCATTTTTCCTCAGGTTTAAAAAGAGGATAGGGGAGTCTTGAGATCTCTTTTTCAGGATGGTCAAGGTCTAATAAAGCTGCACAGGCGCTGTAAACATATCCTTCAATCGTGTCATGTACACCATGATAAATCATCAGCCACCCGTGCTCAGTTTCTATCGGGGGGCATCCTCCTCCTATATAGCTTAATTCGTGGTCATATTTGGGAGAGAGCACAATATGGTCTTTAAAATGCAGAAAATAATCTTCCCAGAAATCAGGATTCAGATCTTCAATATTTTCTATACCAACAATTTGAATATCAGGCCTTATACGGTGAAGAAAATATAATTTTCCTTTTATCCTCCTAGGAAAGAAAACTACATTTTTATCCCATAGAAATACATCCTTGTTTTTTTTATGACCGGCAGGCAGGCTATTGAATCTTTTGTATTTTTCTGCTATCGGCCCCTGGGATTCTGCTAAAAGCTTAAATTTTTTATAGGAGATCCTGGGAACTATAATCCCAGCTTTTTTCCATGATTTCAGGTCTTTTGAGATAGCCAGGGTTCCCGCTGTGTTAAGGCCATCATAACTGGTATAGGTAAGATAAAATAAATGATCAATTTTTACGATCCTTGGATCTTCAACACCATGCTTTTCTTCTTCAGAATCCGGAATAATAACCGGGCTGCTGAACCGGGTTTCTATGGTCTGATAGTCCGATAATATACAATAGCCGATACTGGAGAAATTGTTCTTTGCTACAGCTCTGTAAAATAAATGTATCTTCCCATTATCCCGAATGACAGCCGGATTTAAAACACCTTCGCTCTCAAAGGCTAATTCGGTTTTTCTAAGTATAATTCCTTCTTTTTTTATGGGTACCATTCAGTTGCTGGTATTTCGGGCTTCATTTTCCCTGTCTCTTCGTTTGTTTATTTTATCCTCCCGTTTCTCTTTTGCGGATTTTGAGGGTGGTGTTTTATCTTGCTTCTTTTTTACGTCTTTTTCTTTTGACATTGTAAAATATTTTTGTTTAGTGTAAATCTCGATCATTAAAAAAAGAAAGCTTTGCAATAGTCTTTCAATTTGTTATATAAATCATAGTTATTTCCAATTTAATAAAGTAACTTTGAGTAAATTGCTGTTAATGAAATGATTGACAGGTATAAATAGTAAGGATGATGAAGTTGTATATAAAATATATGGTAAGTTTGCGCTGCAAAATGGTTGTTCATCAGGAACTGGAGAGGCTGGGTATTAAAAATGCCGTTGTAGATCTGGGTACTGTAGAATTATTGGATGATATCAGTACTGAACAAAGACAAATCCTGAAAGAAAATTTACTGAAAACCGGACTTGAAATATTAGATGATAAAAAAAGCATCCTGATAGAAAAAATAAAAAATGTAGTCATAGAAATGATTCATTATTCAGATGTTCTTCCCAAGGAAAATTTCTCAGATTATGTAAGTGAAAAATTAGGCTATGATTACACCTATCTGGCCAACACTTTTTCTGAGGTGAAAGGTATGACCCTGCAACATTTTATCATTATCAATAAAGTGGAAAAGGTAAAAGAGTTACTATTATATGATGAACTTAATCTTACAGAGATTTCTTATAAGCTGAATTACAGCAGTGTTGCTCATCTCTCTAATCAGTTTAAAAAGATCACCGGACTTTCACCTTCTTTCTATAAACAATTGAAACAGAGAAGATTTGGGAATCTGGAGGATCTGTAAAACATGGGATATATGTAAGATTATTATAAATATATGTAGCTTACTGTATATTGAAACAGTCATCTTTGTATTATAATACTCAGGAAATCCTCAAAATCCATCAGAGGTAATATAACTATTCTGATTTTAGTTGAGCAGCAGCAAAATAATAGCTGACATTTAACCTGAGAACACAACACCCGAAGGGACAGACCATAGGAAGGTAAGATACATTATAATAAAGAGACTAATCAACCTAAGAATTCTCAATTTTGATAATGAGTTCATTAAAACCCGATAAAATAGTAGAGCTGTTTTTAGAAGGTTTTAATTAATAAGGGATAGAAGCCAATGGCCTCTGTCCTTTTATACCTATGATAAAAAGTAATCTACAGTATTTTTCCTACAGGCCATATACAGAATCTCTAAGAAAAGAATTTGTAAACAATAATGAGATAAACTTTGAGAACAAAATGTTAGTCTTAATTAATATAAAGTACCAGTCATGAAAATTATACATCTTTTTCAGTTCAAGAATTCCTTTTTCCGCAAAATTCCTTTTTTTAAGGAAGAATTCAGATTAGATAGCCTTAATGATTTAATGGTTTATGATCTGATGAACACTGAAAAAGTGAGCGAGTTCATTATTGAGGTTCATGATGATTTTATTTTTGAAGATACCCCAAGGGAAGATCTTTTATGGATGTGCAAAAATGCCAGGGACACAATTGAACATTATTTTGCAACAACATTAAATGATTATGACGTTATCTGAAAATTGATTTCAGTAGCGTAAAAAGGATTTTATAAAGTTTTTTATATCAATATTAATAATAGATGTCATGAAATTTCAGCAAAATTTACTGGATTATATCAGTACTTCACTCATTACAATGAACGAAACGGTCTCTATTGCGGAAAGTGTAACTTCAGGATTGATACAGCTGGCTTTTTCCCAGATGTCTAATGCATCTTTATTTTACAAAGGAGGGGTAACTACCTTTACATTACCGGAAAAAGGCGGTTTTTTGGATATTAATCAGAACGAAGTCCGGGAAAATGGTTTTGAAACACAAAATATGGCAGATATAATGGCTGTAAAGGTCGCTACATCATTCGGAACAGATTGGGGTATTGCCTCTACGGGATATGCGGCCTCCGTAAGAAATTCGGGATTTAAAATTTTCTCGTTCTGCTCATTCAGTTATCAAGGAGAGACCGTGCTTTCCAAACGGATAGAGCTTCATGACAAAATCCAGGTTTTAGATGCACAATTATATTATACGGAATTTATTTTAGGATGTTATAAAAGTGCACTGAACCAAATATTGATTTAATTGTTAAACAGCAAAAAAACAATCCTGTTTACAGGATTCTAAAAATAAAAGTAGAAAATAAAATACAACTGGATTTCTGAGCATCTTATTTTACAAATCAAGAGAGATTTAATCTATAAGAACCTGTAGATTGATGAAATTGCTTATCAGCTTGGTTTCAAAGAATCCAACCATCTGATTAAATTTTTCAAAAAACATACAGGAATAACTTCGCTTCAGTTTCGAAAATCATATTTTAACCTGAATTGGGGTTAAGGAGCTTAAATATAAAAGGCTGGAAGCTGCTTTTGGTTATAGATACTGAAAACCTCTGTAAAATCAAATTAGCTAAAAAAGATGGCAATCTATTATTGATGACCTTCAGAACCTCCCTCTTCCATCTCCCTGCTTCCAAGCTCTATAAATCAAAAATTCTTATCCTGAACTGAGATTATTTTATGAATGAGTCTTAGCCTTTGTTGGGATTTGTTATTTTAAACAAGGAGTATTCATACACTGCATCAATATTCCTTGTTGATCCTTTGTGAAATTAAAAAAATCTGTAAGCGTTTTCAGTCTTAGCCTTCTCCTTCATATGCGGCCAGGAACTTCGAAAGCTCTTCCGATTCGGCGAACTTTTCGAACTCATCAAGCTTCTTTTCCAGATCATCCGCTTCTATCCATCCCGGGCCGAATTCGCATTTCAGTACAAAATAGCTGTCTGAGTACACAAATTCTCCCGCGCCGTCTGTCAGCTTTGTCAGCTTTTGCATTTCATTCCATACCTCGTCCTGATCAGCATCATAATCTACAGAACCAAAGTAACGGTATAGCAGAATCTCATCATCATTCCATCCGTACTGAAACGAAGCATCATCCTTTTTCCATGCCCACCAGCCCGACTGGCTTTCTATTTTCAGCTCAGCAATGTCTTCGTTATATTTTTTCCGGAATACCTCAGCCAGTACTTCACGGGCAATCTGCTTTTCAGCTTCTATGTCTTTATAGTAGGGATTGGGAAGCTGTGCAGTTACTTTTCGCATATGCTTCTTATCTTCCGCATCAATGATTTCGAATTTGAATATATAATCGAACTTTTCGTACTCACTATGGCTGAAGCTGCCGAGTCCCTTCACCTGATCCAGAAGGTTGCCGGAGACCTCAATTCTCAGCTCGTGTGACTGTGCTTCCGGATTTACCTCTACAGAGAGATTTTCCTTTGGTTGCTCACGCATGAAGTTTGCGGTAACGTTTATCTTCTTAATAGGTTTGTCTGATGAAACTGTCAAATCAAAATAAGCGGTTTCATCAAGAAAATCCCACATATCACCCTCTGTATATTGCGGTGAGACACTGATGGTAAAATCATCCTTTTGTGGTGCTTTATCTTTTACTATTTCAGGAATATCAAACTGTGGTTCTTCCCATTCCGGCCATTCTTCCCGTTTTATTCCGAACAGCGGATTTTTGACACGGACAGCATGCTTGGCTTCCAACAGTCTTGAGAGTGTTTCAGTGGTTGTAATTTTAGTATTGAGATTAAACGTAAAATACTCCTGTTCTTTACCGGGATTTTCCGTCCATACATCTTTTATGATATCATAAAATGCAGACCCTATATCTGCATCCATAGTATTGGAAGGTGTTCCAGAGCTCATGCAGGTCTGTTCCGCAAGAGAGTTATCCAGCGTTACACGACAGGTGATTTCACTTATCAGGCATTCTGTAGCTGCTTCCATATAAAGCTTTTCCTCATCGAAAAATTCTTCTTTATAAAAACGTATTGTAAAGGGTTTTTCAGTAGTTGTTTCCATTGTATTAGTTTATTTTTTATCCGGCGATAAAGATTTAATCCCCATAAATTGTATGATTCTTGGTTGCAATTTGAAATATTTTGAAAAATGCCGTGGTTGTAAATAAGTAATACCTCCGAAGAAGGTAGACAGCATTAATGATTTTTTCATACGGTCAGTAAAGATTATTAATTTCCCCTAAATATAAAATTTAAACCTGAATACAGAAAATTAAATGAAGATTCGTAGGGAGCTGTAATGGGATTTGCTGATTACGGATAGAAATCTGTTAAACTTGTAACCCCAGAACTATTCTATAGTGAAATTGTATTATAAGGCTTGTAGGAAGTTTATCTATTTATGTGTGTTATTGATTGATTTTTTACTAAAAATTATTATTTTTTAATAATAATTTCAATGTTAATTTCAAAATGTCGAAAACATTGTTTTATTCGTTGTTTGTCCTTCTTTTTAATGTGATGTAATAGGTTAAAATTCAATCATAATTAAATTGTATTGAATATTTTACATAAAATATATTTTGTTTGTATTAAAAAATGTTATATATTGGAGAAAAGTTACCGCTTTGTTTTTTTTAGTGCCTTTCATGTTCACTTAGAATGATAAAACATCATGATGTTGAACAGGTTCATTTACTGTATTGTGAATTAAGTCTCAATCCTGAGTAAAGAACTTCCGAAAACGGGGCTTGTTGCCCCTGTAATTCCGTTTTCTTAACCATTATTTCCAGTCCTTTCAAAAGGCCTGCTATTCAACTTATTGCTATTTTTTCCAGAATACATATCGGTATTGAGGCTATTAATCCTATACCATTATCAACATAGAACAACCAACTAAACCCAATATTTTATGAAACAAAAACTACTTTTATTATTACTCAGCTTTTTTACACTGGGTATGTATGCACAAACAGAAGAAAATATGGAAGGATTCGCCCAGAGAATGGCGGAACCGTTTATGAAACTGGAACGGGAGAGGATACCCCATGGTATTTTGCTCGATTACGCCTGGGGCCTTACTGATATAGAACAATATAACAGTGAAAAAGCACAGGAAATGGACATTCACATCTATGGCAGCGTATATAAAGAACTTTTCTCTGGTGTTATTCATGAAAATGGCCTCAGAAACCTCCCTACAATGCCGGAAATGGCTGCAAGATGGGTGAGCTATAGAAAGGAATACAACAATGAGGAGAGTACAGCTCCTACACTTGTTCTTTCGGGGCTTTATGCAAAATTCTCTAAGTTTGCGATGAATGCTTATGACGAAAACAAAATAACGGTAGAAAACCAGCAGTTTAAAGATGTGTACAACAATGGTGTATGGCAGAATCCTTATCAGGAAGATGAAATATTTGTTCTTACTGCACCCATCAACCGGATGAATTCTTTAAAGTTCAATGTTGTCCTGCCCAGAGAGCTTTTGCTGGGAAATGGATCAGAAGAAATACAATCTATTTCAGCTGATTTTGGAGGTGGTAATCCGCAGCAGATCCTAAGGTTAGACGAACCCATAACTCTGAACTATTCTACAGAAGGTAAATACAGTTGGGCTTTTTCGGTAACATTAGCCTCCGGAAAGATCAAACGAATCAAGTTTCCTATAGAGATTGGCGGCCTGTTCGGAGACCTGAACAATGTTAAAATCAATAATGGAAAACACAGTGCAACCCTCCGTATAGACTATATCAACGATAATGACAAGCGCATTACACGTCCGCTTATTGTAGCTGAGGGATTTGATTTAAGCAGCGCCCTGACTCCTGAAAAAGTGGGTGGTGACCTGTCTCTTTCCAATTTTAAAGCAAGCTTAAGCGCTTCTCCGCAGCTGCAGAATATCTTATCAAACGGCCAGAAGTACGATATTATTTATGTTGACTGGCGCAATGGGATAGGCGATATCAGACAGAATGCCGAAACGCTGAAAAAGATTATAAAATATGTAAACAGTCAGAAAGCAGCCAATGGCAGCACTGCTCCCAACGTACTGCTGGGGCAAAGTATGGGCGGATTGGTTAGCAAATATGCCTTGGTAAAACTGGAACAGGAGAATTATAACCATGAGGTAGGCCTGTTCATTGCCCACGATTCACCGCTTGATGGAGCCAATATTCCTGTAGGTGCCCAGTATATGCTGCGTCACGCTAACGAGCTTTATTCCTCCAATCCGTTTTTACATGCATTGGGAGATCATGTGGTTCCTTTTGTCCTTGATATTATAGGACTGTTCAATCAGAATTTCATTACTGATTTTGGAGGCAGCGATGTGTTAACGATTGTAGATTGTCCTGCTGCCCTGCAAATGACGAAAAATTATATCGCTCCTAACTGGCAGTTCAATACTTCTTATCATCAGAACTGGCAAAATGAATTTGATGCTCTCGGATATCCTGCACAAAGCCGGAATGTAGCCATCAGCAATGGAAGTATGTGTGGAATGAACCAGGGCTATAACGCCGGAGATAATCTTTTCCGTTATCAGAAGGAAACCGCTTCATTAAACGAGCTTAACAGTACTTTAATTAATCTTTCCATGACGTTCTGGGGAGCAACCACCAATAATCTGGGGCTTGTATTATTTTCAACCATTCCTCTTCCGTCCCAGCTGCGTGCTGATTTTCAGATCAAGACGATCCCTGAAACCACCAATAGCGACAGGGAAGTTTACCGCGGAATCCTTAAATATGATAAAAAATTCAGAGTGAAGTGGCTGGGGATCAACTGGACAATCACCTATGATGTAACCAATAAAAGAGGTTATATCGGCAATACGGTACTTCCTACTGAAAATCTTGCAGGAGGGTATTATAAGACGGATGTAGATCTTGTTTCCGGATATATTGTAAATCCAACCTTTAGTTTTATACCGGTTCCAAGTGCTTTGGGGATCAAGAGAACGAATGGGAACTTAACGCTGCAGGATTATAAAAGATCATATGCCAGCAGTAATTTGCAAGGCAGCGGGCTTAGTTCTCCTTTCCATGAATTTGTTGCAGAATCCAATAATAATTTTAAACATATCAGCTTTAGTGAGAAAACCGGAAATTTCCTGGGAAATGAGTTATCACAACTGCTGAATAACACGACCAATTATACCAATACAGACTGTTTGGCATTTTGTGGAGACATTATTATAACAGGTGCCAACAGAGTATGTTCGGGAGCTACCCAAACCTATAGTGTTCCGGGCATCAATGTTTCCGGGGTGACTTTTACATGGGTCGTAGGAAATGGCCTTCAGTTGGTTTCCGGGCAGGGAACATCCAGCATCACGGTAAAAGTAAATCCGAATTCAACATATCACGGAACAAGTATGATAACAGTTATCATTGATTCAGGAGGTACCTGTGGTAAAAAAAGCTCTATAAGACTGGTAATGGTAGGAGGGCCTGCCCAGCCTGCGGATATCTACGGACCATCAACAATTACTGTTTTCCCAATGCCAAACGGTAACCCGCCTATATCTCCGGTATTAACGTATGAAGTAGATCCTGTACAGGATGCTACGCACTATGAATGGCAATTACCGGGTAATTTCCAGACGGTTCAGAGTTTCTCCACTACTCCGGCAAACTGGGAACTGTTAGCCAGTACTGCTAATCAGAATTTAATTAAGGTAAAAAGCAATAATGCTACCAATGGAACGGTGAAGGTAAGGGCTTGTAATGCATGTGGCTGCTCAGCTTTCAAAGAGATGCCTGTCACCATAAAATATAACAATGGAGGAGGTTTTGGGATCACTCCAAATCCAGCCGACCATCAGATTCAGCTATATCTTCTTGACAGCAATAACCGTCCTGAATTCAGAAATAACCAGACGGATGTTACGATTTACGACATGAATTCGCAGATCAGAAAGCGTTTCCAGATCACAAGCAGTGGTGGGACGACCAGTGTTTCCGAGCTGGCGACCGGTATTTATAAAGTACAGGTTGATATGCAGAATGGCAATTACCAGATCATTAACCTGAGTATTTCCAGAAACTAAATTCAGGCTATCACAAAAAAAACAGGAACCGGATGTCAATCATCCGGTTTTTATATTTCTATACAATAATGTCACATGGCGTAAATGAGAATTTATTTATTTTGGATGTATATATTTGAAAATCAATTGGTGTTTTTACCTAAAAGTAATGTTAGGGTTAAATCGTACATTAGAGTATATTATCATCTAAAAATTCATTAATATTGTTTAAAATATTCAGAATGTACATTGTGTATATTTCTGAGTTAACAGGAGTTTTAGGACCTGACACTTATGCCAAATCAAAAAAAATGAAATCCATAATCATATCTGTATTTATTACTTTTTTTTCAATAACACTGGTTTTTTCACAGACTTCTGAAAGAAAATTTGTATCCATTAACAATAAGCAAATAGCATATAAAACTTTTGGACTTGATGAAAGAAAACCTAATGAACCCATAGTAATCTTTGAAAGTGGCCTCGGTTCTGGAGGTGGGGGATATGGAAGTTTGTTTCCTTTCGTTCAAAAAAGTTTTGCGGGGATAGTTTATGACAGGAATGGAATTGGGGAGTCAGAAATAGATGCTTCCATAAAAACAGATGAAGATGTTATCAAAAGACTTCACGATTTGTTAGCCGCTTTAAAAATAAGTCCGCCTTATCTATTAGTAGGACACTCAATAGGCGGACCATTTATACGTTTGTATGCCTCAATGTATCCGAATGAAGTTTGTGGTCTTTTTTTCATAGATCCTACAGATTTTATGCTTACAAAAGACGAAGACAACAAAGTGAAAATTAATACATCAAGTTCTACAGGTTATAGGGAGTTATTTGTGATCAACCTTAAAAACATCATAAATGATCCCTTAACATCAGATGGTTTTCGAAATGAGGCAAAGAGAGAACTGAATGAAAGTTCACCGGAATTCTTTAGAAAATACAAATCCTTACCACCCCTTAAGGACATTCCCGTAACCGTAATGATTTCTTACAATAAGCACATTGAAAATTATGAAACAGAGATGAACGAAAATCTGAAATTAGGGATCAATTTAATCCCGTGGTGGAAGGAGCTGGATGAATTAAGAATAAACCATTATGCAGAGATGATAAAAAATAACAGCAATAGCCAGCTGATCTTGTTGCCGCGTTACAGCCATGGAATACACCAGCAAGATCCCAAAATTGTATCAGAAGCTCTAATCAATATTTACAAAAACTGTCTAAATTCCTTAAAAAACATGTAGAAAGAATTTAAAAACAGGTAAACCATGAAAAAAAATATCATTCTATTGCTTTCTCTCATTGTGTATTTATCGGTAAAAGCGCAAACAAACGCTTCCGTAGATTCTATAGCACAACGGAATCTGTTCCAGAATTTAAAACCCGAGTTTGATAAATACGAAAAACAACACGGAAATTATATTCAAACGAATAATGTAAAAATGCATTATTTAGAGTGGGGAAATAAAAAAAATCCAACACTTGTCTGGATTCACGGAACGTATAGCAATGGCTATGAACTATACGAAGTGATAGACCAATTGGTAAAAATGAATCTTCACGTCATTGCAATTGATTACTACGGACACGGATTTACACCCATTTCTCAAAAAGACCTGTCTGTTTATCACGTTGCAGATGATGTCAAATTTCTATTAGATAAAATGAAAGTCAAAAAAGCAATTATCGGAGGCTGGTCAAGAGGAGGAACCATAAGTTCGGCATTTTATGATGCTTATCCGGAAATGGTTCAGGCTCTTATTTTGGAAGATGGCGGTTCTGTGGCCTGGGATTTTCAGGCAAAGCAGGCTAACATTGGGAAAGATATTGAAGAAACAAAACAATATTATACCAATAAAAAAACAATGGTTTTTGATAACGACTTTGATGCTTATTGGTTTATGTATAACAATTGGGGTATAAAAGGAAAAGGAAATGAGAAACTGAAAAAAGAAATTTTTACTTCTTACGCCCGGATCAAGAAAAACGCAAACGGGAAATATGAAATAAACCCAGGAGCAGAAGAACTTACCGGCGAAAATTCTGCAGAAGAAAACATTGCTATTATTTACACTCCTTTTACTTCTAAAACAGCTTTTGGTGCTTCAACGCATCAGCTAAATCCTAAAATTATTTATCGGAATCTGAATATACCTTTGCTCATTTTTGACCCTGTCAGCAAAAATGACTGGTTCGATTTTAAAGAAGAAAACGATCAACTTACAGCTGAGCACCCGCCTTTTATTGTTCATAAAGTTTATGAAAACACCTGGCATGGCGTAAAAGACGAACGCCCAAATGAGGTGGTTAATGACATTAAAACATTCTTAGTAAATAATAAGCTGATCAAATGAAATAGGCATTCATAGCCGTTTGATGTTCGTTCGGTTCAAAAAAATCCTTTATATAATTTATAGTATATTTTGTTTAGAAAGTATAATTTTCATTAAATTGATAAACCCAAGTATAAACTGTCAGGAATCTAGCTTTTACTCTTCCTCATCAGCAGGAATTAAATAATAAAGCTTGGCAAGGGCTTTTCATTCTGCCTTTTTAAAAAACAAATATTGTCAATGGAACTATATGAGAAGATCAGAAGGTATAAAAATAAAGTAAGGATTCTTTATACCTGCTGTTTTGATCATCATTATTCACCCGTTGAACATCCTGCAATAAAAAACTAAAAACAATGGCTACACAAACTTTTAATCTGCAATGGAACGATATTCCTGCAGGCAAACCCATCCTTTCAAAATCTGAAATCATTGACTATTGCAGGCATTTTGGGCAGGCAACGCAGGAGCTTCAAGATTTTCTTACACGTTTTGATTTCGACGAATGGATCTGCATGGAACTTTTCGTGGATTATGTTTATGGTAAAACCGATAAAAAAGGACAGGTTGGAAGTGACGCCGTGCAGTATCTGAGTTTAATTGCAACTACCTTTTTTAGTGATGAGGGTGAGTTGGCGCTTCAGAAATATCTGGGTTTTGGTAAGAACGGTTTTGATTACCCGAGAGAGGGAGATGTCTCTTTTGTTACATTTGAAGACTGTCCGCTCTGGATGGTTCAGATTACCGGAAAGAAAAAGCAATATTCCAGCGGTATCTTTTTCATGCCTGCTGTTTTCTGGAAAGATGCCAATATGACTGGAGAATCGTATGCTTATGAAAAGTATACGGTTAAATACTCAAAATGGTACAGGGACCCATTTGGTAAAAGCAGGCTGCAAAATGAATATTGGCTTAATAGAATCGGTGGCTATTCACCTAATTTCATAGACCGCGAATCGGGTGCTGTTATAGATTTTGAAAAACATCATGTATATTTTGACAAATGGGAAGGCCGCCTGCTCTTTTTGGATAACAAAAATCAGGCTATCGTTTATTACAGGTTGTCGGAGCCACAGAAAAGGATTGAATTAAAAGAAATTGCCCCAGTCACTTATGATAGCTTTATCATAACAACACAAGGTGCTTATGCTGTTTATCTAGAAAATCAATTATTAATTACCGATAAAAGTTTTGAAAAAATCAACGAAGCACCAACCAAAATAGTTAATTATTTTGAAGACGATTATTGGAAAGTTATTCTCGACAACAAAGGGGTTTTAATGACTAAGAAGCAATCAAATGAAGAAAAACGTTTCAGATATAGCGAACTTAAGATAAGTGCTTATTCTAATAATCCAAAGTGGTTGTCAATTGGTGTAAATAGCAACCAATCTGTCATTTTTTTCGGTTTGAATTTATCCATTGTTGATAGTTCGTTCAATGTAACCAATATTGATTTGGGCAAAGTTTTCAAAAAGGAAATCCCTTTGTATCTTAACAGTATCATGCAAAATAAAGCTATGACTATTCTTTCTCCGGATAGACAGTTGCTTTTTTCAGGGAACGGTGTCTTTGAACTTGGGAAAGATGAAGTTCCGAAAATAATTCAAAACAAACTTACTGCAATTACAGGTGAAGGTGTATTTTATAACGCCGTAAAGGATGATGCGCTTCAAGGAATCTGGTTCATAGCAGGTAACGATCGTTTGGTTTTTACCGACGGGCATTTCGAAATAGGCTATGTTTTCAATTTTAGTGAGCAGATCTCTGATCCGCGATTCAATATGTACCGTCACTGTAATATGTTTTTGGATCATGAACAAAATTTGTGGTATTCTCTTTTAAACGGGAAATTGCACAAAATTAACCGCAAAGAATTGGAAACTAGATTGAAAAAAGCTATTCCTTACTCAAACAGTACTTTGTAAAGGCTCTACTACGCAACGTCGGAAGACTTTGCGCTAGTAAAATGAAATCATTCTTTTAAACTTGCTCCAAAGTCAGGAAACTTCGGAGAGCGAGTGTCTATTTTTTTGTTTTCATGATGTCGTCAAACAGGTTATCCACTACTTTCTCTAAAATTTCTCCTGTTTCATTAAAGCTGGAGTTTGTCAGTATGGATATCCCTATATTTTGGTTAGGATAAATTACAAACCAATTCTGCATTCCATATATACCTCCGTGATGTCTGTAAATTAATTGATGATCATTTTCTATGATGTACCAATGATAACCTTCCCAAAAATCAGAACCTTCTTTATATAACTTTTTATGAGATTCATTGACAATAAGATTGGATGGGTCAAGTTGCAGTTTCATATATTTCACCAAATCCGTAGTTGTAGAGTGTAATCCTGAAATTCCACCCCATAAAGTTCTGTTGAAGTTGGGCATTAACTCGTTTTTATCGTTATAGCCTTTTACCAGTCTTGTTCTGTCATTTTCATTGAGGGTAAACTTAGTCTGGTTCATTGTATTGGGTTTCAGAATAAATTCAATGACCAGTTCCTCAAAAGGTTTTTGGTAGACTTTTTCAAGGATATAGGCTGTCAGTTCCGGAGCCGTGTTTGAATAGAAATATCTCTCTCCGGGCTTCGTTTCAATTTTAATGAGTTTTAAGCCTTCAAAAAAAGCCTCTTTATTCTCGCTTTTTATAGGAAAATTAGGAAACCCGCTTGTATGGGTGATGAGGTGCTTGATTTTGATAGGTTCACCTTTATATTCTAAATTGGGATAAGGTTCGTTAAGATAGATTCTAATATCATCCTCTAAATTGAGTTTTTTATCAAGTACGGCTTTAGCGGCTACATAACCTGTAAAAGTTTTAGTTACAGAAGCTAATTCATAAAGGGTGGAATCGTCGGGTTTGTTTCCTTTTCCAATGGTTAATTCTCCAAAATGTTTTATGGTGGATTCTCCATCTTTAAGCACTGCAACGGAGACAGAATGAAATCTTTTGTCTTCCAATAGCTGAAGAGCATTTTTTGTAATCGCATTTTTAACATTTTGTTGATTGATTTTTTGAACACTTTTACACCCAAGTAAGGCAAGAAATAGAATAGGGGTTACATATTTCATGGTCAGAATTTTAATTTGATATTCATAATCTGATGCAAATATGCTGTAGAGAATCCTGAAAAATGTCCATATAAAAAAGTCGGACTCATTTTAATGAATAAAATGAGTCCGATTATCTGCAATCTAAAGTCCGATTATTTACAATGGTTTAGTTATCAACTGTTTCTAAATGCTGTTGGCGTTTGGTTCGTGTATTTTTTAAATGAAGTGTGAAAGGAAGATTTTGAATTGAAACCTACTTCATACAAGATTTCTAGCACTGTATATTCCTTTTTCGTGGGATCTTTCAGAAAGGTCATTGCTTTTTTAACGCGGTACTCATTCACAAAATCAAAAAAATGCTGATTGAGGTAATGGTTAATTAATACAGACAACTCACGAACTGGGATGTTCACCTGGTCTGCCAGTTCCTGAATCGTTAATGAAGGTTCTAAGAAAGGCTCTTTCTCAACCATGAATTTTTTAAGCTGTTCGATCTGAAGACTTTTTGTTTCGTCGGTCTTATTTTCAGTGTCCAGCGTTTCAGCAAAATCTTTTGTAGGTTGTAAGGTAGAATCAATTCTGCGAAAAAGCTCAGGATAATTTAATGCCTTTAATATAAACCAACAGGCCGCCAATAAAAAAGAGGTTCCAGCTACAATATGTATCCAGATAAACAGATCGTTGTATGCGGTATATCGTATGATATTTTTAAAAATAATCCATAAATGGATGAACAGAAAAATCAGTGTAAGCTGAAACAGCCATTGGTATAACAGGGTGTTGGGATTCGTGTAATTTTCAAGATAAATCTTTTTATATTTTTTAAGTATTATGAATACGCCAACGGTATAAAAGAAAAACTGCAGTTCCCCGATGAGTTGATAAACAAACATTTCAGGGGAGTTCCACATATGGTTAAAGAAGTCTTCTTTAGCAGCACCTTCTGCCAGATAAAGCCTTGGAACTAAAATTAAATTGACAGCAATGAAAGGGATAAGATGGAGTAAATGCTTTCTTTTTAAGGTGAAATCAGAATAACAAACGGCATTAACGTACAGATAGAAAAGAGGCATTGTCAATAAGTAAGCAGATATTTTGAAAGCTTTCAGATTGTAGCTATCCACAAAAAGATGCATGAAAATGCCGCTGATATCAATGGCATTAATGATAAGGAACGTGGCAAATAATCTGTTTTCCAGTTTTCTTTCTGTTTTTACCGTTAATAAAAACACGGCAAGCAACAACGATACAAAAACGGCAATCGCAGCAATAACTTCCAGAAAACTTAATTTGTCCATGTAATCTTTTTGTAAAAATAGGGTATAAGTAATCTATTTTAGAAATTTTTATAGATCTTTTAAAAATAGTTTCAGTGGATCTACAGATAAACTTGTAGTGGGCACAAAAAAGAGACAACCCGTAAATAGTTGTCTCCTTAAGTGATTTAACGCACGTTTATACAAACACTTTTGTCGTTGATTTACTTTTTAGTGGCCAAAAGTTGATTGATTTTTAAAATCATTTCCTTTGCATTGTTATTGGCTGGGTCTAACTCTAATGATTTCTGATAATCATCCTTTGATAACTGATATTCTTTTTTATTGAAATAAGCTTCCCCACGGCTGTCATAAACGTTGGCTGATTGAGGAAACACAGAAACATTAAGACTGAAAATTTTAATAGCTGAATCTACATTTCCACCTCTTAACAGTTCATATCCTAATTTATTCAGTTCACCTGGGTTTTCAAAGCTGTATTCTTTTTCAGAATTTTTTTTGAGCAGGAAATAGGTCTCTATACCTTTATTTACATCGTTAAGCGATTCTTTTCTTATAGCTTGATAAATAGATTTTTTAGGAATTTCATACTCTTTTCCCAGCATTAAGTTGTGAATAATATGCCCCAGATCCCAAACTCTATTGAGATTATTAGACAATAGAATGATCGTAATGTTATTTTTAAAATCGTTTAAAAAAATGGATTCAAACTTATATGAGACGCCATTGTGTCTTTGTAGATCTTCTTTTTCAAAGTATCTGCCAAGTGATCCGCCTTCGTCTTTTGCGTATGGATTATTCAACAAAGTCTGAAAGGATTTTTTGGATATTAAACGATTAGAATTCATTGCATGAAGCCATTTGTACAGATCATTGCTGTCTACCCAAAGCCAGCCGCTTATAAATTCCAATTCCGGGCATCGGACGTTGTCTATATCATAACAAGAGGTTCGGTTTTTATAACCCAATTCCGGATCGAATACTGAATTGGTCATTTTCAACGGTTTAATTATATTTTTAGTGACAAATTCCTGATAGGATATTCCGGTTACCTTTTCAATGATTCTTCTTTGCAAAAACACATTGCTATTGTCATAGCTGTAACTGGTTCCGGGTTCAAATAACAAGGTATCATTGTTTCTCAGAATCTTCCAGGCCTCTTCATCATTTTTCGGAATTATGAGTTTGTTTTCGATTTTAGGAATACCGCTGGCATAGTTAATAAGATGTCTTATGGTAACTTTTTCTGACCATTTCGGCAATCCCAAATTAAATTTAGATATATGGTCATCAAGATTAAGGAGTCCACGTTCCACTAAAATCATGATGGATACCGCATTAAATTCCTTTGCAATAGAGCCTGGGTTAAATATTGACTGATCAGTTAAAGGGGTTTGTTTTGTTTCATCGGTAAAGCCAAATGATTTTTGATAGATGATTTTATTGTTTTTAGCAATAAGAACATTTCCATTAAATAAACCTCTTTCATAAGATTTTGTCATTACAGAATCAATTTGATTCCTGACGATTTGACTGTTTTTCTCAATTTTTTGAGCGTATGCATGTATTGAAAAAAGAGAAAGAAAGGTTACAATTATATTTTTCATTAGTAATTTTTTAAATTTGATTTTATGCTATTCTTTTGATAAACCTGAGTGCAACAATTTTCTTGATGGGTGAACCAAAGCTGCAGAAAACTTTTTGATAGTAATTCATTTTGTTTTTAATTAACATCAATTCGGGATAAGAATTTTTGATTTATAGAGTTTTGAAGCTGGGAGATGGAAGAGGGAGGTTCTGAAGGTCATCAATAATAGATTGCCCTCTTTTTTAGCTAATTTGATTTTACAGAGGTTTTCAGTAGCTATAACTAAAAGTAACTTCCAGCCTCCTTCTTCCATCTTCCAGCCTTTTATATTTAAACCCCTTAACCCGAACTCAGGTTATTTATTTTGCTGCAAAAATGCGCCAGAGCACGTTAATACGCGACCGATTAAAAAAAATCGAACTCATTTTCCGGGAAAATATCGGATTTTACAAAGCTTGTTTTCTAAAATCTGTTGGCGTTTTTCCCGTATATTTTTTGAAGGAAGTATTAAACGAAGATTTGGAATTAAAGCCAACATGGTACAGGATTTCCAAAACAGTCAGTTCTTTTTGAGAAGGATCTTTCAGGATCTGCATTGCTTTTTCGATTCTATATTCATTCACGAAATCGAAAAAGTGTTTATCCATATACAGGTTAATCAGAGTAGATAAATCTTTTACGGGAATTTTTACCTGCTCAGATAAATCCTGAATAGTTAATGACGAATCCAGGTAAGGTTCTTTTTCCAGCATAAAATCTTTTAAGAATTGGATTTCCTTATTTTTTTCCTCAACTGTTAAAGGGTTGGTTTTCTGTTTCGGAATAGCTTCTTTAATAGGTTTCAGGTCGGAATTCACTCCCCTGAAAAATTCAGGCTTGTTTAACGCAACAAATAGATACCAGCAGGTGCAGAATAAAAACGCAAACCCATCAAGGGTTACAATCCAGGCCCGGATCTCGCCCATCCCAAAGATAAAAGTAACCAGCCATCTTATAAGGACTATAAAATGTAAAACATAATATAGAATTGTTATTTTATAAAGTGCATTTAGGATAGAGATATCCGGATTCGTATAATTCTCGAGATAGACGGTTTTAGATTTTCTAATCACCAAAAATGAAGCAATAAAATAAACCTGAAATAGAACTTCGAAAAGAATATGAAAAAACTGCATGATAGGTGATTCGCTCAAAGCATTGATGAAACTTACTTTCGAAGCTCTGTCTTCAAAATAAATCCCATACGTCATATACAAATTGAACGCAATAAACGGAATGGTGTGCCAAAAATGTTTCGGTTTTAATCGAAAGTTGGAAAAACAAACGGACAATACATAGAGATAAAACGACGCTGGAACCAAATAGTTAATACTCCAGCGAAATGCCTCAAGGTTGATGAAATTAACAGGGAAATCACGCATCAAAAATTTCAATGCATCTACAGCATTTGTAAAAAGGAAGAAAGCGAGAAGGCGGTTTCCTAATTTATATTTTGTTTTAACAGTAAGTAAAAACAAGGCAAGAAACAGCACCAAAAATATCCCGATAAGCGCCGCTATTTCCAAAAAGCTGTATTTGTCCATGGTTTTTAAAGTAGGTGCAATTTAATATTTAAATAGGAAAGCTTAAAGAAGTATAGATGATTTTATCCGAATGCTAAAAGTTGTAGTGCTGTAAATGCCAATACTGCCATGCTCCTGGCTTATTTTGAGATAGTTAAAGTTATAGTAAATCAGGGCTTTCAGTAGCAAACCCCCGATTGCAGATAATAGTTCTGAAGAAGGGAAGGCGCAAAACCGTAGAGTAGAGCTGGTGAAAAATAATGTAAGACTTACAATAATAGAGAATTGTAGGTTGTTTTGCTTAAAAATCCCAACGAGAGTTGGGTTTTTTGTGCAAAGTCGAGAGTCTTCTGAGAGCAGAGAACTGAGTTTTCTTTTAATTCATATTTTCTGATGAAGAATTAGGATTTATTTTTTGTTCTAACAAATTAGATACAATATGCTGAATATTATCAATATCTTTATTACTCTTAAGATCAATTAATAGATTGATTTGGTCTTCAAATGTCATTTTCTCGGAAATTAATTTCATTTCTATAAATGCATGTATAATTGCTGTTCCTATCTCCATTATAAGTAAGTTAGTAATGTAATTTATGAGGTCTACTGAAGATTGTATGTCTGAGTTTTTAAGTTCAGTAAAAGCTTTTATATAATATTCTGGATTTCCCAGGTTATTTACCGATTTATGAATTTCATCTACATTTACATTTTGCAAGATGAAGTTTTTATTATTTTCTGTTGTTCCTAATTTTGAGACAATATTTTCTTTTAATGCTTTTATTATCTCTTTTTTTACTATTTCGTTTTCCATTGAAAAAAATTATAATTAATGAATAATAAAGTCTTTTATGATTTTTAATATTAAGCTATTTTAAAATTGGAATTTTATATTTTAAGTTCTATTATAATAATTAACATTGCACTCTAACAATAAACTAGAGTCTACAACTTCTTTATATAAATTATTTAGTTTCATTATAAAAATTAATGAATTGAAATCAGCTAAATTATTTACATTGCTAACTCTATCAATTAAAAACCATAAACATATTTTCTTAACTTCCATTTCTTCGCCATTTTCTTCAATTACAAATTCATTATTTTTGAGTAGTTGTAATGTGTTCATAGCTTGGTCAATTACATAATTTAATTTTTGAGGGTTGCCTTTTTTAACAAAGTACAAAGTGCTATCCTTATATAGGTCCACTTTTTCAACTCTATATCTTCTTGCGAGCATAATATTTTCGGTGTGGAGATTTCTGTATCCTTCTGCTTCTCTTTGGTTGTTAAAAACATCTTCTTCAATATTTGCATTATAATTCATTGAAGGATCATAATTTAGTGAAATTTTTTTCACTTTATCATTTAGCAGATTAATATAAGATTGATTGAACTTATGCCATTTACCATCAATTAAAGTTTCCCGTTCGTCTGTGATATACTGTAAAATTGTTTTTACTGTCTTTGTGAAATTTCTACCTTCTTCTCGTAAAAATTTAACTTGAATATCATTTAAGTTTTGATGCAAATCAATATGATTGTTTACAGTAAATTCTTTAAGATTTTCAATAGATAAATCCGAATATATTTCACTCTCAATATTTGTTCCTTTTAATTTAAATTGGAAAAGAGCATTATCAGTAAAAATAAAATCAATTCCTGATAAATCAAATTCTTCATTTCCAACATTTGGGTCATTACTAATAATTGCATTTGAGACCATTGAGTCTAATCTTTCTATTTCAACCTGATCTTTAATTGATTCAGCCTTTGGAAAGTTTGCTAAAACAGGTTCTTGTAACTTATTTTCTATTCGATTGATTAAGGATGGTAATTCATTGATGTTAATGTCTAAATTTAATTGAACAGAATGACCAAAGCTGGCAATATTTCCCCATTGTAATGAATCAATAGTTTTAGATTTTAAAAAGTGAAGCGATTCCCCACTATCATAGTCTAATGCTGTATTATTTGAGAAGGAGGTAATAGTTTTATTTTTTTTTGATTTATAAAATTTAGAATTTTTTAATCTAAGATTTTCTACATCAATTATACGTTCTGCTAAATTAATTCCAAATTCTGAGTCACAGAAATCTTTCAGATAAAAATGAGTTTTACCTAAACTAATAGCATAGCATATTTCATCTCTATACAATAATAAACATGCATAATAAATCGAATTTTCGGGTGTAGGAATATTTTGAATAAACCTACTGTAGAGATCAGTCCACCATATTTCTACTGAATCTGGATTTGTGGATAGATAAAACTCTAATTGATAACCGCTTATTGCAAGATTGCCGGTTTGTTCCATATTAACCGAATGAAGTTTATTAATAAGTGCTTGTCTATTAGTAATATTAATTTTATAAATGTTAAATTTTGACATTAGTTTAATATTAGTTTAGAAAATTCATGTGAAATTCAAATATAGGAGCTTAGCTGTTTTCTTTATTATGGATTCCCGTAAATACCAAAAATAAAAAACCTCTTAAAATTTTCAATCAGTATTTTCACTGAATTGCTTAAAGATTTCGAAAATTTTGTCACAAAAAAATCCCAACTCTCGTCAGGATTATTCATTTATAAGTTTAAAGAAATCAGATAAACTAATTTTTCTTGCTTCACATATTTTAAAAAGTGTTTCAACAGGTATTCTGTAAGTTTCTTCACTTTTAATTTTTCTAATGGTGCTTTCTTCTACACCATGATTTTTGGCAAAAGAAGTTTGTGACTTCCCTTCCTGAAGCCAAGGTATTAACCAGTTTTTTGTAATGTATGAGCAAATTTTGTCGTTAATATCTGTCATAGAAGCAAATGAAATAATTAAATAATAAAAAAACACGGTCGATCGACCGTAATTAGATTCTTTTTCTTACATTTGTCCAATAAGCTACAATAAAGTAGCTTTGCGATACTTCAAAGAATAATAGAAGCTATTGCTTAGAATCTCGATTCGAAAACTGGTAATTTTTAGCATACGAGACGATAAGCGGGAAGCTCACGACCTAGGCGTGGGCTCTCTTATCTGTATGCAAGGTATACCAGTGCCCCGAATCGGATATTGTAGAGTCCCATGCCGTTTTTATTTCATGCTGTTCTGCTCTTTTACAATTATCTTTTCTAAGCTGCTTCACCACATAAAGTATCATGATAGGGTACAATGGAGTGTACAATCCATTGCGGCTTCAGGGCTTTCACGGGAACGCAGATTTTATTTACATTCATCATTTACAACAAAACTCAGCGTACATCGGTAGGCTGGTGGTTTTATGCATTCTAAAAATACAAACAAATGAAAAAGATAAAAACAGATTTTGATCCCCGGTTTCGGGCAGGTAAGAAGCACTCCGGGTTACAGCTGATGGAAACGTTCTTTCAGTTCAATGAGCTGGATGTTTCCAAAGAAAGGCTTAGCAATATTATGAATTATGCGGTAAAGAGGAATAGCTGGATCAATGAAGATCCGGTGGTCATCTTTCAATTTCACCAATCGATGCGGTCATTGATCCGGGCAGGCTATCTCATCATGCTGAAGGAAAGGAAATGGACGGTTGATACCCAGCCTGAGAAGATTTCTCCGTGGGTTCTTGGCCTGCTTTCGGAGAAGGAATACCGGAATCCTCTGCTGGTTTTCAAGAAAGCATTCAGGGAATACAGCATCAAAGAGTTTGATTATTTTATCTCCGGAATCGTCTATTTCTCAATGGGCGTCTATGAAAATCTACCGGAAAGGAATATCGTGATGCCTTATATCCACACGGTTAAAATGCTGGATGCCGCACACCTTATTCTTCAAAGAAGGAGGGAAAAGGAGATGGCTGACACTCATTCAGGATAAGAAAATTGAGATAATGTAGCTAATAAAATCATTTCCTTTAAACTTGCTCCAAAGTCAGGAGACTTCGGAGAGCGGAGACAACTCAATCCACACAATATATGAAGATGCAAAATATTCCGGTATTAGAAACATGGGTAGGAGGGGGTTCCTGTTTATATGAATGATCAAACAACAAAAGTAGTGACTGAAAAAGATATGCTCTTTTCAAATAATTCATACCTGATGATGAAGAGAATTTAATACTTGTTATTCAAATATCAATCAGAGTAGATTATTTCTGCTCTGATTTTTTAAGGAGTAACAGCCGTCAATGATTGTCTCTTAAAGTAACCTCTACAGAATTCAAACCTGTAACCTTTTTAAAGCCTTACAGAAGTTACCTACCTCAGATCCTAGGATAAAATTCCGGTTAGCACCTGATCTTTTCGGTTCGATGAAGTTCCGCTTACTTTAATGACCTTTATTCCAAGATCATCAATCCAGTCATAAAGTAACTCATTAACCTTATGCCTGAGTTTTGGCAGCTCTATCTGATGCTTGGATATCAGATCGGGTTCTTCAATAGGGACAAAAACAAAAACATCAATTTCATTGATGATGGTTTGAACTTTTTCAAAGAGAAACTGGATATTTCGGCCAGAATCAAGAACATGAAGATAAGCTAAGATATCAATGACACATCTGTCAAATATAACATCATCTCCGCTTTTGAAGACCAGTTTGGCTGAATAATTAAATTGTTCAAGAAAATCGTCAGGATGAGGTTCTTCTGAAAATTCATACCCTGAAGACTCCATCTGGTAATAGAGTTCTATTTCAAGGGTGTACCCGGGAAGGTTCTCCAGAAGTTCTTCTGCCAATGTGGTTTTACCGACTTTGTGAGCGCCGATTATTGCAATTCTCATATTTCAGTTTATATTCTAATTCAAAAGTCTAGTACGAAATTTTCGTGCCTATTTTGTGAGCGTCCATTGTATAGAGTTTTGCCAATCTATTTAATACCATAATTTTTCTATATTTAGAACAAGTATATAAATATAATATAAAAAAAGACAATGCCAATAAACCCACTACCTCCGGATGGAGGCATGTTATATAAAGAAACAGATATGGCTCAGCTTTTCCCTGAGCCATTCAATGCCGTAACGGCTCTTTTATTTTTAGCCATAGCCATTTTTTGGACCCTTAAAATGAAGGGTAATTTTAAGGAATATCCTTTTTTAACCTACTGCTTAATCTTATTATATATTGGTGCCCTAGGGGGAACTGTTTATCATGCATTCAGACAATGGCCGGTATTTATCATGATGGATTGGATGCCCATTATGCTGCTCTGTTTGTCTGCCGGATTTTATTTTGTAGCTCAGAGCACCAGATGGTACTATGCCGTTGTAATGGTTCTTGTATATCTGATATTGATGTTTGCGTTGAGAAATTGGATTTTGGTAGATAATACTTCTCTTTTTATCAACATAAATTATGCAATCATGGCTTCATTTGTCCTCTTCTCGGTATTAAGGTATTTAATCTATACCCAATGGAAAGCCGGCAAATGGGTAGGCTTTGCTGTATTGTCGTTTGTTCTTGCACTCACTTTCCGCATTGCTGATAAATGGGAATGGTTTAGCTTCGGAACACACTTTTTATGGCATACTTTCGGGGCGGCAGCCACATTTTGCATGTTTAATTATATCTATCTTACGCAGAATACCATTAGAAAAACATAAGATTCTGTTTAAATTTAACCACAAAAATCACAAAAGTTTTATTTTTTAAACACCTTAGTACACCTTAGTACACTTTAGGAAGTGTAGGGAAATACCGCACACTTTATGTGCACATAAGATGAAAATCTTTGATTTTCAAAAAAACTTTAGTGTACTTCTTATACACAAAGTATATAACTTGAATATAGCTTAAGTGTTTAAAAAGCTTTTGTGACTTTTGTGGTTTAATAAAAAATTAAGCAGTTTCTTTGTGAAATTCATAGTCCGATTCTTTTAAGGCTGAAAGAAAGATGATTTACTTATATTTGCCCTGCAAAGCAAATTCAAATGTTCAAAAAAGTAAGTACTGTATTTATTCTTGGCTTTTATACGGTTTTTTGTTCGGCCCAGCAGGTTCGGCCTTCCAAATCATCTGAAATTTACCGCGAACTCAAAACCCTTAAGCAGCTGCCTAAAGTTTTATACCTTGCGGCTCATCCCGATGATGAAAATACAGGATTGCTTTCCTGGTTAATTAACGATCAGAATGTAGAAACCGGCTATTTATCTTTAACCAGAGGTGATGGCGGGCAGAATTTATTGGGAACAGAACAGGGTGCTGCATTGGGTTTAATCAGAACGCATGAGCTTTTAGAGGCCAGAAAATTAGACGGTGCCCAGCAGTTTTTTACCCGGGCGATTGATTTCGGTTTCTCTAAAAATACGACCGATACCTTTAAACAATGGGATGCAGACAGCATTACAGCGGATGTAGTCTGGGTAATCCGTCAATTCCGTCCGGATGTGATCATTTGTCGGTTTCCTCCTAATGCGGCGGCAGGCCACGGACAGCATGCGGCTTCAGCCGTGGTTGCGGAAAAAGCTTTTAAGCTGGCAGGCGATAAAAAGGCTTTCCCGGATCAACTGAAATATGTTAATGTATGGCAGCCAAAACGCGTATTGTGGAATACTTTCCGCTTTGGCGGGGTCAATACGACCGCTGAAAATCAACTGAAAGTTACCGTTGGGCAATATGATGCGCAATTGGGAATGGGCTATGGCGAATTGGCAGGATTAAGCAGAAGTTTACATAAAAGCCAGGGTGCGGGAACACAGTCTGTAGCCGGCATCAGAACTGAATATTTTGCCCATGTTACTGGTGAGCCTGCAAAAACAACACTTTTTGACGGAGTAACCAAAACCTGGACTTCACAAGGAAACGCTGATATTGACCAGTCATTAGATAAAATTATTTCCGCTTTCAATTTCAATAAGCCGGAACTTAGCTTGCCTGCTTTGCTTGCTTTACGAAAAAAGGTAACGGAGCTAAAAGATACAGACCTGAAAAAGGATAAACTTAAATCTCTTGACCATATCATTTTAAGCTGTGCCGGGTTTATGGGCGAGGTCGTTACCAATCAGGCTGAAGCGGTTGCTGGGGATCATTATAATTTCAGGTTAAATTTAATTTCAAGAGCTGAAAACCCTGTCGTTTTAGACAATGTACAATGGTTAGGTCAATCAGAAAGCTTCAACAGAAAGCTATCAAAAGATTCTCTGATTACCATTCAGCATGACCTTCAGATTCCTGCAGATGCAGCTCTCACAGAACCTTACTGGTTGGCAAAACCTCCCGTAAATACAGCAACTTTCTCTGTACCGAATGATACTCTAGTAGGTTTGCCTGAGGCAGAATCAACACTGAATGTTTTGCTTGGTTTAAAAATCGGTTCGGAAAAGTTTCAGGTTAAGCTTCCTTTATCTTTCAAGAAATTAGATCCGGTGCGTGGTGATGTGGTTGAAGCCCTGCGTATTGTTCCTGCATTGGAACTGAAATTTACACAACCGCTTTATGTGGTTAAAGAAAATGAAGATCTACATTTGAGTTTAAATCTTAAGGTTAATTCCGGCAAAAAGTTTAGCAATGGAAAAGTAAACCTGATGTATAACGGAGAACGGTTAGGCGGCGCTGATGTAAGTTCACTCAATGGAAAAGATACGACCATCGATTACGTTATTCCAAAAACTAAGCTTGCCGCAATACATTCATCCCGCTTACAATTGGATGCAAACTTTGTTGCAGATGGAGTAACGTATAATAAAAAACAGGTATTAATTCAGTATCCGCATTTACCCTCCTTACAATATTTTGCGCCTGCAACGGTAACCGTAATGAAAGGCGACATTCAGGCGAAGGTTAAAAAAGTGGGTTACATAGAAGGTGCGGGCGATTTCATTCCTGAGTTCCTGCGTATTGCAGGTGTTCAGGTAGATGTTTTGAAAGACGAAGATTTTTATGGTAACATAGATGAATCTGCTGGAAACGGCAGCCAAAACAAACTTTCACAATATGATGCTATTGTGCTTGGTGTTCGTGCCAACAACACAGAGAAAAAACTGGGACGCTGGATGCCTTTTTTATGGTCTTATGCAAAAGCCGGAGGTAATCTGGTGATGCAGTATAATACGAACCAGGATACAACCGTTGATCAATTGGGCATGTACAATTTCAGTATTGCCAATAAGCGGGTTACCGAAGAAAATGCTGTGGTTACGTTTTTAAATCCCAATCATAAATTACTGAACTTTCCGAATAAAATTACGGCGGATGATTTTAAAGGCTGGGTACAGGAGCGTGGCGCCTATTTCCCTGCTCAATGGGATGCAGCATATGAACCGCTTTTTGAAATGCACGATACAGATGAAGAGCCACTGCAGGGATCAACTTTATATGCCAAATACGGAAAAGGTAATTTTATTTATACACCGCTGGCATTTTTCAGACAGCTGCCTGCGGGAAATGTGGGTGCGGCACGTCTATTTTTTAACTTTTTATCTGCACAGAAAAACTGATGAACAAGCAACTTAAAAATTGGAATATCTGGTACGTACTATTAGCCGTTGCATTAGTATTGCAGATCGTATTTTATTATTGGTTTACTAAATTCTGGGCATGAGTAATATAGATTGGACAGTTCTCATTTTTACATTGGTTGCAGTGGTGGTTTACGGCGTATTCATCGGTCGTGGCCAAAAAAGCAACGAATCCTACCTGAAAGCGGATAATAAAATGCCCTGGTACATTGTACTTATTGGTATTATGGCCACGCAGGCCAGTGCCATTACATTTCTTTCAGCACCGGGCCAGGCGTATACAGACGGTATGCGTTTCGTGCAGTATTACTTTGGTCTGCCTCTGGCGATGATTGTGATCTGCATTACTTTCATCCCGATTTTTCAGCGCTTAAACGTTTATACTGCTTATGAATATTTAGAAAACCGTTTTGATAAAAAAACAAGGGTGCTCACTTCACTGCTTTTTCTTTTTTCCAGAGGCTTATCAACGGGAATCAGCATTTATGCTCCGAGTATCATCTTATCAAGCGTTTTAAACTGGAATATTTATTTAACCAATGTTTTAACAGGTGGTATTCTGTTGATTTATACCTATGTTGGCGGTGCAAAAGCGATCGCTCACACCCAAAAATTACAGTTTCTCATTATTCTGGGAACAATGGCTTTTGCGGGGTATCTGCTTATTCAGAATATGCCGAATGGAATTGGTTTTAATGATGCGCTGTATCTGGCGGGGAAGTCCGGAAAGCTCAATGTAATCACCACAGAATTTGATTGGAAAGATAAATACAACATTTGGAGCGGGCTGATTGGTGGTTTTTTTCTGGCACTTTCTTACTTTGGGACGGATCAGAGTCAGGTTGGGAGATATATTACTGCAAAAGACAATACCAACGCAAAAATGGGCTTGCTGCTGAACGGATTGGTTAAAATTCCGATGCAGTTTGCTATTCTCCTCATTGGTGCTTTGCTTTTCGCTTTCTTTTCTCTGAAACCGGCTCCGATTTATTTTAACGAACGCTCTTATCAATATTTAAAGGAAACAAAACCTGAACAGGCTGCGGTTTTTGAAAAAGAGCATCAGGATTTACAGATAAAATTTAATGCAGAATCCAAAGAAATTCTAAAGCTGAAAGAAGAAAATTCTCCTCAACTTAACAAAACAATTCAGGATTTTAAAAACACACAAACCCAGGTGAAAGCACTTCACGGAAGGGTAGAGGAAGCGATCAATAAATCAAACTATAATGCCGAGAAAACAGATACCAATTACATTTTCCTGTATTTCGTAAAAAATACCTTACCTGTAGGAATGATCGGTTTACTGTTTGCCGTCATTTTTCTGGCCAGTTGGGGTTCAATTTCTGCAGCACTCAATTCCCTGGCCGCCTGCTCATTAAAAGATGTTCATTTGATATTTAAAAAAGAAATTCCTGATGATGCCACCGAATTGAGGTATAGCCGCCTGCATACTTTAGCCTGGGGGATTTTCTCAATCGGCGTAGCCATGTTTGCTACTCAAATGGGCTCCCTTATTGAAGCGGTGAATGTATTAGGCTCTCTTTTCTACGGTCCGATATTGGGGATTTTTCTGGTGGCATTTTACTATAAAAAAATCACCGGCTCAAATGTATTTATTGCTGCAATATTATCAGAAATTGCGGTTATTGCCGTTTATCAGTTTGATATCGTTTCTTTCCTTTGGCTTAATGTAATTGGGGCAGCGGCGGTAATTATATTTTCTGCAATTGGTTTATTGTTTTATAAGCCGAAAGCAGTAAATTCGTAAACGAACAAAGTAAACATACAAACAAAAATATTATGAAATCCATCATTAAATCAGCTGCCGTACTTGTTGCGACAATGACAATCTCCATGAATGCCTTTGCACAGGACACTAAAAAACCTGCCAGCCCGCCGGCTACTGCAACGGGAAAAATTAAAGAGGCAACCATTACCATTGCCTATAGCAGTCCTTCTGTTAAAGGGCGTACCATCTGGGGTGGTTTGGAAGCTTATGATAAAGTCTGGCGTGCGGGTGCCAATGAAGCAACTACTTTCGAAACGGATAAAGATATTACCGTTCAGGGTAAAAAACTACCTGCAGGTAAATACAGCTTTTTCTTAATTCCTAAACAAAGCGGAACCTGGACAGCAATTTTTAACAAAGAACCTAAACAATGGGGAGCTTATAAATACGAACAAGCTAAAGATGCTTTACGTGTTGATGTAAAAACAAAAGCTTTACCAACAACACAGGAAACTTTAGTTTATAAAGTAAACAGTAATGGATTCACCATGGATTGGGATAAAATCTCAGTTCCTGTAGAGATCAAATAAGTTTAAATAGAAGAAACTAAAATCCCGTATTAACGGGATTTTTTTTACTGTATTAAAGATTACATTGTAAATTCCAGCCTCCTTCTTCCATCTTCCAACCTTTTATATTTAAACTCCTTAACCCGAATTCAGGTTAATTAATATTAAATATTTGACTTTAGTTTACTTCGATTGTATTGTACCCTCGCACAAATATTTTACGGATAATATGATTTAATTTGTATTAATAAGGTAATAGGATCTTTGTGGAAAACAAAAGTCTTGTTTTGCTTAGGCGTATTTGATTTTAAAATCGGTAGCCAACACTCACTCCAAGTTTTAGAACCTGATCGTGATCCGTTTTATTTGCATTGAAAACAAGTCTTCCGTAGGCTGTATTGGCTTCAAAAACAAATCCTTTCTTTGTAACTAGTTTCCATCCAAAACCCGCACCTAATGCAAGATCATAAACATCTTTACCTTCGGTGAATGTTACGTTGTCTGCTGCATACATTTTTTTTCCATCAATTGAAGTAAGCATTCCAAATCCTTCGACAAAAAAACCGGAAGCATATTTTTTTCCAAAATAATACCTGTAGTAGGGAGAGATATAGTAATTCATATCGTCATTTGTTGAATGCTCATATACCTTGAATGCAGAAATCCCTAATGATGAATTTTTGTTGAGAAACCGTTCATAACCTATTTCCACAGCACCGGATAAAGGCGAAAGTAAATTTAATTTAATTTCATTGTTTTTCTGATATGGATTTGTATCAGTTTCGCTTTGAGCATTGACAGAATAAAAAGCAAGCAAAACAATGAGCTGTAAAAGTTTTTTTTTCATAAAAAAGTTATTTGAATTATTTTGCTGCAAAACTCAAATAATAAAAATTAGAACGGGTTTCAAAAGCTTAAAAATGTACAAAATGGTACTTATTTGCTTGTGTTTTTATATTCATTGGGTGTCTGACCGGTAACTTTTTTAAAGGCTTTAAAAAAAGTTGTTTTTGAAGTAAAGCCGGCTTCCAATCCCATTGTCAGCAGATTATAGTTTTCATATTCCGGATCTGATATCATTTCCTTCACGGCTTCCACCCGGTATTGATTGATATAATGGGCAAAGTTGTCTCCTGTTATTGTGTTTACAATTTGTGAAACATATCCGGCGCTTATCCCTAGTTTTTCAGCTACTTTTTCTCTGTTTAATGTACTGTCGGTATACATGTGCTGCTCTTTGCAAAGCAGTTCAAGTTTTTGAAAATAAAGATTGTCAGCCGTTATAGATTCTCTGGATTCTTCTGCAGGGCTATTTTCTTGCGGTATACTGTTTTCTGCAATTTGCAGATTGGGATGTATAATAACCAAATCGTTGTTTAGAAAATGGTAGATGGCATCTTTGTTTTTGGCAAGTTTGTATTTGTAAATGCCTATATAAGCTGTCCAGTGCATGATAAATGTTGCCGATAAAGCCAGCCCGCTCATAGTAGAGGAAATGTCTATTCCAAAAAAGAAGCCGGTCATATACGTGATGAGCCAGGTAGATAACAATAAATAGAGAGAAGTTAATAAAACAATTACCCATTTTTTCTCTTGTGGATCTTTTAAGTACTTTATCATAAAATAAGAGTAAAAAGGTGGAAACAGGATGATGATAAAGGCAAATAAAAGCTGAATTAGTCTAAGTATATTGATTATGAAAATGCCGGAATCTTCGATTTTATAAATTCCTAAAATATCATTAAGATGATATATAATGGTAAAAGTAGAGGAATAAACAAACGGAATGTAATACAAATAAGTTCTTTGTCTGTTCTTTATGGTATCATCAATCCGGTTGATTATAAAAAGGAAAATGAAGACGGGAGGTAAAAATATCCATTCAATATAGTCCAGAAAACGTAGCAAAGGATAGGACCTGAATGCACCTTCAATTTCAAAAACATAATTCAGTAAAACCATGGAAAGTGCAAATAGTAAGTAAGCTAAATACTTATTTGAATTACTATTGAACAGGGAAGATTTTAAAATGACTACGCCTAAGACTATTCCCTGAAAAACAGCAATATTTAAAAGTGTTGTATAAATCAATTTTTTAATATAAAATTTGTTTTTAAATATAGTTCTTTGCTGCGAATTGATAATAACGAATTTTTATGAATGCTGATAACTTTTTAAGGGATTGAGAATGAGTTCAACTGAAATGATTTATTAATTTGTATAAGAAATTTAATGTAGAAAACAGTTCCGGTGAATTAAAAAAAAGACGCCACCTGTATTAAAGTGACGCCATTGGGCTGTTGGTGACCAAGACAGGACTATTTTCAAACACTTTTATAGATGATTTGGTTCTATTGAGCCCAATTAAACTGCGGCTACGGAAGCCTCAGCTCTGATTAATTTTGTCAGCTAAAATATTAAACTGTTATTTTCAATGATTGAATATATCCGTCAGATAATTGAAAATGATATTTCAAAACAACAGGACTGCCTGGAAAATTTCCTGAAGCTTCTGCAGATAAGATGTTTTCATTTTCATTATAGTGTAATGGTTTCATAGTGGCCTGGTATTCTTTGTTGGCTTTGTCAATCCAGTTTTCAATTTCAGTTTTTCCGTTATGGGTTTGGCCTTCATCATATACCTCTGCATTTTCGGTAAAACAATTTGCATACGCTGAACTGTTAAATTCATTTTGCGCTTTTACTAATTCTGAGATAATGTCTGGTAAATTCATTGTATTGTATTTTAAGATTATTAAATGGTTGGCACAGTGCCTCCATCGATGACAAATTCAGTTCCGGTTAAATAATTAGCTCTTGGTGAAACAAGAAAACCTACTAATTCAGCGACTTCCTGCGGTTCGGCAGGTCTGCCATAAGGTATTCCGCCAAGCGCATCCATAACACTTTTTTGAGCCTCCTCAACAGAAGTATTTGAACCTTTGGCGATCCTTTCCAAAAATGCATCTGTTGCCGTTGTTTTTACCCATCCCGGCGAAACAGTCAGCACACGAACACCTTTGGGTGTAACTTCGTTAGATAAACTTTTGCTGTAATTGATTAATCCTGCTTTTGCCGCTGCATACGGCAAAGTAGAGTCGTACAAAGGCAATTTGCCCTGAATTGAAGCGATGTGAATAATAACCCCTGTTTTTCGCTCTATCATTTGGGGTAAAAAACCTCTGTCCAGTCGAACAGGAGCAAGCAGATTAGCCCGTAGGGTTGACTCCCAGTCTTCATCAGATAACACGGTAAAGCCGCCTGCGGGTGTTGATGAAGAGCCAAGATTGTTGATAAGAATGTCCAGCCTGCCGTAATGAGACAGCACTTCGCTGATTACTTTTTGGGCTCCTTCTGCCTCACTTAAATCAGCTGAAATAAAATGAAGGTGGCTTTTTTCTTCTTCAGGTGCATTTCTTGCGGTGATAATAACCGTTGCGCTAGCTTGTAACAGCCTTTCTGCAATTGCTTTTCCGGTTCCTTTCGTACCTCCGGTTACCAGGGCAATTTTACCTTGAAGTTCATTTTTGTAATTAAATTGATTTTGCATTGTCTGATTCTTTGATACAAATTTCTGAACTATCACTCTTTCAGGCAATAACGGAAAACCGAATCGCATAGGGATAATTTTTTCCCCTATTGTACAATTGGGTACATTGGGCTAAATTTGTTTATGCATGAGAGAAAAATACCTTTGAATTTAAACTGCGGTCTCGACCTTATTGGGGAAGTCCTTTACGGAAAATGGAAGATCCGTCTGCTATGGTTTATCAATGAAGGACATCTGCGTCCCAGTGAATTGCAGCGTAAAATTCCGGATGCTTCAAGACGGGTTTTAAATATCCAATTGAAAGAGCTTGAAGAGCACGAGCTCGTGACTAAGAAAATTTACCCGGTTGTTCCGCCAAAAGTTGAATATTCCCTCACAGATTTTGGGAAGACCTTAATTCCGATAATTTCTGCATTAGGGTACTGGGGTGATGAGAATGAAGATAGGCTGAGAAGGGTAATCTTGAAGTAAGGCTGTTTGGATGTTGGTGACGTCTTCCACCTCTATACAAACTCTTTTGTAGAATATTTAATTCGTTTGAGCCAAATTAAACAAGAACTGGCTATCCCAAATCTAGCATTAAGTTTTCTGGAGTTGCAAAGCTTTTTACAATATAATTTTTTATTCATGTAACAAGCAAAATAGATATAATTAGATCATAGTTGGCTTTAACTGTCTTTTACTGTTGAATGAAGATTTTAATCAATGAAGAATAAGATATTAGTAAATGATTGGATTGTGGGCTAAAATTTTAAATCAAAAAAGTTTTTCGTAATTCTGTGCTATTCTTCCGCTGATATGAGCTACAAGTTTGGTTCTGATGTGAGATAACTTTGTCCTATCAAAATTAAAAACAAAACAATTAAAATTTTTAAAAATGGGAAAGACAATTTTTATCACAGGAGCATCAAGAGGATTCGGAAAATTATGGGCAGAAGCACTTTTGGAAAGAGGAGACAAAGTAGCGGCAACAGCAAGAAACATTTCTGCACTGCGGGATTTGAAAGATAAATACGGAGACAATATTCTTCCTTTGAAATTGGATGTTAACAACCGTTCAGAAGTTTTTGAAGTAACAGAACAAGTAGAAAAACATTTCGGAAGAATTGATGTCTTGATTAATAATGCAGGTTTTGGTTTATTCGGTACAACGGAAGAAACAACGGAACAGCAGGCGAGAGAACAGATGGAAACCAACTTTTTCGGTTCACTTTGGGTGGTACAGGCGGTTTTACCCGTGATGAGAAAACAAAAAAACGGACATATTATTCAGATTTCCAGTTTTTTGGGATTAACAACTTTACCGCTTTTAGGATTATACAACGCTTCAAAATTCGCTGTGGAAGGTTTAATTGAAACTATCGGTTCGGAAACAGCACATTTAGGAATCAAAACTACTTTAATTGAACCCAACGGATTTGCAACGGATTGGGCAGGAGCTTCAGCAGTCCAGACTTCTTCGGATATTGCAGATTACAATCCGGTGCGTGCTGCGTTTGCAGAAAGCGGAGATAATCCTGATACCTGGGGAAAACCGGAAGCTACGGTAGAGCCAGTTTTGAATCTTATTGATAATCAAAATCCTCCGCAAAGATTATTGTTTGGTAAAATTGCTTATCACGCTGTCAACGAGGTTTACACAAAAAGATTAAATGATATCCAAAACTGGAGAGAAGTGAGTATTGCTGCTCATGGGCATTAATTAAATTTCAGAAGTGGCGAATATGGTTCCTGCTTTGGCAGACCATTTGGGAATTGATACTGTTTTAATCGGAACAAATCCTCCGGGAGAAAATGAAATTCCAATAGAACAGGTGTTTTTTGACCACGCTTTAAAACCGATTAATGATTTGGAAGATGAATATTATCTGTTCTTTGATCCGGCTTCCGAAAAAAGCAGACGGCCAGCCAAAGAATCTCACGAAAGAATAGGGTAGAGATTAGAGCGTTCATTAACTCCTTCTACAATAGAGGTTTTCCAGAAATATATTGCAGGTTCAGGAACAATGAAAGAAGATAAGCTGAACTTCAGAGAAAGTTACAAAACACTGAAATCTCCCGTTCTGGCGATTTCCGGAGATCACAATATCAGCTTTAGAAAACTGGTTTCCGTTGTTGAAAAATGCACCTACAATGCAGCATATTATTTTGAATGATGTGGGGCACGGCCCTCAACATCAGCACCCGGAGCTTACGGCAGGATACATTAACCTATTTTTAGGATAAAATTAGATCCTGTTTCCGGTAAATTATTTTAACTTAGATAAAATTAAACCGATGCAACATTACAAAACCCTTACCGAATTACACTTGGGTAATCATTGGGACGCTCCGGAACATCCGCTTTTCAGTATGATTGGCTGTCAGTCGGCGTGTACCCTGGGAAATCGGGAATTTACGACAGACTGTTATGTCATTGCTTTTAAGAAAATAAAATCAGGGATTTTTATGTACGGCCGCACACCGTACGACCACAACAACGGCTGTCTGTTTTTTGCGAAACCAAGGCAGATTATCGAGATGAAAAATCTTGAGTTTGAAGAAAAAGGCTATATGCTGATGATTCACGAAGATTACCTGAACGGTCACGAGCTTTTCAAGGAAATTGAAAAATATAGTTTCTTTGATTATGAAGTGACAGAAGCTTTGCACCTTTCTCCAAAAGAAGAGCAGATTATTCTGGAACTTCACTCAAAAATTCAGGGAGAATATTTTAATAATCCCGATGAATACAGCCGTGAGATTATCTTAAGCCATATTTCCTCGATTTTAAAATATGCACAGCGATATTACAAAAGACAGTTTATCGACAGAGCACAGGTGACCGGAAAGACGGCCTCAAAGTTCAATGATGCGTTGAGAAAATACATCAGCGAAGGTTTGCTGGAGAAAAACGGACTTCCTAATGTAGCATTTTTGGCCGATCAGCTTTTTGTTTCCCCAAGATATCTGAGTGATTTATTAAAGCAGGAAACAGGAAAAACCGCAATGGAACTGATTCATATTTTTATGATTTCCGAAGCGAAAAATCTATTGAGACTGGGAGAAAAGGGAGTCGCTGAAATCGCTTATGAATTAGGCTTTGAAAATGCCTCTTATTTCACGAGATTGTTTAAAAAGCAAACGGGAATGAAACCATTGGAATTCAGGAAGTCGCAGATGAATTGAATTTAAATCAATTATAATTATATAGAAGACTGTTTCGCTTTGATACAGTCTTTTTTATTTCTGTAAATATGTGCTATTCTTCCCCCGAAATGTATTATTTATTCAGCTGTAATGCTTCTACCTTTGACTTATCAAAATCATTGAAAATCAAACTGAAATGAAAACTAAATTCAACCTTCTTACAGTATTTGTTTTCTTCGGACTATCGAATGCACAATTAGAAACAGTTGCAACATCTGATATAGTCCGGAATGGTGTTACAACAAGTTCGGATGGAAAATTTTTCGTTAATTTTCCGAGAATCGAAGGCGATAAAGGAATTCAAAAATAAATAACATTAAAAAATACCAATATTATGAAAGTAATTGTATTAAAAGAAGCCGGAAACGTAGAAAACTTAGAATACGTAGAATTGGCAAAACCAACGATTAACAAAGGCGAAGTTTTAGTAAAAGTAAAAGCCATCAGCATCAATCCGGTAGATGTAAAAAGCCGTGCTGGAAAAGGTATTTACGGAAGAATAAAAACAGAAAATCCATTGATTTTGGGTTGGGATATTTCTGGAATTGTAGAAGAAACCCAAAGCTCAGATTTTAAAGTGGGCGATGAGGTTTTCGGAATGGTTAATTTCCCCGGGCACGGCAAAGCGTACGCGGAATATGTTGCAGCTCCGGACAGTCAATTAGCTTTAAAACCAAAAAACATCTCTTTCGAAGATGCGGCAGCTTCAACTTTGGTTGCGCTTACGGCCTATCAGGCTTTGGTTCACAATGCGAATATTCAGGAAGGTCAAAATGTTTTGGTTCACGCGGCTGCAGGTGGAGTGGGACATATTGCGGTACAGATTGCCAAACATCTAGGAGCGAAAGTGACAGGGACATCTTCTTCAAAAAACAAAGATTTTGTCTTGAGTTTAGGCGCGGATTCACATATTGATTATCACGGTTTCGACTGGAAATCAGCGGGCAGAACTTTTGATTTTGTATTGGATACCATTGGCGGGGACAATATCGGCCATTCCCTTGAAGTGACGAAAGATGGCGGTTCAATCATCAGTATTCCAACAGGTTTGAATGAAGAAGTAACTTCCAAAGCAGAATCTAAAGGGGTAAAGGGGTATTTCATTCTCGTACAATCCAGTGGTGAAGATATGAAACAGATTGCTTCTTTATTGGAAAGTGGTGCTGTAAAGCCTCACGTATCAAAAACTTTTCCTTTCGAGCAAATGAGAGAGGCACATCTGGAACAGGAAACAGGCAGAACGGTTGGTAAAATTGTAGTTACTCTATAAAATCTAACATTTAAAATTAATAAAATGAACATAAAAAATATAACAGTATTGGCAATGGCATTGGTTTCATTGACAGCCTGCAACAAATCTCCCAATCAGGCAAATCCAAAGTCTGAGAATGAAATTTCAACAGAAAAAAATGCACAGTTAGAAGAGGTTTTCTCGGACAGCACTTATCAATTAACGGGTGTTGCCGTTGCAAAAGATAACCGGGTTTTTGTGAATTATCCCTATTGGCTGGACACGCATTCTTATTCAGTTGTTGAGGTAAAAGACGGAAAACCGGTTCCTTATCCCAATGCAGAATGGAACAGCTTTAAAAAAGGTGAAGACGGACAAAACAAATTTGTGACCGTGCAGTCTGTAGTTACCGATGATAAAGGGTTTCTTTGGGTGGTAGATGCTGCAGGAATCGGGCTTGGAAAAGTGTATCAGCATAGCAGTAAAGTGGTGAAAATTAATTTAGCTACCAATAAAATTGAAAAAATCTATAGGTTTCCTGAAAGTGTAGGGGGTGAAAATGTTTACATCAATGATGTTCGTGTGGATAACCAGAATGGCTTTGCATATTTAACCAATTCAAATACGGGTGGAATTGTGGTTTTAAATATTAATACAGGAGAATCCAGATTGGTTTTAGCCAATTCTTCTTCAGTTAAATCTGACCCGAATTATCATTTTTCTCCTTTAGGAAAGGAACTTAAAAAAGGCGATGGTTCTCTTTTAAAGGTAAATTCAGATGGTATTGCGCTGACCCCTGATAATCAATATTTATACTATAAACCGCTTACGGATAATCGTATGTACAGAATTAAAACCGATTTGTTGAGAGATTTTAAAGCAAATGAAGCTGTTTTAAACAAAAATGTAGAAGATTTAGGAAAATTTATTACGACAGACGGGATGATTTTCGATAAAAAAGGAAACTTGTATTTGGGAGATTTGGAGAAAAATTCAATTGTAAAAATGACTCCGGATTTGAAAATGCAGACAATTGTAAAGGATGATGAAAAGCTGATTTGGCCAGACAGTTACAGCATTTCTGATGATGGGTATTTATATATTTCCAACTCTCAGATTCAGCTGATGCCCTGGTTTCACGATGGGAAAGAACAGTTTAAAAAGCCTTTTAAAGTGTTTAGAATTAAAATTTAAAACCCAATCAATTAAAATTTTATAAAATGAAGAATTTACTATTAAACATAAGTCTGTTTTTTGCAGCAACCGTTTCTGCACAAAATGTACAGACATTTACATTAAAAGAATTACTAACAAAACCTGTGAATGAGCTTCTCTCAAGAGGAATGATTTCCGGCGAACAGGGAACTATAGGATATTTTACGTATAAAAAAGGAGCAGTGGTTCCCATTCATCAACACATCAACGAACAATATTCTCTGATTACCAAAGGAAGTGTAAAAGTGAATATTCTGGACAAAGAATATATTGTGAAAGCAGGGCAGGGAATCATTATTCCACCTAATGTTCCGCACAGTTTTACTGCATTGGAGGATGATACCATTGACATCGATTTTTTCAGTCCGGCAAGAAAAGACTGGATTGAGGGAAAGGATAATTATTTTGAGAAAAAATAGATTTTTATCTGAAATTTTACACACAATCATTTCCATTTATTATTATGAAAAAAACAATCTTTAATCTGTCTCTTCTGGCTTTGCTGTCTCCTTTTTCAGGTATTGCGCAACAGCCTGTTAAAAGTCAAAAAAAATATCAGGATGAACGAATCTGGCATTATTCTATGATTGATGCAATGCGCAGAGGAATTTACGAAGGAACTCACACTGTTAAAGAATTAAAAACACACGGAGATTTCGGACTGGGAACATTTAATCATCTCGACGGAGAACTTATTGCTCTGGATGGAATTGTTTACAGGATTCAATCCTCCGGAAAGGTGGAGGTAGCATCAGAAAATCTGAAATCGCCCTTTACTTCACTCACTTATTTTAATCCTGATGTCGAGAAAAAATTATCTTTCACGGGAAGTTTCAAGGAATTACAAGGTAAAGTTCAGGAAATGTTAACCACTCAGAATCTACCTTATGCTATTAAAATTGAAGGAACCTGGGCAGATATTACTGTGGGAGGGGCAGATCCTGTTTCTCCCGACGATACCACTGAGCTTGCAACTTTAATGAAGGTGAGGCCTCAATACAAGGCAAAAAATATTAAAGGAACAATGGTCGGTTATTTTACTCCATCTTTATTAAGTAATGTTGATCTTTCTCCGTTTCATTTTCATTTTATTTCAGATGATAGAAAATTTGCGGGCCATCTGATGTCTGGAAATCTTGTGAAAGCTGAACTTAAGATTTATCTGAATGAAAAAAGCGGTTATGATATCGAATTACTGCGTGAAAACAGTAGGTTCCGTCAGTTGAAGTTTGAAGGTAAAGAAGTTTCTTCTGTTTATTAAATTAGTACAAAAAAACTCATTATGGCCAAAACATATCAGGTTTTAGAAACTGCAGAGCAGGAAGGTGGCACTTACAGCTCAAAAATTGTAGAAAAGCAAATTGAAGATATTCCTGATGGGAAAGTATTGATAAGAGTAGAGTACAGTTCTCTTAATTATAAGATGCATTATCCGCCAAAGGCAATAAAGGTGTGACTAGGAAATACCCCGACATACCGGGAGTCGATGCTGCCGGAACGGTTGAAGTGTGGAAAAGCGGAGATGAGGTTTTGGTAACAGGTTTTGATTTGGGGATGAATACCAACGGCGGATTCGGACGGTATATTGTCGTTCCTGAAAGATGGGTTATTAAATAAGTCTTGAGAAACTACTCGAATATATTGATAGGATATATAGAGGGAAAATGCAGGCAAGAGCTTGTAAACGACGAATTACAGGATGTTCATGAATTTCCTGAGGAAGGATGATACCGGTTTCCACTTCTGTAAGCTGTAAAAATGGATAGAGACAAATTGAATTTTCTCTCAATGCAATGCATTCCTCTACTGTAGGGAAAGTTTTCTTCTTTTTATATGTGAGCTCCGTTTCCAAACCCATAAAATATCTGTCAATCATTTGTGTGAAACGAGAGATTGATTCTTCTGGGATAAATTGTAGTAATTCTTCTCTTAGAGAAGCTAACATTTTTCCTAAAGGTATTCCTGAATTTTCACCACTTATTTCACCTTTTAATACTGCTATTGACTGTAGACGGACATGATCAATATTTTCGGGGTCCACTCTCTTCATAAAGATCATCATTGTAAAGGGTCCACAGCATAAGCCTGCAAATCGGTTTGAATCTATCAGGTGAGGCAGTAGGAAACCATTGGGCAGCAATATGTGCTGTTTTAGTTTTCTTGTACTTTTTACGAAGATCATGGTTTTGCTCATACAGCCAAAGGTATTCTCCATCAATCCATTGATTTTCGGTAATATCCTGTAATAATTCTGCATTAGGATTTTTTAATGTTGGGAAGGGGGTACTTAAATTGATTGTTAAGTAATTCAAATGTGTTCATGATTTTTATTGTTTTTAATTTTACATAGGAGAATAGTTATTTCCAACTCGTGTTCTCAAGCGGAAATAGGCAGATATTTAAAAGATTGTACAATGAAATCAAGTTTACATATATCAGCAAGAAGCCTCTATTTAAAATGCAACTTAATTCAAAATTTTATCCTTTTATGATGTAGATATGTAAGAGATTGGAGGGTTTCAATCTCAAATCAATCGCGGTTGACGGTAAAAACAATGGATTGATTAAAAGTTCGGCTCTATGTTAGGGTTGATAGTGGTGCTCTGCTTACTTTCAAGAATGTTTGATTTTGAGAGTATTAGAGCAGAGGGTAGTTTTTTAGTGTAAATTTTTCATAAATTAATTTTTCATGGTTAATATTTTTATGATATTGATTTGTTGTGCTAAATTAGTTTTTTTTCACTACCTATCTTTTTATAAATTTTATACTTTATAAGGTAATACTTTATTCTGGGTATTAATATGGAAGATAATATGGATGGTGGAGTGCTTAGTTGTAGTGTGAAATTCGGATTTTCTTGTTCCTTTTTCTACCATTTTATCTTTTTTACATCAAAAATATGGTCGTTAGAAGATATCTGTCTCAATATTAATATCCATTATCCTCAATTGTCCTGAATTTTTGAATTCGAACTTTCCTTTTGCGATAAAACATTTGTTGTAAAATACAGGTTAAAGGTTGTATCCTTTGACTAATGTAATTATGGAAGAGAGGTAACCATCACTAACTATAAATGTCCGTCGTCAGTATTAGTCGTGATATCTGGGTTAATTTCTACTTTCCAATGATTGCAAATATAGTTTTGAGGTTGAGTATTATCTAATACAGTATTTCATGTACTATGATGATTGCTTATTTTTTCTGCAAACAGTTCTTCAATTGTCGTTTTCATGATTAATTATTTTTAACACTATTAAAAATATAAAAAATGGAAAATGATTGTTCTTTTTTGTGTTTACACAAAGAGAAATCAATCTTAATGAGGAATAAGTTAGGAAATATCCCGAAATTGAATTAGGACAAATGACTATTTGATCAATAACTTATAAATGCTAATAGTTCTACAGTGTATAAAAATACGATTGAAGAAAACAGAAGAATTTTATAAAAAATTGCTCCAAACAAACTGTTATAAAAACTAGGACTAAATAGAGACTCTTATTTGGACTTTTTTAAAATATGTATGTAGAGTCTGGATGCTAAATTTGCCGATTAATTCATTTTTAAAAATGTATTAATCGGCAAATATGTATAAAAAGGCCATATAATTTCGATCAATAGAATTAATATGGCAAAGTTAAAAACACAATAAGAGACAATGTTAATTAAACCTCAAATATGAAAAAAAAGACATTTTGCATGGCACTTTTTATGGGAATTGGAATGTTTTATGGACAAGTTGGAATAAACACTCCCAATCCTCAAGCAACTCTCGATGTTAAAAAGACAAACAAAGTCAATACCCCGGAAGGACTGTTGATTCCCAGCTTTACGGTCACGGATTTGGCGGCAAAAGATGGTGATTATGGAGATAATCAGAATGGTGTAATGATATTCGTTACTGATGGTGTCGGAATTTCAGGAAAGACAGCAAAAGTGCATGGCCCGGGTTATTACTATTATGATGCTCCTAATAGCTTATGGATTTCCACTGGAGGAAGTGAACCCTGGATATCCAAGGCTACGGGATCTGGAGCTACCTTGAGCACAGAGAATATCTATCAGACGGGACAAATTGGCATCGGTAGTTCCACCATTGATCCCAGTGCCCAGCTGGATATCACTGCTTCGAATAGAGGGCTGCTGGTTCCTCGGTTGTCAAAGAGTGAACGCTCAGCCATTGTCTCTCCTGCCAATGGTTTGTTGATATACAATACAACAACCAACTGTTTTAATTATTACGTTACCAGCACTTCGAGATGGCAGAGTTTATGTGGGACGTATGAACCTGCTTCATTCAATATTATCAGCTGTACACCTCCCACAGGCCCTTCAGGAATATTCACTGCAGGAACAGCTCTAAACAGTAACAATACATATACTTTGGTTATTAATGTAACGGAGATTGGGACTTATCAAATTGTTGGAAACACATCCAATGGATATTCCTTTAACAAATCAGGAGTCTTTTCCCAAACCGGTTCTCAAACCGTAGTTCTTGATGGGCAGGGAACACCGGTTAATGGCCCCCAGAATAATACGCTCTCATTAAGTTTCAATGGAATAGCAGTTAATCCAGGGTGTGTACTCCCAACGGTAAATGTGGGCGGATCATCTACGACCTTTAATCTTAATTGTAGTGCAGCGACAGTAAATGGTACTTATTCTAGCTCTATCGCATTAGATGGAACAAATTATATTGATGTACCTGTTACTTCGGTAACTACACCGGGAACAGCTGTTGTGGAAACGGCCATGATCAATGGAATTAAATTTTCGTCTGGTTCCATCAGCGTTACTTCATCCACAACAAGCATTAGATTATTTGGCCAAGGTACGCCTACTGCTCCTGGTACCAACATTTATTCCTTTACTTCACCTGGAGGAGCTTCCTCATGTTCGGTAGCAGTTACAGCAAAAACTTCAATAGGAACATTTGTAAACCCTGCAAACCGATGTACCGATATTTTAACCACTGCTTCGTCTTCTACGGATGGGTATTATTGGATAAAAGATGCATCGGGAAACAAGTATAAAACCTATTGTGATATGAGCAATGGAGGTTGGACACTCATAAGATCACTTTCGGAAAGACAGATCCTGATAGTTGAGAAAAGCTATAATCAGCCCATCGGAAATCAGCCGTCGAGAAATTTAATAACAACAGAAACCGGAGTTTTTAATGAATATGCTTTTTCACTTCCTTCTGCGGTTGTCAATAACATTGGTAGTCATAGTACAAATAAGCAATATAGATTCAGCATTAAAGAAAAGGGGCATAATACAGCCACAGGAGCATCTGCCAGTCAGGTTGAAGGTAGTACCGTAGCCCCAATAAGTGATGTATGGGTTCCTAATAATTATCTAAATGTTGAAATTACAGATGGAAACCCTGCAACAGGAAACTATAGTACAAGGGGAAATACATCCACTGGGAAACTTTTTGGCTTTAATTTTGGAAAGCCAACAACTGGTGACACATTTTATCAAATCAATAATCAGAACTTTGCTTATCTTATACCTGGCTTATACAGTCTTTCAGGAGATTTTACTGGAATATGGGGAGGTGTGGGCTATGCAGGTTCAAATACGCCAGGCAATAATTTAACCTATACTTCCAGCAATGGAAGTCAGGCAACCTTTAATAAGTATGATCTTAATGATACGTTTGGGATCTGGATGAGTATTGAAGCACAACTTAATCACCACATTGGTACATGTTCAAACAGTACGGATGATTATGGAGGAGCCAGTTCATGTTCTGCCGGATGGGCAAACTGGAGACCTCACAGATTCAATCAAAGACCCGATAGTAATTATGAAGGAAGAATCCTTCAATATTGGGCCAAGTAAATTAAATTTACTGTCTGACGACAATCTGTAAGAGGTTAATACTATATTGTTTGTCATTAAGCGAACCGTCCAGAAAGGACGGTTTTTTTTATTTTTCTTCTTTACACCTATGAATCTATATCATTTTTGATGGTGAAGTTTTCTATATTTTTAATTTATAGGGCGATTTAAAGTCGACTTGAGCCTTTTAGCAATATGTACTTGAGCTAAATACATATAAAACTATGATTTGTTTACCTGTAATTTTGTAAAGAGAACTCTATCATTATATCGAATTAAGAATATTGCTCTAATAGCGCGATATTTCTTCAAATAGCTTTGGTAATAATAATTGGGTATTCCGGTCAGGTGAAACAAATAACAAAAAATGAACCTATGAAGACAATGAGCGAATTTATATTTGACAGGCTGGAGTATTCATGTTTATATGAAGCTCAGCGAGGAAAAGAAGATTTCTATGGTGAACATATTTTAGGTTTTCAACTGGCAGGGGAAACCCATATACTTCTTGAACAAAGTACTCATTTGATCAAAGAGAATATGGCGGTATTATTAAGAAAAAACCAATTATTCCGAACTACTAATTATCCGTCAAAATCAGGTGTTTATAAATTTATTACAATTACATTGGATAATGCAACTTTAAAACAGTATGCAATAGAAAATGAAATAGAAATCAAAGAACATTATCATGAAGTCGATGAGTTTATTTTTGAGCCCAGTGAATTTTTACACAGTTACTTTCTCTTGTTAGCTCCTTATATCAATAAAACAAAACAAGCAACTGCAATATTGGTGGATGGGAAAATCAAAGAGGTTATAGAATTACTTATAGATAGTAATCCGGTTTTTGGATACGTTTTATTTGATTTTTCAGAGTCACAAAAAAATGATCTTGAAGGTTTTATGAATAAAAACTTTATGTTCAATGTACCCTTAGAAACCTTTGCAAAATTAACTGGTACGAGTATTTCAACATTTAAACGGAATTTTTCAAAGATCTTTAATTGTACACCTAAACAATGGCTCAAAAATAAAAGATTAGAGGAGGCCTACCATCTGATTAAATATAAAAAGCAGAAACCAATAGATTTCTATCTTGACATTGGGTTTGAGAATCTGTCACATTTTTATTCTTCTTTTAAATTAAAGTATAAAGCCACTACAACAGAAATAGAATAAATAATACTATGAAAAACAAGACTTTATTTGTCGCTATTTTTTTGTTTGTAATAAATGTAAATTCCTTATACGCTCAGGATATAGATGGCAAAAGTTCTTTTTTTGTAGCCGGAGTAAGTGCAAATACTTTTAAAAACAATAAACTGACAATATACGCAGGATATAGTCCAAGTGACAATTTAAAGGCGTTGGTTGTTCTGCCCAGTTTTGTGATTAATAAATACCTGACCTTTATTCCAGGTTATACCTATGCTGGTATAAAACCTGATGGTATTTCCACATTATATGAGCATCAGATCCTGGCAAGTGCTGTCTTTTCGTTTCCGGTTGCTAAAAATTGGACAATTACAGACCGTAATATGTATTTTTACCGCTTTAGGAAAGACTTGGCTGACCTGTCGTTCTATAGAAATCGGCTAGGAATAAACCATAGGACCCAATTATTAAAAAAAGAGCTAAACATCTATCTTTATGATGAAGTTTTTTTAAACCTTGATAATGGAACAATTAATAGAAATCGTATTATTCTTGGTGGAGAAATAAAGCTTTTAGAATGGCTTAATCCTCAGATTATATATATGTACCAGACTGACAGAATATTAGGAAACAAGCATCTTGGATGGCTCATTTTTACTATATCTCTAGAAAATTTAGGTTTGTTTAAAAGGTAATAATAAAACTTACTATGAATTCAACAGAAGTAATGAAAACCATAATTATTAATTCTATTGATCTTTAAAGCTATAATTTTTATGCATAACAATTTATTAATCATATTAGGTTTGCTTTTTGTGGTAATGCTGTTGGTTTTACTTGCCAATAAGGTGAAAATAGCCTACCCAATTTTTTTGGTAGTTGCCGGACTGGGCATCAGTTTCATACCGGGGGTTCCTTTACTTCATTTGGATCCGGATCTCATTTTTTTGATTTTTCTTCCACCATTGCTATATGAAGCAGCTTGGTATACTTCGTGGAATGATTTTTGGAAATGGAAATATCCAATTGCCTTACTTGCTTTTGGGCTTGTTTTTTTTACTTCTTCAATAATAGCATTCTCATCTTACGCCCTTATTCCTGGTTTTACAGTCGCTCTCGGTTTTTTGATAGGGGGAATCGTTTCACCGCCCGATGCAGTGGCTGCCGCCACAGTTCTCAAAGGAATGAATGTTCCCAAAAGATTGATGACAATTTTAGAAGGGGAAAGTTTGATTAATGATGCATCCTCACTGATCGTATTCAAATTTGCCTTAATTGCTGTTTTGTCAGGCACTTTTTCAATGGAGGAAGCAACCGGTGATTTTTTTCTTGTAGCAGGAATGGGAATTGTCATCGGTCTGATTGGTGCTAATATGATGTATGTTATCCATAGATTCCTTCCGACAACCCCTGCAATTGATGGAGTTTTGACGGTGATGACCCCCTATATTCTTTTCCTAATTGCTGAACAGTTCCATTACTCGGGAGTGATGGCTGTTGTAACTGGTGGACTTTTTATGTCTTACCGATCTCATGAAGTATTTCAGACAGGAAGTACAAGATTGAATATGCTCGGAGTGTGGACTACCATGATCTTTGTAATGAATGCGCTGGTCTTTATATTGATTGGTCTGGAGCTTCCGGAAATAGTTTCTGGCTTGGAAGGATATTCAATTATGGACGCTGTAAAATATGGAGTGGCAATAAGTGTAATTACAATAGGGGTTCGTTTTCTTTGGGTATTTTCATCCACTTATCTTCTCCGTTTAATGAGCGCTAAAGCAAGAATGAATCCATCAGGAGGATGGAAGGGATCTATGGTGCTCAGCTGGTCAGGAATGCGGGGAGTTGTTTCATTGGCTACAGCATTATCCATTCCCATAATGATTAACGACGATGTTCGGTTTCCACATCGTAACCTGATAATCTTTATCACTTTTATTGTCATTTTTGTTACCCTTGTTTTTCAGGGACTAAGCCTTCCGTTTTTAATCAGATTGATAAAAGTACGCGAAATCGACGAAATAGTTCCTGAGGATAAACAAAGGGTTGGTATTCAGTTTAGATTGAATACTGTTGCTTTGAACTATGTAAATAATAAAAGAACTGATAATGTTCAGGAAATTGAAGTTTTACAATATTATAAAGCAGAGCTGGAGAGTGAGAATGATTCCTTGAACAAGAATACACTTTCACTGGAAAATAAAAAGAAGGAAATTTATGATAGTAACTTATTATTAATTTATGCTTTGCAGCGAAAGGAATTATTCAAACTTCGGAAGGAGAAGTTTTTTAGTGATGATGAAATTCGTAATGCCGAATTGCAGCTTGATTTAAAGGAGCTAAAGATAACAGGTATGGGATAAGACCTTTGAACTTTTCTAAATCTTTATTATATCAATTTCACTCAAAGAATATCGCCTTTAAATAAAGTAGCTCTGTTCATTAGGGTAAAAGCAATCTGTTCAAAAATACAATATTTTGCTTTTGGCGAGATTTATACTTGATCAGTGTTGTAGATTAAATAACAATCTCATTTTGCAAATGTATTAAATAAAGAATTTTTACGCTGATCTGGCTATGTGTATTCTAAATCATTGGACTTTTTAGAAATATAAAATTGAGCTAAATAAAACTATAAACCTCATTTTGATTGTTTTAATTTTACATTATGATTATTACAGGATGAGTTAAATGGTTCTTTGTCAATTTTAGCTGCTTATGTTGTAGTGTAGAAAAGGAAAAACGTACGATGTTGAAATAGGGGAGAGACGTTTTAGAAAAAATTTAAAAAAATACAGCCCATTAAGAGAGGATAATTCAAAATAATAAAATATAAATAAAATGAATATCAGTTATGAACAATCAAATTTGGTATTAAATACTGCAATTGAAAAAGCAAGAAGTTTAAATTTACCTGTAAGTATTGCAGTTGTAGACACGGGAGGGCATTTGGTCGCTTTTGCCAGATTAGATAGTGTTTATGGAGTTGTTGATTTTGCAATAAAAAAAGCAAAAACAGCTGTAATGTTCGGTGTGGACAGTGATGTTATGGGGACAATTATTGCGGGAGCAGAACTTCACTCATATGGCATGATTAATTCGAATGACGGCCTGTTGACAATTGCAGGTGGTGTTGTGATAAAAAATAAGGATGGTATTGTTATCGGTGCCATTGGTAGCTCTGGTGGGACAACAGATCAGGATAAAGAAATTGCAAGTTCTGGAGCTTCCGCAATCTTGTAACTAAAAAAAATATTATGGAATCTTCACGCGAAATGATTTTTGACAAGCTGGTGTATTCGTGCATTTATGAAACACAACGTGGGACAGAAGAATTTTATCCTGACCATTTTTTGGGATTTCAGCTAGCTGGTGAAACACAGGTATTCCACGAGCAGGACTCAATAATAATAAAGGAAAATACAGTTGTACTGGTTAGAAAAAACCAGTTGATTCGCACCATTAAATATCCTTCAAAATCAGGCAACTATAAGTTTATTGCAATTACATTGGACAAAGCAACTTTACAACAGTATGCTTTGGAAAATAAGATTACAGTTAAGGAACGTTACAACGGAAAGCAGAAGATGTTCTTTGAGCCTAATGAGTTTCTGAAGAGTTATTTTATTTCACTGGCTCCATATATCAATAAAACAAAGCAAGCCACACCGAAATTGGCTGACTTAAAGATTAGGGAAGCCATCGAACTGCTTTTAGACAGTAACCCAGATTTTAAATATATTCTTTTTGACTTTTCAAAACCTCATGCTATTGACTTGGAGGAATTCATGACCAATAACTACATGTTCAATGTTCCTCTGGAAACTTTTGCTAAACTTACAGGTAGAAGTATTTCTGTTTTTAAACGTGACTTTGCAAAGGTTTTCAACTGTCCGCCAAAACAATGGATTAAAGACAAGCGTCTGGAGGAAGCTTATCATCTGATTAAATATAAGAAACAGAAACCCACCAATTTTTATCTTGACCTTGGTTTTGAGAATCTGTCTCATTTCTACTCTTCGTTCAAAGTAAAATACGGAACTACAACCTCTGAGATTGCTTAAGTAAATATATTGCTTTAATGGAAAAAATCGAGATGATTCAGTACTTTCAAATATGGACAAAAGGAGAAATTGAGCAGGGTAGATGGATGGTCCTGATGGCTATAGTTCTTATTCCTATTATAGTTCTGCTGTTTAAAAGCGGTGGGTGGAGCCTTGGACAAGGGATGGTTATTCCAATCTCTTTTCTTCTTGTAGTCAACTTATGTTATGGAACATATCTTCTTTCGGTACGAAGTAATGATGTTCAGGAATTAGAGATAAAGATAAAAGAGCGTCCGATGCAGGTGCTTAAGACAGAATACAAGAAAGTTCAGAAAGATAATAGTACTTATAAAAAATTGCGATTAATCTGGGTTGCTCTCGGGGCAGCTTGTGCTTTATTATCGTTGTTTTTCATAAAAGATTATTACAAAGGAATAAGTCTTGGTTTTGCAATTTTATTCATTGGACTTTTAACTATCGATACATTTTTGCATAACAGAAATATACATTTATTAAATAATCTGGAGCATTGTTTATAACAGTAAATATTTAGCTTATTAATCGGGTTTCATATTTTTTAAAGTATGTATAATAAAAAAATTGATTGGCCCCGTCATTCAATTCGCAAATGATGAAAATTTTAGATTATGGGGCCAGCAATTTTAAAACAACAGGAAAAGCATACAGTGCGTAATACAAATACATTTTTAAAAGCTAGAACTGGCTGTACATTTAATACAAAAAATAATTCAAAAAGAACCATCCAGCGATATGAAAATGGACTTTATGGCGAGATGAGTTGTCGTTTGAATTTTGATCTTTACAAATAAATAAATAAATAAATAATTAATCACGTTTAAAAAATACAAAAATGAGCAAGACTATTTTAATTACAGGAGCTGCAAGTGGATTTGGTAAACTTGTAGCTTTTGATCTGGCAAAAAAAGGACATAAGGTAATTGCAACAGCGCAGATTTATCCACAAGTAAGTGACCTTAAAAGAGAAGCGGCTGAACAAGGTGTTGACCTTATTGTTGATAAGTTGGATGTAACTGATGCACGTGATCTGGACTATATTCATCAGAAATATGATATAGATATTTTGGTAAGCAATGCAGGAATAATGCAAGGTGGACCAATCGCAGAACAACCAATTGATTTGATCCGAGATATGTTTGATGTTAATGTATTCGGAGGACTTCTGGTTGCACAGGGGTTTATAAAAAAATGGGTTGAACAGAAGAAAGCAGCAAAGATTGTCTTCACAACTTCAATGGGTGAATTATGGACAGTTCCTTATGTTGCCGCATATTGTTCGTCTAAGCATGCCATGGGGGCAATAGCAGAAGGTTTAAAAACAGAACTGGCACAATTTAATATTAAAATTGCAACCTGTAACCCAGGAGTTTTTGGTACAGGGTTTAATGACCGTGGGGTTGATTCAATCTTCCGTTGGTATAATCCGGAGACTAATTTTACACCACTATCTGCATTTGATGGTGCTGCAGAATCGTTGGCGCATCAATTAGATCCTCAATCAATGGCTGATTGTATTGTTGATGTAGTTTTAGATGATAATTCAAACTTCAGAAATGTTCATCCAAAAGAAACTGAAGATTTTGTGAAGCAACTTCAGGCGGAAGCTTGGACTGCAAAAAGCTAATATAGGTTTACTTAATTGAACAAAGCCGGTATTACTATTAATGGGGTAATTTTTTTCTTTTTACGAAGAAAATAGTTTTACTTATTCTCCATTAATATTTATAGATACCGGCTTCTTTTTACTCTGCTGTGAGGTAACAATATTTAAATTCTTAACAATTGTTATGGTTACTGAACTTTAAGAGTATCTTCAAACACTTTTCTCGATGCCATTTGGTTAGGTTGAACCAAATTACACAAGAATTACAAAAGTTTAATTTTATCATGTAATTTTATAGAATACTAAATTTCTTGCAATTTTAGTTTCAGACATTTGAAGTGAGCAATATGTTTATGAATTTTCCATTTGTTTGATGTTGTTTTTCCAGGTTAAAAAAAGATTGATCGTTTTGATCAGCTTAAATATTAGGATGAAAGCAAGGAAGGATAATAGTATGGTATAAACTGAATAGTTTTTGAAAAAGATGACTTGAATAGCAAGAACAATAACATTGATTGATACAAAGATCAAAGTAATTTTTTTGTGAGACAGACCCAATTGTAAAAGATGATGATGGATGTGCGTTTTATCTGCTTTGAAGGCAGATTTTCCTCTTAAAATTCTATCAGTATATACTCTTACAGAATCTATGACCGGGATGGTAAATACAAACAGAATGAAGAAGATACCATAAGGGAAATGCGCTGTATTGTGATCAAACTTCGTAATGTAAATACCCAGGCAAATTAATAGATATCCTAAAAATAGTGCCCCGGAGTTTTCTAAAAATATTTTGTTTTTTTGTGAAAAATTGTACTTGAGGAAAGCCAGGATACTGCCAATGAACAAAATGCCAATTCTTGCAAGGCTAATGTTGCCTTCTATAAGTGTTTCAGAAACCGTATATTTTCGTTGTTCATGATCTTTTTTTTATAAAAGCCCAATTAATATTCCTGCAGCGGAAGTAACTGTTGTAAAAGGAATGATTGTGGAAACTCTTTTATAAAAGTCCTTACTTTTCTTAGAGGGTACAATAACATAGTCTCCCGGATGGAGCATAATATTCTGATTGGGAACATCTTTCGTCTATGTTGGTAACCCTTGCGTTTTCTCCTTCCTGTCTTAAAATTTTCACTGATTTTAAATTGGCATACATTTCAAAACCTCCTGTTTTTGAGATAAGCTCAAGTAATGTATTCTGATCCTTATCGACCTGAATCACTCCAGGATTTCGTACTTCACCCATCACGGCAATTTCTTTGTTAAGAACTTTCACATCAACAATAGGGTTCACAAGCCATTTTTTAAGTTTTGTTTTTATGTCTTCCTTCAGCTCGGGCAAAGATTTCCCGATTACAGAAGTTGTTCCTAATTTTGGAATTTCAATATTTCCGTTAATATCCACCAAAAGCCATTTTCCATAAACCTCGTTAGAATTATAGATTCCATAGACGGATCCCACACTCAGATCATCCTGTCCCCAAACTGAAAGCGTTATTTTGTCATCTTTGCGAATTCTGTATTCGTAGTTGGGGTCGAAACTGATAGTTGGGGTCGAAACTGAAATCCTGCATACCTCGGGATGGCTGTTCTTCTTCCTGTACATTATATGTTTTACAGGAAAGGAGTAAAAGCAGGAAAATGGATGATATGATGAATTTTTTTGCCATAGTTTTTTTAAAATAGAATTGAAAAGAATTTGCGGAAACCTTTTAATTTGTTTTGAGACATTTCTTCTCTTATTTTCAAGATCTTGTCTATAGTTTCTGTCATTTTTTCGGAAACATTCCCATCTTTTACCAGATAGTCAAATGCTCCGTATTTAAGTGTGTTTACAGCAGTATCGATGTTTTCCTGTGCAGAGACCATGATCACATAAATGTTGGGATCAAAACGTTTGATTTTCTTTAGAACCTCAAAACCGTTCAGGTCTTCCATATTGTGATCCAGAAAAATGATGTTTGGTTTCTGATGAAGTTCATCCAGGCATTCTTCGCCACTGCTGAAGCAAATAATGTCTTCATAATGATGATTTTTCAAATACTGCTCATACACACTTGCGCAGAATCTGTCATCATCTACAATAAAAAACTTTAAATTTTGCTTATTTGTTTCCATATTTTTAATTTGAAAACAATGAGTCTATTATTGTGCCTGTATTTAATTATTTGAAAATCAACTATTTAAATATTTTATTTTTCCAAAATATGGAATTGAGTCTTGATTTTGGATGGTTTCTCCTTATTTAATCTTCTCCTTCAGCTGGATTATTACGGTAGTAAGAGTTTTTTTTATGTTTTCAAATAGAGTATACAGTTCAGTAAGATCTGTATGCTGTTCTTTTGCTGATACTTCCAGCTGCTTTACTTCTTCTTTAATGGAATAGATACCTATGCCTTCTATACTGGGTTTGATCTTATGGATGAGCCTGGCTATTTCTGCATAGTCTTTCTCCTCAAATGCTTTTTCTACCAAAGGAATTGTTTCCTGGGTCTGCGAAATGAATATGGAAAGCATTTTCTGAATAAAATCCTCATCTCCTCTGCTGAGCATCTGTATATTTTTAAGATCATAAAGTGTTTTGTTCATATTGGATATCGTTGTGTTGGTTCTTTTTTGAATTTTGGTGTATTTGTGAATAATATTGAGCAGGTTCTCTTCAATAAACGGTTTGGTAATATAGTCATCCATTCCTGCACTAATACAATTGTCTATCTCTGTTTTGAAAGCGTTTGCGGTAAGGGCGATGATGGGGGTTTCGATTCCAAGTTCTTCCCGTATTATTTTGGTGGCTTCTATACCATCCATCTCAGGCATCTGGATATCCATCAGGATAATATCAAACTTTTCTTTTCTTAGTAGATCTACTGCCATTCTGCCATTGTCAGCTTTTGTAACACTGCACTTAAAATGGGTCAGTGAATTTTCTGCAACCAGCTGATTCAGCTCATTATCTTCAACTAGCAAGATATGAACTCCCCGAATAGAAATTTTCTGTTTCTTTTGGGAAGATTTTGAAGATGATTCTTCATTTCCTTTGTCAACATTGAAAGTGATGGTAATAGCAGTTCCTTTATTTTTCTCACTGTTTACTTCTATTTTTCCTTTCATTAATGAGACCAGCTCTTTGGTAATTGTCATTCCGAGACCTGTACCGCCATATTTTCTGGAAATAGAGCTGTCTTCCTGATTGAATTTTTTAAAGATACTGTTTACATACTCTTCACTCATTCCGATTCCGGTATCAGTAATGCAGATAGAGACTGTCTGATAACGGGAAAAGTCTTTAAGAACATTACAATCCACCTTTATTTCACCTTTATCTGTAAATTTTAATGAATTGCCCATAATATTATACAGAATCTGTTCTATCTTTAAGGAGTCACCTTTTTGAGTAGGGGTGAGGGACTTTGAAAAAACAGCGTATAGTTGTAACTTTTTTTGTTTTGCTTTAGGTTGGAGAATGGTAATAACGTTTTCGATACTTTCTTGTAATGAAAAGCTTTTGCTTTCCAGAGACATTTCGCCGGATTCGATTTTGGAGATATCAAGAATATTGTTAATAATTGATAACAAATGTTGTGAAGCATTATAGCTGTTTTCTACAAACTGTTTTTGGGTGGCATTAAGGTTTATTCTTTTTAACTCTCGTAGAAAACCTATAATAGCATTAAGAGGTGTTCTTATCTCATGGCTCATATTGGCGAGGAAAACTTCCTTGGCTTTGGATGCCTCCAATGCTTTAGCTTTTTCCTGTTTTAGTTCTTCTTCCAGTTTTTTTTGGTCTGTAACATCAAGGTGGATTCCTATCGAACCAAGTTGATTACCGTTATCATCATAATTGGGCGCTCCGCTTATTGCCCACCATCTAATTTCTCCTCTCTTATTTTTTACAGGAAGCTGGTATACGCTTGAAACTCCTTTTTTTCTTAATAGGATCTGCTCTTTTACAAACTCAAGATTATTGTCTCCGTATACAAATAGCTGTGAGGGGCTTTTGCCAATTAACTCATCAGGATCATAGCCGGATACATCACAAAAACTTTGATTGGCATAGCGGATGGTTTCGTTGTTGTCTACTTCCAGCAAGCCCAAATTCATATTGGCAATGATGTTCCGGTATTTTTCCTCTTGTCTCTTGATGCGATCTTCCGCTCTTTTTCTTTCAGAAATATCTTTAATGAAGTAGCAGTAATATTTGTTATCATCCTGTTCTACGGCAATAACTGATATTTCTACCGTAAGTTCTTCTCCGTTTTTTTTGATAACGTTTCGTTCCACTTGTTTATTCAGCATTGATGTGTAGAGCGTTTTATCTGCTTTCGGAATAATTTTTTCAAGAATTTTTTTACCTTCTACTTCTTCTTTTGTCCAGCCGAAGGTATTGACCGCACTTTTATTCCAAAAAGTAATTTGCCCCTTGTGGTTGGTAATGATGATGGCACTCATGGCTGAATCCATGATCATTCTGTTGCGTTCTTCACTTTGTTTGAGCTGGTTTTGGGTAACAACACGTTCCGTTACATCATTATACTTCCAGAGATGTCCTTTGTAATGATCCTTAATGAAAATGGGAATATAATGTCTTTCTAAAAACTTCCCATTCCTGGTTTCCATGAGTTCATTGGTTACGATTTTCTTTTCTTTAAGTATTTCATTAATTCTCTGGACAAAATAATCTTCATTCTTAAAAAGAGCTTTAGATTCTTCCGCAGAATTTGTACAATCTATTCCGATCATATCATCTGCGGAAATTGGAATATTAAACATTTTGCAAAACAAATCATTGGTAAATATAATTTGTCTGTTCTCATCTTCCATTAATATTCCGGACTGTAAATTCGCCAGTAGCTTTTTCAGGATTTCTACTGTTCTGGAAAGATTTCTCTCAAGAACGAGGCGCTCACGTACATTGACAAGAACCTGAGTAAAAATAGTGAGAAGATTTTTCTCGGTATGTGATACTTTATGGTAATTCCTGACAAAATCAAAACCTACAAAGCCAAGACATTCATTTTGAAGCATGGCTGGTATTACAAGTAGACTTTTGATATCCTGCTCCTGTAAGAGGTTTTTAAGATTACTTTTCGGTAATTCCTGAACATCCGGATAATAAATGCTTTCTCCTTTTTGGTTGGCTTCCACCCATTCACTGATGATATCAAGTGGTATATTCTGCAAGTTGTCTATTTGAGGAGTTATTCCCTCATTGCAGTACTCATAAACATTGGAACAGGTGTTTTCTGCAAAATCATATCTGAAAATATAGCTTCTGTCTGCATTTACAAATTCCGACATCTCTTTAAGAGAACTATTCACGCTTTCGGATACCTCTTCTATAGGAATATTAATATACTCTGAAGATATATTCATCAGCAGTTTCTGAAACTCTAGTTGCTTGTTAAGCTGTTCCTGCAAAAAAAAACTTTTTCTCAACTGTTCAGATACATAAGATGACAGCTCTGTAAGATCCTCAGAATCCAGATATTCAATGGCAGGATCAAGAATTTTGATGGACTCATAAAGATTGGAGATCGACTTTTGCTTTAAAATATTTTCATTTTTAAGGTTGATGTAGATTTCCTGATACTCTTCCTCACTTTGTTTAAAAGCATGATCCATGAGTTCTTTATCCCTTTCAAAAGATTGATAAGACTGATTCACAGCATTGATGAAATTTTTGAACTGCGGATGAGACTTACAGTCTTCTGTAAGATACTTGTTGATCTGTCTTTTTAATAGGTTGTGAAATTCCGGTTCCATTTCATTCAGTTTCGTTAATGGTGGTAATGGTAATAGTCTGGTTGTGTAAGGCACAATCATCAAAGGGCTTCAGAGGGGATATCTCTCCATATGAATAGAAACCTGTAATGATGGTGTCAGGGCCAAAAACATCTCTTACCATTTCCACTTCTTCAGCAGTCCGGTCTCCTAAAACTAATTTTCTTCCTACACAGCTTACAATAATTCCCATTTTAGGCTTATTATGAATTATTTCAAGGCATTCATTGGCTGCATCATTGGCTGCATCAATCAACCGGTCCATGTTGGCCTTCATAAATCTTACTTTACTTCCTTCGGGAAGGTCGCCTGCAAAGACCATCATATTATCTTTCTCATTAATAGAAAGGATGGTACGTACAACAGAAGAGGAGGTATTGTCAGATTTAAGAGAAAGAGGGAAAAGAAGTGCTGAACCCGGGAGTTCTTCTGCATATTTTCCGAGATATTTTTTATAAAGATCAAGGGCATTTTTATGATCGATTTTACATAGGATGTTATGATGAGAACGGGTAACTGTTCTCTCAAGTCCGAAGCTTTCCCAACCTCCGTATGAAGCATGAGATAATTCCAAATTTTTTCCATAAAAACCAATTACTACAATCTGATTAGATGCAGGAACCTGGTTTAGGCCAACTGCTGTTTTTTCAAATTTATCCCCATCACCTGCCAATCCTCCTGAAATTAACACATGATCAGGGCGTCCGGAGTTCAGTCCCTGAACCAGCTGACTGCCGTTGACACGACTGCCATCTGATAAAACAAATACCCATTTGAGGTTTTCTTTAGGAAGTTTTTCCATTAGGGTTCTCCCGGCTTCGTAGCTGCTGGGAAAATCATCTATATTAATCTGTGAAGTTTTAATATAAGATGTTGAGAAACTGATAATGGTAACGGTTACCGTATTATCATATACTTCATTACAGAAAATTTCTCCGGACGATGATGATAAGGTAATCTCTGCATGGGGGAATTTCTCTTTGAGCTGTAAGAAAAAATGATTGTCTTCAATAAGATTTCTTGCTCCATATCCTAGAACGAGCTGAGCTTTCTGATAGTCAAGGTTTTCATCATTTCTTTCATATCTGAATTCTCCGTTTATAAAAAGTAATTTGGCAACTTTCATCTAATTGTTATTTAGTTTTTTAGTTTCAGCATGACTAATCAGGTTGTAAATTGTTGATTTGCCTATATTCAGAAACTTTGCTGTTTTAATCACATCATTATTATTTTTTTTCAGAAAATGTAGGATGATATCTGTAGTATATTGTTTTAATGTTTTTTGCTCGCCGAGAAAAGACTCTGAATCTTTTTCAAGGGTATAAAAACTAATATCATCTGCCATTATCTCAGAATGGTCAGACATTACACATGCCAGATCAATGATAGATTTCAATTCTCTTACATTTCCGGGGAAATTATAAGCGAGAAGTTTTTTTTTAGCTTCAGCAGATAACCCTAAAGGTTTGATTTTATTTTCCTTTGAAAATAAGTCTATAAAATGTCTGGCAAGAATTAAAGTATCCTGTTCTCTTTCACGTAAGGGTGGGAGTTCAATAGGGAGGCCTATAATTCTGTAATACAGATCCTCCCGGAAAGTGCCCTTTTTTACTTCCTGGGCGAGATTTTTATGGGTTGCTGTAATCACTCTTACATCCAGCTTTATTTTCTGGTTTCCGCCTACTCTTGTAATTTCCCTTTCCTGTAGAGCGCGGAGCAGTTTACTTTGGATATTGAGATCAAGCTCTGCGATCTCATCCAAAAAAATGGTTCCTCCATTAGCCTGCTCAAACTTTCCGGAAGCTCTTTCCGCAGCTCCCGTAAATGCTCCTTTTTCATGACCGAAAAATTCGCTTTCTACAAGTTCTTTAGGAATAGCAGCCATATTTACCGCTACAAAGGGCTTGTTCTTTCTGGGTGAATTATAATGAATGGCTTTCGCGACCACTTCTTTTCCTGTACCCGTTTCCCCGGTAATTGAAACATTAATACTGGATTTTAGCGCTTTATTTATTTTTGAAAATATACCTTTTATAGATTCGCTTTGTCCAATGATGGTGTTCTCAAAAGTGTATTTTTTTTCAAGTTCATCTTTCAGGTCTTCCACCTCCTGTTTCAGCGAGATATTTTCTTTCAGCCTGATAATAGAGCTCCACAGAAGCTCTTTTGTATGCTCATTTTTTACGATATAATCTTTTGCTCCCTGTTTGAGAAAATTGATTGCTACCTCTATGTTTTCCTGTCCGCTGATAACGATAATGGGAAGATCAGGATACAGATTTTTGATCTGTTTAAAAAGCTCATCACCTTGAATATCCGGAAGTCCAAAATCTATACAGATAATATCAGGATTAAGAAAAAGCGCTGAAAGACAGTTTTTTGCTGTGCTGAAAAGTTGAACTTCGTAGTCAGGATTTAGCTGGAGATGGTATTTTAACATTTCTCCGAAAAAAGGGTCATCGTCAACTATGAAAATTTTGAAAGTCCCCATTTGGTTTTAGTTTTTAATTTATTACTAAAATAATGATTTTTCATTATTAAATGCGTAATAAATAATAATAACTAAATATATATGTGATATTTTAATTAAAATAATTATACTTATATGTTGTGGTGTTGTATATTGGTTTATGTTAATGTATTGATTAATGACTGTCCGCCCATAATTGTTTCATATATATTGTTGTAAACATTTACCGGGCCGTTCAATAATTTCCTTAAGTATTATGATACTGATAACAGTAAAAGATCGTAATAAGAATTAGCTCTAGATTGAAATATCCGTAAACTTTATGATGACAATATGTAGCCAATGATGAAAAAGGCTTTGGTAATGTTGGATAATGTTATTAGATTTATAATTAGTTCTGAATGACAATATTTTATACACCTCTTTAAATTTATTAATCATGAAAAAACAAATCTCTATCGTTGCGCTGTCTCTGGGAGCAATCGCCTTAGGAACCAAACAGGTTATGGCACAAAATTCAGAGCAGGTGAGTACATCAGTAAATATTATTTTATCAGACGTTATTGCAATGGACATTGGCTCTGTTGCTTCAGAAGGCGCTGTAGATTTTAATTATGGGAACACAAATGATTATAATTCAGCAAAAAATGTGACCGTTCCCAATAGTTTAGTCATTATTTCCTCCAAAAATTTTGATGTAAAAGTAAAATCTGAAGGTACACACTTTGTAAGTGGTGCAAACGTAATTCCTGTAGATATATTACAGGTAAAAGCAATACCGGGCGGAAGTTTGGAGGGAACCCTGAATCAGGTCACTTTATCTACAACTGATCAGGTGCTGGTGAGTAATGCAAGTTTAGGTAACAAACATTCTTTAAATATTGCCTACTCTATTTCAGCGGAAAATGCTTCCAAGGTACTTCTGGGAAAACCACAGGGAACGTATACCCAAAAAATAACTTATACTGCCACTGCATTGTAAGTAAACACCAATTTTAAAATAGAAAAGCCCTTAATATGCAAAAGTATTGAGGGCTTTTCTATTTAAACCAAATGAGTAACCCTGTAGTTATTTTACTACATGAACTTCCTTTTTCCACTACAAAGAAACTTTTATCGCCGCTGTAGATTTGTAATGTTCAAAAGAGAACAATTAAATAAGAATAACAATTAAATATTACTATCATGACAAAACAAATCGTAATCACAGCCTTCACTATTGGAGCAATGATGCTAGGAACTAACAATGTTCAAGCACAAAATACAACCGCAACAACAACCGTGAACATTACCCTGAACGATGTAATTTCTATCGACGCAGGAAGTACAGCAATTGGTAATACGGTTGACTTTAACTATGTTACTGCTGCAGACTATAACTCTGATCAAACAATTACTAAAGCCAACTCTTTAAAAGTTACTTCCACAAAGAACTTTAATGTTAAAGTAAAAGCAGGGGGTGCTAATTTTATGAATGGAACCAACTTAATCCCTGTTAATGTTTTGACTATCAAAGCAGCTACGGCTGCCGGAACAATGGGCGGAACAAAAAGCGCTGTAGTTTTATCCGCTACGGATCAAACCTTAGTAGCCAATGCTCCTCTTGGAAGTGCATTAACATTGAATTTGGACTACACCATTCCAGCGGCAAAATCATCATCTTCTGATATTTTAGGTAAGCCTGCCGGAACGTATACACAAACGGTAACTTATACCGCGACTGCTTTATAATAAAAAAACACATCAATATATATGCCCTCAGCACTTTCTAAGTATTGAGGGTTTTTCTATTTAAACCAAATGAGTAATCCTGTAGTTATTTTACTACATGAACTTCCTTTTTCCACTACAAAGAAACTTTTACCGCCGTTGTAGATTTGTAATGTTCAAAAGAGAACAATTAAACAAAATAACAATTAAATATTACTACCATGACAAAACAAATCGTAATCTCAGCCTTCACTATTGGAGCAATCATATTAGGAACTAATAATGTTCAGGCTCAAAATACAACCGCAACCACAACCGCAACCATTACCCTGAACGATGTAATCTCTATCGATGCAGGAAGTACTGCAATTGGTGGTACAGTTGCTTTTAACTATGTTACTGCAATGGACTATAACTCTGATCAGACGATTACTAAAGCCAACTCTTTGAAGGTTACTTCAACGAAGAACTTTAATGTTAAAGTAAAAGCAGGCGGCCCGAATTTCGTCAATGGTTCAAACTCAATCCCTGTAGATGTTTTGACTATCAAAGCTGCAACGGCTGCGGGAACAATGGGAGGGACAAAAAACGATATAGTTTTATCTGCAGGAGAAAAAACCTTGGTTGCAAATGCTCCTCTTGGAAGTGCATTAACACTGAATCTGGACTACACCATTCCCGCGGCGAAATCATCATCATCTGATATTTTAGGTAAACCTGCCGGAACGTATACGCAAACAGTAACTTATACCGCGACTGCTTTATAATAAAATTTTAGTTTGCAAAGGTTCCTTTTGCTACGTTTTCAGTCTTATATTATTAAACTATTTACATCATGCACAAGTTTATCCACCTTTTTATTTTCTTTATCCTCACAGGGGTTTCCTCACTTCTGGCACAAAGTATTTCTATGTCGCCTACACGCTTGTTTTTCACCGGTAACCCAGGAGAAAAAGTAACAAAAACAGTTACGCTTCAAAACAGCTCGGATAAGGATTATGTTTTTAATCTCAACTATAAAGATTGGGTTAGAGAAGAAGACGGAAATAAGGTTTATCTTGAAGCAGGCAGTTCAAAAACTTCCAATGCCTCCTGGGTATCCACCTTAGAAAACACCGTAACAGTTCCTGCGAAAAGTACAAAGGAGATTGCAGTAACCATGCAGATTCCGGCAAACGCATCAAATTCTGCCGTTACAAACAGCATGCTGTTTTTTACCCAGCTTCCCCAGCAGGCAGATAAGGCACGTATTCAGAATGGTATTGGTATTATCACCTTATTTGAGGTGGGGCTTCACATCTTTTACACTCCACCGGGAAACCATGTAAAAAGTCTGGATATTACCAATATTTCAGAGATGAGTACGGAGAATACAGCGAACAGAAAGGTTGCAGTAAGCATCCATAATGATGGAAACACTATCAATGATGCCACCGTTGCGTTTGAGCTTACCGACAAAGACAGTGGTAAGGAAATAAAATTACCCGCAATTTCGATCTCCATGCTTCCGGATACCAATCAGGTTGTTCAGTTTTCCTTACCAGAGAAAATTTCAGGAAACTTCCTTGGCGTGGTTATTATTAAAATGGCAGAATCCAATGATTTACGTGTAGGAGAAAAAAACTTTAAATTTTAAAATTACGTTTTGAAAACACAGAATAGAATATCGATATCAGTCCTAAGAAGAACAATCTTATTTTTTGTATTTGTTCTTCTGCACTTTTCGTTGGCTTTTGCGCAGGAAAAGAAGGATATCCGAATCTATTTTGAAAATGACAGTGTAGCTGTTGAGAAGGGGGCTACTTTTACTAATTTCCTGGTTATTGAGAATAAAAGTTCTGAAGAGATTATCATTCAGAATATCATCCCTCAGGAAAAATATCCGGGATTGCTTTTTTATCCCCAAAATGACTTTACTTTAGGTGCGGGGCAGTCTAAAAACCTTCCCGTGAAATTGATCGCCAACGTGGATTTTATGAAACTGAGATCCAATCAGATTCAATTTCAGGTTTCTTACGCCACCCCAACGGCCACCAGAACTGAAAGCGCTTCCTTCCTCGTTGCTAAAGGCGAGAATAAAAACATTGCAATTTATACCGCCACATACGAAAATTTCATTAACCCTGCTTTACCTCAATCCTCAATTCTGCTGATTGTAGAAAACCAAGGTTATAGTAAACGAACCGTTAAGATTGATTTGCAATCCATTCCTGATGGTCTGGAAATTTTGCCAAAACAACAAACTGTTTCGCTGGAAGGTTTAGAAAAGCAAACGGTTGAGATCAAAATTGCAGTCAGAAAACAGAATACACTTTATCCGGAATTTAATATTAATGCAATTGTGACAGACCTGCTTGACAATAAAATCGTGGGAAGCAACACGCTCTACTTAGTCGTTTTATCACATAACAGACAAATTGACCGGGGAAACGAAGCGGTGAGTGGAAATAATTTTGCAGAAATGAGTTATAATGAAAACAGTTCACGTCTCAATTATCTTCAATTGAGAGGAAACACAGCATTTCGGGTGACAGAGAATTTAAAATCACGCTTCAATATTGGCGCAGATTACTATCTTGAAGACGGCCGTTATAATCTGTATGATACCTGGCTGGAACTGGAGAGAAAAAATACGGTATTACGGGTGGGGAATGTTAATAGCAGCGATTACGATTATCCGGTTTTCGGAAGAGGAGGGAAGGTTTCTACCAAATTTGGTAAAAATAATCAGATTGAAATTTTTGCACTGGAAAACAATTATAATCTGTATGGTACTTATTTCCAGCAAACAGAAGGATCTACCATGGCGGGAGCAAAATATGCTTTTGGGAATGCTAAATCTTTCAATGGGAAAGTATCCTATATTTTCGACCATGATCCGCGTCTTAAGATAGATACACAGGTAGCGAACGCGGTAACATCATTGTTAATTAACGATAAACATACAATCCGTACGGAGGTGGGTCTGAGCCAGGAAAAAGGTCTTTCGAACAACGATGAAAACGCAGGGGCTTCAATGGGAGCCAATTACGAGGGGAAAATAGGAAAATGGGATATACAATCTGTCAATTCCTTTGCGACCAAAAGTTATGCAGGGATCAAGCGGGGATCCTTTTTCTCAAATCAGCGGATTGGTCTCCAATTTTCTGCTTCTCAGCGCGCTTTTATACAATATCAGAATTCGCAGGTAGAACCTGAATTCCTGAGTTTCCAGAGTGAGCCAATCCAACCTGAGAATACAGCTAATTTGCGTTATTATTTCAACAGTACAGAAGCTTTGGGACTAGGTTATCAGTTTTCTTTAAAGAAGTGGAATTTCCTACTTTATCCAAAGGTTGAAAAACAAAAAACAGCTAATTTTTACACATCACAGGAACTTTTTTCTTACCGGCTGGAAGCCAGCATCAGTACTACATTAGGAGCACACGGATTGAACCTGACGGCAGAATATTCTTATTCAAAAGAAAACAATAAACCAGACTGGTTCAACAGTTTGAAAACAACTTTATCTTACAGATATAAATCATTCTCCCTTAATGGAACAGCCCAATGGAATGCAACCAGTGTCTTTGATTTAAATTCTTATTATGATGTAAACCGTAATTTCGCCAACTATAATGTATACGCCTCATATAATTTCCAGATGCTAAATCATAGTCTGACCGGATCTTTTTCATTAGGAACCTTCTATTCGGAACTTTATAAAAATCTAAACAGCAATATCACCGGTAATCTGGAATATAAGATTTCACCTTCCTGGTCCACCACGGGGTATTTTAATCTTTCCGGTTATAAATCCACGGCTGAATATGCAAGCAGTGGCAGTTATTACCAGTTCAGAGTGGGGATTAAAAAATATTTTACCACAGCTACGGCTCTCGGAAATCATAAAGTGGCGTTCCAGTTCTTTGAAGATAAAAATTTCAATGGACTTCTGGAGTCCGGTGAATCTGTACTTACTAATGAAATTGTAAAACTGGACAATTATGTAGCGATGACGGATAAGAATGGAAAAGTAATTTTTCAGAATGTGCCTGAAGGTACTTACACACTGAAGGTGAACGAAAGTGCGGGTTCCCGGTTGATGATGGATCCTGTCATTATGGTACATAACAATATCAACCGTAAAGTGGGCTTGGTAAAAAACATCAGGGTAAGCGGGAAATTAACTGAGATCAAACAAGCTTACGATACTGTAGATACGGATGTAACAGGAATTTTGGTATATGCAAAAGCTGAAGATGGTAAAATTTACACCGCAGTGGTTAATCAAAAAAATGAGTTTGAGCTTTTCCTGAAAGATGGAAAATACAACCTCTATATTGAAAATGATAAATACAGCTATACACAACCCACCCAAACTATTCAGGTGCCAAAAGAAGGTTATTCAAAAACCGTGGTTTTTGAATATAAGAAGAAAGACACCACCATTAAGGTGAAAAAGTTTTAAATTTAAAAGTATGAAAAAGATGAGAACTTTTTTAATAGGAATTTTTACTGTGTTTTGCTGGTCTGCAGCTACGAAAGCTCAGGATGTGTACTTGTCGGTTCCTGAAAATAATATTTTTAACAGGAGCGAATTTACCTCAGTACCTACAAGGGTAATGACGAATGGCAACAGAACAAACTGGGATTATGCCTTTTTAGGATTACTCCCAACAGCTCCTACATTTACCTCTGTTTCCGGACCAACTTTTACTCATTCTTCTTCCTCACTTACTTTACCCGGTTCCACTCTTCTGTGGCAGTTAGAAAGTATGGGCGGGCAGTTGCCGTCTACTGGATTTTCAGGTTATTTACCAGGTTTTCAGTCATTCAGTACAAGCTCTGTAAAATGGTTTGAACCGCCATCCATCAGTATCGGGGGCGGATTCAACCGGGGAAATATCAACTTTACATTTAAAATTCCTGCCTCCCAATTTAGTGCCAATGCCTTCCGGGCCGGGAATTACTCCATGGATATCACTCAGAATTATAATGACTTCACACCACGTAATTTTAAAACAATTTTAGTCATTCCTTCAGCTATACGATGGGTAGCAAACTCTTTAACAAAATACATAGAAATCTCTTCTTTGAATGACTACCGCAGTACAAGCACGCGGGTGTGGGATTTGGGGAATACGGAAATCGCAAATACGGTTGATTTTAATTTTTGGGCGAAAGCTACTGCCACAACAGTTCAGTTTACGTCCTCTAAAGGTGTTCCGGGAACCAGAAATATAGCAAGCATTAAATTGGGCAGTAACGGATCTTCACTCACAACCAAAGCCTTATCTTCCGATTTTCAGAATTTTTCAGCTGCTAATTTCAGTGTTGTAGCTGGAAACAGAAACAATTTCGTTCCGCAACTTTATGTGTCTGCGGAAGATTTTAAAAACTTTTTTTTTGAAGCCGGAACATATACGTTTGATTTGAACTTCAATGCCAGCAGTACAGATAACTCAATTAACAGTTTGCAAAATACGGCTGTTCAGTTAAAGGTACTTCCTTTGTCTGAGATCACCATCCCAAGTTCCGGGCGCAATGTAAACTTCAATTTTAATACCGCAGCCCATTACACCGATGGTCAGTCACAGATGATTCCAAACCAAATTATGTTGTCCAATAATGAAAATTTTGAACTCTATGTAAAATCGGACGAAAATTATTTCAAAAAAGGCGGCCTGCAGACCGACATCAATTCCAACATATTACAAATTGGCGTGGATGGAAGTTCTGTAAATGTGCCCTTATCTAAAACTCCCCAAAAAATACTCTTTAACGGAACACCGGTTTTGGACCGGGGACTGAACGTAAGATATACCATACCACCTGCAGGAGCCCAAAGTTTGGTAGGGAAGGAAAATACGACTTACTCTATCAATGTTTATTATAGCTTTACGGCCATTTAATAACTCCTCCTTATGGGCCACTTTAATAGGAATAATCAATCGTCGGATCATCACGATATTGATAGATTAAATGTATCTAGAAAAAATAAATTTCAACTTTGCCTTTTAGTGTAATCGGGATTTTAGGTATTTCCACTTCGATCTCATATTTTGTTTTCATTTGCTTACGAAAAGTTCCTCCAAAATCCATCGGCATAAATAAGCTGTATGTCTTCCAATAATTTCTTTTCTGAGTCCATTTTATGCCAATGTTTTACAGCTGTGGTTTCATCATAGCAATTGGTTCAAAAATACAAAACTTTCCAAAAGATTTCCTGGGTATCTGTATATAGAAACGTTTTCTTTCTTTGAATCAATCCTGGCTATCAATTATTACCGCTTCATGTTGCCATTTTTTATCTTGCATCATTCGGCTGCTTGCAATCAGTAACCTTGGTGATGTTTTCCCATGTTCCATCTTTCACCATCTCGGTAATGCCGGTAAACGATTTGCCAGGGTGGAAACCCTCCAGGAATGTCACGTTAGGCACAGCCGTTTTTAGTGGATAAAATATGGTATTTATTATTTCAAGTAAATCCCATTTGATTTTTCTTTTTACTAATATGATATTTTTTATAACTTGCCAACTTCTGGAAGAAAGGTCTGAACCATATGTTTTATTCGAGTTTAAACAATATAACCTTTTCTACTTTTTTAAAAAAAATAATTCAAACAGATTCTAAAACCATGATACTGAATTTATGAATGATTTTATCAACGAACTACAATTAAAAATTGAAAGACTGGAAAACGAAATCAATTTCAAGAACGGACTGATCTCGATATTGTCTCATGACTCAAAAGAACTGTTTGGAATTTTTGTGTGGCTTATAGAAGGGCTAGAGCAAAAGACCATAAGTGAGGAAGATTTTTTTAAGTTGTTGCCACAGGTAAAACGTGATACCCTGAAGAATCTGCAAACGATCCAGGACAGCATTACTTGGATAAAAACACAATACGGAGGTTTTAAGATTAAACCCGTTAAAATCATGGTGATGGATCTTTTTCACTATTTAGAAGAAAAATATGCTGCAAAATTAAAAGAAAAAAGCATTAAATTTTATTTTAAAGGTGATCACAATGTATTTCTTACAAGCGATCGCCTGTTGCTCGAATACGTTTTAGACAAAATTTTTAACAATGCGCTAAAATATTCCTTTCCGGAGCAAGATATTTATTTACAGGTGATTACGGAAGGTGATGAGATTGTGCTTTCTATAATTGATTTCGGGACAGGAATGAATGAAAAGTATTTATCTGCGATCTACACTTATGATAATCCCATATTCCTGGGAACTGCGGGCGAGAAAGGAGTTGGATTAAGCTTGAAAATTGTAAAGAATTTTATTTCCTTGCTGTCTGGAAACGTACAAATCATTTCCACTGAAAATAAAGGCACTACGGTTTCCCTTTTTTTACGTAAATTTATAGAATGATGGGTTTAAAAGTAAACATTCGCATTGTTGTGGCAGATGATCATGGTATCGTCCGGATGGGTTTGATACAAACAATCAAACGATTCAGACCCGATGCCATAATTTCAGAAGTAGAAGATTATAAATCGCTGTACAAATTAATTCTGAAAGAAGAATTTGATCTGGCCATTATGGATGTTAATATGCCTAATGGTACTGTTCAGGAAGCAATAGATTACATAAAAATTCACCAACCTGAATTAAAAATTCTAATATTTTCTTCACAGGATGAAGAGTTGTATGGAATGCGTTATCTGAAAATGGGTGCTGGAGGCTATCTAAGCAAACTAAGCTCCACTGAAGTAATTGAGACTGCCTTAACGGCGATGCTTAGTAAGGGCAGATATGTCAGTGATAATATAAAAGAAACGATTTTTTTAGAATCATTAACTGGTGCAACAAAAAATTCTCCCTTTGAAGCACTATCAGACCGCGAATTGCAAATTGCCAATAAGATTGCAGAAGGTCTTCCCCTCAAAGAAATTTCTAATCAACTGAATCTCCATTCATCGACGATCAGTACTTACAAAAACAGGTTGTTTGAGAAGCTGAAGATACGATCCATACCTGAATTGGTGAAGATTCTCAGGCTGTATAATCAGTAAATTTTCTATCATAAAAAAATGATTGTGATTCAATGAAATTATGCAATACGCTGATTTTCTGACTTCTTTTATGCTCCTTTTAGGTTCAAAATCGTATACGGAAGTATCTTTGTATATCGCTCACTGGATGTTACTTTGATCATGTACTTTAAATGATCAACAGAATTTATCAGTCCTACAAAAACACCGGAATATCTTGCAGCAAGAAATATCTAAAACCAAAACAATTGGCTTATTTTGAAATCGAAGATAAAATAAACGGCGCCACTTGTCTTAAAGTGGCGCTGTTTGGCGTTTGTGAGCTCGACAGGATTATCTTCGAACCAATTTCTAGAAGATCTTGATAGAATTCTAAAGTTATTTAATGAGTGTTGATTATTTTTTTGAAACTTAATAAGAAGATATTTGCCATTTTAATATATACGAAGTATAACTCATTTTTGAAAATATACTTTGATATTAAATATATTTATGTATCAACTACAATAAAAGAATGGGGGATTTAGTTTTTAGCTCCCAAAAGTATAGTCTATATTATTGCAATTGAATATTTAGAAGAGTTTAATAATCAAATTTTAACTTGGTGTATTCAAGTATATTATGGCCCATATTTTTATATTAAAAATATAATTAGGTTTATAAATATACTATTGCTTGTTAATCTCCCTTTCATGACTCTCTTTTTTTAACCTTCTTTCTTGTTGTTTAAGTTGTTGTTTGTTAGTGTTTTGTATTTTTAGGTATCTACTCTTTCTTTAGAGGTAAATCTTTAAATCTCCATATTGTAATTCCTTAGCTTTAAAATAAAATAACATATAAGTATATTTGTAAACTTTTATAAGTATATTTGTATACTAATGTATAGGTTATGAATTTTGATCTTATAAAATCAGTTGTAGAACTTGTTCAGCAATTTATGGAGCAAAATGAAGGTAAGTCGTTATACAGCAACGATCTTCAGGGTTTTACGGAGTGGATCAATTCTTCCTGTAAAAATACTTCTGAATCAATAGATCCATGTTGGATAGGTAAAGAATCGGGAAGAAGTTCTGATAGTGTCATCAATACATTATTGATAAGGATGGGAAGGTATGCAAAAACTTACTCCAGATCAATTGGCAATTCAGTTTTTTCAAGCCAGGATGATTTTATTTATCTGATAGGTCTGAAAACGATGGGAGCAATGACAAAAATGGAATTGATAAGACATAATGTGCATGAAAAATCTTCAGGTATACTTATTATTAATCGATTAATTCGTCATGGTTGGGTTGAGCAGACAGTCTCTGAAAAAGATAAACGAACAAAGCATATTCAGATAACAGAGAAAGGGCTTACTGTATTGGAGGAAAATATGGATGAAATCCGTAAAGCCTCAAATGTTGTAGTGGGGAATCTTGCTCACTCTGAACAAATGCTGCTCATAGCGATACTCTCTAAACTGGATGAATTTCATAATTCTTTTTACCATATGAATCTGGATACGAGGGATCTGTTGGATATTGCATATAAAAGGTTGAGCTGATGCCGTATTAAATAGAGTTGTTAAAACTATTAAATAAGTAACAATGGATACTGGAAACTTAAGAAAGAGAATTGCTGTAATTGGTTCTGGATTTTCAGGACTGTCTGCTGCTGCATATGCTGCTAAATCAGGAAATGAAGTGCATGTATTTGAAAAACATGACCAGCCGGGAGGTCGTGCAAGGCAATTTAGAACAGAACAAGGGTATGTTTTTGACATGGGGCCCAGCTGGTACTGGATGCCTGATATTATCGAAGGCTTTTTCAGCGATTTTGACTGCAAAGTCTCTGATTTTTTTAAGCTTGTTTCTTTAGATCCCCAGTTTGAGATGGTCTTTTCAGAAGAAAAGATTTCAGTTCCTGAGAAAAATGATGAGATCCGGGAGTTATTTGAAAAAACAGAAAAAGGAGCGGGGAAGAAGTATGATACATTCATGCAGTCTGCTCAATTCAAGTATGAGGTAGGAATGAAAGACTTTGTCACAAAACCTTGTTATAACTGGTTGGAATTTGCTTCTTTAAAAATAGCAGGCAGTGCACTGAAGCTTGATCTTTTGAGTAATTTCAGGAAATATGTTTCAGGTTATTTTTCTGATCCTAAACTCAGATCCCTGATGGAATTCCCGGTTATATTCCTTGGTGCCTCACCTCAGAATATTCCCGCACTTTACAGTCTTATGAATTATGGGGGATATGTTTTGGGAACCAAATACCCTATGGGAGGTTTTTATCAACTTGTTCTTGGTATGAAAGACGTTGCAGAAAAGCAGGGGGTAACTTTTCATTTCAATCATGAGGTAAAGAAAATCAATACAGAAAACGGGAAAGTGGTCTCAATAACAGCAAATGGTAAAGATTATGAATTTGATGCAGTGATTGCATCATCAGATTACCATCACACAGAAACATTAATTTCCAAATCACTTAGAAACTATAATGATGCCTATTGGAAAACGAGAACCTTTGCTCCTTCATGTCTGATTTATTACCTGGGGATCAAAGGGAAAATATCTCATTTAAAGCATCATACTCTATTTTTTGAAAACAATCTTGATGATCATATAGACTGCATTTATAAAAATAAAAAATGGCCTGCTAAACCGCTTTTTTATGCGTGCTGCCCTTCTAAAACTGATCCGGATATAGCTCCTGAAGGGTGTGAAAATCTTTTTTTACTGTTACCCCTCACACCGGGAATACATGATGAGGAGGCTGTAAGAGAAAAATACCTGAAGGAAATGCTGGAAAGAATTGAAAAACATACAGGAGAAACCGATCTTATCTCCAGGATTGAATACAAGAGAAGCTATTGTGTAAGTGATTTTATTTCGGATTATAATGCTTATCAGGGGAATGCCTATGGACTGTCCAACACTTTATCACAGACTGCTGTCCTGAAGCCTAAAATAAGGAATAAAAAGATTAGCAATCTTTTTTATACCGGCCAGTTAACTGTTCCGGGACCAGGAGTTCCCCCGTCAGTTATTTCTGGAAAGATTGTAGCAGGAGAGGTTAATAAACTAAAAATAAAATAATATGAAAAAATTGTTTGATGAGTTGTCTCGCAAGGTAAGCAAGTATACTACTCAAAAATACAGTACCAGTTTTTCATTAGGAATATTGGCTTTGAAGCCTTCTATCAGACCTGCTGTTTATGCTGTTTATGGATATGTGCGTCTTGCAGATGAAATTGTTGATAGCTTTCATGGGTATGATAAAGAGAAGCTTTTGAAAAGTCTAAAAAACGAAACTTATGAAGCGCTGAAGGACGGTATATCACTCAATCCCATTTTACATTCATTTCAGGAAGCGGTTCGCCACTATGATATTAATATTCAATTGATCGATCAGTTTTTGCACAGCATGGAAATGGATCTGCAAAAAATAGACTACAACTCCGATCTTTATAATGAGTATATCTATGGCTCTGCAGAAGTGGTAGGTCTTATGTGCCTGCAGATATTTACAGAAGGCGATAAACAGCAGTTTGAAAAACTTAAACCATTTGCCATGAAGTTGGGATCTGCTTTTCAAAAAGTAAATTTTTTACGGGACCTGAAAGATGATTATCAGATTTTGGGTAGAACCTATTTCCCGTCTCTGAATATGTCTGTCTTTGATAATACTGTAAAAGCCCAGATTGAAAAAGAAATTGAAGAAGAATTTAAAGAAGCATTACAAGGAATTAAGAAGCTGCCAAGCTCTTCGATGTTCGGAGTATACTTGGCCTACAGATACTATCTGCTGCTATTTGAAAAAATAAAGAAAACAAGTTCTCAGCATATTTTGCAGCAGAGAATCAGGATTGCCAATTCACAGAAGTTGTTGGTTGCATTCAAAAGCTATATAAGATACAAATCTGCTTATTTGTAATACATGCACTGTTTAAAAGGAGTTTAACAAAAAAATAAATGATGTACAGATTATATAGAGAACAGCATTTGAGGTGCAATATTGAGACGGCATGGAAATTCTTTTCATCCCCTCATAACTTATCCGAAATAACCCCTGAAAACATGAGTTTTGTGGTTCTTTCAGATATTAAGGATGAATCTATTTTTGAAGGAATGGAAATAGATTATACAGTTTCTCCTGTATTGGGAATTCCGATGAAGTGGAAAACCATTATCAGTCAGGTAGAAGACGGTAAAAGCTTTACGGACTTTCAGAAAAAAGGCCCTTATAAGCATTGGAATCATTTTCATGAGTTTATTCCTGATGAGAATGGTATATTGATGAAAGATACTGTAGATTATGAACTCCCGTTTGGGGTTTTAGGAAGAATAGCCCATCGCTTGTTTGTTAAAGAAAAGCTCAGAAGTATTTTCGATTTCAGATACAGAGTGTTGAATGATCTTTTTAACCAAGAACATAATTAATATGAATTTTCTGATCGTTTTGTGTGTTTTTATTTCCATGGAAGGCGCCACATGGCTGATCCACAGATATATTATGCATGGTTTTTTGTGGGGCCTGCACCGCGATCATCATGATCACAGCCATGACGGGAAGCTGGAGAGGAATGATCTGTTCTTTTTCATTTTTGCCAGCCCTGCTATTGCATTATTATATGCAGGCGTAAGGCAGGAATTCAATTATCTGTTTTTTGTTGGCTTGGGAATAAGTCTTTACGGAATGGCCTATTTCTTTGTCCATGATATTTTTATTCATCAAAGAGCAAAGGTTTTTACAAAAACAAAGAACCCCTATTTGCTTGCCATCAGACGTGCTCATAAACAGCACCACAAACATTTAGGAAAAGAAGAAGGAGAGTGCTTTGGCTTTTTGTGGGTTCCTATGGTCTATTTTAAAATGTATTTCAATAAAAAATGATGCAATATACTTACATACTGATTAATTTTTTCACAGTCATTATTTGCTTTTTGGCTTCTTTTGACAGAAGAATACAGTTTAATAAACTTTTCGGAAAGTTTCTGTTGTCATCTACAATCGTAGCAATTCCTTTTATTGTGTGGGATATATGGTTCACAGGAAAAGGTGTATGGTGGTTTGATTACAGGTATACATTAGGGGTTAAAATTTCAGGGCTTCCTATAGAAGAATGGCTGTTCTTTTACTGTATTCCATTCGCCTGTGTTTTTACTTACTATTGCCTTGAAAAATTTTTTAAGCTGGCATGGGCTGATCTCTTTAATAATCTTATTGTGTTTACGGCTGTTATTGTTCTCTGTTTGGCAGGACTTCTTTACTATGAGAGAATATATACTTTGCTGACAGTTATTGTAACGTTAATAACCCTTTGCTATCTGCATTTTATTGCTAAAAAAGAATGGATAGGAAAGGCAAGTTTTGTATATCTGATTTTGATGCCCGGATTTTTTGCAGTGAATGGAATACTGACGGGCTCTATAATTCCTTCACCAGTTGTTAACTATAATCCTGATGATTTTTTGGGGGTCAGAATGGGAACCATCCCTATTGAAGATACCGTTTACGGATACAGTCAGTTTTTACTCAATATTTATTTCTTTAAAAAAATAACTAAAAATGAAAAATAAAATCATTCTCACGTTCTTAATAATTTTAGTATTATTTAGTGTCTTCACATCATGTTCTTCAATGCCTGAAAAAGCACAGCCAGTCAATCAGTTTGATGTTAACAGGTATTTAGGGACATGGTATGAAATTGCAAGATTTGATTATCGTTTTGAAAAAGACCTTGATAATGCAATGGCTCAATACAGTCTTAATGTAGACGGGAGTGTAAAAGTAGTTAACAGCGGATACAATTTTAAAAAGAATAAATGGGTTTCTGTTAATGGTACTGCGAAATTTAGAGAGAACAAGAATACAGCTGCATTGAAGGTAAGTTTTTTCGGACCCTTTTATGCTGGGTATAATATTGTTGCACTTGAAGATTACCAATATGCATTGGTTGCCGGGAAAAATTTAGATTACCTGTGGATTCTTTCCCGTGAAAAAAGCATACCTGAAAGTGTAAAACAGAATTTTATGATCAAAGCACAGGAAATAGGCTATGATACATCAAAGCTCATCTGGGTGAAACAGGATAAAGAAAGTCCGTTTGCCAAATAGATGATCAATTAATTTTAAATTAAAATCGAACTTATGCTCAAAATACAAGCAAAATCAAGAATCCCTACAGATTACGGATTATTCACGATGTATGCATTTTCAGAAAATGAAGAAAACTGGAGCCCTCATTTGGTTTTAGTGGCCGAGAATACTGATTTTAATAAGGTGGTCAATGTTCGTTTTCACTCGGAATGTATTACCGGAGAAGTCTTTCATTCAAAAAAATGTGAATGCGGACAACAGCTGGATGCTGCTATGAAATATATGTCTGAAAATGGGGGAGTTATTGTTTATCTCAGACAGGAAGGACGAAATATTGGGATCATCAATAAACTGAAGGCTTATGAACTTCAGGAAAAAGGTTTTGATACTGTTGAGGCTAATTTGAAACTGGGACTGCCGGCAGACGGAAGAAACTTTGATATAGCAGTTGAAATGCTGGATATTTTAAATATTAAGGAAATAAACCTGCTGACCAATAATCCGGAAAAGATTAAGTCTGTTGAGAGCAGCAGCATCAATCTCAACCGTAGAATTCCTTTAGAAATTGAACCCAATGGAATAAATGAAAGCTATCTCGTTAGAAAAAAGGACTATTTCGGTCATCTTTTGGAGAAGATATAATCTTTTATCTGAAGGGTAATGTTTTTTTATCATACCTTTAAATCGTGTCATCATGGAAAAAATACTGCTTACTGGCGCTGCCGGATATATTGGTTTATGGTTCTTCCGTTTCATGGGATTATTTTTAAAGGAATGATTAAAAAGCTTAGCAGAAATAAATAGTTTATTCTTTACATGAAGATATGATTGAGACTTAGAATCGGACAATAGAAGGCTTATAGTTTTGAATATGAGAGGAGTTTCTTCAATGGTGTTTAAAGTTTAATAAATTTTAACATTCTAAATAGTTTTTTAGGCATAAATATTGTTTATTTATATACCAATTACTTTAAATATATTATTATGAATAATTCAGATTATAACAAAGCAGAAAATGCAGTTAATGAAACCGAAAATTCTTTAAAAAACGCAGCTGATAATTCAAAATGGAAAATAAGTGAGTTAGCGGATAAAGCCAAAGATTATATCAATGAAAAAAGAGATAATGATCAGGAAGCTTCTCATGAAGACTGGTTGGAAAGGGTGAAGTCAAATATTTCAGATGCCTGGGATGATATTAAGGATAAAGCTGATGAAGCCTGGGAAAATACCAAAGATGCCGCTGAAGATGTGAAGGCTGAATGGAGAAAAAAAACCAATTAATGTTAGTTTAATACATACTGTCCGGAGCTTTTTAAAGTTTCGGACAATGTATATAATAAGTATTTATAGTTTATTTGTATTCTTTTTTCAATTGGCAAATATTTAAAGTAAATTCCTTTTATAGAAAAATATAGATAGTTTTATCTTTTTCTCGTTCCAGGAATATACTTATTTATAATTAATACAATTTTTATTTCGGTTTTCTTCTGCCGGTATCATTTACTATTAAATATAAAAAATCAAAATTGTATACACTCTAGTAAAAAGTTGAGATTAAATTAAAAGCAGGTATATTTGTATAGTATTTTAATTGACATGAATTTTACCCTTATCAAAGACTTTATGACTCTTCTTGAGCAATTCGAATCAGATAATAAAACATCTCCGAATTCCTATCCACCCACTATTGAGGGCTTTAAACTGTGGGTTTCTGGTAAGGAGAATCTTGAGTCTACGCGTGCTGGTGATGAGCCATACTGGGAAGGAAAAGAGAATGGAAGAACAGCGGAAAGCGCAATTAGTACATTACTTGTTCATCTTAACCGATATGCTAAGACCTATTCAAAGTCGGCTATCACAGATTCTGAATTTTCTACTCAGGAAGACTTTATTTACTTGATCAACTTAAAAGCTTTTGGTGAGATGACTAAGATGGCTCTCATCAAAAAAAATATTCACGATAAGCCTGTTGGTATGCTTATCATTACAAGACTTCTGCGTCAGGGATTGATTGAACAAACAGATTCTGATTTGGATAAACGAAGTAAATTAATCCATATTTCTGAGAGAGGATTAATGGTGCTGGAAAAGCAAATGGAAAAAATTCGTCAGGCTACTAATATTGTTGCCGGGAATCTTAATTATAATGAAAAAATGGATCTGATCCGTATTCTCAATAAATTAGATCGTTTTCATTATCCTATTTTCTCACGAAACATTCATTCTGATGAGCTCATTAACACAGTCTATGATGAATATACTTTCAAAAAATTATGATATTAATAATGTTCCCGTAGGTTTATAATAGGGTGAAAGACATCTTTCATTTTTTAATAATTATTTTTAAATCTACAAGGATTTTTTTATAATTCTGTATTGCCCAAATCAGTAATGCATTTTTTTTCTTTTGGAATCCCCAATTTTTCTATAATTCTGGTACGGTGTCCTTCTACTGTTTTTTCGGACAGGAAAAGAAGTTCTGCAATTTGCTTACTGGTTTTTTGAGCAGCTAGTAATTCTACTATTTTTCTTTCAGAAACTGTTAATAGGTTTAGTTTCGAACCAATTTCTAGAAGATCTTGATAGAATTCTAAAGTTATTTAATGAGTGTTGATTATTTTTTCGAAACTTAATAAGAAGATATTTGTCATTTTTAATATATACGAAGTATAACTCATTTTTGAAAATATACTTTGATATTAAATATATTTATGTACCAACTACAATAAAAGAATGTGGGATTTGGTTTTTAGCTCCTAAAAGTATAATCTATATTATTGCAATTGAATATTCAGAAGAGTTTAATAATCAAATTTTAACTTGGTGTATTTAAGTACAGTATCGTATATTTAAAATTAACTAAATAAATTTATAATGAAATCATTTAACATAAAAGGAATAATTGGAAATAAAAGTAAAATAGTATTTGATGATCTAAGTACAATAGATATATCGTTGGGCATTGAAAATAATATTGACAATTTAAAGGAAGATTTGTTACAAGTTGAATTGGCAAATGGCAATTTATTAGATGTTGGATGGAATCCTTCATTTGATATTGAAGGATATTTTAACGTTTGTATAATAAAAGATTATGACTGGATGGAACCATTCTATCTAAAAAAATGTAATCAATGGAATGACTTAAATGAATTAATAAAAGAAGCAATAAACTTTAATTTGGAAAAGTAGTTAGAAAAAATAGGCTTTTAAACGAGTGGATTGAAAAATTTCAATTAACAATGGAAAACAATACTATAGAAGAAATTAATACACTTATATATCTGCCAGTATAACAACGGATTAAGAAATAAAAAAAACCGACATCAAAGAGCGAAATCTTCAAATGTCGGTCTTGTGACCTCGGCAGTATTATCTTCGAACCAATTTCTAGAAGATCTTGATAGAATTCTAAAGTTATTTAATGAGTGTTGATTATTTTTTCGAAACTTAATAAGAAGATATTTGTCATTTTTAATATATACGAAGTATAACTCATTTTTGAAAATATACTTTGATATTAAATATATTTATGTACCAACGACAATAAAAGAATGTGGGATTTAGTTTTTAGCTCCCAAAAGTATAATCTATATTATTGCAATTGAATATTCAGAAGAGTTTAATAATCAAATTTTAACTTGGTGTATTCATGTATATTATCGTCTTAATCACGATATTTCCTCATTTTCCAGCTCCTTAATAAAATAAGAAGGTGTAATGCCGGTTTCTTTTTTAAAGGAGCTTCGGAATACATGTGGAGTGGCATATCCGCATTCTTCAGAGAGGTAGCTTATCTTGTATTTTCTGTAGACAGGATTTTCATAAAGTTTGTTAACAATATAATTAATTTTAAGCCCATTAATATAATCCGAAAAATTAGTATCCCTGTGTTTCTTAATACCTTCAGAGAGGTATTTAGTATTGGTATCAAGATGATGGGCAAGCCATGCTAAACTGATGTCCTTCCGGAGGTACTTTTCAGATTTTTCAAATTTTTCAAGTTTTTGAAGTAAGGCTCTTGAAATATCATCAGTTATTACCGAAGCAGGTTTAGTCTCTTTATGTTCTGCATTTTCATGTAACGGGATATTTTCTTCCTGATGGCTTAATTTGGTGATTAATGCATTGTATTTTTGATGAAGGCGTTTATTTTGTCTTCTCCAAAAAAACAATGTAGCTAAAGCTGCAACGAAAACAATCCCTACAATCAATATAAACTGATTTTTAGTGTTTTTTTTGTGGGTATTATCTATATCTGACACAATCTGTTTTAAAGGCTCCTTAGTATTATTTTTTTCCATCATACTAAGACTGTCTTTAAGGGAAGCATATTGACCCATGTAGATTGCCGATTGTTCTTTTTCACCAATCTCCGTATAACAATAGGCAAGAAACTCAAGGGACTCTACTCTGTTATAAGGATCTTGATATTGCTTTTCTAAATTGAGAGCATGTTTTGCATAACTAATTGAAGTTTTATAATCTTTTTTTTCCATGTACAGCCAGCTGAGCTGGTTGAGCAATATAATTTTATTGCTTGCTGGTATTTGATATGTCTTATTTTCATGTATTTTTAATGCCCGTAAAAGATACTTCTCTGCTGATTGCAGACTTCCTTTAGTATCAACTTGTTCGAGATAGAATATACCCATTCGTATATCATTAAAAGCAATCTGATCATATTTTAAACTCTGAGATATTATAGAACTTTTATCACTAATTTGAAATGCTTTTTCGAGACTTTTTTTATGATAATATATAATAGAATCTCTATATTTTTTATTTTCGAAATGTTTGATACCATAATAGAGTGTAATATTTTCATAGCATAGGGAAAGATTATAAAACTTTTGATCATTATTTTCAATCTCTTTTGCATAGCTTATCGCTGTTTTAAAATCTTTTAGTCCCTCCTCTAAAAAACCAAAATTACTTACAACAGATGCTCTTGTACGAAATATGTTAGAGATAACCCTTTTTTCTTTAGAAGTTGGATTATCCGGAATTATTTCTTTGATTCCATTTCCTATTTCAGCCGCTTTTTTATATTTTCCTTGATTAGAATATAATCTCATTAAATAATCAATGCTTTGCAAGATTCCAGAAGTATATTTTAACGTTTCAGATTCTTTTTTTATCTCAAGTAATACTTTTTCTCGGTTCGAATTACTTGCCAGATTTTTTGGCATCTCATTTAGTTTTTTATCAATAACTGAAATTTTCATTTCCGCAGAACTTTGTGCTTTAATTGTAGATGCTGATATTAAGAGAGAGAGAATATAAAAGAGATATTTCATATGATAAAACGATTTTAGCAAAAGTACAAATATCTACTTGTTCCTTTTATTGTGAGCAACATAAAATAACAATTACAATGTTATTTACAATGTAACCAATTGTTATTTAGTTTTTTGTAAAATAAATACAAAGGGTATTATTCCGGAATAATACCCTTTGTATGCTTGTGAGTGCTTCTTTATAATGATATTATCGCAGCATTATTTAAGTTAACCGGGAGGTATGCCCAAGGTTAACTTTAAAAGAATGCACCCATATGGATTCTGAAAATACAACCATGAAGCGTAAATCTTCCCTCCCTCATCATAAGGGAAGATTTTTTCTGTTGTTTTTTCTGTTTGCAGGTTTCCACATGATGCAGGCAGTTGGCAGACCGGAAGAAGCTTATAACCATATAGAAATTGATGGAGGTGCAAAAATAGTAATTGCGGAAGATGCAGTAATTTCCGGTTTGGGAAATCAGCATATTACCTCTGTTAAAACAAAAAAAAACCACACTAAGCCAAAAAGTCTTCAAAAGTTACTGGTTGCAAAGAAACTGCAAACTAAAAAATCTTGCCAAAAAACTTTTAAACCTAAACAAAACCTGAAAGAAGTTTACAGATTCAGTAATAATCCAAAATCAGATACTCATTTACACATTTCGATATTGGAGGTTTATGCTTTCGGAAGTACATCATTCAGCTTCAAATGCATCATAGGAAATGAAGTGAAGATGATTGGGGCATTGATTCTTACTATTAGTATTTTTCTTGCTATTTTCTATAAAAGCCGGTTATTCTCCGGTTGTTACTTTTTACAAAATTTTCAAAGACCTCCGCCTAAGTTCATTTCATAAAAACAGATTACTGTTTCAATGCACTGTTATTTCAAAAACCTCGTTTTGCTCAACATAACAAATGCATTGTCATCCTGAGCGCAAATGAGGATCAAGCACAACTTGTAACAAAGTTTGCAAACGTAGTTCTGCATAACGAAACAACCGAAGGATCTCTAACAAAACACAAGATGTTCATAATAAATATTAGATGTTTCGCCGCCGCTACGCTCTGCTCAACATGACAAACGCATTGTCATCCTGAGCACAAATGAGGAGCAAGCAAAGCTTGTAACGAAGTTTGCGAACGTAGTTCTGCACAGCAGAACAGTCGAAGGATCTCACCATAAAAGAATACAACAATATAAATAGAATAATAATTACAATTTCAAAAATGATGAAAAGAAAAGAAATCATGTCTCAAAAGGCTGTTCCTCCGGAGCATACCTTAATTATTGAACCTTGCCACCCATTTAAATACCGATGGCAAAGCAGTAAGTACGATATGATATTTCAAAAATTCAAAACAAAAACTTTATGATGAAAAAACAACCAACGAAACCCATAGCAAGGGTTCTAAAAAAACAAAAGCTGCTTCTGATGCTATTGCTCTTTATGAGTAATAGCATAATACAAGCTCAATGTGTATCGGGATGTAATTCTAACACTTATGTAAATAGCTCTGATCCGAATACCATAGAATATGACAATATAGTATCTATTTTTCATTCAACCATAGTAAAAGAAAGTAATGGAACCTTCAAAGCATGGGGAGCACAGACCGATAGCAACGGAACTGGAAACTTACTTTCTCCAAGAGACATAACTCCGGCAAATGGCTATAATTATATAGGGACACCATTGAAAGCAACTGGAGGATATATTACGGCAGGTGGTTTACCTGAACAGCATGTTTTATTAACTACGGATGGTCTCTACGTATGGGGAGGAACAAATACGTTAATTAGTTCTACTATTAAAAGTACCGCAGCTTTTGGTAAGATTAGTGTCAATGGTAAAACCGATGGTTTACCTGCAGGGGTATTACCGGGGCAAGTAAAGATGATGTTCGGTTCTTATGGTACATTGGCTATTGTGACTTGCAGTGGTGATGCTTGGGTATTATCGTTTACGGGTAATAAAAATGGAGATGGAACAGCGCAGGACGTAACCAATAACGTTATCTGGCATCGTGTCAAAACATCAGCAACCACAGACCTTACCAATGTAGTTGCCATGCGAGGTATGCACAGTGCTTTGTTTGCTTTGACTTCAGACGGAAAACTCTATACTTGGGGTACGGGAACTTATCTTGGCGATGGATCTGCTGTTGCCAACAGAACTTACGCAACACAAGTGTCAATACCTTCAGGAGCTATTCCTAAAATGATTGGGATGACTGGAGGCACAACATCATCGCAATCATACTATCTGTTAGCGAAGGATGGTAAGCTTTATTCTATGGGAGACAATTCTGCCAGACAATTAGGAGATGGAACAACGGTTAATAAAACGAACTGGGTACAGCCACAAAAAGTAACCAATCAGGATGGTCAAGGTACTGGATCATTAGAAAACATTGCTTGGATTTCACCTAGTGAACATTCTGAAAACGGAGCGGGCGCATTTAGCGCAATCAATGTATTAACTTATCAAAACAAACTGTGGGCTTGGGGATCTAATAGTGGTTTCATGATTGGCGGTGCGGCAGACAATACCTACTATAATCCTATCTATATGCCAGGAAGAAGTGCTGCTGCAAACGGGCTTAAAGTAACCGATCAAGTTGCAGCTGTAGAAACAAGTGGTCATACTACTATAAATATAAAAAAAGGGACGGACCGATTTGGCTATGTTGGACATTTAGTTTACGGTAGTATGGGAAATAATAGCAATGCCGATACTGTGGTTCCTACCTATAGCTATAGCACATCTATTATTTCAGTATGTGCTGTAAATATAGGCCCTGCCGTACAAAACATAGAGGTCTGCCAAGGTACTACAACAGCAAACCTTAATACTGCCAATTTAGAAGCAACTCCTACTCAGGTAGAGTGGCATGCGACCAATGATGCGAGCAGTCCTGTGATAACCAATATCACTGCAGTAGGAGCAGGTACTTACTATGCTTTTTATACGGTAGCATCAGGTAAATCTAGAACGATGGGTTCTCCTGCAATAGTAACGAGTGTAGTTTGTTGTGCAACAGGCAACTGTAATCCAAACTCTTATGTAAATAGCTCTGATCCTAATACCATAGAGTATGATCAGATGATATCAATTTATCATAGTACAATAGTAAAAGAAAAAGACGGTTCTTTTAGGTTATGGGGACAAGGAAGTGACAGTAATGGAACTGGAAATTTATTAGTTCCTACTTCAATAACGCCTGCAAATAGCTTTAATTATACAGGAACACCACTGAGAGCTACAGCTGGTAGTACTGTAGTAACAGGAGGATCAGGAGCAGTTTATTCACAGCAATTCGCTTTATTGACAACTGATGGATTGCATGCTTGGGGAACTGCCAATACATTGATAAGCTCATCTATTAAAAATACTGCTGCATTTGGGAAAATCACTGTGAATGGGAAAACCGATGGTTTGCCGGAAGGTGTAATGCCTGGTCAGGTAAAGATGATGTTTGGTTCTTATGCTACATTAGCTATCGTTACCTGTGATGGTGAAGCTTGGGTATTGTCTTTTGCTGGTGCTAAAAATGGGGACGGAACAGCACAAGATGCTGCGAACAATGTAATCTGGCATCGTGTAAAGACTTCGACAACAGATAATCTTAACGACGTGGTTGCCATACGAGGATCATCCAATGCGTTGTTTGCATTAACTTCCACAGGAAGGCTCTACACATGGGGTACAGGTACCTATATCAACGACGGATCTGCTGCTACCAACAGAACCTATGCAACGGAAATATCAAAACCTTCAGGAGTTACCCCTAAAATGATTGGGATGACTCAGTCAGTAGCACAACAAAGCTATTATCTGTTAGCAACCGATGGGCGTCTGTTTTCTATGGGAGCTAATGAAAGCCGACAATTAGGGGATGGTTCAACCTTAGCCGAAACTAACTGGGTACAGCCACAGAAAATGACTGATCAACATGGACAAGGACTAGGAACATTAAATAGTATTGTATGGATTTCTCCCAACGAACATTCTTATGTTAATATTGGCGTTACTTCCAACGTTTCTGCATCAATTAATGTGTTAACCAATGACCAGAAGCAGTGGGCATGGGGATCCAATACAGGTCTAATGATTGGTGGTCCTATAGGTACTACAACTTATGATCCTATTTATATGCCTGGGAATAGCACCAATACCAATGGTATGAATTTGTCCGATAATATCATTGCAGTAGAAACCGGAGGACACACCAGTATTAACATCAAAAAAGGAGAAAGTAAATTCGGATATGTAGGGCATAGAATTTATGGTAGTATGGGTAATAATGATGCGGGTGGAGAGAATGAGAGTATTTATACTTATAGTACAGCTGCAATTGATTTATGTGCGACAGATGTTGATCCTAAAGAAGGCTACATCTATATCACCAAAAAAGCATTAGATGAAAACTCAAGTGTTGACTTCAACTTTACAGTAAACGGTGGTCCTGTTACAGCCTTTACGCTTAATGATAAGGAGGCCAAAGTAGATCTTAGTGATCTGGGTTCTTCAGAAAACGGTCGTCTTTGGGCGGTAGCTGGCAACGGAACTTTGTATTATAGAAATGCAGGAAGCTCAGATTGGGTACAGACTACAGTAACTACGGCAACAAAAGTAGACGGAGCTGCAGGTAACGATTGTTACTTCACCAATACTGCAGGTCAGGTATTGAGATACGATGGTGTGGCAGCACCTACAGTGATAGGTAGTCCTGCAAACTACGGCACGCTAAATGCGACAGACGTAGGCTCTGCGTGGAATACTACACCTTATATTATGACTTCCAACAATACGATATGGATCTACAGCGGATCTGGTACTGCATGGTCTCAGGTGGGAACTACCACAAATAACCTTAAAGGTGTTGATGCCGATCCATCTAATGGTGACGCAATTGTAACAGACGGAACAATAGTCTACAGATTAACATCTGCAGGGGTAAAAACCTCTTTAGGAGCTCCTCCGGGATATGTAGATGATATTGCCGTCACTTCTGTGGGAGAGGTATTTGCTACAAGTCAGGTTGGCCATGTTCGCAAATGGAACACCGGTACCACATGGGGTGCGCCGGAAGAAACCAGCAGAATTTTGGCAGGGAGACTAACAGCTGGTCATAAAGATCAGGCATGGGGTACTAATCCTGTATATTCAAGCTTAAGATCAATCTACACCCGTATGGTTGCAGGGACTACAGCCACATGGCTTGATGATGAAAGAGTAAGAACTACCAACAAAGGTAATTCTGTTATGCTAAAAGTTCCTGTAGGAACCTATACTGTGAAAGAAACAGCAACATCAGGCTGGGAGCTTCAGAGTATGGATGTGTATGACCCTACTTCTAACTCTACCAGCAACTTTGCAGACAAGTCTGTTACCCTGAATGTGGCGTTAAACGAAACAGTATATGCTGTATTTACAAACGGGCTGGTGAATACTTTTGCTATGGGGAATGATTGTAGCACTGTTTTCTTTGAAGACTTTGGTTCAGATGCCGCTGGTACTGTGGGACCTCCTTTAGTGGGACAAACAAGTTACCATTATGCAACAGGTAGCAATTTTGCACAAGACGGTTATTATAAAGTAGCAGCCAATGCAGGTCAGTTTTGGGGTGGAGCTAATGCAGCACCTTATGACCATACCAGCGGTGATGGTACAGGAAGAATGATGACCATCAACGCTTCTTATGACAAAGGAATCTTCTTCCGTCGTAAGTTTACGAACCTGGTACCGGGGAAATCTTATAAATTCTCGGCTTGGCTGATGAGCCTTAGCGATGATGCAATAAAGCCAAATGCTACGTTCCAGGTAATAGATCCTACCAGTGGGGCTGTTTTAAATCAGGTTTCATCTGGTAATATTACAGTACATAATGTATGGAATGAATATTCTATGAACTTTGTTCCTACCTCCACAGAATTAGATCTGGTTCTTTTAAACAATGCTCTGGGAGGTAACGGTAACGATATCGCTTTAGACGACATCCGTTTCGAGATGAACAGACCGCAGGGTCTTACAGCAACCAGAGACTGTAATGCTTCTACGCTTACGGTAACAGCTCCTTTGGGTGCTATCTACCAGTATAGTCTTGATAATGTAAACTGGCAGCCATCTCCTTCATTTACAGGAGTAGCGAGTACGGTTACTAACTACTATGTACGTTATGCAGATGCTGTTGCTTGTGTATCAAGCGCTGCTGTACCATCATGTTTCTGTTACAAGCCGGGTGCCACTACAGGAGGTTCTACATTAGATACCAAAGTGGGAATCACTGCTCTTGGAAGAGCCGGCACTACAGATACAGACAACTGGCCAATGACAAGAAAAGGCGGATGGTTGGTATTGGAATCTAAAACAAAAGGTTTCGTACCAAACCGTGTAGCATTCTCAGGAGGAAACCCGGTAGGTATTGCAGTTGCAGATTTTGTAGAAGGAATGATGGTGTATGACACGACCAACAAGTGTCTGAAAGTGTACACCCTGAAGGATGGAGATTCTGCGATGGCATGGCATTGTGTAACCACACAAACCTGCCCGGATTAAAAATAAACAAGATGCTTCTGCAAACTCAGGATGATATAAGCACACGCTATGATCCTGAGTATAGCGAAGCGGAGTTATGTCATTCTGAGTGAAGCAAAGCGGAGCCGAAGAATCTAAATATTGTTATGCTGAGTCTGTCAAGGCATCTCAAAAAAAACAAAACATTGTTATCCTGAGCTTGCCGAAGGATCTCAAAGACAAAAAGATATTTCGACGCCGCTACGCTATGCTCAACATGACAAACATACCTATTGAAAAGGAGAGTTTTCATCTAAAGTGTGAAGAGAAGCAGAACAGCCGAAGGATCTCAAAACGATGCACTGTCATCCTAAGCGGAGTCGAAGAAACCCAACGAAGTGGTTCGACTAAGTCAATCTCAAACAAAAGAGTAGAAGTTCATATAAGCACATGATAACAATAAACCTATAAAAAATCAAATTTACTAACCACAAAAAAATCAAATTATGGTACACACTACATTTTTCTCAAACAAGCAAAAAGCAGCAGCAGTTGGTCTGGGTATGTTTTTATTTAGCTTCAGCACGATTAACGCACAATGTTCCACTACCGGGTGGAAGAAATTCTCACAGGGAGAAACATTCAGTGTTGCTTTAAAAGAAGACGGAACACTTTGGATGTGGGGACAAAACATCAACGGTATTCTTGGTGATGGCTCTGGTACTACAACAATAGTACAGCATCCTACACAGATAGGAACCGATACAGACTGGACAGATATTTCGGTCGGAAGATGGTTTGTTTTGGCAAAAAAATCCAACAACAATCTTTATGGCTGGGGCGATAATACATGGGGAAATTTAGCAACAGGATCTACTGTAAGTCAATATGCACCATTTCTGATGGCTCAGAATGTTAAATCTTTTTCTGCTGGTTATCATCACAGTCTGATTGTAAAGACAGATGGTACAATGTGGGGGGTAGGGGCTAACCCTTATGGGCAGCTTGCCAACGGAAACCTGATAAATCAAACATCATGGCAACAGGAAACTTCACTCGCTACAAACTGGGAAAAAGCGTCTGCAGGATATTATAACTCATTCGGGATCAAAACCAATGGTACACTTTGGTCTACAGGAACTAATGGATTAGGAATCACCGGTACAGGTACAACGGCAGGAATAGCTACATCTTATTTACAAGTCGGAACAGATACTAACTGGCAGGAGGTTTCATGTGGGGTAGAGCATGCATTGGGACTTAAAACTACCGGTAAGTTATTTGGTTGGGGGAATAGTAGTAATGGAAGACTGGGATTTGCTCCTGCAGGAGCGATAAGTACACCACAAGCGGTAGAAGCTGCTAATAATTATACTTATATCGCAACATCATGGGATGGGTCTGCTATCATAAAAAGCGATGGTACGTTATATGTTTTTGGGGTGGATCATGGTGGTACAACCGGAACTTCCGGAAATACGCCAACTCAGCTTGGAACAGATACCAATTGGAAAACATTGGCATTAAGAGTGGGCGGGTATCATTTCGGAGCTTTGAAAACAGATACTTCCATCTGGGCCTGGGGAACCGATAATGTGTATCAGTTAGGTAATGGTGACGGTACTCCTGCAAATACCAATATACCTACGCAGGTTACCTGTACAGATGCTTTTTTAGGGGTTAACGATATTTCATCTGATAAAAAATCTACCTTATTATATCCTAATCCTGCAAAAGATTTTGTATCCATACAGTCTTCAAAATCGGTTTCTGAAGTTAAAATTTACACTACGGCCGGAGCTCTTGTAAAATCTGTATCAAAAGTTTCAGACAACAAAATAGATATTTCCGATTTGACCGCCGGTGTTTATGTCGTAAAAATAAACAACGAATCTCAGGGCTTTAAATTAATTAAGAAATAAAGTTGTTACAGTAAAAAGCCAAAGGATATTTACCATGCCATCCTGAGCCTGTCGAAGGATCTCACAAAAGCGAAGATATTCAAACAAACAGAGATGTTTCAGTGCTGCTACGCTCTGCTCAACATGACAGGTGTACCTCTTCCAAAAGAGTGCTCTGTCATCCTGAGCGTGGAGCGAAGCAGAACAGCCGATGGATCTCTCATCAATATGACAAATAAAAGTAACAAAAAACCGCTCCCAAAATGAGCATAAAATACCTACTATGAAAAATAACATTCTGATACTGGCAATGCTGGTCACTGCAACGGCAGTAAAATCTCAAGTGGCAATTGGCAAAGAGGGGGTAAGCAACACATCTGTTTCTCTGGAATTTGCCAATACAGAAAATAAGGGACTTATCCTTCCTTACGTAACCGATAAAAGCGGTATTACTGAAGAGGGAAGTACCATTTATGACACAACGGATCATAAAGTAAAGTACCTGAAGAATGGCGGAGTATGGGTCAACCTTAGTGAAGATGATGGTACTGCAGCTACGATAGGAACAGCAGATCTGTCTATACAGGGAGCGGATAAAACAGAGCTGTCTACAGCAAAAACTGCCATCGGAACCAATGCCTCAGCTAATGGAACCAATGGTATCCTGGTTTTAACCGATACAGACAAAGCAATGATTTTACCCAAAGTGGCAAGTCCCCATACCAATATCATCAACCCGGCACCGGGAATGATGGTGTATGATACCACAAAGAAACAACTTGCTGTATACAACGGCAAAGTATGGTCTTTCTGGAAACCTTAGTATTGGACACTTCACAAAATTGACATTTTTTGTGTCCGATAGTACTACATAAATCATCCGAAAACTATTAACTAAATTCCTATGAAAAAACTTCTATTAATAATATGTATGGTTTTGCCTACATGGTTTGTACTGGGACAGGCTCCCGGCGGGGTAACGGCCGCTGTATGGTACAAGGCAGATGCCGGTGTGTATTCCAACGCAGGTACCACCGCAGCAGCAGATAACGCAACTGTTCAGCAGTGGAATGACCAGATGGGAACAGGATACAACCTTGCTCAGGCAACTGCCGGGCAAAGACCAACTTTCTCTAACCAGAGTATGTTGGCTAACTTCAACCCAACTGTATCCTTTAATGCCGACTTTATGGCAGCAGACCCCGGCAACGGAAATGCTATTATAAACCGTGCTCAGGGAAGTATCTATATTTCCGGTAAAATGAATACAGTAGGTGCAGCAGGACTGGCAGGTTTTGATGCTACTATGGATTATCCCGGGTTGCACACCTCTCAGGCTTCCCCGAATGACAAACTCTTGTTTTATACGGCAGGAAGTGGCTATACTACTAACTCTACCAATTCGTTTACGGCCACAAAAGCTTTCGTTGCAGGTTCTTCATGGCTGAATGGTGGTGGAACTCCGGGTTCTAACGTATTAGCTAAAGTATGGCTGGATGGTAACGAAAATATTTACACCAATACCGATGGAAATGTTAGTGGAGGTAATACTACCCGTATCTTCAGAATAGGTGGTGATAGCAACTGGGGAAGTCTTAACGGTCAGCTCAATGAGACGATTGTATTTGCAAATCCTCTTTCCGCTTCAGAAAAAGCGCGTGTAGATTCTTATTTATCGGTTAAATGGGGGTCAACATTGTTGGGAAATTATGTAAGCTCCGGTAATACGGTGGTATGGAATACTTCTGCTACCTATCAGAATAATATTCTGGGTATTGCAAGAGATAATAATGGTGCATTATATCAGAAGCAATCCCGAAGCGAGAACCCAAACCAAAAATTAATTATCGGTGCAGGAAATTCTTTAGCCAATACCAATGCCGCAAATACCAATACGTTGACTGACGGGCAATTCCTTATTGTTGGAGATAATGGTTTGAAACAAAGCCTTACAACCCCATTGGTATATACAGGAGGTTCTAACGGAGCTGTTAATTACCGTTTCGAAGCTATATGGAAAGTAGAAAACACAGGAAATGTAGGAACAGTAACCATTGCATGGCCTAAAGGTGTAAAAAACCTGTACTTAGTACAGTCTGGCGATGCAGCTTTTGACGGAACAGATACCTTTGCCCCAATGGCTACGGAAGTTACCATAAACGGTGTGGTTTATAATACAGCCAGTATAACATTAGCAAATGGGCAGTATTTTACTTTTGCAGGATATATGTATGCACCGGGTGGTATCGTTTCAGCGGCCTGGTACCGTGCAGATGCCGCAGTTTATTCGGATGCCGGAACAACTTCAGCTGCTAACAATGCCACTATCCAGCAATGGAACGAATTCAATGGTATTGGAACAAATATATCCCAGGCAACTCTGGCAAACCGACCGGTGTATTCTAACAGTACAACATTAACGAACTTTAATCCGACTGTCACTTTCGACGGCTCAAACGATATTCTGTTGTACCAGCCTTCTACAAACGGAAATGTTAATATTCTGGATCGCAGCAAGGGTGCATTGTTTTCGGCAGGTAACATTACGGGTATTGCAATGATGTTAGGTTTTGGGCCGGCGTCTGATGATCCGGGACTTTACAGTTTTTCGGGAACCAATAATTTATTGCTGTATCCCGTAATTGGTGAATACGATGCAATAAGCACAGGATCTACTACCGGACATTATATCGGTGGTGGTACCTGGGAGAACGGAGCCGGAGTTGCGGGTAATAATTCAGTGTTATTATCACTCAGAGGAAACCATCAGGTTTTCAATACCAATATTCAGAATGTATTGCTTGATGCTACAAGAAATGATTTAAGAGTGGGGGGAGACAGCGATTATGCAAGATTGAACGGGCAGCAGAATGAAGTAATCATCTTCCCGAATAAACTTACGGATGATGAGGTAACAAAAGTGGAGTCTTATTTAGCTGTTAAATATGGGCAGACCTTAAGCAGTACACAGAATAGAAATTATTTAAGCGCAACAGGAAATGTAATCTGGAATGGAACTAATAATAGTGCTTATTATAATAATATTATCGGGATTGGAAGAGAAGATGTATCTGCATTAAATCAAAAACAATCCAAGAGTGTTAACACTGATCAGAAATTGATTATCGGTGCAGGAAATTCTTTGGCGAATACCAATGCAGCGAACACCAATACGTTGAGCGATGGGCAATTCCTTCTGGTAGGTGATAATGGTTTAAAGCAGACTCTTACAACACCTTTGGCCTATACAGGTGGTGCTAACGGAGATGTTAATTACCGCTTCGAATCAATTTGGAAGGCCCAAAATACAGGATCTGTAGGAACAGTAACTGTTGCATGGCCTAAAGGAGTGAACAACTTATATGTTGTACAGTCTACCGATGCGGCTTTTGACGGAACGGATACCTTTACATCAATGGTTACAGAAGTTACCGTAAACGGAGTGGTGTACAACACTGCTACTGTTACATTAGGAAACGGACAGTATTTTACTTTGGCAGGACTTGCTAATAATCCGGGGGGTATTGCTACCTTTCCTGGGGTGTGGTATAAGTCTGAAAATGTAAGTTCAACACAATGGATAGACGCATCGATTAACAAATTAGATCTTACAAGTACTAACGGTGTAACCACCAACCCAGGAAACCAACAGCATAACTTTAATACCTGGACAACAGGGTATTCTACAACCAAGTATTATAATTTTCTTGATCCAAATTATTCAACAAACTATAATGCTCAAATAAATCCTGTTTTCGGAAATTTTAATAATGATGGTGTTTCTTATATGCCGCTTTCCATTTATGGAGTAGCAAGAGCAACCGGAGCTACTAATGGACAAATTACCGGTTTAGATAACGAGATAAATACAGGTCACGAGCCAGGTTTAAATGCTAATGTAAATGGATCTGGTCTTAGTCCTAATTTTTATAGATTTTCTAATGGAATTAATCAAACTGTAACTTCACTACTTGCTAAATTAAATGAAACATCTATTTATTTTGCTCATCCATATCCTGGTGATGGAACGGCAACAGGAACAGACAATTTAATACTGGGACTAAATGGTAGCGAAGCAACCATTACAGGGCAAAATAAAAGAAGTAGTGTCGCAGGACCTTATTTAAAGATTGGCTTTGCTAATGGCTTAGGATTTTTTAATGGAGATATCCAAGAGGTAATTTGGTATAAAAACATATTGAATACACTGGAAAAACAAAAGGTAGATACTTATTTGGCTTTAAAATATGGTACTACTCTTTCTCATGACTATATAAACCCAGACAATGTTAGCGTTTATAATTTAACGACCAATGCAGGATATGTTTCTAATATTGCCGGTATAGTTCATGATGACATTAATGGAGCCATAAACCAAAAACAAAGTAACTCTGTAAATGTTGGAAATCAGGTACTGATCTCCACTACAGGTTTAGCCAATACCAATGACGCAAACACCAGCTCTCTTAATAACAAGCAATACCTGGTTTGGGGAGATAACGGTCTGGAGAAAAAGCTTGCTATACCATTATCTTATACAGCAGGTTCTAATGGAGCAACCAACTTCCGTTTTGAATCTATCTGGAAGGTACAGAATACAGGAACTGTAGGAACAGTTACGGTAGCATGGCCAAAAGGAATTAAAAACCTGTATCTGGTACAGTCTTCGGATCAAACTTTTGCAGGTGGCAACACTTTCACACCAATGACTGCGGAAGTTACCGTGAATGGTGTGGTTTACAACACTGCCAATGTAACTTTAACAGACGGGCAATACTTCACCTTTGCAGGTTTCGGGCATGCACCGGGAGGGGTTACCAACAGTCTTTCTTATTGGTACAGAGCTGATGTGGATGCTGCAAACACAGGCCCAGCAACAGATGTAACTACCTGGAAAGATGTATGGAGCGGAACTACCGTTGCACAGCTGGGAACCAATCCTTTACCGAAGTATGTAACCGGTACTTCCACTTACTTCAACTTTAACCCGGGTATTAATTTCACAGCAGGAACACAGTCGCTGGGTAATTATACGGTAAGAACCTTTTCAGCTGATTCTTATGATGTATTTACATTTACGAAGGAAGGCATGACAAGCGGAGGACAGTGGCCAAGTATCTTCAGATCGGCAGTAGACAATGCTGTTCTGGAAGGAGGTTTACGCAGATGGGATGGTTTAGCCATTCAAATGGATAACGGAATAGAAAGACTTTCCAACACAGGTGGAAGCACTGATACAGGCGTATTTACTCCTGCAGGAGCCTTTTCTACTACGATTCCTAGTATTATGTATCATACGTTTACCGCTAATTCAACAACAAGAGCTCTTAACGGTGCAGCAAACTTTGGAACGACAAATCATGCAGGTACAGGAATACGAAATCTGAACGGTGGACATTTGTTTGGTGATTCCCGATTTTCGTTAAGTACAAGCAGTGATAACCGTGGATTTATAGGTCATCTTGGAGAAACCATCATCTATGGAGCCGGTAATATAACAGCAACTGAACGCAGAAGAGTAGATTCTTATCTGGCTATTAAATACGGTATTACAATGGGTCGTGTAAATACAGACCATTACCTGGATGCTGGCGGCAATATGGTCTGGAACGGAGGAACTAATACAGTTTTCAACAACAACGTATTTGGTGTAGCAAGAGAAGACATCGGTCTTTTTGAGCAAAAGGTTTCTAAATCGGTCAATGCAGGAACAATCCTTACGTTGGCTACCACTAATGATTTTGTAAATCCGAACTTAAATGCAGCACGTACAGGCTTTACCAGCGATAAAACTTATTTCCTATTGGGAGATAACAACAATGTGACTACAGCACCTGTGGATGTTACAGTAGGTACAAATACCTATAAGAGAATCCAGAGAGTTTGGATGGCACAGGAAAAAGATGCTGATGCCGGTTCTTTATTCATTGAGGCAGATCTTACAACCTATAACAGTGGAACATTTGTTACCACATCAGGTAAAGTGATAATGCTGATAGCGGATGATGCTGCTTTTACTACAAACGTTATAAAAGTAAACCCTACATCGAATGCAATAGCAAAATGGGTATTTAACCAAAATGTAGCAGATGGGAAATTTATCACATTTGCAGTGGACCCTTGTTACGGTACAGACACAGATGGTGACGGAGTTGCTGATATGTGTGATCAGGACAGTGATAATGATGGCATCATCAATACCAATGAAGGTTATATCTGTGATAAAGGCTCAATCCCGGCATCTGTATTAACTACAGATCATGTGATGAATTATAACTTTGTTGATTATAACGGCATCAAAGGTTTCAATTTCAAATTAACCTCAACAGCAGTTGCACAACGCTGGGCCTCTCCTGTAGCTCAGTTTAATATGAGTGGTATAGATCCAAGAGTCAATAATAACAAAGTGACGTATGAGTTTGATCTTCCGGTAGATAATTTAAAATTCTGGGTTGGAGATCTGGATGTTCTTGAAAAAGTAAATGTTAATTTCTATGACCAGAACGGTAACAGAATTACTGATCTTCTTCCATACACAACGGTAAAAGCAGAAGCTGTAGCAGGCAGTACGACGTTTACAACAGATGCCACTTATGGTGTTAAAATATCTACAACACGTAATGCAGGAGCCAACAGTAATGTGAATTATATTGAGATCTTTACGCCGGGTATACAGATCAGTAAGGTAGAAGCCACTTTTGTAGGAACAAATGGCAATACTCCGGAATATCATATTGGTAATATGTGTGCCAAGAGAGATCTGGATGGTGACAGAATTCCGGATTATCTGGATTTAGATTCTGACGGAGATGGCTGTCCTGATGCTAGAGAAGGTACAGGGCGCTTTACCGCAGCAAATCTTGTGAATTCTTCCATGCCTGGCGGAAACACAGGGGCAACTTATACAGGAACATCTGCTTCTCCGGTTTCTCAAAATCTTGGTAATACGGTAGACGCTAACGGAATTCCTACGATAGCTAATGGAGGACAGGGGATAGGATACTCTCAGAGTTCATATGCGAATGCATGTATAGATACCGACAATGACGGAATAGCAGATCTATATGACCTAGATAATGATAATGATGGAATTCCAGATGTCAATGAATGTAGTACAGACGTAGGATATGTTACTGGATGGTACTTTAATAATAGTGTACGTGATGCTGATATAGCTTCACCTGTAGCTTCGGCTACAGCATCTACTGATGGTTCTGGTCTTACCTCTATAAATCCTGTTGGCGCAAGTTATTCTTATTTAAGATTAAGTAATATTGATGCTACAACTCTTAACCAGGCGATTGCAAATAATGAATATGAACAGTATACGTTTACTACAGGAAACTGGGTTGCAGGTACACATCATTATTTCTATAACAGAACATCTTTCTTTAATCGTTTAGGGTTTCCGACCTATAATTTTACAGTAGCAATCTCAGAAAATGGTTTTGCAACCTCAGGCACAAATCTTTTGACTGATGTTAGTTTGCCTAATGGAGGAGGTGTTATTAACTTTAATAATGAAGTAAGCATTAGCATGAAGCCAAATACTTTGTATACAGTAAGAATTTATTTCTATAATGTACAAGGAGGGGCTTCAGCAACTATACAGCATGATGATTATACAGTTTATTTAAGAGATTATTGTGATAGCGATGGAGACGGCATTCCTAATTATTTAGATCTTGATTCTGACGGAGACGGCTGTCCTGATGCTATAGAAGGTGCAGGAGGCTTTACTATGGCTAATCTTGTGAACTCTTCTATGCCGGGAGGTAATACAGGAGGAGGGTATACCGGAACAGCAGGTCCTGTTATTCAAAACCTGGGTAATACGGTAGGCAATACCGTAACAACAATGGGGATACCTACGATTGCAGGAACAGGACAGGCTATAGGAAGTTCTGCAAATGCATCAGTTTCAAACTGTACTCCACCATATTGTTACAAACCTGGTATTACAGTCGGTACTGCATTAGACACCAAAGTAGGTATTACTGCTCTCAATAGAGCTGGAGTGAATGCTGATAACTGGCCAATGGTAAGAAAAGGAGGCTGGATAGCATTAGAAGCGAAAACCAAAGGTTTTGTACCTAATAAAGTAGCCTTTAGCGGAGGTAATCCTGTAGGGATTGCACCAGCCAACTTTGTAGAAGGGATGATGGTGTACGATACTACCAACAAATGTATGAAGATGTACACGCAGAAAGAAGGTGAGCCTTCTATGGCTTGGCATTGTATCACTACGCAGACCTGCCCTGATTAATCATTAACAAACCTAACAGGTTTCTTAAACCTGTTAGGTTTTAAAAAAAACAAACTACTGTCATCCTGGGGAACGATGGGGCTATAATAAAGAAGATGTTTCGACTTCACTTCAGAACTACGTTCGTTGACCTTCAGTCAATGCTCAACATGACATTACAATGTTATCCTGAACGTGGTTCGGGACTTAATGAAAGGATCTCAACATACCTCGACAGCTCAGCATGGCATTAAATCAAATGCCAAAAAAACAATTTTTAAAATAAAATTTTATGACAACACACAATGTAAATGGAAAAGTAGTATTAATAGCCGGAGGAGGTAAAAACCTTGGTGGATTGTTAAGCCGTAATCTTGCGGCAAAAGGATCGAAGCTTGTTATTCACTACAACAGCGAAAGTACAAAAGCAGAAGCAGAAGAAACCTTAGCTGCTGTTTTATCATTAGGGGCCGAAGCAATTTTGGTACAGGCCGATCTTATCAAAGTAGAAAATGTTACGAAGCTGTTTGATGCAGCCGTTGACAGGTTCGGAGGTATTGATATTGCAATTAACACTGTAGGAAAAGTACTAAAAAAACCATTTATAGATACCACAGAAGCTGAATATGACAGCATGAGTGACATTAATTCTAAAGTCGCATACTTCTTTATTCAGGAAGCGGGTAAAAAATTGAATGACAACGGAAAAATCTGTACGATTGTAACTTCTTTGCTTGCTGCGTATACAGGTCTTTATTCTACTTATGAAGGCATGAAAGCACCGGTTGAACATTTTACCAGAGCTGCTTCTAAAGAATTCGGAAACCGTGGGATTTCTGTAACTGCAGTTGCTCCCGGGCCTATGGATACACCGTTTTTCTATGGTCAGGAAAGTGATGATGCGGTAGCTTATCATAAATCAGCATCTGCTTTAGGAGGGCTTACAGATATTAAAGACATTGCTCCTCTCGTAGAATTTCTGGTAACTGATGGTTGGTGGATCACTGGGCAGACCATCTTTGCAAACGGTGGATATACCACGAGATAAAACATATTTGTTGATTTTCTGAATAAAAGGTAAACACGCTGCTGTTTGCCTTTGTTCTGAAATTAGTATCAAGAGAAAAAAAATAAAAATGATATTCAAAAATATTCACATAGGACAAATGATAAATGATAGGGTTGCAGAAAGCGGGATAGAAGTATCCCGTATCTGCAATTTTTTGAAATGTCAGGAAAAAGAGATCGAAGAAATGTATAAGGCTAAAAGTATCAACACTGAGATTCTGTTAAAGTGGAGCAAGCTTTTGGAATATGATTTTTTCAGAATATATTCCCAGCATATCATCTTATATGCACCATCAATGGTAGCAAATAATACAAAAACTAAGAAATCTTCACTCCCACAATTCCGAAAAAACGTCTATACCAAAGAAATTATAGATTTTATATTGGAACTGATTGTGACCAATAAAATGACAAAGGACGAGGTAATAATAAAATACAGGATCCCTAAAACAACATTATACAAATGGATAATCAAATACAAGAAAAATGAAATATAATCCAAATACCAGTCCCGATTACAAAACCATTTATAGAGATATCCTACATCAGAAATTTCCGGATAAAATAGAGGAATGCTTACCGCTGCTCGATAAAAAATGTTTATCTGCCGTCGATATCCTCAGTCTTAACCAGAAGATTTTTGGGAATTTGGACAAAGAATCTGAACAATTTAACCAAAAACAGCACTCTTATAAGAAATCTGATATTCTGCAAATTTTAGATTATCAGAAAAAATATCAATTGAATAATAGCCAGTTAGCAAACCATTTTAAGCTAAGCCGGAACACGGTGACAAAATGGAGAAAGATATTTTTAGTTTAAATTAAGGACGAAAGGTATCCACTTCGAGGATTATTACTATGCCCCAAGTGTGGTAATAATCTGACAGCAAGTGGTTCTAAAGGAAGAAAGAAGCATTATTACTACTATCATTGTAGCTCTGCATGTGGTTTTAGGCATAATTCTGAAATTGTAAACGAATTGTTTGTTAAGGAACTTTCAAAGTATGAGTTTCAGCCTGGCATTCGCAAAGTTCTTAATACAATTATCCTTAATAATTTTAATAATGTATCAACTAGTGTAGCGGATGAAAGGAACAATGTTACGGACAGAATTAAAGCTCTTAAGGAAAGAATTTCTAGAGCAAGAGATATGTTTCTTGCAGACAAAATTGATGAAGATGATTTTAGGGATATTAAGAATAGATATAAAAAAGAGTTGGAGGAATTAGAAGAGAAACTTCTCGCAATGAAATCTAATCCTGAAAATGAAATTGAGAAGAAGTTGGCATTAGCCCTTAACGCTGTTACAAATATTGCTGATCGCTATAAAAGTGCAAATCTTATAGATAAGCGGGCAATTGTCGGTTCGATATTTCCTGAAAAGTTAGTTTTCGATGGAACAGTTTTTCGAACCGCTAAAATCAATAGCTTTGCTAAATATATCTTTTTGATTAAGAGGGAAATAGGAGGAAAAAAAAGAGGGGATCAAAATTTGAAAAATTTTAATCCCCGTCTTGTGACCTTGACGAGCGTATCTTCAAACACTTTTATAGATGACCTAGTTCGCTTGAGCCAAATTAAACAAGAATTGACAGTTTCGAATTTGGTATTTAGTTCTTTGAATTTGTAAACTTTTTACAATATAATTTTAGGAAGTTTGAAAATTCGATTTTGGCATTTTGAGATCCTAATTGACTTTATTTGTCAAACATTCATTATATATTTAGTTTTACAAAAAAATAATATCACAAGCTCAAAGAAAAAGTTCTGTCACTCAAAAACCTTGTCAAACTTATCAAACAATTTTGCAAATTTGTTGCTATGAAAACTTTCAACGATCTAACAAATTATAATAAATATCTGAATCTTTCCACACCTTTGCATCCTTTGATGGATAGCAGAGTTTGTAAGCAGGCAATACCTAATTTTCCTCAAACCAGCGGTGAAATTCAGGTTAATCTGTTTAAGATCTCATTGAAGAAAAATTTCACCGGAGATATCAATTATGGAAATAATAAATATTATACGGAGAACGGTTTAATGCTTTTCAGTGAGCCCGGACAGGTTGTTTCCTGGGACAGCCTTACATTTTGGGATGGCTATGCTTTTGTTTTTCATCCGGATCTCATTAAGCAAAATGCGATTGCCAATAAAATCAATCAGTACAAATATTTCAGTTACGAGATTAATGATGCTCTGTTTATGACGGCAGAGGAAGAAGAGGTTATTACGTGGCTTTTTACAAAAATTCATATGGAATTGATGGAAAATAAAGCTCAAGCCAACATTAATATTATTCTATCTCTATTAAATGTTGTTCTTTCCTATGCAGACGTTTTCTATGAAAGACAATTTAAAGACAAAGCAACAAAATCCATTTCCATATCTTCAAAATTAAAAAGCTTACTGCAAAACCATTATAAAGATTTATCAAAGCCTGTTTCAAATTTCCCGACTGTTTCATCGGTTGCCGAAGAGCTCAATATGTCTTCCAATTATCTTACCGACCTTATCCGCGAAGAAACCGGGAAAAGTACCATCAATGTGATTCAGGAATTTGTGATTGAGCAAGCCGAAATTTTATTACTGCAAACAGATATGAATATCAGCGATGTGGCATATCAGTTAGGTTTTTCTAACGTCCCTTATTTCTCAAGATTTTTTAAGAAGATTAAAGGTATTTCCCCAACAGAAATTAGAAATCAGGGAAAAGTATAAGGTATTCCCCGATTTGTGTTAAAAATCTAGAGTTTGTACAATTAATTTTGGACAGACAAATAATTGATGTCAAAATAGATTCACATCATCTAAAATTATTACTATGATTTTTACGACACAGAAAATAACCGAAAGCTATTGGAAAATAGCAATTAATCATCCACCAGTAAACGTATTCGACCCAGAATTTTCGGTTCAGTTAAGAACATTAATGGATGAATTGGAAGCCAACGAAAACTTAAAAGTAGTCGTTTTTGAAAGTTCCAATCCTGAATTTTATGTAGCTCACGCAGAATTGGTCAATATTTTTGATTTTCCGAAAGGAGAAGGAAAAACAGGACTTTCAAAATCTTGGCCCGATGTTGCAAAACGTCTTGAACAGGCTCCGTATGTAAGTATTGCGTCTATCAGAGGAAGAGCGAGAGGTTTGGGAAGCGAGTTTATTCAGGCTTTCGATATGCGTTTTGCGAGTAAGGAAAAAGCAATTTTCGCTCAGCCGGAAATCGGAATCGGTTCTTTTCCAGGTGGTGGTGGATTAGAGCGTCTTCATCTTTTAACAGGGAAAGCAAGAGCTCTGGAAATTATTTTGAGTGGTGACGATTATGATGCAAAAACTGCCGCTGATTATGGTTGGATTAACCGTGCATTTCCAGATAATGAGTTGGATGCATTCGTAGAAAATTTAGCCAAAAGAATCGACTCATTTGATTTGAAAATAATCCAAAAAATCAAGGCAACGATGAACGAAAGAGTAATTATTCCAAAAAATGAACAAATTATGGAAACTCAAATAGCCTTCTTTGCATCACTGATAGAGCCTGAAGCAAGAACCAGAATCAAAAAATTATTAGATCAGGGATTGCAGACTTATGGCGATGTGGAACTTAATCTTGGTAAATATCTATAATTAAATGAAAGCATTAATCATCAACGGTCATATCAAATGGCCACAAATCGCAGAAGGAAATCTTAATAAAACCATCTTTGAAAAAAGTAAAAAGATCTTCGAAGAAAGAGGATATGAAATTCAGGAAACCAGCATTGATAACGACTACGAAATTCCTCAGGAAATTGATAAGTGGGTAAATGCAGATTTTATACTCTTTCATTTCCCGATCAACTGGTTTGGAATGCCGGCGAAAACAAAAGACTACATCGATAAAGTTTTGATGAGCGGTTATGGGAAAATTTATGCGGGAGACGGGAGAAATAATGGCGGAAACTATGGAACCGGTGGCCTTCTACAAAGCAAAGGAATGATTGTCAATACCTGGAATGCTCCCGAAGAAACTTTTGGAAACTCAGGTCAGCTGCTTGAAGATTTTTCGATGGAAGAATTTACGAGACCATTTACAGCAATGCTCCAGTTTGTGGGAGTTCAGCCATTGAAGACATTTGCTTTCTATGATGTTTTTAAAAATCCGAATATCGAACAGGAGTTGATTTCTTTTGAAGATCATCTTAAAACTTACATTTAAAATAATAAATAACACATCGTAATTCTGTGCTATTCTTCCGCTGATTTGAGCTACAAACGCAGATGCAATGCGATATAACTTTGTCCTATCAAAATTAAAGAACAAAACAATTAAAATTTTTTAAAATGGAAAAGACAATTTTTATCACTGGAGCATCAAGAGGATTCGGAAAACTTTGGACAGAGGCATTTCTTAAAAGAGGTGACAAAGTAGCAGCAACATCAAGAAATATTGAAGCATACAAAGATTTGGCGGAGCAGTATCCCGACTCTTTCCTTCCTATCTCTTTAGACATTACCAACAGAGAAGCTGTTTTTGAAGCAGTAAACCAAGCTAAAGATCATTTCGGAAAACTTGATGTTGTAATTAATAATGCTGGTTATGGTGTTTTTGGTGCAGTGGAAGAAGTAGGAGAGAAGGTTACAAAAGACGTTTTTGAGGCTAACGTTTTTGGAACGCTTTGGGTAACTCAGGCAGCTTTGCCGATTTTTAGAGCACAGGGAAGTGGTCACGTTATTCAGTTATCAAGTGTTTTGGGTGTTTGGAGTTTACCAACACTAGGAATTTACAATGCGACAAAATTTGCAGTTGAAGGTTTTAGTGAAGCTTTGGCAAGTGAAGTAAAAGATTTTGGAATTAATGTGACAATGATTGAACCTAATGGCTACACAACCGATTTTGGAGGTAGTTCAGCGGTTCACGGTGATGCCATTCCTGCTTATGATACTTTGAAATCAAGCTTGGGAGAAGCAGAAGGTTTACTGCCTGAAGATTATGGAAAACCGGAAGCAACGGTTCCTGCTATTTTGAAATTAATTGACAGTGAAAACCCGCCACTTCGTTTATTCTTAGGAAAAGTAGGATTGAGAAAGACGGAAAGAGTGTATGCAGAAAAACTTCAAGTTTGGAATGACTGGAAAGAAGTTTCTGAGGCGGCTCACGGGTAATAATCAGAATAGAAAAAATTAGGTAAATCCAGTCTTGTATTGGATTTACTTTTTTTGTTTAAAATCAAATATTCTTGCTTATAAAATCAATTATAATGAAATTTCAAAATACAAAATATCTATACATCAGCACACTGCTTGCATTTATCCTGATTCCACTCGGAGGTTTGACGACGGATATCTATATTCCGTCACTTCCCGCGATGGCAGAAGATTTGAATGTCCCAGTTGAAAAAGTACAGGTGTCATTGCTTTTATTTATGCTAAGTTCAGGATTTAGCCAGCTTTTTATTGGCAGTATTCTCGATAGTTTTGGCAGATATAGAATCAATATTTTTGCACTGATTACCTTTTCTTTAGCCAGTTTTATCATTGCATTGGTTCCGGAGATTTATGTCATTTATATGATGAGAATTGTTCAGGGAATCACCGTTTCACTGATTATTGTGGGAAAACGGGCTTTTTTTGTTGACCTTTATAAAGGTGAGAAACTGAAACATTACACCAGTCTTTTTTCTATTGTCTGGGCAACAGCCCCTATCGTGGCGCCGTTTATCGGAGGCTATTTGCAGGTGCTTTTCGGATGGCAATCGAATTTCTATCTTTTAGGAGTACTTACTGTTATCATATTACTTTTCGAACTTCGGTTTACAGGAGAATCTTTACAAAGCTTTCAGGTTTTTAAAAGAAAAGAGATTATTGCTGTTTACAGAAAAATGCTGGGAACGCCTGATTTTTATTTGGGATTAATAATTATTGGTTTAAGTTATTCACTTCTTGTGATTTACGGAATGGTGAGTCCATTTATAATCGAAAAAGTGTACGGATTTTCTCCTGTTGTAACGGGATATAGTTCTTTAGCTTCCGGAATTGCATTAATGAGTGGCGGAGTTATCTCTAAATTAATGATTAAAAAGGGACTTTTTACAAAAATAAATTCTGCAATAGTATTACAATTAATCCTAGTTTTACTAATGCTTGCGGTGACTTCAAAATATGATGGAATAGTATTTTTACTAGGTTTTACTTTATCATTACATCTTTTATCAGGCTTCATTTTTAATAATGTTTATGCGTACAGTTTACAAAGATTTACAACAAATGCCGGAATTGCAAGCGGTTTAACAGGTGGTGGTGTTTATGTTGTAAGTTCAGTCGCGGGTTATGGATTAATTAATCTGTTTGAAATTAAAGATATCCAGACATTTGCTTTGGTTAATTTTATCATTGTAGCTGTATTATTCCTCACCATTTTATTGTTCAAAAGGGCTTCAAGACTGCAACTGCATGAAAAAATCGTATAGATAAGTTAATTACTATACAAAATGGAAGTAATTGCTACGTCTGTTTTTTTATTTACTAAATTTGATAAAACTTAAAAACTTCTAACCCCAATTAAGTATGGAAAAAATCAATCACTATAAAAGCATCGTAGAGTTGCACGAGAAAAGCGGTTTCGAACCTCCGAAGAATCCTCTTTTGAGTTTGATGACCTGCAAAGAATTAATGACATACTCTGTCGGTGAAGACCGTTTTACAGGAGACTTTTATATGATTGGTTTGAAGAAAATCAAGTCTGGTTATGTATTGTACGGCAAAACCAAATACGACCACAACAATGGTTCAGCAGTTTTTATGAAACCTAGACAAATCATCGAAGTTCGTAATGTTCAGTTTGCTGAAAAAGGTTTTGTAATGTTTTTCCACGAAGATTATTTGTCGGGACATCCGTTGAATGAGCAAATCAAAAAGTACGGTTATTTCGAATATGAAATTAATGAAGCACTTCACATTTCGCCTTCGGAAGAAGTGATTATGTGGGAACTTTATGAAAAAATCAGAAGAGAGTATGAGGAAAACTCTGACGAATTCAGCAGAGAAATCATCCTTTCGCATATCGATTCTATTTTAAAATATTCTGACCGTTTCTATAAAAGACAGTTCATCGACAGAAGTACCAATGTTTCAGGAAGTATGGTTAAAAAATTCCTGACGGTTCTGGATGATTATTTCAAGGATAATAAACACATTGAAGACGGTTTACCAAGTGTCAATTTTATGGCTGGAAAACTTGCGGTTTCTCCCCGTTATCTCAGTGATATTCTGAAACAGGAAACCGGTAAAACAGCCTTGGAACACGTTCATATTTATTTGATCAGCGAAGCCAAAAATCTGTTGCTGAGTTCAGAAAATAATGTTGCAGGAATTGCCTATGACTTAGGCTTCGAAAGTCCATCTTATTTTACAAGATTATTTAAAAAAGTGGTTGGGGTAACGCCTGTTCAGTATAAAAAAGAGGCGGTTAAATAAAATTCAAATATTAAAGACTGAACTTTTTTACAAACTAAAATTGAGCTTTTTTACAAAGTTTGTCTTTCATTTCTCAAATAATTTTGTACTATAAATTTTTAGAAATGAAAACAGTAAACAAAATTTACATCAATGGCGAGTTTGTAACACCTCACGGAACTGAAGCTTTAGAATTAATCAATCCGTCTAATAACCAAAAAATAGGAGAGATAATTCTGGCCGACGAAGAGGATACCCGAAATGCCATCACAGCAGCGAAAGAAGCTTTCAAAAACTTTTCAAAATCTACAGTTGAGGAACGAATTTCTTATCTTGAAAAACTTAAAACCGCAGTAGAGAAAAGAAAGCAGGATTTTACAGAAGTGATGATTGAAGAGTACGGCGGAACTTTTCAGTTTTCTTCAATGAGTAACGAGTTTACAGGACTTTGGTTTGATTCAATGATAGAATCAATCCGAAATTTTGAATTTGAACAAACCATTAATTCTTCAAAAGTCCTTTTACAACCTGTCGGTGTTGTAGGAATTATCACTCCTTGGAATGCCAGTAACAGCTCGGTTTGTAGTAAAGTTGCCACAGCTCTCGCCGCAGGTTGTACAGTCGTTATCAAACCAAGTGAAATGAGCGGTCTGCAGACTCAGGTGTTGATGGAAGCCTTTCACGATGCGGGTTTGCCAAAAGGAATTATCAATTTTGTAACAGGCTTGGGAAATGTAGTTGGAACAGAATTAACTATTAATCCTACTATTTCAAAAATTTCGTTCACAGGTTCTACAGCGATTGGGAAGCTTATTGCGAAAACTGCTGTCGATACTATGAAAAGAATGACTCTTGAGTTAGGTGGAAAATCACCCAATATTATTTTGGATGATGCCAATCTTGAAGAAGTGATTCCTACAGCGATTTTCGGAGCGTATATGAACAGCGGACAAGCCTGTATTGCGCCAACAAGACTTTTGGTTCCTGAAAATCAAATCGAAAAAGTGAATGAAATCGCCAAAGCAACCGCAGAAAAAGTGGTGGTAGGATTACCCCAAAATGATGATACAAATGTTGGCCCGATGGTGAGTGTAAAACAATTTGAAAGGGTTCAAAATTACATCAAAATCGGATTGGAAGAAGGCGCAATAGTTTTAGCCGGAGGAGAAGGTAAACCTGAAGGACTGGAAGCCGGAAATTTTGTAAAACCGACCATTTTTACCAACGTAAACAATAAAATGAGAATTGCTCAAGAAGAGATTTTCGGACCTGTACTATCCATTATTCCTTACAAAACAGAAGAAGAAGCGATAGAAATTGCAAACGATACGCCATACGGTTTAGCAGCTTATATCAGTTCTTCTGATGTGGAAAGAGCTCAGAAAGTAGCTTCACAGATTGATGCCGGAAGAGTTTGTATCAACGGCTTTAAGCATGACCCAATGGTTCCGTTTGGAGGTTTCAAACAGTCCGGAATTGGCAGAGAATACGGTGTGTATGGTTTAGAAGCTTATCTTGAACCGAAAGCTGTTCTACAATAATATTTTGTACATTTAATAAAGCGTTGTTTCAAAAAATGATGCTTTGTCTTTTAGCATTCAATCAAAATGGAAAAATCTGATATTGTCTATTCCTGCTATCACGAGGTAAGCCGAAAAGGCGAAAATTTTGTTCCTCAGCACGTACTTTCTTTTCAGATGTCGGGAACTTTTGTTTTATCTGATGGACAGGAGAAATACATTGCAAATGAAGGTGATTTTAATTTGATTAGAAAAAATCAACTGGTAAAATTCACCAAATGTCCGCCTGAAAATGGAATTTTTGAAAGCCTGAATATTTATCTGAATCAGGAAGTTTTACAGAGTATGGCAAAGGAATATCATTTTTCATCCAATCATTCTGAGGTTCCAAAACCTTTGGTTTCTATTAAAGTAAATGCTGTGCTTCAGAATTATATTACATCATTGCAAACCATTATTGAAAATCCAAAACTGCTTACCAAAGATTTTATCGATCTTAAAATTAAAGAGTTATTATTTATCTTAATCGAGACACAGCCTGAACTCAAAAATATTCTCTTCGATTTTTCAGAACCTTTTAAAATTGATTTGGAGTCTTTTATGATTCAAAATTACAAATACAACGTCAATTTGGATCGTTTTGCTTATCTAACGGGAAGAAGTTTAGCGACTTTCAAGCGTGATTTTGAGAAGATTTTTCACTCTTCACCACACAAATGGATTTTGCAGAAACGTCTGGACGAAGCTTATTTTTTAATAAAAGAAAAACAGCAATCACCTTCGGAAATCTATGTAGATTTAGGCTTTGAAGATCTTTCTCATTTTTCTTATGCCTTTAAAAAACAGTTTGGATTTAGTCCGAAAAACATCACAGCAACACTTTAACGATTTAATTAATTCTGCTCTGGAAACTGTTTTCTGAAATGCAGTGGAGAGCTCCCAGCTTTGGTTTTGAAAATTTTGGTAAAGTGGGAGGGATGTTCAAATCCGAGTTCATAAGCAATCTCACTTATAGATTTCGTAGTTCCCAGCAGGATGTTTTTCGCTTTATCCACTAGTTTAAGGTGGATGTGCTCTATTGTTGTTTTGCCTGTGAATTTACCAAGTAAATCGGATAAATAGTTGGGAGAAAGATTCAGTTTTTCTGCGAAATATTTTACTTCGGGAATACCTTTTTCAATCAATTGTTCATCATTGAAATAGTCATTAAGAAGAGTTTCAAAACGTTGGGTAACATCGTTTCCATTTTTATTTCGGGTAAAAAACTGTCGGTCGTAAAACCGGTCAGAGTAATTTAACAGCATTTCAATTTGATTTAAAATCAAACCTTGTGTGTGACGGTCGATATTCTGGGAATATTCTTTTTTGATTCTTACAATCACTTCATCAAGCAAAGCTTTTTCATCTTCCGAAATATGAAGTGCCTCGTTGCTTTCGTATTGGAAAAAGCTGTATTTCTGAATTTTCTTTGCTAAAGTTGAACCATATATAAAATCAGGGTGAAATGCCAGAAACCAGCCTTCCTCAATCTCTGTATCTGCACTTGGACTCATTACTTGATTGGGAGCAGTAAACATCAAAGTTCCTTCCTGAAAATCATAACTTGAGCGTCCATATTTTAAACTTCCCTTAAATTTTTTGTAAACAACAGTGTACAAATCAAGGCTGTAAAGATAGTCTGCAAAATTTTCATCGGATCGGCTTACGTTTTTCAGATCAATTACCGTGATCAAAGGATGTTTTTGACTTCCACTATTATAAAAGCGATGAAGGTCTGCAACGGATTTGATGGAAATGAAAGCTTCTGACATTTTTCTGATTTTAGTTAAAATTAAAGGTTTTAAGATTATTCCTGCATTAATTTTAGAAAATCTTCCTCAGAATTTTTATTTTTCAAATCGATATAAAACTGTGCATCTTCGCCAATCACATATCTTAATTTGGGAAGTTGATCTGTTGCTGCACCAAAAATAGTTTCTGCAACTTCTTCTGCGCTCGCTTTTGGCAGATGTTCAGTACGCTTGGTGAATTTCGGGATAAATGATGCCAATTCCGCATTATATTCTTCAATCGTATTCTGAATCATTTCGATTCCGCTTCTGAAATTGGTGGCGATGCTTCCCGGTTCTACAATTTTCACATCGATTCCAAACGAAGAAACTTCAAAATGTAAAGCCTCTGAAAATCCTTCCACTGCAAATTTTGAGCTGTTGTATAAACTGGCAAATGGTCCCGCTGTAATTCCTCCGAACGAAGAAATATTGATGATTGTTCCTTTTCTCTGAGCTCTCATTACCGGTAATACGGCTTTGGTGACATTCATTAAACCAAAAACATTTACTTCAAATTGCTTCTGAATTTGTTCAGGGCTTGAAGATTCAAAAACACCCATTAATCCGTAACCTGCACTGTTTAACAGTACATCAATCGAACCGAATTTTTCTGTTCCCTGTTTAATTGCTTCTTGGATTTGCTTTGGATCTGTCACATCAAGTTTTACCAAAAGAATATTCTCAAGGAGATTCAGCTCGTTTTCGTTTTCCGGTGAACGAATTGCGGCAATGACATTCCATCCTTTTTGCTGAAATAATTTGGCGGTTGCTTTTCCCAATCCCGATGATGCACCGGTGATGAATACTGTATTGTTCATAATGAATTTGTTTAAAATTTCTTAGACAAAGTTCGGATAAGTGGAAACCAATGACTTGTCGATTTTACGGAATGTCTTATACATTTCTACGATTTTGACCGAAAGGTAATTCTGTGCTATTCTTCCTCTGAAATGGGCTACACTTTACGCATTGGGCGGAGCTAACTTTGTATCAACAAAACCAAACAATTTAATAACACCTAAAAATTAAAAAAAATGGAAACTTCAACTCAGACATTAGTAAACAAAGTTTTGACGGCTCACGGAATCAACAGTGCTGCGGAATTTCAGACGGTAAAAATCCATACTCAAATTGGTGGGGCAGTGTGGGGAATGAAAGGGCACGAAAACGCTTTAAGCGATGTACAGTTTATCGGTTCTTTAAAAGAACAAAAAAGTATTTGGGAAAATATTTTTAAAAGAAAATTATACTTCATCTTTTGAGCCCGGAAAAGTTCAGTTATTCGATGAAAACGGGGAATTACTTGAATCATTGGAAAACCCGAGAGCATCTTTCAAAGGCCATACAGTGGAAACCCCTTGGACAAGAACACAACTAATCTATTTTTCCAGCTATGCAACGTGGAATTATGCTACAGCGCCATTTAATTTTCTGGTTCCCGGTATTGAAATTAATCAGTTTGAATCCTGGAATGAGAACGGTGAAATTTTAGACAGATTGGAAGTAATTTATCCCGATGGTTTCGCCACTCACAGCAAAAGACAGATATTTTACTTCAATCAAGACGGACTTTTAAAACGTCATGACTATTGGCCTGAAGTTTTAGGAGGTTCTTCCGCAACACAAATCATTGAAGAATATCAAGAATTTGAGGGAATAAAAACAGGCACAAAAAGAAATATCTATGTCCTGAATGATGAAGATAACTCTTACAACAAAGATTTCGTCTTGGTGTCTATCAATATCAAAGAAGTAAAATTCGAAAAATAATTAGTTATAAATAACATTTAAAAATCATAAAAAATGAAAACAATTACAGTACCTGAAAAGAAGCAGCTGAGTTTTGGCGCACAGAGCATTTTAGAATCAGTTGAGAAAAAAATGGGAAAAATTCCCAATTTGTATGCAACCACCGGTTATTCTTCATCCGCATTAAAGTCGATGTTAGAGACGGAAGCTGCACTTTCGCACGACTCATCCTTTACAGGAAAAGAAAGAGAAGCCATCAATCTTATTGTTTCTCAGGTTAACGAATGTGACTACTGTTTGGCGGCGCATACAACTTTAGCAAAAATGAGAGGTTTTACAGAAGACGAAACAATTGAAATCAGAAAGGGAAATTCTGAAAATCCTAAATTGAATGCAATAATCAAATTGGCTCAGTCTATTGCAAGCCACAAAGGAAATGCAGGAAATGGAGCTTTAGAAAATTTCTTCAATGCAGGTTATGATGAAAAAGCTTTGATCGAACTGACTGCTTTGATAGCACTGAGAAGCTTTACTAATTATGTATTTGCCAACACTCAGATTCCGATCGATTTTCCTTTGGCGCAGGCTATTTAATAAAGTGTTTTAATATAAGTGTTTAGTTTTAAGGGAAGCCTTATGAATTTATTTTCGGAAGGCTTTTTAGAGAGAATGCTTTTGCTAAAGTTTGTTTTGACAGTATTACAAACCCTGAAGTTGGAAAACTGACCTTTTGAACAAATAAAAATTGACCTTTAAAACAAAATAACCGCTACAATTAATTCTCAACTTTGCTTAATAAATTTTAATAATGGGAAATATACAAACGAACAAAACCGTTTTGGTAACGGGAGGAACAGGATTTTTAGGAATTCATATCATTTTACAATTATTGCATCAAGATTTTAAGGTGAAAACTACGCTTCGATCATTATCTAAAAAGGATGTAATTATTAAAGCATTGCAACAGGGCGGAATCGAAGATTTTTCTAACCTTTCTTTTTATGAAGCAGATCTTACCGAAGATAAAAATTGGGATGAAGCGGTTAAAAACTGTGGTTATGTACTTCACGTAGCATCACCCTTTCCTGCGCAAGATCCGAAAGATGAAAACGAGCTTATTATACCTGCAAGAGACGGCGCACTTCGTATCCTGAAAGCGTCTCGTGATGCAAGAGTAAAAAGAGTGGTGCTAACATCATCTTTTGCGGCTGTTGGTTACAGTATCAATAGTGAAAACCATATTTTTACAGAAAAAGACTGGACGGATTCGAATGTAGAACTTCCTGCTTACATCAAGTCCAAAACGATTGCTGAACAGTCGGCTTGGGAATTTATTGAAAAACAAGGAAATGGTTTGGAGCTATCGGTTATCAATCCTGTTGGAATTTTTGGTCCTGTAATTGGAGGCATTACTTCTGCTTCACTGGATGTTGCCGTTTCTGGAATTCTTAAAGGAAATTTAGAGTACACGCCAACTTTTACAATGGGTGTTGTAGATGTGAGAGATGTTGCTGATATTCATATAAAAGCAATGCTTAATCCGCAAGCTAGCGGAGAACGCTTTATTGCCACTTCAGAAGGCGTAATGAGCTTTTATGATGTTGCAGAGTTATTCAAAAAAGAGAGACCTCAATATACATCAACAATCAAAAACCTTGAACCCATTGGCAGAGAGTTCTACAAGGAGATATCCAATAATAAAGCGAGAACTATTCTTCATTGGAATCCAAGAAGCCGTGAAGAAGCACTTTTGGCAAGCGCAGATAGTTTGAATGAAAATTTTTAATTTTGTTTAGGAAGATACTCATTTCCTAATCTTGTTTTGGGATTTATCTAAGTATGGCCTTGGCTTTTCTATAAATAGTTGAGTGCTTTTGAATGATTTGAGTTTTTTTAGATAAAATCAATGTTAAGGAAAGGAGCAAATGCAGCGGTAAGTCTTTTCAATAAAATAAATAAGATGAAATTTAATAATATACAATCTTGTCATTTGGGTCCGGAAATTTCTCCAGAGCAATTTATTCCGGAGCATTTCTTTTTGTTTTTACTGAAAGGTTCTATGGTAGCTTACGACGGTTATAAATACTATTCGATGAAACAAGGAGATTATTGTATCGCCAGAAAAAATCATCTCGTACGATATACAAAGCATAAAGAAGACGGGCAGTTTGAAAAGGTAATTATTGCTTTTGACGAGGCTTTTTTAAAGAAATTTTTGGAACGACATCCTTATCAGGCGGAAGCTACCGACAATAATGACTCTTTTTTGTTTGCAAAAGAAGATAAATTGATTAAAAGTTACATCGATTCATTAGAACCTTATTATAATGGAAAAGAGCAAATTGAAGCGACTTTTGTGGATGTTAAACGAGAAGAATTGTTGATGATTTTGTTAAAGAATCACTCAAGTTTAAAAGATATTTTCTTCAATTTCAATAGTCCTCATAAGGCTGATTTGGAATTGTTTATGAATAGTAATTATAAATTTAATATCAGCCTTGAGCGTTTTGCGTATCTTTCAGGACGAAGTTTATCTACCTTTAAAAGAGAATTCAAGACTATTTTTGGTACTCCACCTGGGAAATGGCTCACTAATCGCAGACTTCAGGAAGCTCGTTATCTTTTGGAGCACGAGCATAAAAAGCCCAATGAGATTTATTTTGAACTTGGTTTTGAAGACCTTTCACATTTTTCATTTGCTTTTAAAAAGCAATTTGGTGACAGTCCTAAAAATATTGTAAGTAAAAAAACGATTGTACATTAATTTTGATGGATAGTTCTTATCTCAGTATTTTATAAAAATCTTTCAGAATTTTTTTCTGAAAGATTTTTGATGATTAATTAAAGATAAACAGTCTAATTTTAAGGCCAAACTGCCTTTTCTAATTAATTAGAAATCTTTTTAACGTATTTCTGTGCTATTTTTCAGCTAAAATGAGCTACATATTCCGTTGAGTTTGATGATAACTTTGCTTCATTAAATAACACTAAAAAATTAAAACAATGAGTAAAATAGTTTTTATCACAGGAGCATCAAAAGGATTCGGAAAATTATGGGCTGAAGCACTTTTGGAAAGAGGAGACAAAGTAGTGGCAACCGCAAGAAACGTTTCTGCCTTACAGGATTTGAAAGAGAAATACGGCGACAATATTCTTCCTTTAAAACTGGATGTCAGCAACCGTTCAGAAGTTTTTGAAGTAACGGATCAAGTAGAAAAACACTTCGGAAGAATAGATGTTTTGATTAACAATGCCGGTTTTGGATTGTTCGGAACAACGGAAGAAACTACGGAACAGCAGGCGAGAGAACAAATGGAAACCAACTTTTTCGGTTCACTTTGGGTAGCACAGGCTGTTTTACCGGTGATGAGAAAACAGAAAAGCGGACATATTATCCAGATTTCCAGCTTTTTGGGATTAACGACTTTGCCGCTTTTAGGATTGTACAACGCTTCAAAATTTGCAGTGGAAGGGTTGATTGAAACTATCGGTTCGGAAACTGCACATTTGGGAATCAAAACGACTTTAATTGAACCTAATGGATTTGCAACAGATTGGGCAGGAGCTTCGGCGGTTCAGACTTCTTCCGATATTGCAGATTATAATCCGGTACGTATGGCTTTTGCAGAATCTGGCGACAATCCTGATACCTGGGGAAAACCGGAAGCGACCGTGGAACCTGTTTTAAACCTTATCGACAATCAAAATCCTCCGCAAAGAGTATTGTTTGGGAAAATTGCTTATCACGTTATAAATGAGGTTTACACGAAAAGATTAAACGAGATCCAAAACTGGAAAGAAGTGAGTATCGCTGCTCACGGCCATTAGTTAAAATTTAAAATCTAAATCAGCGGTGCAAATAACAATGTTTTTTTGTGCTAGTGTTCCGCTGATTTGTGAAATTAATTCCAACCAAATATTCTCAATTTTGAATCATTAAATAACAAACAAAATCTTAATATTTATGAAAACAACCGCTTTAAACGCAGAAACACAATTCGCAGCAATCAACAACAACAAAATTGCTTACAGACAGTTCGGAAACGGAACGCCATTATTTTTTATCAACAGATTCAGAGGTGTAATGGATACCTGGGATCCATTGTTCTTAGATTCTTTGGCAGAAAAAAATACGATTATTCTTTTTGATTACCCTGGAATTGGAAAATCGGAAGGGGATCTTCCTTTGGATATTATAGAAGTGGCAAAGACGGTTCCGGCTTTGGCAGACCATTTGGGAATCGATAAATTTAATGTTCTGGGCTGGTCATATGGCGGACTGGTGACGCAGGCTGTTACTTTTCAAAATCAGGACAGAGTGCTGAAAACTGTTTTAATCGGGACTAATCCTCCGGGAGAAAATGCTATTCCGATCGAACCTGTATTTTTCGAGCATGCTTTGAAGCCAATCAATGATTTGGATGATGAATATTATTTGTTCTTTGAGCCGTCTTCCGAAAAAAGCAGGCAGGCAGCTAAAGAATCCCACGACAGAATTGCTGAAAGATTAGACAGAGAATTGATTCCTTCAACACAGGAAGTTTTTCAAAGGTATTTTGCGGGGTCAGGTCTTTTTAAGGAAGACAAACTGAACTTTCGTGAAGGTTATAAAACCTTGAAATCTCCGGTATTGGTTATTTCCGGTGACCACGACATTAGCTTTGCGACAGAAAACTGGTTTCCGCTACTGAAAAATGCACCCACAATGCAGCATATTATTTTGAATGATGCAGGACACGGTCCTCAACATCAATATCCGGAGCTTACGGCAGGATACATCAACCTTTTTTTAGGATAGTATGATTTCTGTCTTTAGTTTCGGTAAAATTAATTTAACTTAGATAAAATTAAACCGATGCAACATTACAAAACCCTTACCGAATTACATTTGGGAAATCATTGGGACGCTCCGGAACATCCGCTTTTCAGTATGATTGGCTGTCAGTCGGAGTGCAAATTGGGGAACAGGGAGTTTACCACAGATTGTTATGTGATTGCTTTCAAAAAAATAAAATCAGGGATTTTTATGTACGGTCGAACACCGTATGACCACGACAACGGCTGTCTGTTTTTTGCAAAACCAAGACAGATTATTGAGATGAAAAATCTTGAGTTTGAAGAAAAAGGCTATATGCTGATGATTCACGAAGATTATCTGAACGGTCACGAGCTTTTCAAAGAAATTGAAAAATATAGTTTCTTTGACTATGAAGTAACGGAAGCTTTGCATCTCTCTCCAAAAGAAGAGCAGATCATTCTGGAACTTCACTCGAAAATTCAGAGCGAATATTTTAATAATCCTGATGAATACAGTCGGGACATTATTTTAAGCCATATTTCATCAATTTTAAAATATGCACAGCGATATTATAAACGACAGTTTATTGACAGAGCACAGGTTTCCGGAAAGACTGCATCAAAATTCAATGATGCGTTGCGAAAATATTTAGCTGAAGGTCTGCTTGAGAAAAAAGGACTTCCGAATGTGGCATTTTTAGCCGATCAGCTTTTTGTTTCGCCAAGGTATTTAAGTGATTTACTGAAGCAGGAAACAGGAAAAACCGCTATGGAACTGATTCATATTTTTATGATTTCCGAAGCAAAAAACCTTTTGAGGTTGGGAGAAAAAGGAGTCGCTGAAATCGCTTACGAATTAGGCTTTGAAAATGTTTCCTATTTTACAAGGCTGTTTAAAAAGCAGACGGGAATGAAGCCTTTGGAATTCAGGAAATCGCAGTTGAATTAATTCCTAAATATAGGTTTACTAAAGTCACAGAGAAGTCTAAACTACTTTTCTGTGACTTTTTTTCGATGATCCAGACCCCAGTCTTTCAAAGACATTATTACCTTTTCCAAAGATAGGCCATGTTCTGTAATTTCGTATTCCACAGTAGGTGGAAAACTATCGTGAACAGTCCGTGTAATTAAATGATTTGTTTCCAATTCTTTTAACTCTTTGGATAAAACCCTATCGGTGATCTTAGGTATTTCTCTGGAAAGCTCTCTGAATCTTTTACTCCCGAAAGATAAAGAAACGATAATAGGCAACTTCCATTTCCCTTTCAGAATTTCCAATGCATCCTGTATGGGAAGCATGATCTCCATACAGGTCTTTTTTTCAGTGCCGTCAGTAACTCTTGCCATAATTCGTTGTTGCTTACTTTAATGATAGTGCTATCTAAAAAGTTAGTAATATATTTCGGATAGTTACTTATTCTAATTTTGTATTTACAAATTTATAAAAATGAATACAATGAACGACATTAAAAATTCTGGATTTTTAAAATTCCAATTGGCACAACTTGATTTGGCTGTAATAACAGACGGTGTAATAAATATCGAAAGCGTTCAGCCGATGTTTGCGCCCAATATTGAAAAAGATAACCTTACAAGTTTTTTTACGAACAAAATGCTTCAGCAGGATAAAATAGAGCTTGCAGGCAATATCCTCTTTATAACAAATGGAGAAAAAAACATCCTTATTGATACAGGAAGTGGTGTAATGTTGTCTCCTTCCACTGGAAAATTAATTGAAAACCTCCGGAATTTAGGAATCAGCCCTCAGGAAATCACAGATATTGTCTTCACGCACGCCCATCCGGATCATATCGGAGGTGTTATTGATAAAGAAGGTATATTGGTTTTTCAGAATGCACAATATTATATTTCGGAAACAGAATACAACTTCTGGATGTCCGAAGAACCGGATTTCTCGAAAGGTACAAAAAACCAGTTTTCTGATTTTGAGATCCAGTTTGCAAGAGATCATTTCAAACCCATTGAGACTAAACTTAATTTTTATGCCGATGAGGCAGAACTTTTTGGTTTTCTTAAGTTGGAACATGCTCCGGGACATACACCTGGACATACGATTATAACTATTTCATCCGAAGGTGAGGAATTGGTTCATATTGCAGATACTTTTCAGCATATTATGCTGGTTGAGCATCCAGAGTGGGGTAATCAAATTGATTCTGATTTTGAACTGGGTATTAAAACGCGCAAAAATGTACTCGAAAAATTATCATCTACAAAGAAACTGTTCTTTGGGGATCATTTGCCTTATCCGGGTTTGGGTTACATTCAAAAAGATGAGAAAGGATATCATTATGTTCCCAAAGCTTTTTACACGGTTTAGAATAAAATCCTCCAATTGCGGAGGATTTTCGTTTTTGTAAATCTGTGCTATTCTTTCCGCAAAATGGACTATTTATCAAGAGGTGTTCAGTCTAACTTTGTCCTATCAAAATCATTGAAAAAATAATAACAAGAAGTATGAAAACGAAATTAGTCGCAGTGAGTTTATTTCTAATATTTGCTAATTCTGCAAAATCACAACTGCAGCAAGTTGCAAATTCCAATATGGTTTGGAATGGCGTGACAACAAGTTCCGACGGGAGAGTCTTTGTTAATTTTCCAAGGATTGAAGGTGATAAAGGAATGAGAATCGGAGAAATTCTTAAAAATGGTAAAATCATTCCCTATCCTGATGAAAATTGGAACAATTGGGAAGTCGGAGCCGACGTGAATGAGAAATTTGTAAGAACCAACTCTCTTCGGGTAGAATCAGATGGCTTTCTGTGGATTGTCGATACAGGAACTCCTTCAATGGGAAAAAATCCACTATCTGGAAATGCTGCAAAATTAGTTACTGTGGATTTGAAAACAAACAAGATTGCGCAGATTATTCCATTAGACAAAGTTTCCAAGACTGCTACTTTTATTGATGATTTGAGAGTTTTGGGTAATACAATTTATCTGACCGATGCCGGTGAACCTGCCTTGATTGTCTTAGATAAAACAACAGGAAAGGGCAGGAGAGTTTTGGAAAATCATCCTTCTACAACAGATGCTATTCCTATAAAAGCTGAGGGTAAAATTATAAAGGATATGGAAGGTAAAGATGTTCATATCCACGCAGACCAATTGGAAATTTCGCCTGATGGAAAATGGCTTTATTTCCAACCTGCAAGCGGACCAATGTGGAAAGTGGAAACTCAATATTTAAATAATGAAAAACTAACTGCAGACGAGCTGTCTTCCAAAGTTTCATTATTCTACAAAACACCGTCAACAGGCGGTACAGCAATAGATTCCAAAGGAAATATCTATGTAAGTGATATTAATAAAAAACAAATCATCAAAATCAGTCCGGAAGGAAAAGAAACTCTGGTAATAAAAGATGACAGATTGCTTTGGGCAGATGCTTTATGGATTGATGAAGATGGTTATTTATGGATTCCAACAGGTCAGTTGAATCGTTTGTCAGTCTTTCAAAACGGAGTGGATAAAGTGAAATTTCCGGTAACCATTTATAAGCTTAAAATAGGAGCGAAACCGAGTGAAAATTAATTTAAAAATAAAGTATAAACATTTACACAATAAAATAGTATGAAAGCAATTGTATTAAAAACAGCAGGAAGCGTAGAAAATTTAGAATATGTTGATTTAGAAAAACCAACCATTAACGAAAGTGAGGTTTTAGTAAAAGTAAAAGCCATCAGCATCAATCCGGTCGATGTGAAAAGCCGTCAGGGAAAAGGAGTTTATGGAAGAATTAAAACAGAAAATCCCTTGATTTTAGGTTGGGATATTTCAGGAATTGTGGAAGAAAGCAGAAGTTCTGAATTTAAAATAGGGGACGAAGTTTTCGGAATGGTCAATTTTCCCGGTCACGGAAAAGCGTATGCAGAATATGTGGCAGCTCCGGCGAATCAATTGGCTTTAAAACCACAAAACATTTCTTTTGAAGAAGCGGCTGCATCTACTTTGGTGGCATTAACGGCTTATCAGGCTTTGGTTCATAACGCCAATATTCAAAAAGGTCAGAATGTGTTGGTTCACGCTGCATCAGGAGGAGTAGGTCATATTGCTGTTCAGCTGGCAAAACATTTAGGGGCAAAAGTGACAGGAACATCTTCTTTGAAAAATAAAGATTTCGTATTGGGTCTTGGAGCAGATTCACATATCGATTATCATAGTTTTGATTGGAAAAGTGCCGATGAGGAATTCGATTTTGTTTTGGATACCATTGGCGGAGATAATATTGATAATTCTCTTGAGGTAACTAAAAAAGGAGGCTCTATTATCAGTATTCCGACTGGTCTGAATGAAGAAGTCACTGCAAAAGCGGAGGCAAAAGGCGTAAAAGGTTACTTTATCTTGGTACGGTCAAGCGGTGACGATATGAAGCAAATTGCCAACCTATTGGAAAGCAGTGCTATAAAACCTCACGTTTCAAAAACATTTCCTTTCGGGCAAATGAGAGAAGCACATCTGGAGCAGGAAACAGGAAGAACTGTCGGGAAAATTGTGGTAACACTTTAATTAAATTTAATCCTAAAATTTAAAGAAATGAACTTAAAAAATATGGCAATTATCGGTGTTGCATTGCTTTCGTTGATTAATTGTAACAAGGCTTCAAACCAGAAATCAAATCAATCGAATACTAAAGTTTCTAATGATAAAAATGCTCAGTTAGAGGAAGTTTTTGCTGACAGTACTTATCAGTTGACAGGTGTTGCAGTTTCGAAAGACAACAGAGTCTTTGTGAATTATCCATATTGGCTTGAAAATCACTCTTACTCAGTAGTTGAAGTGAAAGATGGAAAACCAGTTCCTTATCCTGATGCAGAGTGGAACAGCTTCAAGAAAGGTGGAGACGGACAGAATAAATTTGTAACGGTACAATCTGTTGTGACGGATGATAAAGGCTTTCTTTGGGTGGTAGACGCAGCAGGGATTGGACTGGGAAAGGTGTATCAAAACAGTGCAAAGGTTTTGAAAATCAATCTGGCGAATGATCAAATTGAAAAAATATACCGCTTTCCGGAAAATGTAGTGGGAGAAGATGTTTACATCAATGATATCCGGGTAGATAATAAAAACGGTTTTGCGTATCTCACAAATTCCAATACGGGCGGAATCGTTGTATTGAACATTAAAAATGGGGAATCTAAGTTAGTTTTAGCCAATTCTCCAGCTGTGAAGTCCGACCCGAACTATCATTTTTCACCCTTAGGCACTGAACTTGAAAAAGGTGACGGTTCTTTATTAAAAGTCAATTCAGACGGAATCGCTTTAACGCCGGATAATCAATATTTATACTTCAAGCCTTTGACTGATAATAAATTGTATAGAATTAAAACCGAATTGCTTAGAGATTTTAAAACTTCAGAAGATGTTTTAAATAAAAGTGTGGAAGATTTAGGCAAATTCATCACGACGGACGGAATGATTTTCGACAAAAAAGGAAACCTTTATTTGGGTGATTTAGAGAAAAACTCAATCGTTAAAATTACACCTGATTTGAAGATGACAACGATTGTTCAGGATAATGAAAAACTGATTTGGCCGGATAGTTACAGTATTTCAGATGACGGTTATCTATACATCTCAAATTCTCAGATTCAATTAATGCCTTGGTTTCACGATGGAAAGGAGCAGTTTAAAAAGCCTTTTAAAGTGTTTAGAATTAAAATTTAAAACTTTTTAAAATGAAAAATTTAATTCAAATAATCGCTGACAGTCAAAAGTACTTTATCAACTTTTTAAGAATTTCAATTTTTGTGGTAATGGCTTGGATTGGTGGTTTGAAAGCCTTCCAATACGAAGCTGATGGCATTGTTCCCTTTGTGGCAAACAGTCCGGTGATGAGTTTTTTCTATAATCACCCTGAAGAATATAAAGAGCATAAAAATAAAGAAGGTGAAGTAATTCCTGCCAATATCAAATGGAATACTGAAAACGGAACTTACACTTTTGCTTATGCGCTGGGAACCGCAATTGTTGTGATTGGATTATTGACTTTGTTCGGAGTTTGGTTTCCAAAAATTGGACTCGTAGGTGGAATTCTCACTTTCGGAATGTCACTTGTGACGCTTTCGTTTCTCATTACAACACCAGAGGTTTATGTACCCAATTTAGGAGGTTTGGAACACGGTTTTCCTTACTTGTCGGGTGCTGGAAGATTGGTCATCAAAGATATTATTATGCTTGCTGGTGGATTGGTGATTGCATCAGATTCTGCAAGAAAAATTTTAAACAAGAATTATAATCAATAAAAATAATAAAATGAAAAAGATAATTTTAAGTTTAGCAAGTCTTTCAGCAGCAATGTTGTCAGCGCAGAATGTTCAGACATTCACTTTGAAAAAATTACCCTCAAAGCCGGTCAATGAATTACTGACCCGTGGAATGATTTCAGGAGAACAAGGAACTATTGGGTATTTCACCTATAAAAAAGGTGCTGTAGTTCCTACTCATCAACATATTAATGAGCAATATTCTCTTATCACAAAAGGAAGTGTGAAAGTTGAAATTCTTGATAAAGAATATATCGTAAAAGCTGGTGACGGGATAATTATTCCACCCAGTACACCGCATAGTTTTACGGCGTTGGAAGACGACACGATTGATATTGATTTCTTCGCTCCCTCCAGAACTGACTGGATTGAGGGAAAGGATAATTATTATGAAAAGAAATAGGCTTTAATAACTACAATCAGCTTTAATTATTATGAAAAAATCAATATTTAATCTGTCTCTTTTAGCATTATTCTGCTCTGTGTCTGGCTTTGCACAACAGAAGGGTAAGAGCCAAAAAAAATCTCAGCAAGAACGGATTTGGCATTATTCTATGATTGATGCTATGCGAAGAGGTATTTATGAAGGAACTCATACGGTAAAAGAATTAAAAACACACGGAGACTTTGGATTGGGGACATTTAATCATCTGAATGGAGAACTTATTGCCTTAGATGAAATTATTTACAGGATTCCACCATCAGGAAAAGTGGAGGTAGTTTCTGAAGATTTGAAATCGCCTTTTACTTCTCTCACATTTTTTAAAGCAGATTTAGAGAAAACGATAGTTTTTACGGGAAGTTTGGAAGAGTTAGAAGAAAAAATTCTAGAAATTTTAGACACTCAAAATTTACCGTATGCGATTAAGATAGAAACTGTTTTTTCTAATATCAGGGTGGGTGGAGCAGACCCAATTTCCGCAAGCGATACAACTGAACTTGCTACTTTGATGAAAGTAAGACCACAGTATAAATCAGAGAATATAAAGGGAACGATGGTAGGTTATTTTACTCCTTCTTTATTAAGTAATGTAGATCTTTCTCCGTTTCATTTCCACTTTATCTCTGAGGATAAGAAATTTGCAGGACATCTAATGTCAGGACAATTTAAAAATGCTGAAATTAAGATCTATCTGAATAAGAAAAATGGTTATGATGTTGAGTTGTTACAAGATAATGCAAGATTTCGTAATTTAAAGTTCGAAACCAAAGATGCTTCTTCCTCCTATTAACAGATAAATTTGAATTATGGTAAAAATATTTAAAGCATTAGAAACTGCAGAGCAAATAGATGGAACTTATACATCAAAAATTGTAGAAAAGCAGATTGAAGATATACCGGAAGGCAAAGTATTGGTAAAGGTAGAGTACAGTTCTCTTAATTATAAAGATGCATTATCTGCCAAAGGAAATAAAGGAGTAACAAGAAAATATCCCCATACTCCGGGTGTTGACGCTGCTGGAACGGTTGAGATTTCCTCTTCATCAATCTGGAAAAAAGGAGATAAAGTTTTAGTAACCGGTTTTGATTTGGGTATGAATACAGATGGCGGATTTGGGCAGTACATTATTGTTTCTGAGGAATGGGTGATTAAATTGCCCACAACTCTTTCAACCAAAGAAGCGATGATATACGGCACAGCTGGTTTTACTGCTGGCCTTTCGATACAGGCATTAATTCGTAACGGAATTACACCTGAAAACGGAATAATTGCGGTAAGTGGATCTACCGGAGGAGTAGGTTCGGTAGCGGTTGCTATTTTAGCAAAATTAGGATTTCAGGTAGCCGCAATTAGTTCAAAAGATGAAGCTACACCATTCCTTAAAGCACTAGGCGCTTCAGAGATTACATCAAGACAAGATTTTGAAGATAAGAGCGGAAAAATTTTACTCAAACCTCGTTTCGCAGCAGCGATTGATACTGTGGGAGGCAATATTTTAGCAACCTTAATTAAAAGCCTCCATTATGATGGAGTTGTGACAACATGTGGAATGGTGGGTGGCGGAGAACTTAATACAACCGTTTTTCCTTTTATTCTTAAAGGCATTCAATTAATAGGTATTGACAGCGTGGAAATTCCCTTAGAAAAAAGACTTTCAGTTTGGGAACATCTATCAACCGATTGGAAACCTCAGCAGCTTAATGATTTATCCAAAGAAATAAGTCTTGAAGAACTGCACGAATATATTGATAGAATATTCAGTGGGAAAATGCAGGGGCGAGCAGTGGTGAAAATCTAATAATTGAATTCTTGTACAAGTTAAAAATGATTAATCTGGGTTCTGTAATTAAAAGCAAAAAAAATGGCGTCAACTGTCTTTAGTTGGCGCCATTTGGCTTTTTGTGACCTTAACGAGCGTATCTTCAAACACTTTTATCAATGATTTGGTTGGTTTGGGTCAAATTAAAAAGGAGTTTGCAATTCCAAATTTTTAACATTTGATCACTTGTGATTGTAAAGTTATTTGCAAATTACTTTTTAGGTAAATGTAATTATCTAATATGTATTGTTAGACCATGGTTGGCTTCCACCTTTTTCTATCGGTTGAGTAAAGATTTAATCAATGATTCATAGAATATTAGTGAATAATATTGAAAATATAATGTGTGCATTCAAATATATATTTGCTTAATATAATCCGATAATCTTACTAAATTTGCAAAGATATTTTACAATGATGTTATTCGATCAGAGTTTAATGGTATCAAGAAAAGATAATATTACTCCTTTTCGAGATAACGTTTGATATCTCTAACATAGAGAGGGTATTCTTTCTTTGCTTGCGCTGTTTTTTTTAAATCTATGGAATGAGTAACAAATTTTCTTTCCGGGGTGGTTGATTCTAACAAATTGCCAGTCATCGGTTCTATAATCCAGCCTGTGCCACCCCAATCGAATTCAGCACTTTGTCCTGACCTGTTTGAACTCAAACAGTAGGCTCCCGATATAATTGCTGACGCTCTGCCAATTGTTAACCATTGTTCAACAGAAGATTTCCCCGTTGCTCTGGGACATAACAATAGATCTGCATTTTGTTTTCCATATTGACGGGCCCTTTCTGTGAACCACAGTTCAGTACACATAAGCACACCAATTCTCAAGTCATCAAGCTGAACTGTCTCAAAGGAAATATTGTCTTCTCTGTCGAACCAGCTTTCTTCCCAAAAATGATCTTCTTCCGGAAAAAGGGCTTTGGTATGAATTTTCCGATGGCCTTTTCCCTTTTGAAAAACAAATGCCGTATTGTAAAATTTTGTACCAAGAGTCTCGGGAGCAGAATAAATAATATACTTGGCCTCAAGCTTTTCTACTTCCTTAAGCCAAAACTGATGTTGTTCTACACTTTTTTGCTGTACATCTTCTGAGACCTCTTTGCTATTAACAAACCATGAATAAAAAGGCATTTCAGGTAAGAGTAATAAATCTGTCTTATTTTGGTTGAGATAAATTTGGAGTTCTCGCCAGTCTTCTAAAAATTTCTTTCTGTCATTACTGAGTTCACATACCGTAACATTCATACTTAACTATTTTTAATAATATACAATGAACTATTTAAACAACAGGACAAAGTTTGAAAACCTTGTCCTGTTTTATATTGTTCAAAATCAATTATGCGGAAATACCGCCATCAATTTTAAAGCTGCTGCCTGTGATGTATCCTGCTTCATCACCTGCTAGGAAATTAACCAAAGATGCTACTTCCTCTGGAAGAGCAAAGCGCTTTAATGGAATGGATTCCATAAGATACTGGCGTATATTTTCATCAGCATTAATCAGCATATCAGTTTCCGTAGCTCCCGGCTCTACACTGTTCACTGTAATTTTTCTGGGCGCGAGATCCCATGCAAGACCTCGGGTATAAGCAGAAACAGCGGCTTTTGTGGCTATGTAATCAGACATACCCGGACTGCCAATCCTGATTCCACCAACCGAGGCAATGTTGATGATTCTTCCTCCGTCAGGCATATATTTCTGTGCTGTTCTAACGGCTTCGGCAACAGAACGAATATTTACATCGATCTGGTTATTGTATGCTTCTGCTCTTTCGCTTGCAGTTTCAATTGGACCGTTTACGGCTACAGCAGCATTATTGACCAGTATATCGATCCTGCCAAATGCTGCTACAGCTTCTTCGATGGCACTTTCTACAGCTCCTTGAATTGCTCCATTAGCTTTTATGGCTACTGCTTTTCCTCCGGCCTCAACAATATCAGATACGATTTGCTGAGCGTTGCTTTCTGAGTTTAAATAAGTGAAGGCAACCATTGCGCCTTCTTTTGCAAGGCGTTCTACAATTGCTTTTCCCATTCCGCGAGTTCCTCCGGTAACGAAGGCTGCTTTTTCTTTTAATTTTGACATTTTATTTAAATTTTATTGTAAGTTCGTTAATATCGGTTTATAGATAATCTAATGCTTGTAACATTGAATATGTACAATTTCTAAGACTTTCATTAAAGCTTTATTGTTACGGATTGACGATAATTTTACCTGCAGTGTGATTTTTTTCAAGTTCTGTATGAGCCTGAGCTATTTCTTCAAGTTTAAACTTCTTGGAAACATGTGATTTTACTAAACCTTCTTTCATTAATCCTGCAATGGCGGTCATATCTTTCCCGTTTGAAACAACGGCATTGTAATAGGCATGCACATCTAATTCTTTAGCACGCTTTTTCCATTCGCTTCCCTCAATGTGAGACCATAGGCTTAATAATGTACCTCCTTTTTTCACTATACTAAGGGTTTTTTGGATATGCTCATCCCGCAATCCTTCAATAACATAGTCTACCGGTTCGGTTACCTCTAACAAGTCAGTCTTTTGATAATCGACAAATTCATCTGCTCCAAGACTCATCACCAAATCCTTTTTTGATCCGGAAGCTACAGCAATAACATAAGCACCAAAATATTTGGCAAACTGCACTGCAAAATGCCCCACACCGCCACCTGCTGCGGTTATAAGTACACGATCGCCCATTTTTATAGAATTTTTAATGAGTGGTTGCCAGGTAGTTAATGCTGCCATGCCTGCAGCAGCAGCTTCATCATGGGAGATATTATCTGGTTTTATTGTAATATCAGCTATGTTGGCAACTACATATTCTGCATAAGCTTTAGCGTGTCCGGCTGTTGTAAAAGTTGGGAAATTGAGTAGACCAAACACCTCATCACCAACAGTAAATGTGCTGACATTGTTTCCTATAGTTTCAATGACACCCGAAATATCCCAACCCAATATTTTGGGGGTTTCATTGTTAAATATGTAGTCTAATGCAGGGTTTTGTCGTGCATAGATATCTGTGGGATTAATGCTTATTGCATGTACTCTGATGAGCACCTCATCATCATTGGGTGTTGGAATAGGGAGTTCTACCATTGATAATTGGTCAACATCTCCTTGTTTTTTTAGTATGACTGCTTTCATTTGAATGATTATATAATATTGTTGAGAATGTGAATAAATTTTTAAAAATTTTGATCTTTATCTCAATTTCTTATGCAAAGTTATAAGCAATTAGGTATAACTTTGTAACCAGTATCATGGCTGATACTCGGGAGCAAAAAATGGAAGTCTTGAATTAAGGCAAAATTTGCGCTGATAACCGAATAGTAAAGAATAAGGATATGAAAGAATGTGTAAAAACTACAATCGATGCTCAGGATATTAAAGCATTGCAGGATACAATTTATGTCATCGGAGGTAAGTGGAAACTGCCTATAATTTACTCAATATGTAATGGGAATAAGCGTTTCAGTGATATCGAAAAGAGTATTCCCACAATTACCAAACGAATGTTATCACTAAATTTAAAGGAGCTGGAAGCCAATAAACTGATCACACGTAAAGTTGACATAGATTTCCCATCAATTATAGAATATGAGTTTACAGAGTATGCAAAGGAATATGGAGCTTTAATTACCGATATGATCGAGTGGGGAAAGAAGCATAAAAGACTGATAACCGATAAAAGTTAGATTTAAATAATGATTTTAAAAGTGCAAATCTGAAAGAAGTAGCCTTTCAGATTACTTCTTTCATATTTACAGTCGGTTGATCATTCTAATCAACCCCGTACAGTATTCAACAGATCGTGCGGATACCCCAAACTAATGGAGCTTAAGGCATCTAAATGTGCTAATTCTTCAGCTGTCAAATTGATTTCAGCAGCTTTAATGCTTTGCTCAAATTGATTGATATTTCGTGCTCCAAGCAAAGGAAATGCATTCTTGGATAAAGTCCATGCAAATGCAATCTGGCCAGGCGTAGCTTCATATTTTTCTGCAATTCCTACCAGTCCATCAATGATCAGTTTGGTTTTTTCATCTTCCGAATATTCAGCGTCAGTAGAATGACTGTCGCGCGAATATCCAGCTTCTTTGGAAAGAACTAAGAATTTTGAAGCATTGATCATTGACAATCAAATTTCTTCCTGAGTCCTTCACATCTATTAAGCAAAAGGCCAGACTTAAAAGCAGCCGAACTAAATGTTGTAAGTCTAAATGCGAAAACTGATTTGGCAAAAGCTGCAATGTATCCGAGCATAAGTTTGTCACCATCAATAGGTGTTAATTCAAATAAGAACAATACTTGGTTTGATCGTCCCGGTTCTATTAAAAAACGTTGGCTGCCAATTTGGCAATGTCACTTTTGAATAAAAGACAACTTAGAACAGGCTACGAGTCTGCGGTTATTGAGCAGAAAAAAGCAGTCATCAATTTTAAGCTGACGTTATTGACTACAGTCGGTGGAGTTTCTGATGTGATGGAAAGCTCTGAGATACCGTAGGTGTTGTTTTTGCGTATTATTACTGCAGGAGGATAATAATGTTCTTGGTTGATTAAAATCAGGAATCTTGAAAACAGTTTGTAAATTAAAACAAAAGAGGTATTGCTTTGACAAGATCCATCGATATTTTCAATGATCTGTTTAAATATGCCCATACTTGTTACTATTGAAACAATGTGATGCGTTGTAATCTAAATTTTATTTAGGTGTTATTTCTACAAATATTTTATAACTATTTTAAATAAAGAAATGAGTTATCGAAAGATAGCACCTTTTTTATTAAGTAGTAAAATAAATACGTGACGATGCACTTAAATGTATCAGATCATATTTGTATAAATGTCAGTTCTGCTATCTAAAAAAATATTAGATCAATTATCAAACAAAGAAGATTTTATTCTTGTGATTTGTCATATCTAAATATTGTAAGTTGATTTAAATCAATTTGTTGAGTTTGGGATTCTTGAAAATTCTTTGTAAGTATACACATTGTAAGGATAGATTTTCTTTGCAAGGACTTTAGCAATAACACTACTGATGAACAAAGGAAACAGCAATAGATATCCAGACGGTACTATACTGGAAATAATAAACATGGCAGTAAGAGGGGCGTGAATAGCTGCGGAAAGCATGGCAGCGGCTCCAAATAACGCAAAGTTAATAACCACAAGATGAGTACCTAAATAATGGTTGCAGAATTGGGCAAAAAATACCCCTAAAAACGCACCTGTAACAATACTCGGGGCAAATACACCGCCGTCACCGCCTGCACCGAGAGTGAGGGAAGCTGCCAATGGCTTTATAAAGATGAGCAAAACCAAAGGAATTAAATATGTGAGATTAACAATATCGGACGAACTTGATTCAAGGATTTTACCAAGCCCGTGATAACTATCACCATATAATGCCGGAAGAAAAAAGATAAATACCCCAACAGTTATGGCACCTAAATTTACACGTATGAAATTGTTGTTAATCCCACCAAAAAATGTTTTTGCGTAGATGACAATTTTTGTAAAATAAAGGGCAAATATACCTCCGATTAAACTTAGTATCACAGCAAAAGGTATGGATTGCCACCGCCAGTCCTGTACCTTAAATGTAAATAATGGGTTTGAGTCATAAAAATGCACAAATAGATGAGCTATAATCATCGAACTTATTCCACTGATCAGTAAGGTTTTATTGTATTTACGTGCAATAACTTCGAATGCAAATAGAAAACCGCCCAGCGCACTTCCAAAGAGTACGGTTACACCCGCTATAATACCTGCACATATCAGTTCCGTCTTGTAGGCCCAAGCACTATGCAAATGTTTGTATGCCTGATTACCAACTGTTGCGGTGGCAACTACTGTTGATACTTCGACTCCTGTAGATCCTCCGAAAATTACCGTTAAAAAGCCATTAGTGCAGTGCGAAGGTATTTTAAAAAAAGGAAGATGATCCTTTCTTGTTTCCAGGGTTGTATATATTTCCTTAATTCCTTTATTTTTTCTGTTCTGAAAGAGATATTTACGTAGGAAATAGATTGCTGTAATGCCTACACTTGGTAGAAAGATTAGCAATTTGTTTTCCGTGGCTATAATTTCTTCAAAGAGGTATTCCTGTACCTGTCCTGTCAAATGTTTTAAAGTATAAGATATAAGACAACACATAATACTAACGATAATAGATATCCCGATTAATTTGACATAGCTGGATCTTATTATTTTCTTTCGGTACGCTGTATTGCCTTGCATAACTATTTTAGTTTTAAAGAAGATGTAAAGGTAACAGTTATTTTTTGAAATAGTAAAAGTTGCTTGTTACTACATACTACCTGTTTTTATTTAAACAATTCAAATGAAATTTAAATAATTCATTGATTCATAAACTGAAGGTCCACCGATCAAGACAAGGATATACTTAATTTCTTTTTTATTTATCAATACTGTTGTTTGCAACGTTGGAATTTTAGATAACTGTTAAAAATGGATGTTTTTGAAAAAATTGCACATTTAGTTAGCTTCTTTACTTTTAGTCTTGAATAATACACACTATTAAATAAAGAAAAACTAAATTAGTTGTGCAAAGAAATTGTTATGCCTAAAAACGATTCAATTATAGTAAATAGAATGGATTACAGCAGTGGGATTGCTGTTGGTATTTGGAACGTATCTACACCAGGTATTATAAAAGCACTTTCACCTCATAGGCACGACCATTATACTTGCATGCTAATTGAGGCTGATAAGCTTGAAGTTGTATTTGATTTTAAGCATTTAACAATGCCGGTGGGGACACTTTTTATCTCTCCTCCTGGACAAGTTCATCAGATTCTAGAGACTCTTAGTGCAACAGGTTATTATTTGTCTTTTGAAAGCCGTCATATCGGTAGAATGGCACAAACCAGTTTGGATAATTTATTAGAGGAAACCTTGATTATCGCTCTCTCTAATAATGAGCGGCATTGGTTTAGAACAATCTTTGAGTCAATCATGAAATTACAAGATCTGAACGATACCCCTTATAGGCAAGTTGAAAAACCATTGCTTTCAGCTTTTATTGAACAGGCAGTTTTATGCTACAAACGCCAATCATTCATTAATTCCGAAAGTGTTAGCCTACGTTCTATAAATCTCACGAAGGAATTCAGGAATCTTGTAAAATCACATTTCCGGAGTATAAAGCGTCCATCTGAATTTGCAGCAATGCTTAATATAACTGTTGGACATCTAAGCGATACAGTAAAAAAAGTTACTGGTTTATCTGCTTCCGAACATATACAGAAGGAAGTGATGAGTGAAGCGCAAAGATTGCTCTACTATACGGAAATAAGCATCAAGGAAATTTCCTATCAGCTGGGATATCAAGACACCAAATATTTCATCAGGCTGTTTAGTAAAAATGCAGGTTTTTCACCTAGTGAATATCGGAAGCAATACGCTAAATGCTCAGACCAAACCTTAGATCATTAAGATTGTTCCTTCTTTTGTCCACCTTTTACCTTAATTTGTGAGTGGCGTTGCATATGCCAATTGCTCAATTTTGTAAGACAAAAAAATTACTTCTAAAGAAAATTTAGATTTTATGATTGGACAGAATTTTGTTGAAAGCTCAGTACTCTCATTGTCGAGAACTCCCGAGGGAATAATCGACTCTTTTCTTGCTCATATGAATTCTTTCCATACGGAGACTATGCTTCGTTTCTATGAGGAAGATGCAATCTTTATTCGTGATAGTGGTCAGCCTCGTAGAGGAAGATTGGAGATTGCGCGAGAATTGGACTGCTTCTTTAAATTCGGTTTGCCAATCAAAATTACAACAAGGAATGTTTATGTATATGGTAATCTAGCATCACTAATCTTGGACTGGAGTATAGCACGTATTGCGAATAATGGTGAAAAAATATGTATTCGAGGAACATCTAATGATTATGATAAAAGAGGAACCGATGGATATTGGAGATATTGGTTTGAAAATCCCTTTGGTGTTCAAGTGCGCAGCTTATTTTAAAAAACTTTACAATATTAAATAAATCAGATATGAAAATTTTAGTAGTAGGAGGTACAGGTCTAACAGGGAGGCTTGTAACTAACAAATTGGAAAAACTTGGTCATAAAGTAGTAATCGGTTCGCCATCACAAGGTGTCGATGTCATTACTGGTGAAGGGCTTCAGGAAGCATTGACCGGAACTGAAATAGTAATCGATCTATCAAATTCATCTTCTCCCGAAGGAGAAAATGCACTTCGATTTTTTGAGACTGCGGGAAAGAATCTTGTCAAAGCAGAATTGAATGCTAGTATTAAGCATCATATCGTTCTATCAATTGTAGGAACAGATGATGCATTGGAAATCGGTTATCTCAGAGCAAAAAAACTTCAAGAGGATACTATTAAAAACTCGGGTATACCTTACACTATAATTAGGTCAACACAATTTCACGAACATGTGGAAGCCATCATCCAAGTTCAGGGAGAAGGGGATAAAGTTTTTGTTTCGAACTTAGACTATCAACCAATTGCACTTGATGATGTTGCCGAATTCATAGTACAATTCTCTTTGGAAGAACCTAAAAATAACACCATTGAAATTGCAGGACCAAGACGTGGCAAAATGGGGACTTTTGTCTCTGAGTATATTCAAATTACAGGTCAGGACAAAAAAGTGATTACAGAAAATGAAAGTAAGTATATGCATTTTGTTGTTACTAATTCACTTCTAGTTCCCGCTGGTCATTACTCCGCTGGTCAGAAACTTTTTGAGGATTGGGCACTGGAAACATTTAAAAGCTAAACTTTCAATTATAAATTTTTCTTTTGATAATTTTAAAATTTTAGTGCAGATCTTTTTGTTCTGCATTTTTAATTATAATGGTACGTCTGACTTTTAATAAATACATTTTCTAGGAAAATTTGATTAAGATAGAAGAATTGCTTTAAGCTTTTAAGTTAAAACTAAAGTCTCGTTTTTAAATTTAACAGAAGTTTAATGCAATTTAATTTACAAAGCTTTTAGAATTTATTATTGGACTTTTAAGTCTTTAATTGGCTATTTTGGTTTTATGCCATAACCGAAGAAATATAGAAACATTTGACGGACGATTTAAAAGCGTTATAAAAAAAATTAAATGTCGCTGTGATATGATCTCAAACCTTAAAAAGACGTTCCATTCACTTCGAAATTAGTTGCTCAATTGACCGTCTTTTCAACTTTCATCTGTTCCCATAAATATATTTTGTTACAAGAGATTTGATTATATTCACTATTTGATTAGGATGAAATTTTAACATTGATTATTTCAAAATAAAACTTATCAATAAAAAAATTGTAAATCAACGGTTTCAGACAATTATTATTAGAAGACAAGTACAGTGGCGAACAAACCAATACTGTTCTCATTATGTTTAATAGGGCCATACCATTCAAAATTACTACCTAGACCAAAGCTAAACTCTTTGTAGCTGAGTCCTGCACGCAGATAAATGTAGCTTCTGTTATGATCACCTGAGCTTGGAACAAATCCATACAAACCTTGTGCACGACCGTACCATGACCAGTTATCATTAATTTTTGGACGATATTCTATGAGTAGCATGTTTTCTGATGCCCAATCACTTGCTAGATCGATTTTTGGGTTCGCTACGATAGTAAATTCAGGTGTAGAATATGAATATATCAGACTTGCTACCGGTCTGAATCCATAAACAGGAGTATATTGCAAACCTGTTGTGACTTCTAAACCCCTTAACAATGTATAAGTAATATGCGATTGTGTCATGATGTCAGGTGTCATCTCTTTTTCCCAAGGAGCATTTCCATTGGTAATACTGAAAAAGCCAAGTTTTGGTATACTTTTAAACTTTTTATTAACCATAACCTGATAATAGATACCCCTGCTACCCAGCATCATCTCCATGTTGATAGGTGTGCTTTTGAGATCGGGTTGTTTTTCTGCAATTGTCTGAGCCTGGAAGGCTGTTGTAAGACTGATAAAAAATAAAGCTACGCCAATTCTTACTGATTTTTGCTCTTTCATAATCTTATACATTTATTTCCCAAGGTTTAGTGTTAATATGCCAGTTTTAACATGAGAAAATTATAGCGCAAAATTAGAACAGACAATAGTCGCAGAGTAGTATAAAGATGGCAAATATTAGGATAAATCGTGCAAAATTTTGTCCCGATATGCTGATGGTGAAATTCCGGTGATTTTTTAAAAAGCCTCGAAGGGCAGGAGCTATTTTTTTAATCAGTAATCATAATTTTAGCTATCAATAGTTGAACCTGATTCATCCCTTTAAGATTGAATCAGGTTCAGTTGTAAATTTAATGTTTTGGCAAATAAATTTTAAACTCCTTCCATTGAATGTATTGCTCTGCCAATTGTCTTGCGCAGGTTGTATCTGTTCGCTCTTTAAAATTAAATGTTTGATCCACGTTCAATCGTACACCGGCTCTGTATCCTAAAATAAGTTGGTATTTTCTCACGAAATTATCAGGATCATTATTAAAATTTATTCTAAGTTTTCGGTTGTGAGTACTAATCAGGGCTGTAAATTGAATTTCACGCCTGTCATCTGTTCGCCTACCTGCCATAGCCTGTTTCCTGTGGTTACATCTTTCGCCTGTTTGGGAATGGATGCAGGTCCCGGTGAACCCTTAACATGCATAAATCCGGAAGGTCCCCAGTAGGAACCATTCTTCACGATTGGATCTGTTGCCGCAAGAAGTGTAGGTAAAGCGGCTTTATCGGCCGGTTGTGAAATCAGCGGGGTAACTATTTTTTCGATCAGGAAACCGCTGGTCCGCTGTAGGTTCGTAGGGGAAACGGTATACCACAAACTAAAGTAGAGCCAGAATTAATTTTTATAATCTTTTTACCTCCCTTGCTGTTTGAGGCAGCGTGGTCAACCTCCTGGAAAGAGCTTTGGCGCTGGCGTCGGATTATCCTTAGTTTTGCTTTTGTGGTTGTGTTTTTTACAGCATTATCGGTTGCAATTTTTGCCAACTATTTTATACCGGGTTTTTCCTTAGCCCTGGGTTTTTTGCTTGGTGGAATTGTATCTCCGCCTGATGCTGTTAGTGCCGGTGCTATTTTGAAATTTGTAAAAGTCCCGAAACGACTGTCTTCAATTCTTGAGGGAGAGAGTTTATTGAATGATGCATCGTCTTTGATCATTTTAAGATTTGCAATGATTGCAGCTGCAACAGGGCAGTTTGTTTGGCATGAAGCTGCAGTCAGTCTTGTCTGGATGTGTATAGGCGGTGTCGGAATCGGACTGGCAATAGCGTACATCTTTATGAATATGCACAAAATCTTACCGACTGATTCGAACATCGATATTCTAATGACTTTCATTGCGCCATTCTCAATGTATTTGGCGGCAGAACAATTGAATGCTTCAGGAGTACTGGCAGTAGTTGCAGGAGGTTTATTTCTTTCATACCACAGCCATGATTTCTTAAGTGGTGCATCGCGAATAAGGACCTTAACAGTTGGGGAAAGTTTTTGTTTTCTATTGAATGGGATTGTTTTCATGTTAATAGGTTTGGATTTACCTGAAATTGTTTCAGGCTTAGGCAAAGCAGATATTTACACTTCAATTGGCTATGGTATCGCTGTCTCAGCTGTACTTGTTATTGTAAGAATCTTCGCAAGTTATGGAGCGGTGATAACAACATTAATTATGAAGAATTTCATCAGTGTTGCCGATCCGGAACCTCCCGGTTGGAAAACCCCTTTAATTATTGGCTGGACAGGGATGAGAGGGGTCGTTTCATTAGCTGCGGCACTTTCGATTCCCATGACTCTGGATGACGGAACTCCTTTTCCGCAAAGAGATATGATACTTTTCATCACATTTATTGTAATTCTTTCAACCCTATTGATACAGGGTTTGACACTTCCTGTTTTTCTTAGAAAATTTCCACCGGTCGACCGGGACTTTATAAGAACTGAAAAGGAGATCGATCAGGACATCAAGAACAGTTTGGCAAAAGTGGCAATTGATAAAATTCGTAATGATTATAGTGATAAAATAAAAAGCTTTCCGACGTTGAATGATCAATTGCAGCGGTATGAAACTCAGGCAATGAGTTCTGAGATAATTGTTAATTACGAAGAATATAAAAAGATTTATGTTGATATTCTTGATGCCCAAAGATACTGGCTTATAAATAAAAACCGAGAAGAACTTTTGTTAGATGAAGAAATTATCAGAAAACATCTTAGGTTATTGGATCTTCAGGAAGAAAGATTAAATATGAAAATCTAAGGTTTTAAAGAAAATTTATCAAGAAATTCTTGATATCATAATTCTGAGTTCAGTTCCTTAACACAATAAATATCTTATAATTAAGAAATGTCAAAACAAACGTAACTGTTATTTATTGATTGTTTAATGAGCTTGGATATACTATCGAAATGTTACTTCATTATTCCATCAAAGAAGTTAGTTATAGATAAGAATTTTTTGTACTGAATTTTTATAATTTAGTTTTTCCTGAGGAAGGCAATCTTTGACAATGATTGAACCACGAGCTTTATTTAATTAGTATTGTTGACTTATAATAGCCAAGGTAGAGAACTACAAATGGAAGTTTAAATGTCTGAATATGTATTGTATTATTGCATAATCTTGAACTTCAGAAAAAAAACTTACAACAAACGTTTTTATATATACCCATCACATAATCAATCAATATTGATTCGCTAAAAGCAGATTATATCTTGATTACCCATTCTCATTACGATCACGTTTTAGATGTTGAAACCATTGCAGAAAAGAATGATTCGGTTATCGTTTCAAACGCTGAAATCACCACTTATTATGAGAAGAAAGGTTTTAAATCTCACTTTATGAATCATGGGGGCAGCTGGAAATTTGATTTTGGAAAAGTAAAATACGTTAACGCCAGTCATTCAAGTAGTTTTTCAGATGGTAGCTATGGGGGGGAATCCTGGAGGTTTCGTGATAGAGACAGATACCATAAATATTTACATTGCAGGAGATACTGCATTAAGTTACGATATGAAATTGATCCCCCTCCGTACCAAACTGGATCTAGCCATTTTTCCAATCGGGGGCAACTTTACGATGGATGTAGAAGATGCAATAATTGCGTCAGATTTTGTGGAGTGCAATAAAATTCTGGGATATCATTATGATAGTAACCCTTACATTATTATCGATCATCAAGAATCAGTCAAAAAATTTGCAGATAGGGGAAAAGAATTGCTGCTTTTGAAAGTTGGTGAATTTTTAGAATTTCAATAATATATTGAGTTTTCAGTGGGAGGGAATGTTTAATATATTTTCTCAATCCCGGCATTCTGCTATTCATTTTTTCACAGACTACATGGAATCAATGGCGACTTGATTTGTAATTATTGTTCTTATAGGAAGTTCATTGTTTGCTCAAAGACTATGGATGAAATTCTCAAATTCCACATAAAAGTATTAAAGGTATATACAGAAATAACATAAGCCGATGATTTGGCATACAGCATTTATAAATAAAATAAGTAATGCTATCTACTAATAAACGGGCTGAGCCCATAACAATATGATAACAAAAAAAATAAGATGGCTGTCGACCTTTTTACCATTAATTTTGGTATTGTCAGGTTGCGGTAAAGATCCAAAGCCGCAGGTCAAGAAGACGCAAACCATTACGCATGGCTCTGCATGGCAATCACAGTACGATCGCATAGACCCAAAAAGATTTACCTGACAACGCTATCGAGCTATTCAGTGAGCAATGGATGGTGGTGACGGCAGAAAAAGAAAACCTATTCAACAGCATGGTCATCAGCTGGGGAGGTTTAGGTTTTATAAAGTGGCTCAGGCTGCAACTGTAAATAAAAATACTGATGAACTAATTGAATCGATTAAAAAGAAGAATGCAGATGCAAAATTTACAAAGAATATAACTAAAGATGAAATCGGAAAAACTTCTTTTTACAAAACTTTTATAAAAGTTGATCTGGGAAATAATGTTTCACAAAATTATATAATTTACAATGCAATAATAAACGGCTACAATGCGAGTTTTTGTATAATATATTTAAATGAGACACCTGAACTAATAGAATTATTAAATGCATTTAAAGATTCAAAATTTAAAATTCAATAAATTAAGGCAACAATATACTTGAGTGTACCATCGAAAAAATATTATTTATCTGTACAAAAGTGTATTTTTACACATAATGACATTATCAGATATATTTAAATATATAATAACTTAAAAAAATTATTCTAAGTAATTAAAATGGTGCCAACTGTCTTCAGTGGGCGCCATTTGGCTGTTCGTGAACATCACAGGACTATATTCAAACCAATTAATATTAGATATTGATAATATTTTGAATGTATTAAATGTTGTTTAATTTACATTCATTAAAAATTGAAGCTAAAAAATATCTGTTTTTTAGCTGGGCAAATTCGGTTTGGTACTTTATCTATAAAGCAATAAAAAAAACATTGCATGGGATTATAAGGGATTAAAGTTTTAGCACCACGATTATACTTTTTCGTTGATGATTTGACCAATGAAAATGCTAAATGGAGAATCTCAATATATTTATTTCATAGCCTTTGAGCATAATTTTTTTAAACAAAATTGATAGTTTCGTAAAGCTTTGATACAATCAGGATTGAAATAGTAGTAAATTTCAGTTATTTCAAAGTCCATTTCAGTAGCCAATTATTCCGTTTCGGTAAAGATAAAAGTCAGATGTCGGCTTCTCGTTCATTTCTTTGTATTAATAAATATAAATAATTGAACCAGAATATTATGAAAAAATATTTTTTTCCAGCTGATTCCAAAAAACGAAAAACCGGAATCAGATTAGCGGGTATTGCCCTTACTGCATTGCTGCTAGTTTCAGCCTTTGCGTGGTCTGCAGGTCTTATTGGGCAACGTAATACGACCAGAACATTTTTAGAGAATACACCGGATTCATTTCCGGCAGGATACCGTCGGGCTCACGGCAAAGGTATTTGCTTTGAAGGCACTTTTCACGCTTCTGGAAATGCTGTGCCATTATCTATAGCACAGGTATTTGGACAGAAAGATGTTCCTGCAGTGGGTCGATTTTCTTTAGGTACCGGCAATCCGCACGCGCCGGATAATTCCAGCCGTACAGTAAGTATGGCTTTGATGCTGACATCTGCTGATGGCGAACAGTGGCGAATGAAATTGAATAATAAACCTTTTTTTGGCACTCGGGATGCCGTAGGATTTCTAAAACAAATTGAAGCTTTTAAGCCCGATCCTACAACAGGAAAACCTAATCCTGAAAAGGTTGCAGCTTTTCTTAAAGAATACCCTGAAGCAAAAAAGTCTATGGAATATGATGCCAAGGCACCCTGGACTAAAAGTTTTGCAGGCTCGGAATATTATGTTATCAATGCATTTCTTTTAATAGATTCCAACGGAAAAGAACATCCTGTTCGTTGGTCAATGCGTCCGCACGCTCCCTTTGTTTCGATGAGCGCAGAAGAACGAAAAAAGGCTGGCCCAAACTATTTATTTGATGAATTGAAAAAGCGACTGGAAAAAGCTCCTCTTTATTGGGATCTGGTATTGACTATCGCTGAACCCGGAGACCCTGTCAACGACCCCTCCCAACAATGGCCTGCAAACCGTAAACAAATCATTGCAGGGACTTTGGAAGTTAACCGTGTTTTTGATCAGGCAGAAGGTGGGTGCAGGGATATCAACTTTGATCCAACGCTTGTGCCGAAGGGAATTGCGTTGTCTGATGATCCTGTTTTAGCAGCAAGGGCAGGTATATATTCTCATTCGTACAATGACAGGGTAAGAGAAATCGGTTATGGCAAAGCGACCGATGCTGTAGGAAAACCTAAAAAAGACAACTCTCAAAACAAATAACGATGAATAATAAAAAGCTGACTCAGATGCCTCCTTCATCTTTTAATATTACGGCGCGAATCCTACATTGGCTGATGGCCGCAATGATATTAACAATGTTATTCGTGGGAGTAGGAATGATGACATCATTAACATTAAGGCCTTGGCTGCTGGATTTGCATATACCGTTGGGAGTAGCTGTACTGCTGCTGGTAATTGTCCGTTTGATCAACCGCCTGACCAGACCCGTTCCAAAGCTTCCCGGTGAAATGCCGGGCTGGCAGAAATATATGGCTACGATACTGCATTGGGTATTTTATGCGCTGATGTTTGCACTGCCTCTTTCCGGCTGGGCACAGCTGTCAGCCGGTGGCTTCCCGGTGAGGCTTTACCCGGGTTTCCATCTTCCCGCGATATTAGAACAAAACCCAACTTCTTATGCCTTGTTGCACGATTCACACCGGATAATGGCTTGGGCGTTTTTCTTTATGATAGTCGGGCATCTTTCTGCGGCCTTGATTCACGGGTTTATTTACAGAGACAACATTCTGCAATCAATGATAGGGCAAAAAAAGCTAACTGATAAATCTGAGGAAATCTGTTCTGACCAATAAACTTAAGAAGGGCAAAATGCTATCGGTGTAAAAGTCTTTGTATATTTAAATTCTCATTTTTTAATTTATAATGAATTTTAATAATATAATTCGACTTAACAATTGAGATCTATTTTATGAAGAAAGAACAAAATGCATTTTTGAATAACCGCTGGAAACGAATATTGATTGTTTGTTTTGCCTTTTTAATGATGTACCTCATTTCATTCATCATCGATCCGTTCTCTCCTTACTGGGGCAATTTTTTTAAAAGGGATTGGACGAAAGTAAGCCGGGATCTTGCAACCTCTTTTATTTTTTGCTTTATTGTATCAGAAGTGAGCATTCTCATCAGCAACAGGTTTAACCAAAGTGTTCCCTGGACCAATTATCCTGGAAAGCGTTTTACGATTGAAATATTTCTGAATCTTTTTGTAATCCTGGCAGTACAGCTGATTATTAACTTTTTCAAATCGAGGATGAATGGAAAACCTCTGACTTTTGGATTTGGTCCGGGAGGATCCGTAGAAGAGGCAAGAGGGATGATCCAGTGGCTTGTCGTTAGTACTATTATTGCACTATTTATCGTAGGAATTCATATTGGCAATTACCTGATATCAAATTGGAAAAACGAGGCATTAAAGGCTTCAGAGCTTAAGCAGGTAGCATTGGATGCTGAGTTACAGTCATTAAAACTTCAGATAGATTCACATTTTGTATTCAATAATCTGAGTGTATTGTCTGAGACCATCCTCAAAGATCAGATGCTGGGATATGCATATGCTGAAAACTTTTCCCGTATATACCGTTACCTTCTTCTAAATGCTAAAAAAGATATTATTACGCTGGAACAGGAGCTTAAATTTTTAGAGTCTTACCGATTTCTTATTGAACACCGGTTCTCTAATGGGGTACAGTTTCATATCTCTGCAGATGAGTCATCAAAAAATCTTTATATGCCGCCTCTTACCTTGCAGCTTCTTGTCGAAAATGCGTTAAAGCACAATAAAACGAACCGAAAAGAACCACTGATCGTACGCATCAGTACTGATAATGCGCAAACATTGACAGTTGAAAATAATATGCTGCCAATTGCAAAGGTTCAAGATTCTTTTGGTATAGGATTAACCAATATAAAACGTAGGTATCAATTGCTGTCAAAACGGCCGGTTGAGATCAGTAAAGCCAATAATTGTTTCAAAGTAACCATACCACTTCTTAAACTATGATGACAAGCAGGATTTTAATTATTGAAGACGAGATTCCCAATGCAGAAAGACTTGTTCGTCTGCTTGGTAAAGTACGACCAAATGCAGAGATAGTAGCTGTTATTGAAAGCGTTGCGGAAAGTGTGGAGTGGTTTAATGAAAATGAGCAGCCCGATGTTGTGATGATGGATATCAGGCTGTCTGATGGATTAAGTTTTGAAATTTTTGAAAAAGCGGAAGTCCTTTGCCCCGTTATCTTTACCACTGCATATGACGAATATGCAGTCAAGGCGTTCAGGTATAACAGTGTTTTTTATCTTTTGAAGCCTATTGAGCAGGATGAACTGAATATGGCTATAGAAAAACTCGAAGCAAAGACGATTGTAAAAATTGATCGTACATTAATGGAAACTCTTTTAACTTCTCTGAAGCCACAAGGTTACAGGAATCGTTTTCTGATATCATATAGAGATAGTTATAAGACTGTACTCGTTGATGATATAATGTACTTTTATTCAGAATTTAAAATGACGAAAGCCAGGCTGGCTAATGGTGAGGAGGAAATAATTCCGGAAACGTTGGAAGAACTGGAACAGCAACTTGATCCCAAATTATTTTTCAGAGCCAACAGGCAGTATATTATAAACATTAATTCTATTTTACAGATCAGCAATTATTTTAAGGGTAAGCTTAAAGTAAAACTAAAAAAAAGCGATGAAGCAATTATCATAAGTCGAGAAAAATCTGCACAATTTAAATCTTGGATCGGTTACTAATCAAGAGGTTGTCATTACGAAAATAATATTATAGCAATTGAGATTTTAGCTTAATAATATATTCTAATTTATTGTAAATTAAATGTTAAAATAAAGTATGGTATATAAAATATTTCCTCGTCACGTAGTCATTTAGAATTAAAATACATTGAAATTATATTGTAAAATTCTGGTAGCCACAAATTTCAATGTAGAAAAATCGAGATATAAAAAAACTTTCATACAACTGAGTTTGCGTAAGTGCACAATAACAAAATCGGTTCTTTAAATGTTCAAGCAAGTACAGTTAATTGAGTAAATTTTAAATAGACTGTTTTTTAATGATTGTCAATAGTTTCATCGCAGCCGTTTTTCCCATTTCATAGCCGTCGTTAATGATACATTCATAGGAATCGTCCAGATATTTTGGAAGAATTCCCTCCGTTATGGCAACGACTTTAGCTTTTGGGGAAGCCGTTTTTTTATTGACAAGGGAACTGTGCAGTCCGGCAAGAGTCTCATCACTCATTACAAAGTAACCGTCGAAGTCTTCATAATCAAAGATGATACTCATTTTCTCCTTTACCATATCGGCGGAATTGCAGTAGATGATCTTGCACTTTACATCTTTGTGCTTATCGATAACCTCTGAAAAATGATTTTTACGGGTTTGTGATATTTCCAGGTTTTCATCCCCGAAAATAGCAACAATATTTTTACAGCCAGCTTCTATGAGCTTTTGGGCGGCAGTTTGCGCATAAAGCCTGTTGTCAAATATCACCTCTTCAAAGACATTTTGTGGAATGGTCTTGTCGAAAATGACCAAAGGAAGTTCCAGCTCCTTAATTTTATTGAAATGGGTGAGGTCCTTTGTCTGTCTGCTGAGAGAAATCAGGATGCCATCCACCCTTGAGTTGATACAGGTAAGCAGATTTTCCTCTTCCATTCCCAGAGATTCTTCCGAAGAAAGCACAAAAAAGTTATAGCCTTCCGAATGTAGCACGGAGGAAATCCCTTTGAATCTGAGTTATTTCGGAAGATTGTTTGAGCAACATTTTGGCATGAAACCCAAAAGATGGAGCACGCAGCATCGATTGAAAGACAAGTGAGCTTCTATATGATCGTATATAGAGCAGTGCCATTGTACCGAAAATGCAAAGTTGATGTCTACTTCAAGTAGTTTTCTCTGGCCTCGTTCAGCTCATTGCTGTTAAGGGCGATCCATAACCAGAGTGGAGTGACCTGCACCAATAAACCACGGCCTAAAGTTGTCAATTCATATTCGACCTTTGGCGGGACTTCCGGATGGACGGTTCGTAACACGAGTCCGTCTCTCTCCAGTTCCCGCAAGCATTTGGCCAGCATCCGTTGACTGATACCCCTAATGTGGTTCTCCAGGTTTGAAAAACGCATTTTACCATCTATTCCCAATGCGTGAATGACAAAGAGTGACCATTTGTTGCCGACATGATTTAGTATATCATGTTTGAGCTGATCCTGATCTTTGTTGAGCACCTTGCAAATGTCGTCCCAGGCATTTACGATTTCTTCATCCGTCATCGGTCTTTCCATAGAGTATATTTAACGCTAATAAAGATAGATTTTTCTGATGATAAAACTTTTGCTAAAATAAACTTTCTAATAAATATACTTGTAGGAAATAAATTTTAGCCTCCATGTAAAATTAATATGACTAAAACTCAAAAAACTAACATCGATGTAAGTAGCTCACAGTGAGGTATCTTATTGTTTTCAGGATTTGAACATCGTAATTTTGCATAGGAAAATGAATTCATTAGAATGGATCCGAATTTTAATTATTGGAATATGGAAAATACATCAATTTTAATTTTGGGCGCAGGCGAGTTAGGGATGCCTGTCATCAGAAATATGGCAAAAAAGGCTAAAAACTATAATAACGTTAAAGTGACTCTCTTGCTGAGAGAAGCGACGATTAATTCTGAAGATCCGGATAAGAGAAAGAATGTCACAGAGATCCGGGAATTAGGCGTAGAATTGCTTGCAGGCGACCTGTCCGCTTCCTCTGCTGAGCTTATCGATATTTTCAGAAATTACGACGCTGTTGTTTCATGTACAGGTTATGGAACAGGCGCAGGAGGTTTTCAGCTGAAATTGGCCAATGCTGTACTGGATGCCGGTGTCAAAAGATACTTTCCCTGGCAGTTCGGAGTAGACTTTGAGGAAATAGGACGCGGAAGTGCGCAGGACCTTTTTGATGAGCAGCTTGATGTAAGAGAGCTTTTGAGATCGCAAAGTGCCACAAGATGGGTCATCATCTCCACAGGCATGTTCACCAGTTATCTTTTTGAACCTTTCTTCGGTATTTTAGATCTGGAAAATAAGTCGATCAATGCCATTGGCGGATGGGATACGGCAGTTACATTGACGACACCGGATGATATTGGCCGTCTTACCGCTGAGATCTTCTTTACAGAACCGCAGATAGAGAATGAGATCGTCTATATTGCGGGTGATACGATCACCTACAGAGATCTTGTTGATATTGCAGAATCATTATCAGGCCAGAAGTATGAGCGTACACTTTCCGATATGGGAGAGATCACAGATGACCTTAAAAACGATCCCGACAATTTCGTTAAAAAATACCGTTCTATATTCGGAGCAGGAAAAGGTGTTTCTTGGCCATTAGAGAATACCTTCAATGGGAAGAAAGGAATTCCGACAACCTCCGCCAAGCAATGGGCAAAAGATAATATTGACTGGGAGTCTTACCATAAATAGTAGGAAAAGTATAATGGATCCAACAAATTATAATTGTTATCCGGTAAATTGAATTACAAAGTTTGTTGCAGATCACAGTTATAAAAATGTCATTTTTTAATCCCGGGATTATGTGTCAAGAGTTACATTATTCCCAGACAATCAATATGAGGTATAGGATAAAGCCTATACCTCATATTGATCTTATGGTTGGCTACTTCTTTACAACCCGTCGAAATAGATCTTTTTGATCTCTTTGACAGAAGCTTCCGCTCCAATTTGCTGACGTCTATCGTAAATTGCCTGAGCCTTTGTTCCTGCAAAATAACGCAACTGGTCTTTTTGGTCGGTTGCTGCTTCAAAGATCACTTCCGCAATCTCATCTGGTGAAGAATCGGGTTTGATCATACTAAGCATTTTTTCTTCCGCTGAATCATAGTACGGTAGTGCGGTGACATCTGAATTATGGTTAAACAGCTCCGTTTTCGTGGCGCTCGGAGCAACGGTCTTAACATCGACACCAAACATCGACAGCTCTATGGAAAGACATTCGCTCCAGCCTTCAACCGCCCATTTCGTACCATTGTAAATACTGGTGAACGGGAAGCTGGTATGTCCGCCGATGGATGTTATATTGATGAACAGTCCATTTTTATTTTCTCTGAAATGAGGTATAAAAGCTTGTGTTACCCGAACTGTTCCCAGAAAATTCGTTTCCACCTGTTTCACGATGTTCTCATCGGAAAAGGATTCCAACGCACCCATCAGCCCATATCCCGCATTGTTCACGACCACGTCGATCGGTCCTAGCGATAAAGCTTTTTCTACGGTTGACCTGATCTGTTCCAGATCAGTAACATCCAAAGGCAAAAGAATAACATGGTCCAATTGATCAAGTTCCGTTTCCTTTTCGGGATCGCGCATTGTAGCGATGACCTTCCAGCCTCTTTGTTGAAATAATTTAACGGTTGACTTGCCTATTCCTGATGAGGTTCCGGTGATGAATATTGTCTTCATTTTATAAAATTTTAAATGTTCTTTTACAAAATTACTGGCAAAAAGATATACATTTGATACCTGTATACAAAAGTATACTTAAATTATTATGACGGAAAAAAAACATTATTTCCAGGAAAAGATCAACGCCATCCAGGATACTATGTTTGTCATCGGTGGCAAATGGAAGATGCCGATTATCCTTTCTATCTATCAAGGCAATACAAGATTCAATGAAATTTTAAATTCAATACCGAAGATAACCAACCGGGTTTTGTCTAAGGAATTAAAACATCTGGAAGAAAATCTATTGATCGACAGAAAGGTCACAGACGATTATCCGGTCAAGGTAGAATACACTATGACGGATTATGGATTAAGCTTACAGGAAATTGCAAAGCCCCTGGAAAAATGGGGAAGAGATCACAAGAGGAAGATCAGGGAAAAATAATCATATAGGATATAGGTCATCAAAGGTGTTTTGATCAACAACTGAAATTGATCAGAATACTCTTTGTTATATTTCTAGGCGATCATCTGTTAGAGGTGAATAAACAGTCTGTCTTAAAATCCCGGATACTTTTCTGGATTGATCATTTGAAAATTTCTCCTGTGTAGGGTATACTTAAAAATGACAATCAAACAGGCTGTCTAAACTTGTTTGATTTTCGTAATATATTGTTTCAATTCTGTTACAACAGACTTCGGCAGTCATTCTAATTTTGTATCATAATAAGATCAAGATATGGAAACAGACAAAGTATGGTTAGTAACGGGAGCATCCAAAGGAATGGGGCTTTCACTGGTGAGAAAACTTATCGAAAGCGGTTATAGGGTCGCTGCAACAAGCAGAAAGGCGCAGAGTTTAATGGAGGCTGTCGGAGAATTTGACAAACAGCAGTTCTTACCGCTGGAAGTAGATCTGACAAGCGGAGAATCTGTCAGCAAGGCATTTGAAAAGACTGTCGGACACTTCGGGAAAATAGACGTTTTGGTCAATAATGCGGGCTATGGCATCGGTGGGGCCGTGGAAGAATTGAACCAAAAAGAGATCAGGGATAGTTTTGACGTCAACGTTATGGCTGTAATCAAGACGATGCAATCGGTCATGCCGTACTTCAGGCGACAGAAGTCAGGAAATATTATCAATATTTCTTCTATCGCAGGATTCGCTCCGGGAATCGGCTGGGCCATGTACGCCGCAACAAAATATGCGGTAACGGGACTGTCCGAGGTCATGGCAGAAGATGTGAAAGAGTTCGGTGTTAAAGTGACAGTGGTGGCGCCGGGCGCTTTCCGGACGGAGTTCCTGGAAGAAAGCTCCCTCGTTTTCGCTGAGAATAAAATTGAAGGATACAATGCGATTAGAGCTTCACACCAAAAATACGCTGCCATGAACGGAACGCAGGCTGGAGATCCCGACAAGCTGGCCTGTGTCCTGATCGATCTTGCTGAAAATCCGAATCCGCCGGTACGCTTGTATTTGGGAAGCGATGCCTACAACCGTGCAAAGTACAAGATAGGCTTGTTATCAGAGGAACTGGATATCAATAAGGATATTTCATTTTCTACCGATTTTTAAATGACCATCTGAATCTAAATTAATAACGCTGCCATTCGAAAGTGGCAGTGTTTTTTTTGTTTGATTTTTGTATATTTATTACATGGAGAAAATGCAGTCACTGGAAGAATTTTACCAGTCCAAATTTGACCGGGTACCTGAAAATATCCGTAACGGGGTAGGGCACTTCAATGTCTTTACCATCGATGAGTATATCGGTAAAAATGCTAAACCATTGGTCTACAGCCGGAAAGATTATTTTAAGATCACCCTGATCGTCGGCCGAAACCGGATCCATTATGCTGACAAGGTCATTGATATTCAAAAGCAGGCAATTTTTTTCACCAATCCGCAGATCCCTTACAAATTTGAATGGATCGATGGTCAGAAGGCAGGATTCTTCTGTGTGTTTACACCTTCTTTTTTTCATCATTTCGGAAACCTGAATGATTATGAAGTTTTTAAACCTGACGTGACACCTGTCTTCGAGCTGACCGATGAGCAATTGGAAGATGTAAGGCAGATTTACAAAAAAATGCAAACTGAATTGGCCTCGGATTATGCCCATAAATATGATCTGTTGAGAAACCTGGTGTTTGAATTACTTCATTATGCACTTAAAATGAAACCGACTTCAAAAGCTGAAAAACAACAGGCTAATGCTTCTCAGCGGATCACCCATCTGTTCCTTGAGCTGTTGGAGCGTCAGTTTCCTATCGAAGATGCGAGACAGCGGATCAACTTCCGTTCGCCTTCTGAATTCGCCGGTCAGCTTTCCGTTCATGTCAATCACCTCAACCGGGCCGTTAAAGAGATCACTGAAAAAACGACTTCGGAGGTCATTGTGGAGCGTTTGTTACAGGAGGCAAAGATATTACTGAGACATACCGAATGGAATGTTGCCGAAATTGCCTATTCACTGGGGTTCAAAGAGGCTACGCACTTTAATAATTTCTTCAAAAAGAATATGCAGATGACACCGATGCGGTTTCGTGCGATGGATTAAATAAAGGAGTAAGAATAGCGAGTAATTTGATATACTGAGTTTGTCGGATAATAAATGTTTACAGTCAATATCATTTACTTACTTTTATTTTCAGATCAATTTTTTTCTAGGCAACCCAATCTCAAATTCTTGCGGATAAGGAGCGCGAAAAGTCAAGCTCACATCTTCCCGCAGACCATTTTCAACTTCCTTCGCTTTTTCCTCATCCATTGAATATCTGGGATCAGCAATAAGTGGCATTTTTGCCATTTTTGTTATGGTAATAGTCGGGAAATGATAATCCACTTCAACGGTTCCTAATAGAAGATAAATTCCACCCTCTTTAAAAGGAAACTTCGAAAGGCTGTCCGGAAAATGAGCTGTATCAAAATAGTCGCCATTGGCATCAATCCAGGTTCCGAAATACATATCGTCTCTATTTCCATATTTATTTTTGATAGGAACGTGTTTTCTGGAAATCAGATAAGCTAACATTCTCACCTGCTTCTTATGGTACTTCAAAAGATCTTTAACCATTACATCGCCTCTGTATTTGATCTTCAATAAATCGAAAATAGAATAAGACACAGGAAAGCCCAATATTTCAATTTCGTCGAACGCATCTTCAAAAGGATCTCTTTCTATAAGAGGTAGCTGATAATCTTTTTGAGGTTCTTCAAATAAAGAAATGATCTTCGTTTTGTATTGATTTTTTGACAAAAGAAACCTTGCTTCGATCAATAGCTCGTGTTTCTGTTTGCCTGTGAATCTGAAAGCCCCGACAAAAATAAGTGTCTGTAAAGTTTCAATACCGATGTTGACTCTTTTGACAAAATCTTCTAACGATTTGTAATCACCATGTTCTTTTCGTTCCTGAGGAATAAATAGTTTAACGGCAGCTTCCAACTTCTCAATATGCATCAACCCTAAGTACACATCTGTTCCATATACCGTAGTTTGAAATTCGCTAAGGTTTACACAAGGATTATGAATTTTAGCACCAGCCATTTTGGCTTCATGGACATAAACTTCGGTTCTGTAAAACCCACCGCCATTATTAATTGCGGATACCATAAATTCAATAGGATAGTAGGCTTTCAGATAGAGACTTTGATAACTCTCCACGGCATAGGAGGCAGAATGGGCTTAACAGAAAGAGTAGCCGGCAAAAGATTCGATCTGTCGATAGACCTCTTGTGATAATTGCTCAGCGTGACCTTTTTTCTTACAGGATTCAAAAAAATCATCTTTTAATTTTTGCAAAGCTGACAGTGATCTTCCTTTTCCGCTCATCGCCCTACGCAGAACATCACCATTCTCTGCGGACACTCCGCCATAATGAAGAGCGATTTTGATCACATCTTCCTGGTAGACCATGATGCCATATGTTTCACCCAGTTCCTTTTCAAACACTTCATGGAAATATTCAAACTGACCGGGATGGTTATGGCGGAAAATATACTCCCGCATCATACCGCTTTGTGCTACACCCGGACGAATAATGGAAGAGGCGGCAACCAATACTTTGTAGTTGTCGCATTTCAGCCTCCGCAATAATCCACGCATCGCAGGTGATTCAATATAAAAGCAGCCTATCGTTTTTCCAATACTTAGAAACTCGTTGCATCTAGCTTCATTTTTTGAAATCGTTGTATCTTCAATATCGACCGTAACCCCTCTCTTTTCTTTAATCAGGTTAACAGCATCTTTAATGGTGCCTAAACCTCTTTGCGAAAGGATGTCAAATTTTTCGAGGCCTATTTCTTCAGCAGTATGCATATCGAACTGTACAATCGGGAATTCTTTCGGTGGAAATTCAAGAGCCGAATAATGGGTAATCGGTTCCTCAGAGATCAGAATCCCACAGGAATGCATACTTCTTTGATTAGGAAAACCGATCATCATCTGTTCGTATTTATAAATTTCCTGAACTACAGCATTCTGATCATGCTGTTCTTTCGGTTTTTTCGATAGCTGATCCAGTTCATCTTTAGGCAGTCCGAATACTTTTCCCAGCTCCCTGAACCTTGATTTTCTTTTAAATTCAACGTTGGTTCCGCAAAAAGCCACGTGATCCTTGCCGTATTTATCAAAAATGTATTCCAAAATAGCATCCCGGTTCTTCCAGCTCCAGTCGATATCAAAGTCAGGAGGCGTTTTCCTGTTGAGGTTCAAAAAGCGCTCAAAGTAAAGATCCAGTTCCAAAGGGCAGATATCAGAAATACCTAAACAATAGGCAATAATGCTGTTGGCTCCGCTTCCTCGACCCACATGCATAAATCCCATTCGGTTACTGTACTGGATAATGTCCCAGGTAATCAAAAAATAACCACAGAAATTCAACTGATCAATCACGGTCAGTTCTTTTTCAACCCGTTCAACGGCCTGCCTGTTTCGATCAGGGTATCTTCGGGCCAATCCTTCATAAGCCAGTTTTGACAGTAATTTAAAATCACTTTCCTTGCTCTCTGTAAAATGCTTTTTATTCTTGGGTGTTTTAAAATCAAAATTAAAGCTGCACTCATCTACAATGATTTTGGTGTTCTCAATGATCTGGGGGTAGTCTGTAAATTGATCCAAAAGCTTTTTCTTATCGACAAAGGATTCATTGTTTCTGCAATGATCCGTTTCAGCCAGTTTTGTAAAGAGCGTATTGCCATCGATCGCACGCAGCACTTTATGAAGTTCATATTCTTCATCCGTCTTAAAAGTTACCGGATGCAGGATAACCATTTTGTGGATCAAAGATCTGAGTTCCGGCTTGACCAATAAATTCAATTCATCCTGCCTGATACCTATAAATTCGTGTTCCGATAATACTTCAGGGATATTCTGCAAAGAATAGATGACGAAACAGTTTTCCAATAAAGGATTAACTTTAGGAACCTCGATCCCGTCACAATTATAATCAGTCAAAAGCTTGTTGACCTCTGCTATCCCTTTAGGATTCTTCGCTAAGCAGATATAATTCGGTTCATTTTCAACCCTGACATCAACACCGACAATCGGCTTAATACCTCTATCTTGGCACAATTTATAAAACTGGTAGATCCCGGTTACGGTATTAATATCGGTGAGTGCCAAAACCTTCAGCTGATATTCCACAGCCAGCTGAACCAGATCTTCAACAGAAATAGTCCCATAACGAAGGCTATGATATGTGTGACAGTTGAGAAACATAATGTATATATTCTATTGAGTTAAAAAGCCGGAAGCCCTTCCAAGGCTTTTAGCACCAAAACGGTCTTTCATTTTATCCATTGCCTGATATAAGGAGATCAGCTCTTCGGTATCTTCAAAAAGATCCATCTGATGGCTTCCGTGCACCAGCCCTGTAAACCTGACTCCGACAAGACGAATCCTCATCCTTCTCGTATATACTTTCTTAAAAAGCTCAAGGACATATTTCAGCAAGGTATGGTCGGCTGAGGTGTAGGGCACTTTGCATTGTTTGGTTTCCGTATCAAAGTTGGCGTAGCGGATTCTTACCGAAACAGTAGAGGTCAGCCATTTTTCTTTTCTTAACTGGTAGCATAATTGTTCTACCATTCCGCAGAGAATGCTGTTGATATGCAGCACATCGATCGTGTCTTCTGTAAAAGTAGTTTCGGTTGATATTGATTTTCGTTCAGAATATTGCACTACAGGATCGTTGTCTATGCCATTGGCTTTTTTCCAAAGCTCAATTCCATTTTTTCCAATCATTTCCTGCAAAACATCTACAGGCATTTTGGAAAGCGTTTCAATCTTTCTCACGCCCAATCTGGAAAGCAGCTGAAAGGTAACATCGCCAACCATTGGAATCTTTTTGACAGACAAGGGATTCAAAAAAGGCTGGATCTCTTTCATTTTCAATTCTAATTTTCCGGGTTTAGCTTCACCGGTTCCTATCTTTGAAACCGTTTTATTCGTAGATAGTGCAAAGCTGATAGGTAATCCTGCTTGTTTCTTGACAGCTTCGGCAATTTCAGATGTCCACTGATAACATCCGAAAAACTGATCCATTCCGGAGAGGTCAAGATAAAATTCATCTACACTGGCTTTCTCCATGACCGGTACTTTTTCCTGAATAATTTCCGTTACCACATGAGACATCTGGGAGTAGTATTCCATATCTCCCTTGATTACCATAGCTTCGGGACATAAACGCAGTGCCATACGGATGGGCATTGCAGAACGGACACCGAATTTGCGAGCTTCATATGAGCATGATGCCACCACACCGCGGTCTCCACCTCCTATGATTACAGGCTTTTTGTCCAGTACAGAGGCTCTCAGCCGTTCGCAGGATACAAAAAATGTATCTAGATCCATATGTGCAATTGCTCTTTCCATTTGACAAAATTAGATACTAATTGTATCATTTTTTATATATTTACAGATACAAATTGTATCAATGTCAATTTTTTCAGAAAACATCAGGTATTTAAGAGCTCAAAAAAAAATTTCACAGCAAGAGCTGGCTGAAAAAATTTTTTTGAGCAGAGTGCGCTATTCAAAGTATGAAGATGGTCGTTCAGAGGCTCCTTACGAGGTTTTGATTAGAATTTCCGAATACTATAGTGTCAGCATTGATCTTCTGCTGACTGTAGACATTAGAAAATTTCCTATCGATGGAATTGTTGAACTTCCTGATAAGAGAATCCTTCTGCCGATTAGGGTCGATAATGAAGGTAATGATCAGATTGAGATTATTCCACAAAAAGCCTCAATGGGTTACTTGAACGGCTACGGAGATCCGGAATACATAGAAAGTCTGGAAACTATATCGTTGCCTTTCCTAAAAGGTGGTAAGTTCAGGGCATTTCCTGCTGATGGCGATTCAATGCCTCCCTATAAGAATGGTACTTACATCGTAGGGAAATATGTGGAGAATCTTTCAGAGTTGAAAACGGATAGAACTTATGTATTCATTACAACTAATGACGGTATCAGTTATAAAAGGTTTCAGTTTCACGAAGCAGATGGGATCTGGGTTAAAGCTGATAATCAATTTTATGAGCCCTATAAAATTCCCTTATCGGAAATCAAGGAAATCTGGGAATTTGCCTGCAGCATCAACACAAAGGAATATGAACCCGATGAGGTTGCAGAGCATCATATGCAAAAATTTATCACAGAGATTAAAACGGATATAAAACAGATCAAAGAGAGATTCGGAGATAAGAATTGAATCAGCTTTTGGGTAAAGTGCATATGGATTGCATAAAACCAATCTGTTGATTAAAAAACTTCCCCGGAGGGGAGGGAAGTAAAAACACAAATGATGAAAAAACTCCCTGTTAAGAGAGGTTGACAAGTATATAGATAAAAACGAATTACATATTATGACTCAGCTCAGTTTATTCGATTCCGAAGAATTATACGAGTTTCCAAAAGACCTTTTGGAATACAAGGAAAATTTCCTCAGCAGGGAAGAAGCTGATCTTTTGAAAGACAAGCTTCTTAAAACTGCAACCTGGGAACAACGAACTCAGAAAATGTATGATAAGATGGTGTTGACACCACGCCTGACCGCATGGTATGGTGATGCAAAATCTTATGATTCAGCTGACAATAATACGACCAAAAGAAATGAATGGACACCCGAACTATATGCTTTAAAAGAAAGAATTGAAAAAGAGTTTGGGTATCAGTTTAACGGTGTTCTATTAAATCTTTATCGTGATAATAATGATTCAGTTGCGTGGCACAGAGACAAGGAAAGCAGATATGGGAAACGCCCTGTAATTGCATCCATAAGTCTTGGACAAACCCGGAACTTTGATTTCAGAAAAAAAGACCATCACCAAAGCAAATACAGTCTGCCGCTTCCTCACGGATCATTGCTTATTATGAAAGGTGACCTACAAGAAAACTGGGAACATAGGATCGCTAAATCAACTATTCCAATGAAGGAGCGCATCAACCTGACGTTTAGACTGATTAATATAGCCTAAAAATAATACGCAAATGCGAAATATAATGTAGTATGAGCAACGATATGTAAAGCTCCAAAGGAAAGTTTGGAAATTCAGCTTATTGATGAGCAAATTAAGAATGCTCTTTCTGAGATTATGGATCTCTTTTTCATTTATAGATCCACTCACTTTCTATACAATTTGCAAAAGAAAATCTGCATAAAAAGATGGTATTTCACTTTTTTTTATTTCATCAGCTACATATTCGACGTTATAATCAAGTTTGACGATTTCACTGTGAATTTTATTATGATCCATAGAGATGATACAATACGTCGCTTTCCTGTCTTCTTCTCTGCTTCTTCCTACGGAGCCTGCATTGATCAAAGTAAAATCATTGATTCTCTTAATGTAAGATAAATGGGTGTGGCCCATGACAAGAACTTGTACAGAATGATCTCTGAGATAACGGAGCATTTCCTCATTGGGATGATCTTCATAAATATATTCTTTATTATCGTTGATACTTCCATGAACAAGCATTATTTTATGTTTTGTATAATTGATATTGAAAGATAATAGAATATTACTGGGAAGAGATTGTAACCATTCGATATTTTTAACTGTTATGGTATTTTTGGTGTGATTAATTGCTTCATATCTAGCTATCGTTTCAGTTTCAGAATGATGCGCAATTGGAAGAATCTCTTGTTTAAACGCTATTCTCTCATCGTGATTTCCTAAAATGCACGGTATACCAAGACTTCTGATGAGATCTATAACTTCATTCGGCCATGGCGCAAAATCAACCAAATCACCTAGACAGAAAATTTTATCGATCTTACGCTGATTGATGTCATTAAGTACAGTATTTAGAGCAATGATATTTCCATGAATATCACTAATGATAGCTATCTGAATCATTTTATAAGGATTTTATTAGATTAAATTATCGCAATATTGCAGCTTTAACTCCGGATATTATAATTAATCTTTGTTATGGTAATGGCGCAGGATTATTTGTTTAATATTTTAATCCAAGAAACATTGATAACTAAAGTTTCAAAGTTTACAGCATCCCTTTTTTTGAAAGAAAAACAATACATAATGCCAGACTGCTCCATAGCAGCATCTGCAAAAGAGCAAAATGCCATCCTCCCATGCTCCAGCTTAAAAGACCAAAAAAAGTGCCTGTTCCCGCACCTATAAAATATGTGGTCATATAGACCGTATTCAGTCTGCTGTGCGCACTTTCGTTCAGACTATAAATTCTTGTGAAATTAGTGATCTGTGTAGCCTGAACACCAATGTCCAGAAAGAAAATGGCTACGGATAGTACCCAGATAGAGGTAGGAAAAATTAACATTGAAATTATGCTGACCAGGATTAAACTGACGGTAAAAAAAAGATTTTTGAAGACATTACCTTTGTCTGCAGCTTTGCCAAAATAAGGAGCAACAAGGGCACCTCCAATAGCAATAATCCCAAACATTCCAATTGTTGATGAAGAATAATTAAAAGGCTCACCATTTAAATAAAATGTTAAAGTCGTCCAAAATGAACAAAAAACTCCAAATGTAAAAGAACCTAATAAAGCTGACTGTCTTAAGATTTTAAAGTTTGCTATAAGACCTAGAGTTGATGATAGTAACTTTGCATAACTCCCTTTGAATTTAGCTTCAAAGTCAGGCAAATAAAACCACATTAATAAAGAACTTACTGAAACCATTACCGCAGAAAATAAGTAGATACTATGCCAGCCCCACCAATCAGTCAAACTTCCTGCAATTACCCGTGAACTTAGAATTCCACAAAGTATTCCACTGAAAACAATACCTACGTTCTTGCCTCTGTTCTCTTTATCTAAAACTGCTGCCATAGGAAGTATGATCTGGGCCGGAGTTGACAAAACACCTATTAAAAAGCTTAATATAAGGAGTATTTGCAAACGCTCTGTAAAGGATATGGCTACTAATGATGAAATCAGTACAGTACAAATTAAAAGAATAAGTTTTTTTCTATTGACTTTATCTCCGAGTGGTAGTAGAAAAAACATCCCCAAACCATATCCTACCTGTGTCAAAACAGATATTTTACCAACCATACTTTCACTACTTCCCGTTGTCTCCGCAATTTTACTGAGTATCGGTTGGCAATAATATACATTAGCCACTATTGACCCTGCTGAAAATGCCATCACAGGAATGGTCAGTTTATTTTTTATCATAAATTTTTGACTACAAACTTAGTGGTGAAACATTATATGAATTTTGTATATTTTAATAAATATTTTGTATATTTTGCTAAATTTTCAAAGATGAAACTTGTTCAATTTGAGCCACTATTTATAAGGCATTTTCTTATGGATCATTGGCCTTTTCCTGTCCATAATCATAATCACTATGAATTGATATTCATTTCTGAAGGTTCAGGAATTCACACGCTCAACAATACAGCCGGCAATTATCAGGGTGGTTCCATTTTTTTTCTGGCTCCGGAGGATACTCATGATTTTAATATTAAATCCACTACACAATTCAGTGTTTTAAAATTCCATCCTTCTGTACTTAATGGTGGGATCAATAAAAGTGATTCCGACTACTGGGAGCATCTACTAGTATTTCTGGCAAGAGAATGGAATTATATTCAAGGTCCGAATATTGAATCCGAGATTTTTAGAGCTATAAAAAGTATTGTCCAAGTAATAATATTTCATTGGAAAGATCACACTGAAAAAGTGACTGAAATTCACTGCCATCTCCTTCGTAGCCTTCTTCTAATCATGGATCAGTATATAAGGGAAGTGAAAGATTATCACTCGGCTTCACATGGATATGTTTTGATTGAACGCATCCAAAACCATATTCATAATCATATTAATTTTCCTGATAAATTAACTGCGAAATATCTTGCTAATGCTTTTGGAATGTCAGAATCCGGATTGAGGTCTTTCTTTAAGAATAAAATGGAAATATCACTTGCAGCTTATTGTAATGACTTAAAAACTGAGATGATTAAATCCAGAATTATAAACAGTGAGCAAACATTTTCACAAATTGCCTTAGAATTCGGGTTTACGGATGCCAGTCACTTCCACAAGTTCTTTACGCGACATACTAAAAGTAGTCCATCTGAATTTCGGGCTAGTAGCAGGTTAACAAAATAAACATCTCATAATCATTAATCATTTTTATATTTTTTGAAGCTTATCAGAATGACTTTTAAATTTCAAATCCGTTTTTTCCAAATTTAGTGCACTGATGCTTCTATAGTAAGGAATTTATGCTTGATTATTGTTTAATTAAATTCTCTCAAACAAACCCAAAATTAAGTAAATCCGTCGTTCAGCGCTATTCTTCCGCTGATTTATGTTAGTGACCAGGATCTGCCTAATCATAATTTTTTCCTGTCAAAATAAAACAATAAATAATTAAAATTAATTTGATAGTCTTTTTTGTATATACTTAAACTTTATTTTTTATAATTTTTGTTTTAGTATCAAAAAAACATACCTTTGCAACATACTAATCGGTATGTTTTATGACAAAAGGAGAAATTACAAGATCTAACATTCTAAGGAGCGCCTTGAATCTGATATACAAAAAAGGGTATCAAGCCACTAGTATTGACGACATTTTACAAATAACTCAGGTTACCAAAGGCGCGTTTTATTATCACTTTCGTAATAAGCAAGAAATGGGTATGGCATTAATTAGTGAAACTATAAATGAGCAGATTCTGCCGTTTATACTAAATTCATTGTCGAAAAGTACCGATTTCAAGAAGAACATGTACGATACGATGCATGGACTATTGTTAGACCATTCCTTCATGACAGCTGAAAACGGATGCCCAAATGTGAACTTAATTCAGGAAATGGCACCCTTGTCTGAAGCCTTTAGGAAGGCTTTGTTAGTGTCATTAAACAAATGGAGTAAAGCAATTGAAAATGAGATAATAAGATGCCAGCTTGCAGGGCAGCTTAGTTCAGATCATGAAGCAAAAAAAATTGCACTCAACATCCTAACTCAATATCATGGCGTAAGGAATATGGGTAAAATATTGGGAAAAAAATATTACTACACATTTTTAAAAGAATTTAAAACTTACATAAATTCTCTAAATTAAATTGATTAAAATGTTATCAATTGTCCGTGCTATTTTGACATCTTTATCTTTTTTAATTTATAATCTGCAAACTAAAAGCATTTTTTTTTAATTAAAAACATACTAATTAGTATGTTTTGTATGAGCTTAAGTTTAAAAACATACCAGTTGGTACTTTTATAATTCCTTTTATGAACAAAATAATTTTTTACAACAATTACTTATTCAAAATGATAAATAATCGATCAGGAGAAAATCTTTTGCAAAAAAGTATACAAGTAAAAATCAGAATTATTAATCTCCTTATAAATGAGAAATCCAATTTTAGACTATTAAACATTTATACAATTTCAAATATTTTAATAAAAATTTCATGAAAAAAACTGTAATAGGTGGCATGTTCGCCATCGCTGTATTGCTGGGTTGTAAATCCGGTGATGACAAAACAGAGTCAGCAAACATACCCTCGGTTCCTGTCGTAACCGTTAATCCAGGCAATGCAATGGTCTATCTGGAATATCCTGCCAAAATGGAGGGACAAACTGATGTTGAATTACGAGCTCAAGTGTCTGGAATTCTCGAAAAAATCTATATCACGGAGGGATCTTACGTAAAAAAAGGGACACCTCTGTTTCAAATTGATCAAAGACCTTTCACAGAAGATTCCAATTTTGCTCAAGGTGAGTTGCTTGTTGCAAAGGCAGATCTCATGACAGCAAAGTTGGAAGTCGATAAACTTACACCTTTGGTTCAAAACAAAGTTGTTTCACCATATCAGTTAAAGACTGCTCAAGCATCCTATCAGGCATCAATTGCAAGACTCAAACAGGCAAAAGCAAAGGCGGGCAATGCTAAAATAACACTTGGTTTTGCTACTATTAAGGCGCCGGTTAGTGGCTTCATAGGTAGATTATTTAAAAAGACGGGGAGTATTATTTCTCCTTCTGATGTACAGCCTTTATCATATTTATCCGATAACAGAGAAATTCACGCCTATTTTTCCATCTCTGAATCAGATTTTGTAACCTTTAAGGACGGACTCCAAGGGGCATCAATTGTAGAAAAAATAAAAAATGCTCCTGCTGTGAGTATCATTCTTTCAGGAGGACAGGTATATCCTCAGGCCGGTAAACTGGATATGGTCGATGCTGTTTTTGACAAAACAACAGGAGCAATAACCTTACGTGCAACATTTCCCAACGAGCAAGGTTTACTGCGTTCCGGAAATTCAGGGCGAATAAAATTGGGCCTGCAGCAATCGAACGTTATCGGAATTCCACAATCCGCAACTTTTGAAATGCAGGATAAACTATTCGCTTTTGTGGTCGATCGAAATAACAAAGTCCGACAGGTAGCCTTAACCATATCAGGAACGTCGGACACAACCTACTATATATCTGAAGGACTAAAAGCAGGTGATCAACTCGTGTTAAAAGGAATGGAGTCTCTAAAAGAAGGCATTGTGGTGAAACCTGAAAAGGCGACAGAAAAAATAGCTAAAATAAATATCAACTAAAGATTATGTTAAAAGTTTTTATAGACAAACCGGTTATTGCTACAGTAGTTTCCATTATGCTGGTCATTTTGGGAGCCGTAGGTCTCATGGATCTTCCCATTCAACAATTTCCGGACATTGCACCTCCTGTCGTTCAGGTTTCCGCAAACTATCCCGGCGCCAATGCCGAAACAATGGTTCGTGCCGTTGCACCCGCTCTCGAAGAATCAATCAATGGAGTTGAAAACATGACTTACATGAGTTCAACATCCAGCAATGACGGAACACTCACCATATCGGTCTATTTTAAATTAGGCACAGACCCCGATCAGGCTGCGGTGAATGTTCAAAATCGTGTTTCATCTGCAACGGGATTGTTGCCGACCGAAGTGGTTCAGGCAGGTATAACCACGCAAAAAGTTCAAAATTCACTGGTCATGGCAATCAATCTAATGAGTGAAAATCCAAAACTATATGATGCAACATATTTAACAAATTATGCTCAAATAAACGTAATTCCAGAGATAAAACGTATACAAGGAGTTGGACAGGTAAGATTTTTAGGAAGCAATAAAGATTACTCCATGCGTATTTGGCTAAATCCGGCACAGATGACCGCATATAGTATTACTCCTAACGAGGTCATGGCAGCTGTCAAAAGTAAGAACCAAGAGGCGGCACCAGGAAGATTAGGACAATCAAGTAACCGATCTTTTGAGTATGTTCTTAAGTATTCAGGAAAATATACCAAACCTGAAGAATATGGAAACATGATCATTAGATCTAACTCAGATGGAACTATCTTGAAATTGAGAGATGTCGCCAAAGTTGAATTGGGAAGTTATACTTACAATTCTTTGAACACAGTACATGACAAACAAAGTATTTTGTTTGAGGTAGTTCAATTGCCGGGGTCAAATTCAAGGGAAATACAAACCAAAGTAGGTGAATATCTAAAAAAAGCTGAGAAAGATTTTCCACCCGGAATCAAGCAGCAAATTCTGTACAACACCAAAGATATGTTGGATCAATCCATTGAACAGGTTCAACAAACTTTACTGGAAGCCTTTATCCTTGTATTTATTGTCGTTTACATATTCTTACAGGATTTCCGATCCACATTGATTCCCGCCATTGCTGTACCCGTAGCAATTATCGGAACATTCTTTTTCATGTCGATTTTCGGATTTTCAATAAATCTTCTAACCTTATTTGCACTTGTTCTTGCTATCGGAATCGTTGTGGATGATGCAATCGTTGTGGTGGAAGCCGTTCATTCAAAACTTGAACATAAAAACATCACACCGAGAAAAGCTACCATGTCCGCTATGCACGAAATAACCGGCGCAATCATCTCCATTACTCTTGTAATGGCTGCGGTTTTTCTACCTGTTGGATTTATGGACGGTTCAGCCGGGGTCTTTTATCGTCAATTTGCCTTTACTCTGGCAATAGCTATTTCTATTTCTGCTGTAAATGCATTGACCTTGAGTCCCGCTTTGTGTGCTTTGCTTTTGAAAGATGTCAATCATGACCATCACGAAAAGCCGAAAAATTTCAAACAACGATTTTTCTTCGCATTTAACAAAGGTTTTGAAAGCGTAACCCTGCGATATGTGGGAAGCGTGAAGAAAATGATAAAGTTCAAATGGATAAGCCTTGGAGCACTTGTGGTAATCATGCTTATAACAGGAATACTAATAAGAAAAACTCCCACAGGATTTATTCCTTCTGAGGATTTGGGCTTTATTGCCATCTCAGTAAATCTTCCTCCAGGTTCATCAATGAAGAGAACGCAGGCAGTTCTTGATGAAGCTGCTGACAAAGTTAGAGATATGCCTGCAAAGTTTGCTTTCAACCAGGTAGCGGGATTTAACATATTGACAAGTTCTACAAGTCCATCTTCGGGTGTTGCATTTTTCAGGATGAAGAAAGACGGAGAACGCGGTGATATGAATGACGTATCCGCAAATATTGCAGAACTTCAGAAACGTATGAATACGATCAAAGGTGCGCAATGTTTTGTCTTTTCATTCCCGACAGTACCGGGATTCAGTAATGTAGATGCACTGGATATAGTTCTTGAAGATAAAGCAGGCGGAAAACTTGATAAATTCGGAGGTATTGCAAATCGTTTTATTGCAGAACTGATGAAAAGACCTGAAATCGCAGTGGCTTTTACAACATTTCGCGCGGATTATCCGCAGTTTGAAATGATATTGGATCATGAAAAAATCGAACAGCTCGGTATTGATGAAAAAGATGTCTTAAGCAGTATGCAGGCATATTTTGGAAGTGCTCAGGTATCAGATTTCAACCGATTTGGTAAATATTATCGGGTGATGATCCAGGCGGAAAAAGAAGAACGCGCCGACCTTGCTTCAATGAATGAAATTTATGTCAAAAATAAAACAGGAAGTATGGTACCCGTTAATACAATAGTGAGTTTAAAAAGGGTGTTTGGCCCTGAAGTCATTACCCGGTACAATCTTTACAACTCTATTGGGGTAAATGCCGTGCCGAAACCAGGCTACAGTTCAGGAGATGCAATTCAGGCTATTAGGGAAGTCGCAGAAAAAGAATTACCTACAGGTTATTCTTTTGAATTTTCCGGAATGACAAGAGAGGAAATTTTATCCGGTGGACAATCTGTGTTAATATTTGCATTATCGCTTTTGTTTGTTTATTTCTTGTTATGCGCTCAATACAACAGTTACATCCTGCCTTTGGCCGTTGTTCTGTCGGTACCTACCGGTATAATCGGAGTTTTTGCGGCAATACGTCTGGCAGGGATTGACAACAATATTTATATTCAGGTTGCTTTGATTATGCTGATCGGATTACTTGCTAAAAATGCAATTCTGATCGTGGAGTTTGCATCCCAACGAAGAAATGCTGGACACTCACTGGTAGAATCCGCACTGGAAGCTGCCAAACTGAGAATACGTCCAATTATTATGACGTCGATTGCATTTGTTGCCGGTATTGCGCCGATGATGAGAGCAACAGGACCTTCTGCAATGGGTAACCACTCCATCAGCATAGGTGCCGCTGGAGGAATGATTGGCGGAGTTGTGTTAGGACTGTTTTTTATTCCTGTTTTGTTTATCGTTTTTCAGGCTCTGCATGAAAAGGTATCAGGAAAGCCTAAAAATATAACTGCAGAACCGGTCTTACAATAGATTGAAACTTTAATCAAATTCATCTTAAAGAAATGAAAAAATACTTTAAAATAACTGTCACAGCAAATATCCTTTTAATTATTATCGGTTGTACAGTCTCCAAGGACTTGAAAACACCTGCACCCGAACTGCCTTCGACATTTCGTAATGTGTTGACTGAGGATACAATGTCGATCGCTTCTGTTCCCTGGAAAGAATTTTACAAAGATCAAATACTTCAGAAGTTAATTGACAGTACAATTATCAGAAATTATGATATGCAAATCGCACTTAAAAACGTAGAAGAATCTCAATTAAGATTGAAACAATCAGAATGGAATAATGTACCGGTTGTAGGGCTGAATATTACATCTTCAATAACCAATCCTTCGAATAGCAGTCTGAATGGAATGTCAACTTCACAGTTTCTTGGAACCAATCATCTGGAAGATTATACTACAGGAGTTAGTTTGTCTTGGGAAGCAGATATATGGGGTAAGATCCGTAGCAAAAACAAAGTTGCTCTTGCTTCGTATCTGTTAACCAATGAAGCACGTAAGGCAATACAGACTGAATTAATTGCAAATGTAACTCAGGGCTATTATAATTTGATAATGCTAGATGAACAATTGAAAATTGCGCAAAGAAACATCTTACTGAATGAGAGTACTGTTAAGATGATGAATTTACAATTTGAGTCGGGTAAGGTTACCTCACTTGCTGTAGAGCAGGCTGAAGCCCAACTTTTGGCAACACAAAAATTGATTCCGGAATTGGAACAGTATATTATTGAGCAGGAAAATGCTCTACGCATTTTAAGTGGTGACCTCCCTGCTACCATTAACCGCAGTAACTTGTCGGCACAAGTGATACTTCCTGAAACATTATCCGCTGGTTTACCTTCTACATTAGTGAGGCTTAGACCCGATATTAAAAGTAGGGAATACGAACTTCTATTGTCGAACGCCAAAGTAGGTATAAGTAAAGCTGAATTGTATCCGTCATTAAGAATAACAGCAAGTGGCGGGGTAAATTCTCTAAAGGTGAGCGAATGGTTTAATATTCCTGCGGCACTCTTCGGTATCGTTGGTGCAAGTGTTGTGCAGCCTCTTTTACAACATAAAGAACTGAGCACTCAATATAAAGTGGATCTGGTAGAACGTGAAAAGTCAGTCCTGAAATTTAGGCAATCGGTTGTGAATGCTGTGGGTGAAGTTTCAGATGCGCTGGTCAAAATTGAAAAATTAAAATCACAAGAAACAATTGCTGAAAAAAGACTGAATAAGCTTCAACAAGCTATAACAAGAGCAAATGATTTGTTCAATAATGGAATGGCTACATATCTGGAAGTTATTATTGCGCAAGGGAATGTCCTGCAAAGCGAACTGGATTTGGCACTGATAAGAAGATCGGAACTGAATGCAATATCCGAACTTTATCGAAGTCTCGGAGGAGGGGTAAATTGATCATTGCATTGAGTATTGAATACGTAACTATTCTCACATAGACACAAGCAACTGGTAGCAGCAATATTCTTTCATTAAAAAAAAATGAATTTATTCAACCCTTGCTCAGTTTTATTTTTAAAAATTAGTGAACAAAAAAATGATAAATAAAATTAAAATTTAAACATTATGAAAATAGCAATTAATGGTTTTGGCCGAATAGGAAGAATGACTCTAAAAGCTCTTCAAAATCATCCCGAGGTAGAAATAGTGGCAATAAATGATTTGACTGATGTGAAAACATTGGCTCATTTATTAAAATACGATACAGCTCATGGACTTTTTCCGTCGCAAATATCAACTGATGACAATAGTATATTTATCAACGGCAAGAAGATCATAATAACCAACGAAAAAAATCCTATCGATCTTCCTTGGAAAGAGTTAGGGATAGATGTGGTAGTTGAATCCACTGGACGCTTTACTAACAAAAAAATGGCACATTCACATATTGAGGCTGGAGCAAAAAAAGTTCTTATAACAGCTCCGGCGTCAGGTGGAGTTGAAACGATTGTTCATGGTGTCAATAATCCACCTGTCTATACTGATCAAATTTATTCTACCGCATCTTGTACCACTGGATGCATTGCGCCTATACTTTATGTCCTTGATAAGGAATTTGGAGTGGAATCTGGTTTTATGGCCACTGTTCATGCTTTTACTGCAGATCAAAACTTGCAAGATGCACCTCACAGTGATCTTCGTCGTGCCAGAGCTGCGTCCTATTCAATTATTCCCACAACAACAGGTGCAGCGAAGGCTATCGGAGATGTTTTGCCTAATTTAAAGGGTAAGCTGGATGGCTTCTCGTACCGCGTTCCGGTTATTGATGTTTCCATAGTAGATCTGTCAATAAATCTGAGCAAAGAGATATCTACTGAAATGATTAATGATCTTTTTAAGCATTATGCCGGAAATTCATTAAATGGTATTATGGAATATACTGAAGTACCTTTTGTGTCGGCAGACATTCTAGGTAACAAACACTCTTCCGTTGTCGATGGCAGCATGACCAAGACAATTGGTAAAATGGTCAAAGTGGTTGCCTGGTATGACAATGAAGTTGGTATCTCCAACAGAATAGCCGAATTGGTTTCTTTGATATAAGTTAGGTATTGTTGGAGAGTACCTATTGGCGATTCAGAAGATATTTTGGTTACAATTTCCAGATCTAGAAATTTTATTTCAAAAAAATGAATATTGTATTCAAACATAAATGTCTAATAGAAAAAAACATTTGCCATGTTACTATGGCAGATGCTTTTTCGCTATATTATTTAAAAATGAAAAATCGTCCCTTATGATAACTAAATGACGATTTTTATAATTTTTGCGATTGATAATAATTTGCTTTCAGAAATAAAAATTAACTGTATTAATCACCTTATAATTTTATTTATCTCTGGTTACCATATTATGAAATTACTTATTCTATTGACTTTAGGAATTCAATTAGTTTTTTTGCCTGATGTTTTGCTTTTAGTATAATTTCTTCTTTGGTGAACCCCGAATTTACGGATGTCTCGTGAAAATAGATTGGATCAATGTAATTCATTTGGGTATAATAGGCAGTTTGTTCAATGTTTTTGCAAAATTCGTGAACCTTAAAATGATGTTCTCCTAAAGCTTTGTAATCTTTTTCTGGGGCTCCGACTGTAAAGCTAGGAATGAAATTTTTACCTTTCAATTTGTCTCCCGTACTACCATAAGCAAAACCATACTCTAAAACAACATCAAACCATTGTTTTAAGATAGCAGGCATATTATACCAATAAATGGGATACTGAAAAATAATATTCTTGTGTTTTAAAATAGATTCCTGTTCAATTTTCGCATCGATATTGTAGTCTGGATATAATGACGCAATGTTTCTGATTTCTACATTGATGTCGCTTGCTATAAGCTCCTCTACAATTGCTTTATTCGCTAATGATTTTTCAAAATTTGGGTGCGCTAGAATGAGTAATGCCATAAGAATTTTTATTGATTTTGTAAACTATAATAATTATAGTTACAAAATTATTTTTAGTTTTATAGATTTGCAATAACTATCAATTTAGATAGCTTTCGATTTTATGAATTATGAAGAAAGAATATTTAGGAAAACACGTTGTAGTAGGTAAAAAAATTTACCCTTGTTCCGTAAGTTTGGCAATGGATTTAGTTGGAGGAAAATGGAAAACAGTAATTCTTTACCATTTAAAAGATGAAGGGAAACGTTTTAGTGAAATTCGTAAGGAATTATTTTCTGTCACGGAAATGACTTTAAGTATTCAACTGAAACAATTGGAAAAAGATGGTTTGGTTTCAAGAAAAGTATATGGGGAAAAACCACCAATGAAAGTTGTCTATAGTTTGACCAATTTTGGTAAGTCATTTATCCCTGTATTAGAGGCAATCACTATTTGGGGAGATGAAATTGTAGCAGAAAAGGGTAAATTTGTGCCCGCTGTTACAGAGCAAGCTTAAATTTTCATATCAATCATTACCATTTTTTGGATAAGTTGTAATTTGAGAGTAAATTCTTTCTCATAAGCAGGATTTCAATTACAGATTTTAGCCAAAATAGCAATCACCATAAATAGTGGCGTTGTGAAAATTCTAAAAAATTTGTTACTTTGCTCAACCCGTTATATATGAAAAAATCAGAAGCAACCCGGCAGAATATTCTTCAAAAAGCATTTGAAGTCATTTACATGCACGGTTATCAGACAACAAGTGTAGATGAAATTATTGCCACAACACAGGTTACAAAAGGCGCTTTTTATTATCATTTCAAAACTAAGGACGATATGGGTCTAGCAATTATCAATGAGTTGATGATACCTGGTTTCAAAAAGACTTTTCTTGATCCTTTTAATGTGGACGAAAATCCATTAGATACCATTTATAATTTACTACATTTTCTGTTGATGGAAAGTGAAGATCTAAAGGTTGAATATGGTTGCCCGGCATCAAATTTCGCACAGGAAATGGCTCCATGGAATATTGAATTCACAAAGGCCCTAAACACGCTTTCTCTAGAGTGGAAAAAAACAATTATCAATTCCATAGAAAAAGGGAAAGACAAAGGTTATATAAATAGATCAGTCAATGGGGACGAAGTTGCGGTTTTTATACTTTCGGGTTATTGGGGAGTGAGAAACCTTGGAAAAATTAAGAATTCAAAATCAGTTTACATTACTTTTTTGAATGCGGTTAAAACCTATTTTCTTAGCCTAAAATAAAATTTTTATCAAAAAACATTCTAACTAGTATGTTTTTGTGTTATCTTTGCGTCATTGAAATTTTAAACAATGTATCAGACGCTTATATTTCTACACTCCATACTTCGATGGTTGGTTTTGCTAAGTTTATTATATTCTATTTTTAGAGCTTACAAGGGCTACTTTAGTTCGGGAGAATTTTTAAAAAGTGATAATGCGGTAAGACACTGGACAGCTACAATTGCTCATATTCAATTGGTTTTGGGAATTATACTATATTCTCAAAGTCCAATCATTAAATACTTTTGGAATAATTTTGATGAAGCAAAAGAATCATCGGATGTATTATTTTTCGGAATGATCCATATTTCCCTGATGTTGCTTTCAATCATTTTGATTACGATCGGATCTTCAGTTTCAAAAAGAAAAACAACAGATCGAGAGAAGTTTAAAACAATATTGATTTACTTTATTATTGCTTTACTCATTATTTTCATAGCCATTCCATGGCCATTTTCACCATTTGCCAGCAGACCCTATTTGAGATAATTATGATAAATCTATTAAAAACAAAAGTCGGACGTTTGAGAATTATTGCTATTCTTGAAGGAATCTCATTATTAACATTGATTTTTATTGCAGTGCCTTTAAAATATGGATTTGATAATCCGAGTCTTGTCAAGATGATGGGACCGATTCACGGTTCGCTATTCTTATTATTCTTGTTTAATACTTTAAGTGTTGGTGTTGAACAAAATTGGAAATTTAAAGAGATTACATGGAAAGTATTGATTGCGTGTATGATCCCATTTGGAACCTTTTACGTAGACAAAAAGATTTTAAGCAAACTGTGATCAGTCGTCTGATTTTTTTTTATAGAGTCAATAATTTAAAGCTTTATACCATCTTCTGAAAAATCTTAACAAAAGATTTAGCTATAATCAAAGAGATGAGTTACAGTTCAAAATTTGGTAAGCAAGAAAAAGATGAGTTCTTTTTTAACTTTTAATAATTTGAGATGATTGAATATTGTTTTCATTGTGGACTTGATATTGAAAAGGAAAGAATTCCTTTTGATGAAAAAATTTTTTGCTGTAACGGTTGCAGATCGGTTTACGAAATTTTGAACAGCAATAATTTGACAAATTTTTATGAACTAAATACCCGGGCCGGAATACGACCAAACGACGAGAATTCTTCTCAGTTTGATTACCTTGATTCTCCTAGTATTTTTGCAACTATTACGGATTTTTCAGAAGGTTCTACAAGTTTGGTGACCTTTAAAATTCCTGTAATTCATTGTTCATCTTGTATTTGGCTCCTGGAAAGTCTTCAGATGTTAAATAAGAATATAAAATATTCACAGGTGAATTTTACAAGAAAAACTTTGAAGATTTCATTTAATCATCAAGATTTAAAATTAAGTGAATTGGCAAAATTTTTAACTAACCTGGGCTACAAACCCTCCATAAGTTTGGAAACTGCTGACAAAAATGAAGATCACTTAGATAAATCTTTGCTTGTCAAATTGGCAATTGCCGGTTTTGGTTTTGGTAACGGAATGTTTCTCGCATTTCCGGAATATATTGGGGGTAATGATGTTTGGATGGAAAATTATAAAGGCTTATTCAGGTTTTTGATGTTTATTTTAGCTTTACCAGTTGTGTTTTATTCGGCTTCAGATTATTATAAATCTGCCTGGTATGGCTTAAAAAATAAGATAGTCAATATTGACGTACCGATAGTTCTTGGAATTTTTGTCTTGTTTGGCAGAAGTGTTTATGAGGTTTTGACTGATTATGGCGCAGGATATTTTGACACGTTATGCGGGTTATTATTCTTTATGCTTATGGGAAAAATGTTCCAGAAGAGAACCTATAGCTCATTGTCCTACGATAGGGATTATAAGTCATTCTACCCAATTGCTGTTACAAAAGTAGACTTTGGAGGGATACAGGAGAATATTTTACTTTCTGAAGTTAAAGTAGGGGATAGGATCTTGGTCCGAAACCAAGAGATAATACCTGTTGATGCCGTTCTTATCAATGGTGAGGGTAATATAGACAACAGTTTCATAACAGGAGAAAGTGAAAGCATCAGCAAGCAACCTGGTGATAAAATTTATGCCGGAGGGAAGCAGATCGGTTCATCTTTAGAGTTGGAGGTAATTAAGAATGTAGACCAGAGCTATCTTACCCAACTTTGGAACAAAGAGGCTTTTAAAAAGCATGAAACAGGATTGGACACTCTAATCAACGAAATCAGCAAATATTTCACTTTCATTATTGTAGGTATCGCAATCATTGCCGGAATTTATTGGTACTTCATCGATTTGGAAAAAATGTATCAAGTAGTTTCTGCAATTTTAATTATTGCATGTCCGTGTGCCCTAGCACTTTCATCACCATTTACATTTGGACATGTTATGAGGATCTTGGGTAGAAATAAATTTTATGTAAAAGATACTTTGACAATTGAAAAAATAGCGAAACTGGATACTATTGTTTTTGATAAAACAGGAACTATTACTGAAAGGAAAAAGTCGAATATCAAATTTGAAGGAGACATGCAAGAGTTTGATTTATTTAATGTGAAGACCTTACTGAAAAATTCAAACCATCCTCTTTCAAAATCTCTTTATGAATTTATTAAATGTAATGATGGTTATTTTCCTGTCGAAAATTTTGTTGAAATTTCAGGAAAGGGTTACGAGGGGAATGTTCGCGGAAATTTATATAAGATCGGTTCTGCAAAACATATCGGGCAAGAATCAAAAAATCTTGAAACGGCGGTCTATATAAGTAAAAACGAAAAGTTTTTGGGGAAGTTTATATTTAAAAATGAATATCGTGAAAACCTTAAAACCTTGTTTGCGAGATTAAACTTTTATAAAATATTTATTTTAAGCGGAGATAATTCTTCTGAAGAAATACAGCTGAAAGCAATCATTCCAAATGTTACCTCTATGGCATTCAATCAAAGTCCTGAGGATAAACTCAATTATATTCAAAAACTTCAGAACGCCGGAATGAAAGTTGGCATGCTCGGAGATGGATTAAATGACGCAGGAGCTTTGAAGCAAAGTAATGTTGGGATTGCTATATCTGATGATACGAATAATTTTACACCATCTTCTGATGTGATTATGAAGGGTGACAGAGTTTACAGACTTGACGATTATTTTAATGTCTGCAAAGGGTCGATTACCATCGTGAAAATGACATTCGGCATCAGTATTCTTTATAATATTCTTGGATTAAGTTTTGCTGTTACCGGAAACATTTCACCATTGTTTGCCGCTATCCTAATGCCAATGAGTTCCATTACAGTCATTTCATTTACAACTCTTTCGACCTGGATTTTGGGTCGCAGATATTTTAATAAAATGAAAAAAAAATATAGAGATAATGATTTTATTAATACCGACTTTATCTCTGCAACTTCCGCTACCGCTATCCCACAATAAAAACCAACGGAATTAGTATTGCAAAATTTCTTAAAAATTTAAATTTGTCACAATATGGAGATTCTATATTTAATGATCTTATGCAGCGTATCTTTAGCTGTTGTTTTCCTAATAATATTTATTGTTTATGCTAGAAGAGGCCAGTTTGAAGATGATGAATCTCCGGCGGTACGTATACTTTTTGACGACGAAATGAAAGAGTAGATGATCTTTCAGTGAGGATATATTGAATTTGTGTAAACAAAGCATTAACATTGGAGTTTACGACATGAAAGGAAAATTAGTCAACTCTTATCAAATATATTTTAAAGGTTCTTTTAAATTACAGTTTAAATTTTAAATTATGAAAAATTTCACTTGGGGACACGGTATTGTTTTAGCCCTTGCCTCTTTTATTATATTTATTTTATCAATGCTATTCTTGTTTCCGAACGGGCAAAAAAACTCCGAATTGGTAACTGAATATTATTATGAAGAGGAACTTCAGTACCAGAACGTTATTGATGCTAAAAAAAGAGCAGACAATCTCGCAGAAAAACCGGTTTATTCTCAGTCAGCAGACGGAATTACTCTGAAATTTCCTCAGGATATTAACAATACAAATTCTACCTTCAGTTTTGTTTTAAACAGAGTAGAAGACCAGAATTTAGACATCAAAAAGGCGATAAAATTAGATGGTAATCAGTCATTCACTATTCCTAAAGAGGTTTTAAAAGCCGGAGGTTATACTTTAAGACTGAGCTGGGCAAAAAATAAAGCCGACTACCGAATAGACTATGATGTGATATGGAAATAGCATTGATCATATCTGAAATTGTTTAGGCTTTGCATCCGGCTTTCACTGTGTTGGAATATTAGGTTCTTATTCATTATAAAAAGTTTATTTCAATAAGCAGTTTTGCAATAGATTATGTTATTTTTTACCAATTGTTAATTGCTGAGCATCAATTGATTTGGAACTTTGTAAAAAGAATTAGAAAATGAGTAATAAAAAAGTATTATTAACAGGTGTTACAGGATTCTTAGGTTCTCACACAACTATTCAACTTTTGAATAAAGGCTTTAATGTAATTGGAACATTGAGAAGCAAGGATCGAATTAGTTCTATTAAAGAAACAATAGGAAAATACTCGACGAACATCAACAATCTAACTTTTGCAGAGGCCGACTTAAGTGATGAAGAAATCTGGCTTGATCTTACAAAAGATGTAGATTATGTACTGCACATTGCTTCACCTTTTCTTCGCGAGCTTCCTAAGCACGAAAATGATCTGATCGAGCCAGCTAAAAAGGGTACGTTAAATATTTTGAAAGCCGCTACTGCTAACAGTGTAAAAAGAGTAGTTATGGTTTCTGCATTGGGCACCATAACCTATGGTAAAACAAAAGAGGAATTGAGTGCTGTCTTTGATGAAGATGATTGGACAGATGAATCAAATCTTAAAGATACGACAGCTTATTATAGAAGCAAAACTATTGCTGAAAAAGCGGCATGGGATTATCTTGATGAAAAAGAATCGAAATTAGAATTCACTACTATTTGTCCGGCTGCTATTTTAGGACCCGTAATAGATAATGATTATGGCACATCTGCAAATATTATCATAGGCCTTCTTAATGGAAGTCTTCCGGCGTTGCCTAAAATTGAGTTCGATATTGTAGATGTTCGATCTGTGGCTGATCTATTAGTAAAAGCTATGGAGATGCCACAGGCTGCAAATAATCGATACATTGCATCTGCAGGGCATTACAATTATAAAGAAATCGCACAAATCCTAAAACAGGAATATCCTGAAAGAACAATACCCACTTTTGTACTTCCTGATTTTATTACAAAAATATTTTCTATTTTTCAACCACTATTGAAACCTGTGTTACTTGAAAATGTAAAACGAAAAATTGACTCTAGCAAAGCTGGAATAGAGTTACACTGGGAGCCGCTATCTGCTAAAGAAGCCATACTCTCGTGTGCTAAAAGTGTATTGGAGAATAAAATTGTAGTTTAAATGGAAAAATTAGTAATAGCATTATCATTTGGCGGTCTTCTTTCTGAAAAAGATATTAAAATTGTTGCCGATTCTTTTCGAATAAAAAAATTAAAATCGGAAGAATATTTTCAAGAATCTGGAAATACGGCCGATAAACTAGTATTTATAGAGAGGGGAATCTTAAGGGTTTTCTGTACGGATGAAAAAGGTAATGACGTAACAAAATATTTCATTAGAGAAAACCAGTTCTTTGCAGATATGATCAGTTATTATTCTGCACAACCTGCTACCGATTCTATTGAATCCGTCATATCATCAGAAATATGTTGGATCTATTTCACAGATTTTGAAAAATTACTGCGTGAAATTCCAAATCTCGTTATTTTTTTCAAAAGTGTTTCAGAATCTACACTCTTGAATAAATTGCGAGACAATGATTTTTTAAACTTTGGAAGTGCAAAAACCAAATATCTTGAATTTGTCAAGCGCTATCCTGAATTAAGTTTGCAAGTTCCTCAGCAACACATCGCCTCCTATCTGAAAATTACTCCACAATCATTAAGTAGAATCAGAAAGGAAATTTTTAGATAATATGGTACAATGCAAAAAAGATATGGCTGTGAATAATGTATAAACATTTGTCAGTAAAACCATAATGTTGAATAGTCTTTGTGTTTAAAATAGCGCATTTGGCTAGGAAGTAAAATTTATCTTTAAAAGATTTTTATTATAAATAATTGTATGCTTGATATATGTAATACAAATATAAAGGCTGTCTTTTTTGATGTTGACGGTACATTAATAAGTTTAAAAACCAGAACAATTCCCGAGTCTGCTCAAAAGGCAATAGAAAGACTTCGCAAAAAAGGAATTAAAGTCATTGTGGCAACAGGCCGCTCTATAAATGATCTCGGACATATAAAAAATATTGAATTCGACGGCTTTCTAACATATAATGGAGCTCTTTGTATAACAACTGACGGTCATGTAATGCATAGACAGTCTATCGACTCTAATGATATCAAAAATTTGGTTCATTATTCAGAAAGGTCAGCGCTTACGTTTACATTGATGTACGAAGATAAAGTGAAAATAAGTGCAGTGAGTCCGCAAGTTGTTGAATTGTATACTCATCTAAATCTACCGGTGCCACCTTTGTACGATAAAGATGATCTAGATATAGAAAATGTTTTGCAAGTCAGCATTTTTATAGACCCTGAGAATGAAGAATCTTTTATGCAGAAAGTGATGCCAAATTCACTGTCGTCAAGATGGACACCTTTGTTTGCACATGTTAATCCAGGTGGCGTAAGTAAGCAAAAAGGGATACAATATTTTTGCGAACATTTTAATATTGATGTATCTGAAACAATGGCTTTCGGCGATGGTGGAAATGATATTTCTATGCTAAAATTTGTGAACATAGGTGTGGCGATGGGAAATGCTGGAGAAAATGTTAAAAAAGTAGCTGATTTTGTTACCGAAGAAGTTGATAATAATGGAGTAGAAGCTGCATTATTACATTATGGTCTTTTAAGCTAAATATGGCAATTAATTTTTATATAGAAAGGTGAATTTATTGTTATGTACTGTAAGCTAGTATAGTAAAATTTTAAATAAACTATACGGTTTCATTTTTTGATAATCATTTTCTTTTTAAAAAGTTCTTCGAGTTCCGCAATCTCCTTCGTGTAAAAAGTTTTTTTTCTTGTCCCGAAGTACAATGTATTTTCTAGAGGATTGTTACCCTCCCAGATCAATTTGATTTTATTTTCATTAATTGCTTCATAGCAAAGAAAATCAGGAACTACCGAAAATCCTTTACTATTACTTAACCCTCGTATTATTGAACAAATATTCGGAACAATAAAATTAGGGTTAAAATCGGGCAATCCATTAAAATGTTTTAACCAGAAATGTTTTAGATGTTCCATATCGGCTGCAGTACTATACCATAATTGTTTTTTCAAAAACTCTGTGGCTTCTTTATAATTCCCGTTAGCAAATAGTTCTTTAAGATTGTCAGTCTCTGTTTCGCTTCCAGCAATAAGAACAATTCTTTCTTTTGAGAATGCCTTATATTGAAGATTAGGGAGAGTAGAAGGCTGATGCGTTACGACCAAATCAACAATACCATTATCAAGATCATGTTCCATCTGGCGGTAATCTCCAAACTTTATAATTAAATTGAAAGGTAATTGATCCATATTTTCTTCAAGCGTAAACTGAAAAGTTTCAAAACACATTCCTACAGATAGGGTAAACCTCTCATCCAAAGACCTTTTATGGAAATGCTTTTCTCCAACATCTAATTTTTCCAGCGGATCCAATATAAAATTATAAAGTATTTTTCCTTTTTCTGTGGGAACCATTTTCTTGACAGCCCTATCAAAAAGCTTGTATCCTATAAAGTTTTCTAAAGAAGACAAGTGTAAGCTTGCTCCAGGTTGAGATATGAAAAGCAGCTGAGCAGCGGCAGATAAGGTTCCTGTTTCATATACTGCTTTGAAAGTTCGCAGCCATTCCAGATTCCATTTCATTGTAATTGATTTTGAATATAAATTTAACTGATTTACTGGATATTATATTTTTTGATGTATATCAAACATATACACAGTCCAATTAATGTCATTCCTGCACCAACTAATGAAGGGTAAGAATATGACAGACCAAATAATAGAGGAATTCCTCCTAAGTATGCGCCTAATGCATTAGAAATATTAAATGCTGCTTGCATAAATGATGACGATATCATCTCTGAACCCGGTGCCTCTTTAAACATTAAAAGATTAGCGGGAGATATTAATGAAAATGAAAGCGCACCACAAAGAAATGTAAAGACGTAGCTTATAAATTTATAATGAGAGAAAAAGAAAATAATTATAAGTATTATTGATGTTACTATTAAAATTGTAATTGCTGCTTTGGCCGCACCAATTTTGTCACAAAGATATCCTCCCAACAAATTCCCTGTTACCATTCCTGCTCCCGCTAATATCATTACGTACGGAACATTATCAATACTGATTTGAGATACTTCAGTTGTCAATGGAGAAATGTAGCTAAGCCAAGCAAACAGTCCACCGAATCCTGTTGCTGTAATAAAAATTACGTACCAAATTTGAGATTTTTTTAATATTAATAGTTCACTTTTAGAACTACCTGAATCATTCTTTGAGCCAATATTTGGCAATAATAATATTATAAGGGTAGAGGATATAATTCCAATAATACTAACGATTGCAAACGCCCAGTTCCATCGAAATACGTGCCCAATATATGTCATTAAAGGTACCATTGCAAGATTTGCTAAAGTTAATCCTGAAAACACCATTGATATATAACGCGCTTGCTTTCCTTTCTTAGCTAAGCCTGAGGCTACTACAGTACTGATTCCAAAAAAAGCACCATGTGGCAACCCAGACAAAAAACGTGAAATAAGCATCAGAGAGTAAGTATTTGCAACAGCTGATAATCCATTAAATACAGCAAAAAGTAACATTATTGTAAATAAAACTTTCTTTGGAGGATATTTAATAGTTAACAAAATGATTATTGGTGCACCAATTACCACTCCCATCGCATAGGCAGATATAAAATGTCCTGCCTCAGGAATAGTGATTTTTAAAGCTTTAGCAATGTAAGGAAGTAGTCCCATTATCGCAAACTCAGTTGTTCCGATCCCCAATCCTCCCACAGCAAGAGGTAGTATTCTCTTGTCAAAAAATTTATTGTTCATAAACTTAAATAGATTTCTATATTGAGTTTGCAAATTTCAATGAGAATTACCTATTATACAAATTATTTAAATGTCGGTTATGTATTAGAATTATAATAGGTAGAATATATTTGAGCAATAATTTGGTTGAAAGTCATACCAAAGTTTTAATAGAATGGAAGCCAGCTCGTACAACAAAATGGTAAAGGTAATGCGGAACACTTTTTTAAAATAAAAATCGGTCATTTGGACTAAACTTAGCACCTAAGTTCATATTTATTGGTTATGCATTACCGTAAAATTGTCTCCTAAAGGCTTCGGGTGTCATATTTGTATATTTTTTTAAGAATTTTATAAAATAAGAGGTGTCAAAAAAATTAAGCTCCATCGCTATATTAGCTATTGAAAGTTCATAATTTATCAATAATCTCTTGGCTTCCAATAATATTCTTTTCCTAATTATTTCTCCAGCCGGCATATTAAATTGCTCTTTGCATAAAAAGTTAAGATGATTTGAAGTTATGTATAACAAGGGTGCATAATCACGTGGTAAACGTAAATCTTTAAAATTATCTTCAATAAGATCGAGAAATTGCTTCAATAAAATATAACTATGATTATTTCTGAGTGCTCCTAATCTTTCTTCAGGTAATTCTCTGCTAACAAGAATAAACAACTGAATCATTTTTGAGGCAATCATTAATGGTGTGAATTGAGTTATATTGGCTAATTCCTGAAGAATATTCTCGAAAATTTCTATAATTTTTGTCCTCTGCGCCGTTTTAATTTCCAGCATTTGAATACTTGAAAAAACGTCAAAAAATGTAAACTGATCGAGAATACATGAGCTCAGAGATAATTGATTAAAAAAAATATCGGAAAAATTTATTACAAAACCACTTGATGCAGAAGAGTTTTATGAATTTCCAAAAGACCTTTTGGAATACAAGGAAAACTTTCTGAGTAGGGAGAAGCTGATTTACTTAAAAATTTACTTCTTAAGAATACTCCTTCGGAGCAGCGTACTCAGAAAATGTATGATAAAATGGTTTTAACGCCACGTCTTACCGCTTGGTATGGTGACCCTAATTCCTATGATCTGGAAGGAAGTGTATCTGGCGCTAACCCTTGGACACCTGAACTGTATGCTTTAAAAGAAAAAATAGAAAAAGAATTTGGATATCGATTCAATGGTGCTTTGCTAAATCTTTACCGGAATAATAATGATTCAGTTGCGTGGCATAGAGATAAAGAAAGCCGATATGGAAAACGACCGGTTATTGCCTCGATCACTATAGGGGAAACACGAAATTTTGATTTCAGAAAAAAAGATCATCATCAAAGCAAATACAGCTTACCGCTTCCTCACGGCTCACTCCTCATCATGAAGGGTGATTTACAGGAAAACTGGGAACATCGAATTGCTAAGTCTAATATTCCGATGAAAGAGCGCATTAACCTGACATTTAGGTTAATTAATGAGTTATGATATAGAATTGGATTTTTTTCATACACTTAAAGATAAAGAGTAAAAGAATTGTGTACTAATAAAGCTAGCAATTCCCAGCAAATATTAATATAAAGAATGCAATTATAAATTTGATTAGTACATTTCAAATATATAATTGCATTCTTTTAATTTTCGAAGGATTATAACATTTAAAATCCGAAAATTTTAAATATAAGTAAGTAATTAGAACTATTTTTCCTTTTCAAGATTATTTTATTTTAATTGAAAATTGATTAATTGGTAAGCGAACTTTTTTTGCCGATGATAGATAATCATTTGCAGCATCCCTGTAGCCCAGAGAAACGATAACCGATGCATGAAGGTTCTTTTCCGATAATCCTAAAACTTCGTCAAATAATTTTGGATCAAAGCCTTCCATCGGTGTTGCATCCACTTTGAGTTCTGCGGCAGCTATCAATGCTGTGCCTACACCGATATAAGCCTGTTTACTAGACCAGATGGCGTTTTGTTCCTGAGTTTGGGTGGAGAAATGGCTTATAACAGCTTCTTTCAATATATTAAGTTCTCCTTTTTCCAATCCGCGCTCTCGCTCCATCATTTCAATATATTCTGTAATATAGTCGTTTGTAATATTATTAAATGCAGCAAATACTAATAGATGAGAGGAAGCATGGATCTGTTCATTGAATGAGCCTTCAGACAATCTTTGTCTCACTTCAGGATTGGTTATAACAAACAAACGATAAGGCTGGATCCCACAGGAAGATGCACTGAGATTGATGGCTTCAATAATCTTGTCAATTTTGTCTTCGCTGATTATTTCCTCTGAATATTTTTTGGTAGCATAACGCCATTTTAAATTGTTGATCAGTTCCATTTTGATATTATATATTTAGATGGACAAAGTTATAATTTCATTGTGTACCTTTGTAACCAAGTGACAAAAAGTTATAGTGACAGCCGAGTAACCAAGTGAATGGTATGAAACAAGAATTTGATTTAATAAAAGATTGCAGCCAAAAAATATTGGCGATTAATGATACAATGGAAATTTTAAATGGAAGGTGGAAAATGTCCATTATTGCTTGTCTATGCTACAAACCAATGCGGTATTCCGAACTTCTGAAAGAGGTTAAAGGAATTTCTGGCAAGATGCTCAGTCGTGAGCTGAAGGATTTGGAAATTAATGAATTAATTGAACGCCATGTGTTATCTACAACACCTGTAGCTGTAGAATATGAAATTACCGAATATGGCAAATCACTTAAAGAATTGACCAGTGTAATAGCAGACTGGGGTCTTAATCACAGACAGCGTATTATTTCCGGAATAAAGAAATTAGGTTAAACTTTAAGAATTATTTATTGCCTTACTCCCCCCAATCAAAAAGAAGGCTTACAGGCCTTCTTTGAAAATTTAAATTTAAAATATATAAAAAGTATTTCAGTGACAAATTGGGATTTTATCATTTCATAAATCATTCATTTAGCGGCAGGAAATAATTTTCACATGAAAAATAGAAAATATAGCCAGAATCAGCTCGCTATTTCATCCTGTTCCTCTGCATCAGGCTTCTCCAATTGGTCTGCAAATAAAGATGATACAATTCTTTCAGCTGCTGTATCACAGAAATCGAGGCCTGAATAATCAGGATTTAGACCGCCGATCAGAGGCACTGCCATAATGTAGAGTCCGCTGATAATTTCACCGTATGAATTCATAGCCTGGAAATAATCATTGATTTCCAATCCTGGGATCCGTAAATAGTAATTATCGTTGTAACCTTTGTAAACTTGTCGGTTTCCCTCCGATAACAATGCAGCTGCATTTTCATTATCCTTAAAGCTTAAATAGGCTTGACTTAATAAGTTATCTTTTTTGATGCCTTCAAAAGGAAAATCTTCATAGTTAATAGGTTGCTGTCCGATGGCATCAATAAAGATGGAATAATGTTTTTCTAATATTTGCTGATTTTCGGAGGTATAATGATAAACTGCTCCGGATTCTTCATGCGGAACAACTTTGCTGTCTTTATCCACCTGGATCAGATCAATCAATCCTGCTTCGTATAGTGATATAATCTCTCTGTACGAAGATTGAGGAAGTGATGCAATGATTACGGAGATCAACGGCATCATGCTTTTTCTCAACCGCAGCATATCTTCGGCAGAAAAGTGTTTGGCAGGATAATTCATCGCATAGCTGAAGTCGGCAAGCATTTCTTTCCAGCTTATCGGCTGCTGGCGGTCAATGGATTTTTCTGCCTCCCTGTATTCTGCTTTAAAAAGATCGAAGCTGTCAACTTCTTTTCTTAACTCCAGCATGTGTTCTGCAAAATCTTCGATGTTGAGATTCTTTATCTTCTCATAGAAGTCAGGATCTTTTTCTTTCAAAGGTTGCTTAAAATTGAGATCAAATACATAGTCAAGATCAACAAAACCACCGTGGCAGCTTTTATAATCATAAATATCTTTCATGGACATCAGCCAGGAACTCGAGTAGGCTTCTCCATCCGAGTGAAACCGCAGTGCGGGCAGAAAACCTCCTGTTGAAAATAAGGTGATCTTAAAGTTTTCAGATCCCTCATGAAGTTCATAGGTGAGTTTCCCGTCTTCATGGCTTACATAAGTTCCGTTAAGCCTTGCCAGTGTTTTCACGGCATCGACTGCAGTAAGTGAGGTGCCCCTGATTGCAACATGACCATTGAGTTCCGCTGTAAATTTGGATGGAGGATAGGGGGAATCGAACCATCCCTTCACCTGTTCTTCATATTTCTTCGGCCATGAATGCCCTGTGCAGAGAATAACGATGTCTACGTAAAAAAGATCTTCAGAATTTGTTGATATTGTATATTGATTATCATTATTAAACGCTATATCATCCACCGTACAATTTGTCTTTATAACTACAGTACAGCCTTCTTTTCGGACAGTTTTGATATACCAATGAAATAAAAATTCAAGATAGTTGCCCAAGACCAACCTTGGAATCACTTGATTAACGTTAAAGACGCCGTTGGAATAAAAATCCGGAAATTCATGGGGCGGATGCTTGGTGATATAGTCTTCAAAGTTGATTTCAAAATCAGGAAGTTCTGAGGCAGAAATATTCGCCACATGTTCTTTATTAGAGCCATTCTTTCCGTAAGGCATCCCAACGCCCAGCCTGTCATTTTTTTCGAAAATGGTGATAGTATTCGGATACTGTTTATTTTCAACGATATGTTTCAGTATCATCAATGCTGCGGGTCCGCCTCCGATCAATGCGATAGATTGAGAGTATATATGTTGCATTCAGTTCAATTTACCTTTATAAATTCAAAATATATTCCAGAAAGTCAAGAGTATGATGCTTCAGAAGAATTTTAAAGTTATGGTGAAATCATACAAGGTTTTGAGAGTCTGGATTTACCTATTCTCTCCTCACTATATTAGGCATAATTTATGCAAGACCAGTAATAACATCAAAAAATAAAACTTATGAAAAATTTACTTTGGTTAGTCGCTGTTATATGTATAATAGCTTGGGTATTAGGAATGGCTGGTGTGATTCCAGGAATGGATACAGGGGGATTAATCCATACGCTTTTGGTTATTGCCATCATCGTTGTACTGTATAATATTATTTCGGGCAGAAAACCACTCGATTAGATTGATCTAAGAGATTAACTAAACATTTGTAATGTTATTAGAGTCATAATTACTGTCTGACTTTTATGAAATAAAAATATCAAAAGCGGAAACTCCTGCTTTTGATATTTTGTTTAAAGAGATTAATTAATCACTGTAAAATAAATTTTATTAAAACAGCCGGGTATTAATTCTTTTGGTAAAGAATTTGATTTTGCTGAACCATAAAAATTATAATTATGAGCTTTGATATTTCCTTTTTTGATTTTAAAAATCTCTCATTACAAGATCAATATTCCATAGTTGATTCTTATGGTCTCATTACTAACAAAAGAGAAATAAAGGATTTAACTTTTGTCTCCTACCAGTTCCATTATTTTTCGGTAGAAATTACTTACACGTCGCATGATGAAAAAATTGCGGGGTTGAATGCCTACCAGCATAGATTTGAAAGAGCCATGTTTATATAGTTACGTAAACACATCTTTTTATAATATCATCAACTTTTATATAAGTCGCTAATATAAAAGACCAAAGTATTGCTTTGTCAGCAGAAGCAGTACCTAATAACTTCTCACAGTAAAATTAAAGCGCTACGCGATCATGCTAAAGCTTAATTTAATTATTAAACCAAAACCTTAAAACCTTCTTTTTATAAGAAGGTTTACATACGCCCGAGCTGTTTGTTTTTATACGGATCAATTTGGCCTATACTGATATCATCAAAAGCTGTTTTTATTAAAATGGCTGTTACTTAATGTCTATATGATGCACCAACAAAGAACTGTCTTTCCGCAGAATGTTGTAAGCCGTAATTGATTCCTGCATCAAATTTCAGGTCTTTCTCAGCTTCCACCTGAATAGCAGCATTAATATAATTAAAGAATTGGTGGGCTTTAAAGTCATAGGTATAATAGGTTTCAGCAATGCCATCAATATTTTTAGTCAAAGAATGGCTGAGGGTTAAGGTCTGTAAAAATTCAGTATGCATAGACGGCTGATCCTTATCTTTCAATCGGTCTGCTTCTACCTGAAATCCCAGATTCCATTCACCCGGCAGCTTGTAAAGCATTGGTACAATCAAACCTCCTTCCAGTTTAGTTTCTGTATCATAATGAGAAGTCGGAAATTTAATATACGGCAGGATTGCCATAACAAAATTTCCTTTATCATTACCAATGATATTCTGTTTAACTCTTAGATTAATATCTCCAAATCCATTTGATTTAGAAATCTCTCCTGAAGTAAAATCAGTCTGCTTCTGCATTCCATAGGTCTGAAATCCGATCTGTACCGCAGTAGAGCCGGTTACTCCGAGCTTGATATTCCCCTGATTGATCATCAGGGTATGTGTTTTCTGTGATTCAGATGTTTCTCGTACTGATCTCATTAAATCCGTTTCATATTGAAAATGTCCCGCGTCCACAGTATAAGGAGATTCGGTCACATCCGGCCGATCGGTTTCCATGTCACGCATTTCAGCTCTTGGAACAGGATTAAATAAAGAGAATTTTTTTTGAGATTTCTGCTGTCCATAACATATGTTTGAAATAAATACCGCAGAAAAAATACATAAAGACCAATAATAATGTCGATTCATAGCTTTTTTCTCAAAGCTGTACAAAATGTGTACTAAAACTTGTTCATTTCATTAAATATGCTGTTTATTTTTAATAGTCCAAGAAAGTATATATAAGTGATAATTATTATATTTATACAATGACGAACAAAACATGTTTCAGTTAAAAAGCGGACATTATTAACAGAGAAGAAGTTGATGAATTTGAATATATTCTCCTAAAAGCTGCATCTACAGCGAACTGAGAAAATGTATGACAAGATGATGTTAAAACCACGATTAACCGCTTGGTATGGTGATGTAAAATCTTATGATTCAGCTGATCATAATACAACTTAAAGAATAATATCAATGTTCTAAGATTCTTTAATTGTTACTTGTTGATCGTACAATAATTTTTTCCTGCCATTTTCCATTCTATTCCCCAATGGTGCAGGTCAAGGATAATTTTCAAAAGTTGTGCACCTTTATCTGTGGGAGTGTAACGGATCTGCTTGGGCGTGGTGTCTTCAATATCTTCAGAAGTGACTAAATATTCATCCTTTAATTCCTTCAACCGGGTACTCAAAACCTGATCCGACAAGTTGGGAAATGCTTTTTTCAGCGTACTAAATTGAGATAGCCCTTCGGCGATAGAATAAAGAATTTGCATTTTCCAGCGCAATGATATGGATGCTAAAACATCATTGACATCGCAGGCTTCAGCTAGTGTATGTAAGTTTTCAGTGTTGGACGATAGTTCTTTTCTTGGTGTTGCCATATTATTTCTTTATTGCTCATTTTGGGATGAGTTATTGTCAGAGTAAGGGAGCGAGGGTACTTTTGCGATGTTAATCCAACAATGTAAAATTAGAAAAAATGAAACAATTAAAAACGTTATGGACATTGCTTTTTCTATTAAGCAATCTAATCTTTTTACAAGCTCAGAAAAAAGATTACAAGGCAACATTTGTTCTTGTACACGGAGCATGGCACGGTGGGTGGTGTTGGCAGGAAGTTGACCAGGATCTATCAAAAAAGAATTATAAAGTATATACACCGACGCTGACTGGTTTGGGTGAGAGAAAACATCTTATAAATGAGTCTGTAAATATAGAGACCCATATTCAGGATATTGTCAATTTGATCGAAATGGAAGATTTAAACGACGTTTATCTTGTAGGACACAGCTATGCAGGAGCAGTAATAGAAGGTGTTGCAGACAGAATTCCTGAAAGATTGCACAAATTGATCTTTTTAGATGCTATGCTTTTTGAAAACGGCCAAAGTCCGATATCAATGCAGCCTGAAGCGGTTCGGAAGATTCAAATGGAAAATATAAGGAAGAAAGAAAATTTCAAACCTTTCGATGTCGCTCTGTTTGGAGTTACAGAACCCAAAATGGTATCATGGGTAGAGAAAAGACTTACACCACAACCTTTTCAGACTTTTTCACAAGAATTACATTTAAATCACAAATTTGGAAATGGTCTGCCCTTGGTCTATATTGCATGTACATCTCCACAATTACCGATCATGAAGGAAATGAGTGTAAAAGTAAAATCGGATAAGAAATTGAAATGGAAGTATTTGGAGCTTGCCACAGGACATGACGCCATGCTTACCGGACCTGAGAAATTATCTGAGATTTTTATTGACCTCATAGATTAACTGTTATTTCAGTGTATAAGATGTTAAAACAAAGAGGCCAACTATAGGCTTCTTTGTTCTATTATCAGAAAATCTTTTCACAAAACCAGAATTTAAAAATTTAAAGTATTCAGATTGACTGGCGAGTAGGAGATTTTATTTTTAAAAAAAGCATTATGAAATTGATTCATCTAAGAATTAGCAGACGCTCATTATCGGAGTTTAAAAACTTTAAGAATTTCATAATCTTCAATCTTACTGCTTACCATTCTCAGTAATTCCATATTCCAGTCCCCATTTGTAAAGCTCGTTGATGCTGGTTTCCAACTTTTTGCCCTTGGGTGTCAATGAGTATTCCACGGTGGGCGGAACCGTTGCAAAGGCTTGGCGGATGACAATACCATTTTCTTCCATATTCTTCAGTTCCTTTACCAGCATCCTGGTACTTATTCCGGGTATCATCCTCTCCAATTCCTTAAAACGCCTTTTATCAAAAATCAGTGCATAAATGATCGACATCGACCATTTTCCTCCAATAATATCCAAGATCTTTTGAAGTTCACATTTATTTTCAGGTTTTTTAATTTTTTCTTTTTCCATAAATATCTGGTTTGCAATAAAAGTTACATTCAGGTTATTAATATACATTAGTGTAACTACTTGCAAAAGTAAAGTAATGGAAATAGATTTGCAACTTAATTTTAAAATATAATACACTATGTATGATTCATTAAAAGGAAAAGTCGCCTTAGTAACAGGCGGTACAAAAGGAATAGGTAAATCTATTGCTGATAAATTGAGTGCAAGCGGAGCGATCGTTGTTACAACAGCACGTGCTGAGGGAAAAGAAAATTCCAACAACCATCATTTTATTGCTGCTGATCTTACACATGCAGATAGTGCAGAAATCATCGCAAAAGAGATTCTGGAAAAGTATGGTAAAATAGATATTATCGTTAATAATGCCGGTGCTAATTTAAGCCCGGGAGGAGGCTTTAATACATTGGAAGATGAACATTGGCTTAAGGACTGGGAACTTAATTTTATGTCAGTGGTTCGTATTAATAAAGCCTTATTGCCTGCTATGCTTGAACAAAAAGAAGGTACCATTATCAATATTTCTACAGGAGCTGCTAAACAGCCGATCTGGGAAATGACCATGTCCTATTCATCAGCTAAGGCCGCTTTAAATGCTTACAGTAAAGCATTGGCAAATGAAGTTGGATCCAAAGGGATCAGGGTTAATATTGTTTCTCCGGGTATTGTAAAAACACCATTAATGAATGAATTCGTTGAAAACATTGCCCAGCAATCAGACATAAGCTTTGACGAGGCCTTTCAAAATATTATCAATGCTGTAGGTGTACCAATAGGAAAAATGGCAGAACCCGAAGAAATAGCTAATACGGTAGCTTTTCTTGTATCATCAGAAGCTCGATATATCACAGGAGCCAACATTTCTGTAGATGGCGGAGCATCACCAACGGTTTAATTGGTTGATGTAAATTATCAGTAATAAAATATAAGATTTATTATCTTAAACTGCGAAAGCATTGATTTGACAATTGAGTTGGATCAATGCTTTTTTCATGAATGAACCTTGCCGTTTTTTCCAAAATTTAAAAATCTTTTCGGTACTACGAAAAAGTAGTGATTTTATCCCATTCTGAATACTCAACTTTACCCCAATAAAGCTGATCAGCTGTTCACTTCATTTTAACATCAAAAATCACGGTTATGAATATCGAGAGAACAGAATTTATGGCATGGATGGAAAGAATTATGGAACGATTCGACATCCTCAAGGAACACATCGTAACAAAACAGTCCAGATTTATAGAAATCGACGGCGAGCAGCTGCTCGACAACCAAGATGTATTGCAGCTCCTGAAAATCAGTTCAAGATCATTGCAGCGCTACCGCACTGATAAAAAGCTTCCGTATTATACCATAAGCGGCAAGCTTTACTACAAGCTGTCCGATGTCCATCAGATAATAAGGAACAGCCTGAATTCAAAGAACGCATAAAGACAATCACGGCCAAATCGTTCGGAAAGATTTCCAATTTAATATTCCAGGTAGGTTCCTCCTATTTTTCCTCCATAAAATTTTAAAATGTGAAACGATGGAAGATAACCAACACAATAATACCAATGAAATCAAACCAGCAGCAGATACCCTTTTGGTTTTAAACATCCATAACAATAGGATTGAGATGGTGAAGGGAATTGATAAAGAAGGCAACCTGCAAAAAGTACCTCCGGAAAACAAGAAAGAAAATGAACAGCTTATCAGGGTCGATAAGCACGGGGATGTCTTCTCCAACTTCTTCTCCAACTTTTACCGGCAGCTTAAAAACCCGACGCTTTTCAATTTTTTTAAAGTTTCGGAATATGATGCAGTAGATACCGCTAAGGATCTTCAGCAGTATGTCAACCAGGCATCGCCTGAAGAAAAAGAACAACTCAAGGAATATGAAATTTTACCTAAAAATACCAACCCATTAAAAAATCAGAAAACAATGGAAAACAACACAGATCATCAGGAATACCGTTTCCAACCGGAGCAGATCGACTGGAAAACAATGGAAAAATTCGGGCTAACGCAGGAAAAGCTTGAAAAGATGAATGCTATGGATCCTCTGCTCAGAGGCTACAAGACCAATACTTTGATCCCTATCACCATTAACCTCGGTGCTGCCGTCAGCAAGATGGAGGTCAGATTATCCTTACAAGAAGGCGATACAGGCGATATCGGTATCAAGCTTCACGGCATCCGCAGGGAACCCAATCTTAATCTCAAGTTCTTAGGCCACGAGTTCAGCGAAGAAGACAAAAAGAACCTGCTGGAAAACGGCAATATGGGAAGAGTAGTGGATCTGGTCAACCCCAAGACCGATGAGATCATTCCTTCCATCATCAGCCGTGACCGCCTGACCAATGAACTGGTGGCTTATAGAGCTGAGTATATGAAAATCCCTGACGAAATCAAAGGAATCAGATTAGACGAGCATCAGAAACAAACCCTTTTGGAAGGCAAGCCTCTTTATTTGGAAGGGATGACTTCTACCAAAGGAACTTCCTTCGATGCTACCGTCCAATTCAATGCGGATAAGCGCTATGTTGAATTCATATTTGACAACAGTCAAAAGAATCAGCAAAGCCAGTCTCAAAAAGATAGCGATCAGCAAAACCAAAACCATAATCAAAACCAAAATAAAAATACTGAGGCTCCGAGAGTTTTCAGGGACAAAGAACTGGATGACAAGCAGTATGAGAAATTCAAGGCAGGGGAGACCGTCTATGTCAGCGGTCTTGTTGACAGCAAAGGAAAAGAATATCAGGGCTATATTACCTTCAACAAGGAAACATCCAAGACCGACTTCTCATTTACCAATCCTAATAAGCTCAGGGAAAAAGCCCAGCCCTCAGAATCCCATAAAACCCAAACGGCGGTGAACACGGATGGTAAAACCAACGAAGCAACAAAGAACATCAAAGAACCGCTTCAATCCAAACAGCAGGAACCTGCCAATAAGCAGCAACAGGAACAGCAGAAAAAAACTGCCAGATCAAGAGGAAGAAAAATGTAACAGAAAACCCATTCAATTCAGAATCTTCAATCTATCAAGCATAAATCTTCAATAACAAGAACCATAAAATACAAAATCTATGAAAACCATCATTGCAGAAAAACCGAGTGTTGCCAGAGAAATTGCCCAAATACTCAATGCCAACAACAGAAAAGACGGCTACTTTGAAGGAAACGGCTACTGCGTGACCTGGGCATTAGGTCATTTAGTATCATTGGGAATGCCGGAAGATTATGGCATAAGAGGCTTTGACAAAGCCTCTCTGCCTATCTTTCCCAATCCTTTCATCCTCACTCCAAGAAAGACAAAAACAGCCAAATCAAAAAACTATCAGGCAGACCCATCCGTCTTAAAGCAGCTTAAGATCATTAGAAATGTTTTCAGTCAATGCACAAGTATTATCGCTGCGACCGATGCAGGAAGAGAAGGCGAGCTGATCTTCCGCTATATCTATGACTACCTCCAATGTAATAAACCATTTGAAAGACTCTGGATAAGCTCACTGACTGAAAAGGCCATACAGGAAGGCTTTAAAAACCTTAAACACGGCTCAGATTTCGATGGACTTTATGAAGCTGCAAAAGCCCGAAGCGAAGCTGACTGGCTGGTCGGCATCAATGCTACTCAGGCATTAAGCATAGCAGCAAACAACGATGTCTATAGCCTGGGAAGAGTTCAGACTCCAACTTTATCCCTGATCTGCAAAAGATTCCAGGAAAACAAGAATTTCCAGCAGAAGAAATATTGGCAGATCCAGTTACAGCACCGTAAGGATTACTTAAATTTCACCAGTCTTTCCAGCCAGCAATGGGAAGACAAAAAACAGGCAGCGCAGGTTTTAAAAGCCTTAGAACGAGAGGGGAGAGCCACTGTAGAAGATGTCTCCATCAATACTGTAAAAGAACAGTCTCCATTACTGTTTGATTTGACAGAACTTCAAAAAGAAGCCAACCGAAAGCTGGGATTATCAGCAGATGAAGTCTTACAGACCGCACAAAGCCTTTATGAAAAAAAGTTCATTACCTATCCAAGAACCGGAAGTAAATACATTCCCCAAGACCTTTGGCCAGAAATCCCCGAACTCGTTAGAATACTGAACCAAACCGATTCTTTCAAACCAGCCATATCAACTCTAAAATTCGGCAATTTTAATAAACGCATTGTGAATGACCTGAAGGTAACAGACCATCACGGTCTTTTACCGACGACTAAAATTCCATCTGCTTTAACCGCTAGTGAAAAAGCAATCTATGAGATGATTGCCTACCGCCTTCTCGAATCATTATCAGAACATTGTACCAAGGAAGTCAGTCACATCACCATCAAAGTCCATCATTATGAATTCATTATCAAAGGTTTTAAAATACTTCACAAAGGATGGCGAGCCATCAAAGGTCTATTGTCTGATGAAACGACCCAAAACCAAGATAATAACAGCAAGAACAACAGCAATAATAATGAGACACAAGAACCAAATCTTATTGAACTTCCAGAATTCAAAAAAGGCGATGAGCTTAAGATTTCAACAGCCGAACTCCAGGAAAAACTGACCAGTCCTCCCAAACTCTACACAGAAGCAGACCTTCTTTCTGCTATGGAAAATGCAGGAAGACAAATCGAAGATAAAGACCAGCAGAAAGCTTTAGCCAGCATCGGTATCGGTACACCAGCTACCAGAGCCTCTATTATTGAAACCTTACTCACGAGAAACTACATCACAAGAAAAAGCAAAACATTAATTCCAACCGATAAAGGCGAAAAGGTCTATGATCTCATCAAAGACCAAAAGATTGCCAATGTCCAGATGACCGCAGAGTGGGAGATGGTACTCCATCAGATTGAAACAAGAGAACTCAATTCACATCAGTTTCTCAGCAACATCAAAAACTACACTAAGGAAATAACCCAAGAACTATTATCACTCAACATTCCTCAAGAAAACATCCCTGAACTCAAATGCCCCAAATGTCGGAAGCATAACCTTATCATTAAAGAAAAGATTGTTAAATGCCCAGATGAACATTGCCAATGGATTTTATTCCGAATAATATGCGGCGTACAGCTCAGCATCAATCATATCACTTCTCTCATAACAACAGAAAAAACGCCACTCATCAAAAATATGAAGAGTAAAAACGGGAAAAAGTTTGATGCCTTTTTAGTTCTCACAGATCAGTGCGAAACAATCTTTGAATTTCCGCAAAATAAGTAAAATTAAATACTATAAAATCTATGATAAGCTCTATCATAAAAAAGTCCGAAGAATAAATGATTCTTCGGACTTTTTTAATCAGTTTTTAACAAGCCCTCGGTTGGCGCTTTCCCAAATTTTTTCTTAAAAGAATAAGAAAAATGAGACAGGCTTTCAAATCCAAGGTCAAGGTAGAAAGAAGAAGGTTTTCTATTTTTACTTTCAATAAGATGCTTTGCCTCAATCAGTCTTTTATCTTGCAGCCATTTTCGTGGCGGCATTCCGAATGTCTTCTGAAAATCTCTTTTAAATCCTGATAAGCTTCTTCCGGTCAATTGAGCAAGCTTCTCAACCGGTACATTAAAATGAAAGTTACTTAACATAAATTTTTCAAGATCTATCTTATGATGCTCTGAAAAATCGAACAGAAAATTTCGAAGCTCAGGAACGGCAAGCAACATTAACTTGATGCCTTCCTTAACTTTTAACAGTCCCAATTCGTCGGTCATTTCAGCACCGGAGCTTCTGGCATACGGAACAATCGACTGAAAATAACCTTGAAGAAAATCATTATTCGGAAGGGTAAGATTCGGCATTCCGGTATATTTACCATCAGCTTCAAGTTTTCCTTCCAATGCGATCTGGCGCATCAGATCCTCTTGCAGGGAGATGACAATGGTCTCATAATGACCATTTGGTCCCGGTGTTTTAGTTAATGTTCCCAGCTGGTTCTTATGAATCAATAATACATTGCCCGCAGAGATACTAATATTCTGCTCCGAAGTCTCCAGAATCATCTGACCTGAGACCTGCAATACCAGCGTATGGTGATTCCAGACACAGGCCTTTTCCTTCCGTTCCGAAGAAAGGTAGGAATAAAATATAACACCCGGAAGAATTTCTGCTGGACTTTCCATTTATCTTTGTAGGTAAGTACCGCCTTTCATGGCACCTATTGCAAATGTACTGTTTAATAAGTTCATTTCTTCAGGCGAAAATACAATTTCCATTGCAGCAATGTTTTCAGGCAGTCTTGATCTACGACTCATACTTACCAACGGCATAATATGGTCGCCTTGCTCTTTGACCCAGGCAATGGCAAGCTGTGTCGGGGTAACATTTTTAACTCGCGCCATTTCTTTTAACACTTCAACTTTTTCAAGATTGTGGACCAGATTTTCACCTTGAAAACGGGAAAAGTGATTTCGGTGGTCATCCGCAGCGATAGGCGCTTTTAGATTACCCGTCAAAAGACCTTCCGCTGTATTGGCAAATGCTACGACACCAATCCCCAATTCTTTGGCAGTAGGCAACAGCTCATTTTCGATCTGACGGTCTGCAAGAGAGTAACCGATCTCCAATGCGCTGATTGGATAAACGCTATTGGCTTTCCGAAGCTGACCAGCAGTAATTTCCGATACACCAATATGGCGTACTTTTCCTTCCTCTACCAAGCCTGCGATGGTTCCGATAATGTCTTCTATAGGAACACTGCCGTCCATCCTGCTGGGCTGGTACAGGTCGATGGTCTCGATGCCCAGGCGGGTCAATGAGTAATTAATAAAATTCTTGATTGCTACAGGACGTAGATCAAGACCAATCCATTGACCATTGTGGAAGATTGCTCCGAACTTCACACTGATAAAGGCATCATCCCGTCTTCCTTTGATCGCTTTTCCAATTAGCATTTCGTTATGACCGGCACCATAAAAATCGCCTGTATTAAGGAAGTTGACGCCGCTATCCAAAGCCTGATGAATGGTTGCAATGCTTTCTGTTTCATCTGGTGTCGGTCCGCCCCAGATCGAAGACATCCGCATACATCCAAGACCCAGCTTAGATACCAAAGGCCCATTTTGACCCAATTGAATTTTTGTAATTTCTGACATGTGATTGATTTAATGTAATAAGACAAAGATCACCATTTATCAACCAATTAACTTTCCTGTACGGTTCAATTTATTTACCTGTACGGTTCAAAGTAAGAATAAAGAAAAAGACGTTTTATGATAATTCTTCTGAAACCTTCTATTAAGTCGTAAGTTTCACTTCTTAGCAAGAATATATTATTGTGGGCTATCTTGGTTTAATATATATTTCCTTTCAAGTTAAGTATATATTTTTGAACTGTCATAAAAAAAAGCAGCCCTAAAGCTGCTAGTTCCATCCATCCTATTTAATCACCTTTCTCATGTTCATGAGGTTTCAGTTTTGGATGTTTAGGTTGATTAGGAGGAGTGACTCTCCTTCTTTTGTCGGGCTCACCATCTGGTTTTTTAGGTTTAGGTCCCGGCTTGATTGCTTCAATTGTGCTCATAGCAAAAAGAATTGGTTAATACTTATTTCTGATATCAAAACAGATTAATATCAAGTTCAAAAGTAAATTACCATTTTATAAATTCATTACGGAAAACCGTACTATCATTTCTTATATAATATAGTAAGAAACTTTCTGGGATATGAGCATTTATATAACATTACCTTCTTCTCGGAGCACTTCTTGTATGTGGACGAACATACGTACCATCCTTTCGGGTATAACCTTTAACACTTACCGAGCCTCCCGAACTTGATCCTGAATTATAGCTGGAACCTGAACTAAATGCTGGAGAAGTATATGATGATGTCTTAGTATAATTACTGTATGTTGAATGCTGAGGATTATTTGCCCATCCATAATAATTTCCCCATTTGATCTTTCTGTAATTTTTCCTGTTGGGTTTTGATGATAAATAAACCTCTGTACCTTTAGGAATAACTGTGGTAGAAGTTTCGTTATTGCTACTTGAGTAGAGTGGTGTATCTTCCTGTAGCAGGACAGTATAATAATTTGTACACGAAATTACTGAGAGTAGTAATACAAGATAGAGTAATGATTTTTTCATTGTAGTTAATTTTATTTATTTACAAATCTAAAACTACTTTACACCGAGTCATTACGGTTTTCCGTAGTCTCAAAAATTTCATGTTATTATTGTTTAAAACCTTAATAATTGCTACCTTACATTATCTCTTAAAAACTAAACTAATGGCAATTGAAAAATCTACAGGTTATACTGAGACAGAAAGGATATTAGCAAAACTATGTGATGCTACTTTCTTAAAACTATGGTCTTATCCTAATCCTTACAAAGAAGATACAAAGGAATTGTGCGATTTAATGGCAGTTTTTGACAATAAGATTTTTTTATTTTTTGATCGTGAAAGTAGGAAATTCGATAATTTAGAAGGTGATATTGATGTACAATGGAAGCGCTGGCACAAAAATGTAATTGAGAATCAAATAAGAACAGCGGAAGGGGCAAGACGATATGTGCTTGAAAATCCCGATAAAATATATTTGGACAGCAAAAAAACAACACCTTTTCCTATTCTTATACCTCAAGAAAATATAATTATATATAGTATTATTATTGCTCATGGAGCGGCGGAAGCTTGTTTGCGACATTCACCGGAAAATATTAACGGAAGTCTTGCAGTAACTTACAGTAAAAGAGAAAAATTAGGGCTTGATATGCCTTTTCTTGTAGAGCTAGATAGTAATAAACCTATTCATATTTTTGATACCTTTAATTTAGAAATCATTCTCAAAGAATTAGATACTGTATACGATTTTTCTGAATATCTTTCAGAGAAAGAGAAGGCTTTAAAACATTATGACAGTATTACTTATTGCGGAGAAGAAGACCTGTTAACTAATTATTTTCAAAACTTTGATTCGGCAAAGCAAAAATATTTTGTTGGAATAAAAGATGAAAAAGCAACCAGTATTATGATTTCCGAAGGTGCATGGAACACCTTTGAAAATTCAGCTTTGTATAAAAGAAGAAAAGAAGCAAATAAAACATCTGAGCTGTGGGATAATTTACTTCAATACACTACTCAAAATGCCCTAGACCAAACTCTTAAAGGAAATAGTAACATCTTTAAAGGTGAAAGCGCTATTTGTGAAATGGCCAAAGAACCTAGGTTTTTTAGACGAACGTTGTCTGATTTTATGATACGAGCTATAGAAGGATTTCCTGGAGATGGGACAACGCTTATGCGTAATTTATCTATTATGCCGTCCTTTTATAAAAGCACAGTTTATGTCTTTTTACAATTACATGATCCCAGAAGTAAGGATTATGATAATGAGTATAGACCTAAAAGACAAGCACTGCTTGAAATTGCTTGTGGTGTTACCAAAAACAAATTTCCTGAATACGAGAAAATAATAGGTATTGGTATTGATGCTCCAAAATTTACCCAAACCAATTCTGAAGATTTTTTACTACTTAATGCAAAGGACTGGTCGGAAGACGATATTTTGTATTATTCAGACTTAAATAAAAATATTAATTTCTTAGAAACTAAAAAAATGGTTAAGAAAATAGTCAATATTCGAGATTTTCCGATTAAAACTAGTTTGAATAGCCGTAAAAGAATTGGTAGAAATGAGCAATGTCCTTGTGGCTCTGGAAAAAAATATAAGAAATGTTGTATTGGTCTCAAGAATTAATATCGTTGGCTTATAATCATTGATAAAGAAATGGCTATGAATATTAAGAAATCAAAAATCTACAGTATAATTGGAACAATCATAAACAGTACATTTATCAATATTTCTTTACAAAACACCACAAAAGTTACCATTTCTGTAAATGAGGTAAAATAGAAGAAAACGGAATTGCAACAATAAGCGGAAGAATTAATAGCGTAATTTCACCCCTGCACATCACAAATATGAAAAGTAAAAATGGTAAAAATTTGATGCGTATATATTACTAAATGATAATTTGAAAAATTCTTTTGAATTTCTGTGCTGATTAATTTGGTAGGAAAATTCTAAATTGAAAAGTAATTTCTAATAAAAATAATTCAAATTATAAGTATTTACTTTCATCATAAAATAAATTTACACAGCTTAAATCATCTTTATAGATAAAACATTCGCTCCTGAAGTCTGCGCCATAAGGGCATTTTTCTACTTTTAAAGATTTAACAGTATAAAATTCGATGTTATTTACAATTTCATCATTCTCTAAATCATAATTTTCTATGTCTTTAATAAAATCAAAATTTAAAATATTTACATTTAATTTTGAACTACCCGTGTAGAATAGGGATATAACATAAATTTTTTTTGCATTTTTAAAAAAATCATTCTGACGTTTTCCGATGAGCTTTCTAATTGTTCTACCATCATTTACAACGTCTGTAACTATAAGAATATTTTCGTAACTTTTATCATTGTTTTCAAAGTTCAAAAATGTCTCAAATTCGTGATGCTCATGATGTCTATATGAATAGGGTAGAAAAGAGTAGGGCTTATTATATTTAATAGCAGCCTTAGTAGATAAAATGTTTCCCTCATACCCCAATCCAATTATCAGGTCTAAATTTTCTGATCCAATGCTTTTCTCAACAACATCTACAATAGCATTTTTTAAGAAATTTAAGTTCTCTTTATTTTCAATCAGCCTTGAAACATCAATCCAGTTATGTGCTCTAGAGGTTTCACTCCAATGAAAATGTCCAGAATAAAATATTTTTAATTCTTTCACTTTATCATATAAAGCATCTGTAAATTTTGAATTGTAATAGTTTTCTTTTTGATGATCAATAATTCTTTCTTCAGGTTTATCAACCATTTCAGGTTGACTTTCTGTGGAAGGAACAAGTTCTATTATTTCTGTATCTAGTATTTGATGATCATTTGAAGAAATTTTTAATTCTCTATCTTGTTTGGCTCTAACATTATCTCTAACATCCCAATGATATGGATTTTCAAAATCTCCAGACTTTTGTAGAGCATAAATTTTATTTATTAGTAAAATATTTGTATTAATTTGAACTTCATAAATTTTAAAGGCACTATCATATTTTTTTGATGATAATGCGCCAGAATCTGAAACCAATATTTCGTCATTTTGTGCCTTTTTTAAACTACTAGTATGTTCATTTCCTGACAAAATAAAGTTTATGTTATTTTCTTCCAACTTGGATATAAATCTACTACGATTTGAAGGCTCCCATTGTCCAGTTTTTTTGTTTTCATGTGACGAAGTAATATTATGGTGACAGGTAAGAATCTTTTTTAAATGTTTTGGTGTTGCTAATGACAAAATTTCTTTTTGAAACTGTTCAATATGTATTGCTCCTAAAGTTTGTTCCAAATCAATTTTGTGAGATGAATTAATTCCAATAATTTGAATTACATCATCAATTATTAGATTGTCGACAATGACATTATTAGGATTAAATGTACGACCAAGAAAGTCATAATAAAAATCTGCGAAATTTTGAAATTTTGCATCGTTTTTTTCTTCAAAAGTGCTGTCAACCTTCGAAGCTATTTGGGTTTCTAAACTTCTCCTATTTAGGTCATGATCTCCAGGAATTAATAGAATATTATCTTTAATAATATTTAATTCTGAAATGATCTTTTCTAAATATAATTTTGCATAAGAAAATTCTGTTTTTTCTCCCCAATCAGTTATATCACCAGTAATTAATAAATATATAATTGAATTTCCAATTATATCCTTTGCAAATTTTGTAAAACGTTCTATGTATAATAGATTATTTTCATCATCGGTTGCAGACAAATAAGAATCGTGATCTTTTATAGTGCCATCATACTTTGTATCTAATGATACATGTAAGTCAGAAATATGTAAAATTATGCTACTCATTTAATGGTGTTAGGTTTGTATAAATGTAATAGTTTAAAGATTTGTTATTTTCATTAGTTACAGAAAAGATAGAAATTGTCATATCTATATTATCTGGATTTAAATCTTCTCGAGCTAAAGTCTCTATTTTGATCAATGACACATTTCCCAAATAACGACCTCCAGAAAATTCTATTAAACTTTTTGTAATTTTGACTTCAGTGCCGAGGCACACTAAGTCTGAAACAACAATATATTTTCTTTTGTCAAAATTATGCTTCTCTAATTTATTATATAATTTAGTTATTGGGCCAACTTTATCGAAGACTAAAATATCTAAATCTAAAAACTTTGCGAGGATAGATACTATGAAAGTGCTGGTAAGACTTTGACAAACTAAAATGGGATTACTTTCAATTTCCTTCTTCCACTTAAAATAGATTTTCATCGCTAATTTATATAAAGCGAAATATATAAATGGACTTTCCGCACTTATAAATTTTTTTATATCAATAAATGAACTTAAGTAAATAAAAGATGACGAATGTTTTTGTTTGTAAGGTGTTATATAATTTTTGATTAAATGTTCAAATTCATTATTGAAAATTTTCTTTGCATCTAATTCTACATTATAAATTGATTCACTACTGCTTGTAAAAAAGTAAAATTTTTCATATCCTTCATTACTATTTATAATGTTGAATTGGTTTTGTATTAAATCTAATGATAAAGGAGCAGTTAGATTTTTTATTACATTAGTGAAAACTATTTTAAAACCTAAATCTCTGATTGCAATTATCTTCTGCAATAAATTGGGCTGTATATGTTTTATATATTTAAGATCAAATATTATTTAGTTATAATTTGAAAAGTCATTACTTGAAACAAATTCGAAAATCCTCTGGACAGTTTCATACTGAAGACTAGAAACTTTAATCCCTTCAGTACCATCCTTCTCATAATTGGATGTGAAAACTTCTTCAGCGTGCAAACTAAAATATAAATAGTCCGCTTTTTTTATTAAAGATACTATCATATTTTATTACTAGGAATTTCAACTTCTATATGTACACCTCTAAATTTAACATTGAAGAATCGCAAAGAAGAATATCTATAATCATCATTATATCTATTGCTAATATTTTCATAAAGTAAGATGAAATTCTCTCTTAATTTTTCACTTAATGACGACATTATTTTAATTTCTTCATCGGTTACTTCATTTTTTATTAGCTTCTTCCGGTGATATTTAAACAACTCATCTCTGATATCTTTTAATTTCAATAGTTCTTTTGACATTCTATTTGAAATTATAATTTGAGTGTTTTCAGAATGCAGCCTAAAATATCCATTTGAATTTATAACAACAGAAATCATTAAATCGAATAAACCTTTTCGATCTTTAAGAGAAGAAAAATATAATGTTTCAATTATATAGCTGAGATTTTCTAAAACTTTAAAATTTACGTTGAGTAATTTTTTACTATTTAAAATCTCTTTTAGTCTAAAAGGTTTATAAAGAAAATCTTCTTTCTTCGATTTCAACGATTCAGAAAATCCTATTCCATTATCTGATATAGAAAATTTTGTTGCAAATCTATTTACAAACATTAGTGCGAAAGTATTTGATTTAGAGTGTAATACTCCGTTGGTAATCAATTCAGATAATATTTCAATATATAGATCAAGTTGTTCATTAGTGTTAATGTTATCGATTAACAAGTCCTTGAAGTGATCTCTTACGGTATAGATATATTGTGAAATCAAAAAGTCTCTTTTCTGATCCTCATTATCAAACTTGCAAAGTTTCTGATCTAAGTCATTATCAATAATTGAGTAGCAACGTACTTTATGTTCGCTTCTTGGATTTCTACTGATGAAGTCTCCTAAATATTCCTCTTTGAATTTTAAAATATTTCTTCCAATTGGAAAATATGGATTTCTGTTATTTCCAGCAACATAAAAGAAATCACTTTTGTACAAAAAATTTAAAACATTTTTTGTTGCTAAATTGTTGTATAGTGCCAGATTTATAGGTTGCTTGTAAAATTTACTTAATTGCTCTACAAGACTAAGTAATAACGGAATTGTTATAGGGTCAATATTATAGTTAGATTCATATATGAAACTATCACCATTTTCAGCCAACTTAAATTCAACTTGACCAGATTCTTGTATATATTTTGCAACATCATAGAGGAATCTGGAGTAAAATACATAAGGTGTTAATTTTTCATTATTGTTGAGTATATTTACCATTGATTAAAGGCTGTATTTTAAATTTTAATTAAATATATAATAATAAAATATTTTAGTCGGTGATAATTTTTATAATTAAAAAAACCTTTGAGAGTTACCATTTTTGTAAGTTTTAAAAACATCTTAAAATTATATTCTTACATATTTTTCTCTTATAACTTTTCCTAATCTTAGTCTTTCAAAGTCATCATCCGTTCTAAAACTCATTGAAATGAAATGCTCCCGGACTAAAGTTGTATTTGGAAGTTCCTTAGCATATCTGTCTTGAATCTCTTTAATTTTATCTAGTAATTCAAAACCTCTTTTAGTTAAAGGTGCAATGAATGTCGGAACTAATTCTCTTTCATTCCAATCAATCAAATAATCTGAATAATCTATAAATGCTAAATTTTGGGTAATTAGAAATTTACAGTAACTATTTAAAAATTCGTATTCATTATATCCTAAAGATAAACCGTATTCACTTTCATTATTAAATTCAGCAATTTCAGTTGCTAAATCCATACTAAAATAAAGGTGTCTGCATATATTTGTTAAACCTTGGCAAAATAAGTCTAAATAACTAATATTGAAAGTTATATTTTTACAAACGGTGCTGATCATCGTATCAAAAATCTGTTCCATTTCAAAATATTCTCCATCAAAACCACCAGCGGTCTCAAAAATCTTTGAATGGTTTGAAATATTCAAATAATTTTCTTTTTTCAGGATTACGTAATCTTGTTTTCTATTTGGAATGTTAAGTTGATATCGCACATCAGTAAAGTAAATTTTATCATTATTCGGACTATAGACAAATAGTATAACAGGAAGTGGAAATAAACTCCAATAATTTTTGTGGTTAACAGTTGGATAAAAAGCAAAATGGTCTCCCTTATCAGTTAGATAAGAGTCTCCAGATTTGATTTGAGCTGCGACAATTTTTCCGATTACTCTTCCAGTGGAATTTGCCATTTCAATTTGCCCGTCTATTCCAATATCACCATTGGAAGTTTCTCTGAAAATATATCCATAATTATTAAGCTCTAATGCTACCTTTAAAACTCCAGCCCTTTCTTTGTAGTAATTTTCACTAACAATAGGTGTATTCATGAGAAATTTTTTAATTATTAAGTAAACTGTTGAACTTCAAATTCAATATTGTAAAATGTTGATAATATTATTTTTATTTTATCTCTTTCCAAAGAACAAATTTTGGTTGCTCTCAAAAGTTATTTTTCTAATTCTTTCAACCTCTTGTTTGTTGTCCTCATTTGAACCAAAATAAATGAACTCTTTAAAATCTTGATCTAAATATTCTACGATTTCAGCTTTAATAGATGGAGACAAAAATATTTTTGTCAGATAGTGGTTAATATACTGAATTTCCTCTATTGGTTTATTTATTTCATCAGAAGTAGAAATAATGAAACTTCCATTTTGTCTAAATCTCCTAATTTCTCCGGCATAATTTTCAAAATCATCAGGAAATTGAGAATGGTGTTTAACCATGTAAGCTTTACCTAGTTCAAAAGGATTTTTGTCAAAATATGAGAAGTCTTCAGGTCTTTGAAAATTAATCAACTGATCCCCATAATAAGGGCATTGATATAGATATATTACCCCATCATTGTCAATAAATTTTTTTTGTTCATCGTCAGTTGCAAAAAACATTGCATTGTTAAAGTCCTGACTCCAGTCGGTTAGCCTTGTATAAAAACCCAAGTGCTGGGCTTGAAATAAATTGTGCCAATCTTGAGCATACTTAGTAGTATCTTTATCAAAATGATCTAATACCTTAACTCCTAATGTTTCTTCATTATATTTTTTGAAAAATTTTTTTTCTTTTTCAAGAATTTCAATATTAGTAAGGTGAGCATTTCGGGTAATATTCGGTTTTATTGGCCAATCATTAATTTGACCTCTGAAAAATGCTAGATAAGGTGAGAGACCATCTCTTCTAACTGATTGGTTAAAAGATAATAACTCTTGTAAATTATTGGGACGATATATTTTCATGGTAAAAGTTTGGACATAAAAATACAAAACCATTAATTATCATTTGCTATTTAAATTCGATTTCTTTTTAATATTGAAAAATCATAATGCTAAAAAATTTTTAAATACTTAATTTTTTATCCAAAATAGTAATTTAGATTAATCAATCCTTTAGCATACTCTTTTGTTTCAAGTGAAAAATTTTTAAGATCTAAAATGCAAGAAGTAGAACAATCGAAATTAATAATTCGCTAATAAAGAAATATCAATTTAAATATATAACATCATTTCAAATCTGTTTTATAGCTATTTTTTGCCAATCTAAATATTTAGAATAGAGGCAACTTCTCCAAAAGTATAATATTGACACAATAGTAAACAGGTATGATACCCACTCTAAAATTATTTCGAAAAATTTTATAAGTACAGATTTCTCATAACTTGAAAAGCCTTCAAGGCCAGAGCTATTTCTCCTATAAAATTTTCTTCGGTAAATCCAGTACTGAATAAAAAGTGCAGTTACTAAACTGATGCTTGCGATAGTAATAATCTATTCATATGTATTGTAATTTTTTGGTATTATAAATGTAAGTATATATAAACATTAATTTTACATATATAACATACTTGCTTAGAAATGTACTGGATAATTCCACAATTATAGTAATTTATTACTCCTTTTTGTTATGATAAAAGGAAAGAATCTGAGAAATAAAAGAATTAAAATAAACAGAAGAAGTTCTTGATTAATGTTCAGATCGCTACTATAAAGAAATTAACAAATGAAAATCCTAACTAATTAGTTAGGATTTCTTTTATTCGTCAATCTTATATTTATTAATATCGAAATCAAAGTCAAAAAGTTCTTTGGGGGTAATACCAAAAGCTGATGACATTTTCAACATCGTTTCTATAGTTGGATTGCCCTTTCCATTTTCAAATTTATTGTAATTGCTTGAATCGAAATTTGAATTCTGTGCAACCTCATCCATTGAGTTATATTTTGTAGCTCGAATCTTCTTCAAATTTTCTGAAAACTCAAGCATAAATAATCTTAAGACTTCTTTGCTATCCATAAATAATGTATTTACGGGCAATTTTGGATTTTTGATTTAAAAATTCGTGGTAATATATTACCATATAATAAATAAAATTACTATATTTGTAAAATAAGTTACAGAATATGTAACTTTGCGATACTTCAAAGAATAATAGAAGCTATTGCTTAGAATCTCAATTCGAAAACTGGTAATTTTAGTATACGAGACGATAAGCAGAAAGCTCACGACCTAGGCGTGGGCTCTCTTATCTGTATACAAGGTATACCAGTACCCCGAATTGGATAATGTAGAGTCCCACGCCGTCTTTTTCCAATGCAGTTCGCTTTTTCTACTTTCTAAGCCCGCTTCCTAAAAATAGTATCAGACACGATACAATAGGAGGGTACAACCTATTGCGGCTTTAAAAAGCTTACACGGGACACAGATTCATTCATATTAAATTCTTTCCGGTGCCTTGCGGTCACTGTTTACAGAACCTCACCAGTCCTTTTTCATACCAAAGGGCATCAGGAAAGTTTTACTAAAAAAGAATCAAAAAACTACTTAACTTAAATTCAGAAGAAAGAAAAAAGCCCCTTCCTGTAAGTCGCCTAAAACATCAGGAAAGAGCGTAGTTCAGTAATTAATCTTTAGAAAATTAAAAACCTTTACAAATCTATGAAAAATTCCTATTACCATATAGGAGGTATTTTCTTTGGCCTTATGCTGACCTCTGTCAGCACTCAATCAAAAGCCCAAACACGCACAATTTCCGGTACCATAACCTCATCTAACAAACCACTTTCGGGAGTCATCATCTCCCAAGAGGGCAGTGATCAGGTAACGATGACCACTAATAACGGAACCTACACCATAAAGGTTTCAGCAGAAAATCCCATCCTATTGTTCAGACATCCTGATTATGCAGAAGAAAAAGTCACACTCGCTAATCAGACCGTCGTCAATATCAGCTTAGAACAGAAAGTAAAGGGAATCGAAGAAGTTATTCTCAACGCCGGCTACTACAAGGTTAAAGACAAAGAAAGAACCGGTAGTATCGCCAAAGTTTCAGCAAAAGACATAGAAAACCAGCCTGTAACAAATGTCCTTTCCGCAGCACAGGGTAGAATGGCGGGTGTAAACATTATTCAGAGTACAGGTGTTGCAGGTGGAGGTTATGATGTTCAGATCAGAGGTCGGAACAGTCTTAGAACATTGACAAACAGTGCTGTCGATGGAAATCAGCCTCTGTATGTATTAGATGGTGTGCCTATGGCATCCGGCGTGACATCCACCCATTCAGCGCAGATCTTACCATTCCGAAATATCAACCCTTTAAACAGCATTAACCCCAATGATATTGAGAGTTTTGAAATTTTGAAGGATGCAGATGCCACGGCTATTTATGGAAGCAGGGGAGCGAACGGTGTTATTCTGATTACCACAAAGAAAGGAAGCAGCAATAAATCCAATATCACCATCAACTCAAGCCTTGCCTTCAGCAATGTAGCATCAAGATTGAAAATGATGAAAACAGAACAATACATTGCTATGCGTAAATCAGCATTTGTCAATGATAATATCTCAGCATATCCTTCAACAGCCTACGATGTCAACGGAGCTTGGGAAGATTCCCGCTACACCGACTGGCAGAAAGCACTGACTGGTAAAACTGCGACAGCTTCCAATACGAGTCTGGGTTTATCTGGAGGTTCAGATGGATGGACGTACCGTATCAATCTGACTCACAGCGAGCAGACAACAGTGTATCCTGCGGATTATCAATATAAGAGTAATAACCTGTCAATGGGCTTTACGCACCGTTCTAAGGATAAAAAGCTAAACATTGCCATGGTGAACATTTTTTCGCAGCAATTCAATAATGTTATTAATGAGGATCTGACAAATATCGGTCTGTTTTTAAGTCCTAATGCTCCTGAACTTTACAAAAGTGATGGATCATTAAATTGGCAGAACAACACATTTACCAATCCAATGGCAGCAACAGTGGCAACTTATCAGAATGATACCAAGCAGATCAACAATAGCATCAATGTGTCCTACCAGATTCTTCCAAACATCAGTTTCAATATCAACTCAGGATTCAATTATCAAAATTTTGAAGAGTTCAATTTGAGGCCTCACACCAGGTATAATCCTGCTTTTAATTTTACGAGTTCAACTGGTTCAAGTACACTGACAAGCTCCTTTTCATCCTTTTCATACAATTTGGAACCTCAGTTGACTGCTGATTACATATTTGGAAGAAATAAGCTTAATGTTTTAGTGGGAGCAACCATTAATTCACTGGAATCAAAACAATCATCCATTCAGGGTTCCGGATTTGAAAACAATGCTTTAATGATGAATATTAATGCTGCCAAGACAAAAATATTTTCTGACATTATATCTACAGACTATAAGTACATTGCTGCCTTTGGAAGAATCAATTACCAGTTTGACGGCAAATACATTGTCAATCTAACTGCGAGAAGAGACGGCTCCAGCAGGTTCGGGCCAGACAACCGGTTTGCCAGCTTCGGAGCATTGGGGGCAGCATGGCTGTTTTCAAAGGAAAGCTTTTTATCAGGCAGAAAATGGTTAAGTTTTGGAAAAATAAGAGGAAGTTACGGTATCGCTGGGAGCGATAATATTGGCGATGCACAATTTCGGGATACGTATTCTGTTGCTTCTGCAAGTATTTACAATGGCGTTGTAGGATTAGTTCCTACAAGATTATTCAATGGCAGCTTTAGCTGGGAGAAGACGAAAAAGCTTGAATTTGCAGTTGAAACTTCATTTTTTAAAGATGTAGTAGGCTTAAATATTTCATGGTTCCGAAACAGATCCGATAATCAACTTGTAGGCCTTCCTTTGCCTTCAACTACTGGTTTCAGTTCCGTACAGGCAAATCTGGCTGCGACCGTGGAAAATAAAGGCTGGGAATTTGAATTCAGAACCACTCCTATAAAAACCAATAGTTTTTCATTAGAGTCTAATTTTAATTTAACCATACCCCGAAATCGTCTTCTCGAGTTTCCCAATCTTGAAGGCTCCACGTATGCCAATCAATTTGTGGTAGGGTATAGTACCTCTATTGTAAAGTTGTTCAATTATACCGGAATTAATCCAAGTACAGGATCATATTCTTTTACAGATGTCAATGGAGACGGTAAAATTTCATCACCCGATGACAATAAAAGCATCGAAGATCTTTCGGTTAAATTTTATGGGGGATGGTCAAACAGATTACGATATAAAAACTGGGACTTGTCCTTTTTATTCCAGTTTACAAAACAGAAAAACTATAATTATCACAGATATATGCCTGTAGCTGGAACTATGAATAACCAACCGCAGTTTGTATCTGATGTGTGGTCGGAAGATAATCCCAATGGCTACTACATGCCTTTCACAACCGGTGTGAATGCATCAAAAAATGCTGCACATACTAATTTTACCCGTAGCACGGCCTCAGTCAGTGACGCTTCATTCATCAGATTGAAAAATATTCAGGTCAATTACAGGCTGCCGTTAAAGAATTCATTCATTTCAGCGGTTACAATTTATGCTCAGGGGCAAAACGTTTTGACATGGACAAAATATTTAGGTCTGGATCCGGAGTTTGTTACCACCGGTTATTTGCCACCACTAAGAACATGGTCAATTGGAACGCAGATTAACTTTTAAAAATCTAAAAATGAAAAATAATATAATCAAAAAAATAAAATTTATTTTCTTTGGTATTCTACTTTTTGGTTCAGGGTCTTGTGAAAATTTTATCGATACTGATCTACCTTATAACCAGATCGGAACCCAAGAGGTTTTTGCAGATGTATCCTCTGCGAACGCAGCATTGGCAGGAATGTATGCGGAACTGTGGAGTAACTCAATATTGTCCGGGGACAGTTCAGGAGCCGGAGCCATTCTGGGAACCTATACCGACGATCTCAACTGTTATTCACCTTATGTTCAGAATGGTCTTGTAGATATCTATAACAATGTTCAGATTCCGAGCAATTCAATTGTTTACAGTTTTTGGTCAAGAGCATATAAGCATATCTATTATGCCAATTCCATTATAAAAGGAGTGGGGGAGTCGAAATCTATTCCAGAGGCTGATAAAAACAGACTGATTGGAGAAGCGACTGTTATACGTTCTATATTGTTCTATAACTTATCACAAATTTTTGATGATATACCATATACTAATACAACAGATTATACTCTTAACAGTTACTTAGCTAAGGTATCAAAGGTTCAGCTGATGTCATTGCTTGAAAATGATCTAAAAACGGTAATGACCGGTTTAAGCGATCAGTATGCCAATCAAGAAAGAATTTATGTCAACAAAAAAGTAGCGGAGCTTTTACTGGCAAAAGTGTATCTGATTGCTGAGAAATGGAGCGAGGCTGAGCTACTGCTTTCTCAGATCGTTCAATCGCCACTATATATTTGGGAACCAGACTTAAATAAAGTATTTACAAAAAGTGGTAAGCATATTTTATGGCAATTGAAACCTGCCAATTCCACCGATGCAACAAAAGAGTATCTGCTTTACAATTTTACGACCAGTTTGCCGACATCATTTTCATTATCCGAGGCCTTGGTAAATTCTTTCGAGGCGGGTGACCAAAGAAAACAGGTATGGATATTACCGACAGTAATCAGTCAGACCACCTATTTCCGCCCAATGAAGTATAAAAACCCTGCCAATGCGAATGCTACTGAAAATTCGATTGTATTCAGATTAGAAGAAGTCTACTTGATGCTTGCAGAAAGTCTGGCCAATCAAAATATGATAGCTCAGGCTAAAACAGCAGTTGACAAAATCCGGCAAAGAGCAGGGTTAGCTGCATTACCGGCAGGACTTTCAAAAGATGAAATGATCAATAAGATAATGGAAGAGTCTAGACATGAGTTTTTTGCAGAAACAGGTCATCGTTTTTTTGATTTGAAAAGGACGAACAGACTGGGCGTTGTTGGAGCATCAAAACCTAACTGGAAAAGCTTTCACAAGGCATTCCCAATTCCGGAGAAAGAATTGGTCATTAATCCAAATTTGAATCCTCAAAATAGTGGCTACTAATGAAAACGATTCTTACAGTACTGCTGACAAATATTTTTATGTTTGTTTTTCCACAGCATCAACCGCAGAAGATAGAAGGTAACTGCAAGGCCTACGAAATTAATATAAAAGATGCTTCTCCGGATGGTAAGTGGTTGGCGGTTTATAAGATTTATGATAATAAAAGTGATACACTCATGATCATAAATAGAGAGAACCCAAAAAGAATCTATCAGAAAATCAAGGTGCTAGACTACAAATGGACTTTAAATAAACTGATTTTCAGATTCGAGAACAGAACTGAGATTTTCGATTATAATAACAACAAATCTGAAGTATTACATGCCTGTGAAAGTTTTGGAATTAATCAAAAGGAAAACTCATTGCTACTTCATGGTTCTGAGAAGATAACAGTGTACAATCTTAAAAACAGTAAGTTAACTGACAGCATCAGCGCTGTGAAAAAAGTATTTTACACCGGAGATCATATCTTAGCGTTGGTAAAAAAAGAAAATACGTACAAACTAACTGATTTGACAGGAAATGCTCCATCTACTTTGTATGAAACCAGTAAATTAATAACAAATGTAGTAGAACTTAAAAATCGATCGTTCCTGATTTTTGAAACAGAAGAAAATAGAGTTAAAGACATCGTTTACTGTATTCCACAATTGAAGACAGTATTTCATTTTTCAGATGATCATTATGTTGACTATAGTTTTGCAATCGGCTACCAACGCAGTGATGGAGGTATTGTTCTTACAACTGAAAAGTTAAGGGGAAACACAGCCGCTGATTCACCTGAAATTTGGCACAGTTCTGAAAGTAATTTTAGAGAAAAATTTAACAAATCGGCCTCAAGTCAATTTCTGTGGTTACCTGAGCAAAAAGATGTTATAAAATTGGGAGTTCAAAAAATGGACAGGGTCGTAGATGTTGACAATAAAAAGTATTTCCTAAGTTATCGTTTTTCGGAAATGCAAGATTATACAAATTCCGATGCTTCTTTAAAGCTATACAGATATGATTTCAAAAACGATTTGTATGATTATATTGATATCGTTACAGCTGGCGCAAGCTATTCTCCTGATGGAAACTATATAATTTATAAGCAAAATAACTATTGGAAATTAGTTGAGATAAATTCATTAAAAGCAGTTAAGATCGAAGATCATAATTTCTTTCAACCCTATTTTTCGGATCAAAAATATATATATTTCGATGGTTCAGAGGGGTTGTGGGCTTACAGCATAAACACTGATCAACTTAGTTTGAATTACAATGAAGAAAAAGGAAATTATAAAATTCTTAATTCTAAGTATTCGACTAATTTTATGAGCAATCTCTTTGAGTTGGCTTTTAGTTGCAAAACCGTCACTGCAAAACATTTTATTTTTGAGATCAATGACAAGTCTGATTTGAGCACATCAATCTATGAGAAATCTGGAAACCGTTACTATCAAATGCTTGCTAGTACGGACTCAAAATTAGTATTTAAGTCATTGACATCGAAAAACGGGTATCTGTTTATGGAACAAAATTACAATCAGCCTAATCAGTTAATCAGCCTGAGTCGATCGAAAGATAAAAAAATTATCTACCAATCCAATAAGTCAGATAAAGCACAGTTTAACATTCGGATGGAGACCATTTCTTTTAAGAATAAGGAAGGTTTAAGCCTTAAAGGCATTTTGTACTATCCATTGGATTATGATCCTGAAAAACGATATCCGATGATTGTGCATGTTTATCAGCTGCAAAGTCCTAAAAGAAATATTTATCCTTTGTTTTTGGAGCATAAAGTTAATGCAGGGTTTAATATCAGGGACTTTATAGATAGAGGGTATTTTGTTTTTTTACCTGATATTGTGAACAGTGATAAAGGCATAGGGTTAGCAGCATTGGACTGTGTTCATAATTCCTTAGACGCGTTAAGAGAAAATCCGTCAATAGATTTTCAAAAAGTAGCTTTAATAGGTCACTCTTTTGGTGGTTATGTAACTAACTTTATAGCTACTCATTCTGATCGTTTTGCAACATATGTATCGGGAGCAAGTGTAAGCGACATTGTAAAGTCATATTTTTCAATGAGCTTTCATATTATCGCTCCCCTCTATTGGCAATATGAGAGTGGGCAGTTTAGTTTTGGTAAATCTTATTCGGCTGCTAAAGATTTATATGCTTTAAATAATCCGATTAGTTTTGTCGAGAATGTTACCCAGCCGATAATGCTGTGGACGGGAAAAAAAGATTTAAATGTAGAATGGGGGCAGACGATGGAATTTTATCTTGGTCTTAAAAGAGCAAAGAAACCAGTTACAATGCTTGTATATCCTCAAGAAGGTCATTTCCTAGCTGCAAAAGATAATGCAAAAGACTTGTTGAAAAAAGTGAATGAATGGTTCGGATATTATTTGAAAGGTACAGAAAAACCCGATTGGATAGAATAAAAATTAAAAGGATGCCTTTCGGCATCCTTCCTTTTTAATTTCTATACAAGTTTTGTCCGCATTCTGTTGCGCTGATTCTTTCGTACATCACTTTTGATGTTCCACCTACCAGTTCAGTACATACATCACCGAAAGACGTATTACAGTCTACTTGACCGAAAGGTATACATTTTTCATCTGGTGCCGAAGCATCAAAATGGTAAGCTTGTATAAGAGCTTTTTTTTCTGTTTTTGCTTTGTTGGTTGCAAAAGCACTTCCGACACCAAATACTAAAATGGCTACGGGAATCATGATTGTTTTAAAATTTTTCATAATAATTGTATTAAGATGTGCCTACGGTTAAAACAGGTCTTCGGCATTACCTGTGAAACTGTTCAATTATCGGTTGCGCAAAATGATACTTGACTATTTCATTTCCAATAAGGATATATAAGTATTCACCTGCAATTAGCATATCCTTTACTTTTTCGCCTTGGCGATTTGGTACCATAAAACTTCCAGAGTAATATTGCTGATCAATCTTATAAAAATCAATAATGCTTGCCTTATTCCACTGCATGGTTCCATCATGTATTGCTTTGGAATTTGAGTTAACAAATAATAGATTGTTTGAGGCAAATGCATTCTTAACGCTCTGCTGTAATGGATTTTTAACTTTAAAAGATCCATCAGGGAGCTTCACTTTTTCTGTCTTTTGACCATCATTATAACTAATAAGTTTTAATGTATTATTTTTTGCATTTAAATGGTTAATCACGACAAATTTGTTTTGGTAATTATATACATAAACCGACTTGTTTATTTTTTCGTCAAATAATAATACTCCATCATTCTCAATATATCCGGTTTTTTGAGTTCCCAGGATATCATATTTAAGGTTTACATGGCCGTCACTCAACTCTCCAATTACAAAATTTTTAAATTTTGTCCCTTGCGACCTAAAGAGAAAGCTATTATCTGAAACAACGCTCAACTGATCGAAATACATATCCCTAAAACTTTCAATGGTTAATGATTCTTTATTTTCTATTTTTCCCTTATAAATTATGGGAACAGTGCCATCGTATATGTAATAATTTGGAGTCTTCCATGTTACTTTCAAACTCTTAAACTGATATAATTTTGTGTCTAAGGGGATTCTGTACTTTGAAAAGCTCGATAAATCTTTTTTTACGATGGTAATATTTAGTGGTGCAGTTGAATTCCCGAGATAAATATTTGCAGAATCCTGTCCAATGAAGTAGAATGAGTTATAGTTGATATCTAACTTAACTTCATTTTCTAAGGCATGAGGCATATATCTTCTTGTAAAATTATTGTTTTTTCGGAGGTCTTTTTCTGACTTTAAATAAATAACTACAACACTCAGTGAACTTACAATTGTTATTATTGAGATTAAAGAAATATATTTAAAGGGATTTCCTTTCATTTTTATTTCATAGATAATTATTGCCAAAGCGCATATAAAAACGCAAATTATATTGAAGAACAGATGCTGTCTCCAGCCCATATTTTCTAATATACCACCACATGAACATGGAACAAACTCACTGTATTCAAGAATCAAATAGATGTAAATTGTAAAAGCCGACATTAATCCTAAGGAAGAATATAATCCAAAAATTCTGCTTTTATCAAATAGTAAAATTGCAACAATTATTAGTTCTATAATAATAACAACATATGATACTAGTCCGGCATAAGCACTGAGTAAAGGTGACTGCGCAATCTGTACCTGGAAATTCTCAAAATCCAACAGCTTACTCACGCTCGCATAAATAAACAACAGGATAAAAAAATAAGAAACAGCTTTGATAAAAATAGACTTAAAAGATGTCATGGCTTTCTTTGTATTTAGATTAACAGACCTGAATCAGTCTCCATTTGATTTTCATTCCGCAATATTCAGGCATTGGTTCACCTTTAAACAAGGTTACTGTTGTTCTGAAATTCCCCATACTTTCCCAGATGCCGCTTTCCGGACATGGTAAGCCTGTGACAGCTGATATGGATGTATGAGGAATCATAGGTCATAGAATTGATTAATTATTTCATTTAATCCGCCAGTTATCACCATCTCTTACCGGAGGGTCGGGATCTATAATTTCTTCCGAGGATTTTGCAGAATCTTTTTTCATGATGGACATTTTAACTTCATCAAATGAGTTGTCGTCTTGTATTAAATCTTCATCTCGGTTTGCACAGTTTTGTAAACTCATTGCAGCTATTGCTATACTTAAAATTGGGATAAACTTTTTCATTGTAATTTGTTTTGATTTGGTTATCCCGACGTCGAACTGATTTAGAATTCTGAAGCCAAAGTTATCTGCCTTGAAGACGGAAAAAAACTGTCGTGTGGGGCAATTTTAAAATAGATACGTCTCAATTTTAAAATTGTACCATCATAAAAATGCGCTTAAAGGCTTATTTATCAATGGTAACAGCATATTATGTATTGAATGGTCTCCGATGGCTGCTAAAGGCATTATTTAAAATCAAAATGCGTATTTTTGAGATGGTGAGGTTCTAATAATCAGTATATGAAAAAGTTAAATTACTTTCTCGTCCTGCTTTCTGCCTATTCACAATTATTATTTTCACAGCAAAAAGAGCTCAGGACTTTCAGAGAAATCAGAGACCATTACGAAAAAATGACCATCGATGATGGACGTGCCATGCCTTTTGTGAAAGCATATATTCAAAAAGCAAAATCGGAAAACAATATCCCGAAATTAATTCAGGGCTACAGGGATGGTAGGCAGTTCGATTACCATAACAAGATGAGTTATGCTGACAGTGCTTTGGCTGTCAGTATAAAACAGGGGACTAAAGACGATATCAGCAAAGACTATTTAAGCAAAGGCATTATATATTATTTCTACCAGAAAAACTATAAACTGGCTTTAAACCAATATATGAAAGCTTATGACTACTCAAAAGGTTCAAAGGATAAATACCAGCATTACAAAGTGATTTACCATTTAGGTATCGTCAAGGAACATCTGGGATATTATGATGAAGCCCTTGAGCATTTTCAGGACTGTGCTGAATTCTACGATCCGTCGAAGCATCAGACCATTCATGAAAATCTTCAGTTTAACTATAAAAAGGCCTACCTGAATTCGCTCCATCAGATGACCGTCATCAACCGGTATCTTAAAAATTTAACAAAAAGTGACAGCCTGAGCCAGCTGGGATATCAACTTACTGCCGGAGATCAGGATTTTACGCTGGAGAACAGTTATTTTCTTAAGTGTATCGGGATTTCAAAATTCCTAAAAAAGGATTACACAGGCGCAGAATCTGATCTCGAAAAAGCATTACCGAATATTTTGAAGCGCAACGATTTTGCCTGGGTATCGGTTATATATTATTATCTGGGAAAGATTGCAGAGGCGCAAAAAGAAGAAAAAGATGCCCTTCGTTATTACAGTGAAATCGATTCCATATTTGTCAAAGAAGAATTTATCCTTCCGGAAGTTTACAGAAGTTATAATTACCTGATCGACTATTACAAAGATAAAGACCTCAATAATCAGCTGTACTATACCAATCAGCTTCTTAAAGCCGATAGCCTGATTACCAAAGATTATCCCTATCTATCGGGTAAACTCCATAAAGATTATGACCGACGTACACTCATTGAACAAAAGGATGATATCGAAAAAGCAAGCAGAAGAAAAATGCGGATCGCACAAGTACTGATTCTCTCAAGCAGTCTGACACTTACGTTTTTTATCATCCGTTACGGCAAAGACCGGAAAATAAAAAAACAATATGATCTTCTTCAAAAGAAGATTTCAGAAGGAACTTATAATGTCAATGATCTAATCAATGAAGAACCTGAAGAATATTCCTTGAGAAAAACATTCCTGACTCCTGAGGTGACTTTAGAAATTGCAGAGAAGCTGGATAAATTCGAGAAGGAACTGCAGTTTACCAAGAAAGGGATCACTCAAAACAGCATAGCCGGTAAGCTCAATACCAATGCCCATTATCTGTCTGTTTATATCAATGAAAACAAACGAATGAATTTTAACAGGTATATTGCAGAGCTTCGAATCAAGTACATTACCAACCTTCTCAACAGCAATACCAAATATCTCCATTACACCATAGAAGCACTGGCAGAAGAATGCGGTATTGCCGCCCGTCAGAATTTTTCCAATCTCTTTTTTGATATTAACGGAATCCGTCCTGTCGACTATATCAAAAAGCGAAAAAAAGAATTGAGAATCAGCTGAATGAGCCGTCACTAAACGTTTTTTTGTAAATTTCTAAAAAAAGGACATGGTAACAAAAACTATTTTTAGAAAAATTGCAAAACTGCATGAAGAATTAGAACTCAAGATCAATGAGGTCTACGATGAAGGCGACATGATTAAGGTCGCAGAGAAATCATTGTTGCTGATCGATGAATCTATCAGGGCGTTAAAGGTTTTGGTCTCTGCTCATCATTTTGAGAATAAAGGCGAAGAAATTCATTTCTTCAAAAAGCTGAAACCACAATTCATTTCCAAGTTCATTTACTATTCTACAGTTTTAGATGTAGAGTCCCATAAGCCCAATGTAGGAAATAAAGCATTGAAGAAATACTATGAAGCAGAGCAGAGAAAGCTCGAAAATTTTTATGCAGAACAATCTGATTTTTACAGCTATTACAGGCGGGAGGCGACCTATCTGGATCATAAAATTTTTGTCAGGGATTCCTATGATCTTAAAATGAAACTCTCACTGGGATTTTATAACTTCGACACCAGCTTTACGACCTCTCACGATCATCTTGTTGCCAAATTTAGGGCCAATGAAAGATTTGATCAGTATTTAAAAAAGAGGATTGATGGTTTATCAGACAGAGATAGCAGCAAATCTATATCTACATTAGTATGGTCGGCATCCAAAGTAGGACTTATCGAACTGGTTTACGCCTTATACCATATGCGGTGCTTCAACGGCGGAAATGTTGAACTTAGCGAAGTGATCAAGTTTGTTGAAAAATCATTAGATACCGACCTTGGAAACTTCCACAAAACAATCTTTGAAATTCGAAACCGAAAACAGGGACCGACCAAGTTTTTGAACATGGTCAGCGATAATCTTACCCAGCATTTTCAACAAACAGAGGGGGAGTGATGCACATTATATAAACCATAAACATTTTTAAGTTTATGGTTTATATATATCTATTGATGAGATGCTGCAAATCAGGGTTTTTAGAAATCCTATACCACATTATTTTTTATCTTAAGCTTCTATTTACCTTGTCTTACATTAAAATTTAATTATCAAGAGTTTTAATAAGGAATTGTACCTTTTCTTAACCTCAAAACAACATGTTGAATGTGTGGTAGGAGCAGCAAAACAACAATTACGAAAATCACTCCCGATAGCATCAAATCATAATAATCTCTTGTAGCACGAGCCAATATTTGATGACTTACCATTTGATTGAAATAGCCTGTTGATACTGCTTTTGAGGTATAGATATCGCTACCTGCATTCATGTATTGATTTTGAATATCCAGTAAGGAAGCTGGTAATTGAGGGTTGGTTTCTGTGAGTGATTCACGGATCTTTTCTCGAACTCCTGATTTTGCAAATATTTGAAGTTCGTTATTCAATGCCAGGCTAGCTGTAAACCCTGTAAACCTAGCCAAGATACCAACAAGTGATGCATTAATTGCAATTGCTGGCGGTGCTGATGAAGCTGTAAATGAAACAATAGGAACAAATAAAACACCAGTTGCTACACCATAAATAAACATTGGTAGAATGAAATCGATTGTTTCGCCCTGCACAGAAACAAATAGTATCATATAAGCATAATAAATCGCCATGAGTCCAAAGCCAACAATAATCATCCTTATCAGGTTATAACCCATCAAGACAAATCTGGAAGTAACGAACATACTCATTGTAGTTCCAAAAATTACAGCCGTCCATATAGGAACGGTGCTCAATGGGTCATTTCCTAAAATTACTTCAAGATAGCCGTAGGCAAGTCCTGTACTTCCTTTAAAAATATAAAATGTAAAAAGTAGTAATAGACCAATGACAAAATTCTTTGTCTTGAAAATCTGTAAGTTGATTAATGGTCGTTTAAGCTTCAATTCTCTAATGATGAAAAGTGAAAGAATAATTAGATTGACTACACTAAGCGTAGTGATTAATGAATTACCGAACCATCCCAATTGTCGCCCGTAAACAAGGATGTATCCCAATATTAAGATAAAAGACACGTAAAACAAATAACCTATCCAATCCACCTGATACAGTGGTATCTTTTTGGTAAATCTGGCTTTACTGTTCATTGTCAGCAATACAGTAATTGTTAGAATCATGAGTATGACAATAAATCCGTAGAATAGCCAGTTAAAATCAAAGAAATGAATAACCACGCTGGTAAAAATAGAATAAAAAGGAACGGCAATCTGTATGCTGCCATATAGTATGCTAAAAGCAATCACACGTGCACGTACGGACTGTAATCTTGGGAAAATAAGTTGTAAGACGATGCCTGACATCAATGCACAGGTAATTCCTTGAAAAAACTGGCAAATAACAAATAATGTCCAATCTTTGAAATGAAAACAGATCACAGAACATATTGCATTTACAGCAATAGCAATCAGTAAATATTTCCTTGGTGCAAAATATTTTACGATCCGAAAATCAAGTGCCAGGAAAGCTACGGTAGAGCCATAGATAACGACCATACCATATTGTACATCTGTAGGCTGTATCCCATAGAAACCCATTGCTGCAACCGGACTACCATAAAAAGCGAAACTAAACAGACAGGTCATCAGGATAGCAAATATGACGGATCTCGCCACCCATTCAGATACCCAGGATTTGAAAATCGGTATTTTATGTGCTTGCATCATTAATCTTTTAAAACATAAACATTGGCATTCATTCCCGCAGAGAGTTTTCCTAACTTTTCAGGCGCATCGGTCAATTTAATCCGAACAGGAATACGTTGGATGATTTTGACAAAATTACCTGTAGCATTATCTGGTGGAAGTAATGAATAACGGGAACCAGTGGTTGGCGAAAGTGATTCGATAGTGCCATTGAATTTTTCATTCGGAAAGGCATCAACTTCTATGGATACCGCCTGCCCGATTTTAAAGTTGCCAATCTGTGTTTCTTTAAAATTTGCCATCACCCATTTTTGTTCCGCTTTGTTCACCAAGAATGCCAGTGTTTGTCCAGCCTGTATCAGCTGACCTTCCTGAATGGTCTTTTTACCAACTTGTCCATCAAAAGGTGCAGTGATAACCGTATATCGAATGTCCAATTCCTGTCTTTGAACAAGTGTTTCTTTAATTTTTATCTCTGCAATTATAGCATTATGTTGCGCTCTGAAATCATTAAGTTTAGATTCTGCTACTTGTAAAGAAGCTTTAGCCTGATCATAATCTGACTGTGCAATGGATAAAGAAGCACTGATGTTGTCGAATTTTTGTTGTGTGGTAGATTCATCCGCCAGTAGATTTTTATAACGGTTAAATTCTTTTTGTTGTTGGTTCAATCTCGCTTTCGCTCCTGCCAATTGTGCTTTTATGACCTCAATACTTTTAAGTTGCGTTTCTTCGTTTGCCGTCAATATGGGTAATTTGGCGCGTGAACTCATGAGTTCTGCTGATGCGGCATCTTTTTTCAGTCCATACTCGTCCAATTCAATGACAACAAGTGTATCACCTCTTTTAACCACCTGGTTGTCCTTGAAATATATTTTGCTGATATAGCCACCCACTTTTGCGTTTATTGGTGATAGATAAGCATCTACCTGTGCATCATTAGTTTGTTCATAGCGATATCCTTTAAAGAAATAGGTAGCTCCCCAAATAATGATCCCTACGAATAATGCTATACCAAACCATTTGGTTAAGCTTACAATAATTTTATCTGTTTTATTTTTGTTCATAATATTTGTATTAAAGAATTCCTATAATTGCTAATAGTCTGATATGGGTTACTTTTACGTTTGTTTGTGCTGTTGTCAGATTGAATTTTGCTTCCAATAAAGCATTTTCTGCTTCCAAAAGATCGGTTAGTAGTGATTCCTGATTTAGATAGCTACTTCTGATAACACGAACGGTTTCGGTAGTTTTAATAATATTTTGTTCTGCCGTTTCCACGCTCTCCAAAGCCTGCTGTTGCTGTAAATAAGCTTCTTTTACCTGAAGGGAGATTTCGTCCTTTTTCATTTCTGCTTTTTCTTTCGCCTGATTGTTGACAATTTGGGCACGAGCAATGGTATGTTTGCTTTTGTACAAATTATCAATCGAATATTGTACTTTAACTCCTGTCTGGCCAAATCCCCATAAGTCATTTGAATATGGATAAAAGGAAATCTGTGGATAGTTGTAATTATAGTTAGCGTACAAAGAAACTTTGGGCAATAGCGTGGCTTTCACTTGTTTTACGTTCAGTTCGCTCCATTTGATGTCACTATTTACTATTTTGTACTCTGGAGATTTGTTGAAAGCAATGTCTACATAGTCATTGTAGTCACCATTAGCGATAGCGTTTAATTCAATTGTATCTTCGTATTTGATTGCTGGCCCCATATCATTTTCACGTCCCATCAGAATATTGAGCCGTTGTTTGGCGATTTCAATCTTTTTCGTAACATCGGAAAGATTAAGTTCCAGTTGAGACAATTTCACGGAGGTTCTCAGTACATCACTCTTTAGTACGGTACCGTTTTTATGCAAACTTTCTATCAATCTCAATTGCTTTTTTTCTGTTTCAATCTCTGCATGAAGAAAATCATAGAAATGCAAAAACTTATACAAATCAAAATAAGCAACTGCGACATTATATTTTACACTATGCTTTTGCAGATCCACTTCATATAGTTTTCGTGTATTCTCTTCCTTTTTCATGGCAATGTTTCTTTTGTCTTTACCACCATTGTAAAGATTAAAGTTCAAGTTGTAGCCTACTCCGTATCCATAGCCTTTTACAGGCACATCCTGTGGAGAAGAGAATAATCCATTGTCATAAATCAGAAATTTTGAATTGAGTTTTACGTCTCCACCTACTGAAAGTTCGGGCAACAAACGATCTTTGGCTTCCAATATTTCTATTTTACTCTGCTGAAGATTTAGGTCGGATAGTTTTAGTTGTCGATTACTCGTTTCAGCCATTTTCCATATTTCTTCTAAACTTAATAATTGTTTATTTTCTGTATGCTGGGCGTAAATAGAAGATGCAAATAGCACCAACAGTATGCCCAAAATCGGAACTGTTTTATATTGTTTCATTAGTTTTGTTTTTATAAATGATTGGTTTCTTTCTACTTTCTAACCATTGTTTTAGCATCTTTTTCAATTCATCAAAAGCAAAGCTTAAATCGACCATTGGCATAAAAGGACTGGAGTAAGCACAAGCCCACCAGTAGATATAAGCTTTATCAATTTCTTCATCTGCAAGAGATAATTTATATTCAGATTTTTCGGCTTGTATTTCAAGTTCAAAATCTTTGTTGGGTTTTATGATTTTATGTTTCATAATAATTCTACTATTAGTAACACAGCAAAATTATTCAACACACCAAACCTTTATTTTGTATAATTAGCCTAAAGTTTGCTATATTTGGCCATATGGAAATTCTTAGCCAATTAATAACTATTGTGGATCAAAATCCTGATTCCATCCTTGTGATGCGACAGCAAACTGAGCAGCGTTTGCCCGCTCATCAGCACGATAAGGCTCAGTTATTATTGGTTTATGGAGGAATTGCTTATTTACAAACAGACGCAAAAGATTTCTATATTCCGTCTAATCATTATATCTGGATACCGAAAAATTATCCTCACAATTTGATGTTTAATACACAGGATTTATATATTATCAATATTTATTTTCCCGATGAAAAATCAGATAGTTTTTACGATGAATTGGGTATTTATCCTGTTAGTAAGCTTTTGGCAGAAATGCTCTCATTCAGCGAGAAATGGCAAGGTGATTATTTTAAAGGTTCATGGGAATTTGAGTTTTTAACTACACTTAAAAGCGTATTATCAAAGGAAAACCTCAAAAAATTCTCCATTCAACTTCCAACAACATACGATCAAAGACTCAATGCCATAATCGACAGCTTTAGAAATAGGTTAAATGAAAATCTAAGTTTAGATAGTATTGCTCAGCAATCGGGAATCAGTGTGAGAAGTTTAACCAGATTATTTCAAACAAAATTGCATATCACTTTTGTTCAATACTTAAAGATGCTCCGTATCATCAGAGCGATGGAATTGATTAATGATACAGATTTGAACATGACGGAGATAGCTTATGAAATAGGCTATTCGAATATATCTGGGTTTAGTAATAATTTTCAGCAACTGACCAACATGAGACCTACTGAATTTAAGACCAAATAAGAAGTACGGCTATAGATTTATTAGCTATAATTTTCCCCTAAAAAGTTAATAGATCACTTAATTTAAATGATCTATTGGTGGTTGGCAAGCTATGCAATATTATCCTTAAATGGACTAACACTTATTTCTATCATCAACTTTTCAAAAAAGAAATAGAAACCAAACGTGTTCCTAATTTTCTTAGGTTCATTTTCAAATAGTACGTCAGCTTCAGGTTTTAACTTTTCATAAATATCCCAAACTTCTTGTTCATCCTTTTGATAAAATCCGATGTGGAAATTTTCCGGATATTCAGGCGTATTTTCTTTGTGGTTCAGTTCCTGTCCCCAAATAACTAAGACGAAATTATTGCCGTTTTCCAGAACTGCCATTTTGCTGTTTCTATTCACAATTAAACTAAAACCCAGGTGTTTTGTAAATAAATTTACAGCTTTATCTACGTCTTGCACAACAATGTTAATGTGATTTAAATTCATTTTATTCTTATTTTGATTACAGAACAAAATTACTTTTCCGGCATCAGGCTAAATTGGATAAATCGGTCGTTTTCATTTTTTTTTAAAATAATTGGTTTTACTCCTGTAAATTTTTTCACTTCCCTTATAAAATGTGATTGGTCTGCATAATCGAGTTGGGGGTAGAAATCTCCATTTTTTAGTTGTTTTAATGAGTTGGAGAAACGGATGATATTGAGATAGGATTTGAGCGTTACGCCCAACCATTTATGGAAATAACGGTTCATTTGTCTGCTACTCCAAAAAATATTTTCTTCGAGTTCTTTTACTGTAATTTCTCCTTTAGAAGCATAAATGAGTTTAAATAACTTCTTTTTTCGGTCGTCTATTTCTTTGGATAATAACTAAGAAATAACCTTTGTAGTTTTATGGTAAAATTGATTAAAATCATTCAGATCATCTCTTGAAAATCCCCAGTACCCTGTCTGAAGTGTTTTCTTGATGTTATTTAAATCTGCAAAAGATTGGTCGAAAATATATTCGGCAGCGATGGGATAAAAGCTGATTGCAAACATTGTAGATTTTGGAAATGGAGGTTTGGTGATTGGAGCAGAACATATTCCGGAAATGAAAATTTCAAAATTTCCATTTTCATGTGCTGACAGAAATAAATCTATTTTTCCATCGGGAACTATAATCCCTTCTTTTTCTTCATCAGAATCGTTTTTTACCATCCAAATGCTTTCCACTATATCTATTAGTGGCTCATCGGGTTTGAGACAGATATATTCTAATTTATTTCTTCGCAAATTCATCTATAATTGTTTGAGTACAAAACTATGAATTTATAAACCTACCTTATATTAGTTAAGATGAAATGCCAATAAGGCGAAGAATATCCAAAAAATATCATTATAACCTGATATTTATTACGTAGTATCTAAATGTTATCAATATTATTTTTAAGAGAACCTTTTTAAACAAATTTCCTAATACTCATGATGTATCCCAAATGCAGATCCTCATGATAATTATTGTACGCAAAAACATTTTGTATAGAAATTAGATGAAAGCCAATACCAGTGATGCTTTTGTTGTAGCAGATAAAGCTGCCGTTTTCGAAATCATTAATTGTGCGCTCAATTTTTGAAGTCAAAAGTGATTTAAGTTCATCTGCTTCTTGTCGAGAAACTGATCCTGTTGGTTTTGTTCTCGACTGGTATTTTTTAAACAACTGATCTGAAATATATCCTTGTAGGAGGGAACCTCTGTAAATCAGTTTTTGTTGTGTTACAATGATGTATCCGATGTTCCAAATAATGTTGTTGTTAAAACCGACTGGAATCCTATTGAGTTGGTATAATGAATATTTATAAAAAAATCTAGATATAACTTTCAGCTTGTTTTTCAGGTTTAAAAAAGATTTCCATTTTTCTTTTTTGAATTTGCAAATATTCTCTTTAGCATTAAGAATAGAAATGCTTGTAAAAAGTCCTAACAAAAGTACAAATTATGATTAATGCTATAGTTTTGAAAATTGGACTGTAAACAATGATTATCATTATAACACAGAAACGATGAATCTATCTTTTATGATGTAAGACCAACTTAATTTAGATAAATGTCAGGGCTTCGCTATTGAGTTAATTTACAAATTACTGCAATAAATGCTGCAAATCAGGATCATTAGCAATTCTTTCCATTTCACTCTTTATGATCTGAAGAATATCAGTTTTAATACTTCTGTAATTTTTTTCAATTTCATGTCTCATATAGTCATTACCGTCCTCATCTACGAAAGAACGAATTTCCGGTATCTTTTGATAATGTTTTTCCTCTGCTGAAAGTTTTGCAGTATCAACGACAATTTCAGAATGAAAAATCTTTTGTTCAATTCTTTCATCAAAATTATCCGAAACAGCACCTACAAAAAATCCCTGTGTTAAAGTGGATATTTTGGAAGCAGGAATTAGGCTGTCTAACTGTGTGGAGATGGATGTGGAAGTATCATTTCTGTTAAAGGATATGCTTTGTCTTTTCTGTAAAACCTTACCAAACCTCTCCGATAAAGCCTTGGCTGTTTCACCTACTACTTGTCCGCTGAAAATGTTTCCAACGGTATTTTGGATGACCTTACTTTCTTTATCACCATAATCTCTGGTCAGCTGGGAAAAATCCTGAAATCCCAGGCAAACAGAAACTTTGTTGCTCCTGGCGGTCGCAATAAGATTATCAAGACCTCTAAAATAAATGGTAGGCAGCTCATCAATAATGACTGAGCTTTTCAGCTGTCCTTTTTTATTGATCAGTTTTACAATTCTGGAATTGTAAAGCCCCAGTGCCGCAGAATAGATATTCTGTCGGTCAGGATTATTACCAACGCAAAGTATTTTGGGTTCTTCCGGGTTGTTAATATCCAGTGAAAAATCATCTCCAGTCATTACCCAATACAGTTGAGGGGATATCATTCTTGATAATGGGATCTTCGCTGATGCAATCTGTCCCTGTAACTGATCCTGCGCACCGCCCTGCCAGGCATCCATAAAAGGAGAGAGGTAGTTTTCCAATTCAGAGTAGGACGTCAGGATGGTGAATACGTCTTCATATTTCTTATTCAGCAGTTCAATTGCGTGTGGAAAAGTGCAATACTTTCCATCATCATAGATTTTCAAAAACCAGATAATAGCAGCTAAAAGAATAATTGGGGATTCTACAAAAAAGTCACCCTGTTTTTGTATCCAGCTTCTATTCAAATTTAACATGATGGTGTAAGCCGCTTCGTAAGCATCCGAAATATCGGTCATAAAATAAGGATTTAAAGGATTGCATCGGTGGCTTTTTCTTGGGTTGTCAAAATTGATGATATAAAACTTCGGCTTTACCTTATAAGCATCTGAATAATTTAAAAGATGATTATAGGCTATGGTTGAAAGGTCATCAAATTTAAAGTCATAGATGTACATTGAAAAGCCTTTTTCAATATGCTGTCTGATATAGTTATTGACTACAGCATAAGATTTTCCGGAGCCCGGTGTGCCTAACACAATGGTTGCACGGAATGGATTGACGACGTTGATCCATCCCTTATGCCAGTGTCCCTGATAGTAAAACTTCGTGGGAAGGTTAACAGAATATTCATTGTAAAGCAATTTAGTTTCCTGCTGAAAGCTTTCATTTTCATTGTTGAAAACATCGTCCATCAAATTGTTTTTCAATAGGCGGCTCATCCAGACTCCAGCCTGCATTAATAAAATATACCCCAGTCCAGTCGACAAAAAATAGAGATGTATTGCAAGATGAATATCAACTTTCAGCAACCAACCGTTCAGGAAAAATAGCAGAAACCCCGTTACGAAAGCGAGGTTGATTTTATGCCAGGTTATCTTTTCATTTTTTACACCCTTTGTTCCAACACAGCTCAGGCTTAATAGTAGGACTGCAAAGATTTTAGTATATAAAGAATGAGAGAATAAGCCGGCTGTCCGATTAAAATTATGCAGTATCTTTGCAACGATGTCTATTGTCCAGTGACGCTCATCAAAAAATCCATAACAAAACCAATAAAGGTGCATCATCACAATGATAATGCTCACTGCCCTCATAAATGCCATAATTTTGGCTAATCCCCTCAAGTCGTCTTCTCCCTGCATTTTCCTATAATAAATGTTAAGGCTGGAATTTATTTAGTAAGTTGAGACGCAAAGTGATTTGGAAACTTTTGTGGTGATATGGCAGTATTAGGCAATATAACTTGCGCATGAATAAACTAATAATTCAATTACTGTAAAATGAAACTCTATATAATCACCGGCGGTCCCGGTGCCGGCAAAACAACTTTAATTAATACACTTCAGAAGAGAGGGTTTAAAACAGTCCCAGAAGATGCAAGAGATATCATCAGAGAACAGATGGTTACAGATGGTGATGGATTACCATGGAAGAATAAAATACTTTATGCCCAAATGATGGCTGAAGCTTCTATACATAGCTATTTGAATGTTATGAGTGAACCTTCAGAAAACACCATTTTTTTCGACAGAGGTTTACCCGATACAATCTGCTATATGAAAATGGAAAAGCTGCCAATCTCTAAAGACCTTATACAGTTGGCAGACATCATTGCATATCACAGAAAAGTATTTATACTTCCGCCTTGGAAAGAAATCTATATTAATGATGCGGAACGCAAACAAAACTGGGAAGAAGCCGTAGAAACTTATGAACAAATGAGACTTACTTATGCGGAATTAGGGTATGAACTTATTGTAGTTCCTAAAGATTCTACTGAAAAACGCTGTCAGTTTATATCAGACCTTATCTAGTTATTTCTTTTTTCTCATTTTTCTTTTCTTCATTCTGCTGGCAAACTCAATTTCTTCATCATCATTTTCATTACTTACAGGCAGAATTCCACCAAAGGATTCGAAAAAAGAATCTCCGCTACTTTCAACTGCATTGAAAAGATGATAACTGTGTTGAGTAGGTTTTAGATGAAGAGTATGTTGATCTTCCATTTCCTCCTCTACCATCTTGCTTGGATTATTCCATTTATCATTAAAAACATTCGCTGAACATTCTTTTCCAAAACGTGATCCATTCCAGACCGTTTTTGACTGATGATCAATAAATGTCATTCCGTAAATTCTTCCCTGAGCATTTTTGCGGATCACTGTATCGATGCTTTCTTTTTGTAATTTTTTAATAAATGATTTTTCATCTTTTGAAGATTGTAATGACAAGATGATTTTTTCTTGTAGCTTTTCTCTCTTAGGAAGATTTTTAATTTTTACCTTATTAGATTCAAAGTGTTTCTCCAAAGAATCAAGACCAGCCTTTTTTCCAAACAGCGATGCTTTAAAAGGATTTCCTATCTTTTTACCTTTACGGTCTGTCGGAAAGTAGAGTAAACCTCTTTGCAAATGACCGTGCAGTTCTCCTTCCACTTTTTCCGCAGTAATATTGAAAAGAGTGAGCAGGGCATTATATTCACCCAAGGACTGAAATTGATATTGAGAACTGATATGCCTTACTACTGAGGCAATCTGACTTTTTATATCGCCTCTCTTATAATCGACCGCCTTAAAAATCGGGCTGTTCAATTGAGTTTCTTTTTCAAGTGCTGAAATCAATCCGAATTTCTTTTCCAGTTTCCGGCATACTCTCATCGAACGAACCTTTTCGAATTTGTCAGAAATCTTTTTACCCTTCTCATCGACACAGACAGAAACAATATGAATATGACTTCGGTCTATATCAGTATGTTTAAATACAACAAACGGCTGTTCGCCATAGCCCATTTCCTCCATATATTGCTGAGCCATTTGTCTGTATTTCTCATCAGAAACATTGTCTTTAGGATCTGGATTTAAAGAAATATGCAAAGTATGTTTTTCTGTATTTCGATTGGCAAACAGATAAGGTTCAAAAGATTTTGCTAGCTGACTTAACGTGTACTTGCCATCTGCTGTTTCAATCATTTTATTAGTCAGCAGAATTTCTCCTTTCTCCTTTTCTATTTTCAGATTATTGTAGGACAATGTACCGAACAACTTGCTGCTTCTTCCGATTTTAGCAATCATATTATCATTTCTTTTTTGATATGTTTTTGATTAAACTCTTCAGTCAATTGAACTACTTTTTTGAATAGTTCTACCATTTCTATAGTCTGTTTTTCCAATTTAAAAAGTAAAGCCGCCGCTTTTTTCTCAGAAAAATGAGTGTAAAGCAGTCTAACAATTTGATTATAATTGACACCGACCGCACGAAACTGGCTGTGAAATGAGGTCAGTCTCATATAAAAATCTATCGTGCCTTTATCCAATTTGACCATCTTAACCGTTTTCTCAAAAATACAGGAAGTTATAAAATGAGCTTTGACATTCATTCCTGACTGGTCGAAAAGTTCAAGAAAACGGGCGTGTTCGACCTCATTAAAAGAGATTGTGTAACGAATTTTTGCAGGGTCAACCTTTGGTCGACGACCTGTTTTTTTCTGTTTATTATTCTGATTATTCATAATCCATCCATTTAATTTTATAAAACATCGACTTCGGAGAGTGTTTTCAGCCCCCTGCAAGGGCAAGTTGTTTTCAGCATCCGAAAATGTTTCGAGATGCTCAAAACACAACTTGCCCCTTTCGGGTGAAAGGATATGTCTTTAATAAAATAGATTTAAAAGCTCCAACCAATTCAGACAATCCTATTTCAAAATATCCTCAGCCTTTTGAAGCAAAGTAAGCCACTATCAATAAAAAAAACAGTACAGTAGACAAAGCCAAAAAAGGACGTAGACTTCCAAAGCCGACCATAACCAAAGCACTGATATACAAATGTTTTTCATTTGCTTCAGATTGAGAGCAGGGCTTCAAAAATGCTGACTTGATAGAAATCTTGAGCCTTTTAGATCTTGAATTCCTGTCATCAGGATTTCCAGACGTCAAGAGATTATTGTTGATAGATAGAACTCAGAAATGCTATCTGTCAGGATTGTAAAACGGATGGCATAAAGTAATGAATATTGGAAGACTTTCTAGTTAGCAGGAATCTTAGCCAACTATAGTGATGGCAAAATTGACTTCTTGAAATCAGTGCTGCCTTAAGACTTGCTGTCAGCCATTCTTTAAATAAGATTTAATTAAAATTTTAAAAAAAAATGAAAACAAAGAAACAACCAACAGTTATTGCATTTTCCACTCAAAAGGGAGGGGTTGGTAAAAGCACATTTACAACATTGATAGCGAGTATTCTTCATTATAGGATGGGCTATCAGGTTGCTGTTTTTGACTGTGATTTTCCGCAATACAGTTTATTGCAGATGAGAGAGCGGGATTTAAAAATGGTTATGCAGAATGAGGTTTTAAAAAAGATTGCTCACAGACAATTTACGACTATCAATAAAAAAGCTTATCCTATTTTCCAGAGTAAAACCGATAAGGTTTTAGAGGAGATGGAGATGTATGTCTATAACACGGAGATTACCCCTGATATCATCTTCTTAGATTTGCCGGGAACCGTTAATACTGCGGGTATTCTAAAAACTCTAACGAATGTTAATTATATTTTTTCTCCGATAACTGCCGATCGGCTTGTATTGGAAAGTACTCTAAGTTTCACTGATGTACTAACCAATATCTTGATGAAAGAAAATCAAACGGAGATTCGAGGCATCCATTTATTCTGGAATCAGGTAGATGGAAGAGAGAGAACAATGTTATACAAAAATTATAGTAAAGTGATTTTAGATTTAGGACTGCAGTTGATGGAGACCACAATTACTGACAGTAAAAGATTTAGGAAAGAAGGGGAGACTATTGCAAAAACGGTCTTTCGTTCAACATTACTACCTGCAGATCCTAAGTTGTTAGGCCAATGCCGGCTTGATCAATTTGTAGATGAATTTTTAAGAATTATCAAATTATAGCAATATGGATAACGAAAAGAAAAATAACAATGCGGAGAGCGGTATAGATGAACAATATCTGATGTCCATAATGGCTGGAAGCTCCAAAAAGGAAGTGCCTGCAGAAAAGAGTAATATCCCAAAGGAGAAAGATGTGACGAAAAATAAGTTGAAGAGTAGAAAGTCATCAGATCTAAATTATGTGGAGCATTTTCTGACCCATCATACAATGACAAAGCGGGGTGATAAAAGTATCTATATCCGTCCGGAGTATCACGAACGTCTTTCCCGAATAATTCAAATCATTGCTGATGATCAGATACCGTTATATGCTTATTTGGATAATATATTGGCTTATCATTTCGAAATGTTTGAAAAGGAAATTACTGAAGATTTTAATAACAAATACCGTCCAATCTTTTAACCCTAAATATTATGGAACAAATTATAATCATCGCTTTAATCATTGTTATCGTTATGATTCTCTTAAACAGAAAGTTTTCAATTACTATTAGAGAAAAAGATAATGGAGCTAAAACTACAAACCTGCCGTCGATTATGGGAGGTACTAAGCAAAGAGAAAGACATTCATTGCCAATCGATTCCAATGAGGGACAAAATGATATACCATTTACAGAAGAAAATAATTTTGAATCAGAAACTGAAGGAGAGGAATTTGAAAATGTTTATACGGCTAAAAATCTTGATGAAATCTTAGTCAAAAATGAAAATTGGCACGAGGATGAAGATTGGAAGTATCAACACTCTAATATTGAAAGCGGGTTTGCTACAGGGGTTACCTTTCAGGAATTGAGTACTGCTGGTCAGCTGCTTCAGCAGAAAATGCTGGAGCCTGATTTGGAACAACAAGCAGTAGATATCATCCAAAAAATTCAGGGAACTGAGCTTTTTGATCTATTAGAGAGTTCATTAGGAGATGCTTCAAAAAGAATTGGCAGCTTGTTAAAGGAGAGTATTTCGAATGAAGATGAGATTTTTTCATCAAAGCGAAGTAATTCTACAGACAGTTTCGACATTGGGGAGTTTGTTTAAACAAACTCCTTTATTTTATGTATTTATACAATAGAGTAACTGTATTCATAATCGATTAGATGGGATGTTGGAAGTTTCCCATCAGGAGCATGATAGCTATGGACGCTCCTTTTTCTCTCGGAGATGAGGTGCAGATTTTTTCTTGCCCTTGATGCTAGAACATATAATAATTTTTTTGAATTTACTATGCCATTGCGATCATTGAAATGTGGAACAAAACCATCTACAAGACCAAATCCAATTACCGTATCATATTCTTCTCCCTTTGTGCTATGAATTGTTGATACTGTGATTCCATCTCTCTGTCTGAAAACTTTTTTGAAATTTTCTATATCCCCAATATATGGATTTCCCTCTTCAATTAATCTCTCAATACGTGCTTCAGAACTAGAAAAAAAAGAATTATAGTGTTCTTCTAATGTTGGGAAATTTTTTAAAGTTATTTTAAATTTTATACAAATATTATCAAAAAATACCTTTAAGAATTTGAGACCATCTGTTTCAAAAACTTTATAAGAGTTGCAAGTTTTTAGAAAATCTTTAGAACTGGAATTAGATATATCAACTCCAGCCGAATCCAATATGTCTAAAATTTCTTTGCTCCATCTAAGTCGTCTTACGTACATAAACGGTGAAGGTTCTGTCAGTGCAATTCTAGAAATTTTAAACCAGAAGTTGTCAATGTCCCTTGAAAAGGGAGCCATACCTGGCCCATCAAAGCTATAATCAGGTAATCTTACAATAAGTCTTCTTGTAATGCTTGCAATATGAATCCATTGGGGTGCAGTAATACATATTTCATTGGGATTTATTCCCTTATCTTCGACATTGTATATAATTAGCCTTGCAATTTCTTCTACTAGGTCATCAACTGAAACAGTATAATTAAAAGTAATTGTACTAGGATAATCTTTATTTTTGCCATACGCTATGATAGGAGTTTCAAACGTTTTATAATAGTCAAAATAGCTAATTACTGCTGTGGACGATCTGTAGTTTTTATCTAGGGTCAGAGGTTTTAACTCAAAGCCCAATAATTTTTCTAATTCATCCTGCGGCATTGGATATCCGCCTAATGAATCATAAATTGATTGATTAGGATCTCCAACAATTAATGTTTTTGTAGCGCCTTTATTGGCACTAAGGATCTTTGAAATAATATGATATTGTATCTCTTTTGTATCTTGATACTCATCAATGAGAATAAATGGAAATAATTTGCTTAGGATTTTTTCAATAACAGGTTTTTTAAGCAATAATTGATATGAAAAAAACAAAATTTGTTCAAAATCAATTTGATGATTTTTTTCCAGTATTTTAAAATAACTACTCAAGATCTTTTTTAGTATTTCATGCTTATTAGTATCCAGACAAGTCAAATAAAACTTGTCTGTTTTAGCTAAGATTCCACAGTCATAATGAGTAATCTTCTGTTTCTTATATGGTTCACACAATTCAATTAATATCTTTTCAGCATCAAATGAATTAATAACGTTGAATCCATCTTTTAATCTCTCAGAATAGAGATGATAGGGCTTTAGAATCCATTCCATGCAGAATGAATGAATAGTACCTATCCAAAGTTGGGTAGTATCCACACCTAATAATTCAACCCTTTCCTTGATTTCCTCGGAGGCACTGTTGGTATATGTTATGGCTATAACAAATTCTTTATTTGATTTTAACCTGCTCAACTCGTAAGCAATTTTAAAAGTTAGCGTTCTGGTTTTTCCACTGCCAGGACATGCTACAAGAAAAACACTTTCTTCTTCAAGAATTGCTTTTTCTTGTTCTTCGTTAATACTACCTTTTTCCCAAAGAAACATAATTTACTTAAGTTTATTGATTAAGTTAATAATTTGATCAGATGGAATAACCAGATTAAGATCATCAATCAAATCCTCTAATAATCCATTTTCATTTTTGTACTTTAAAAGCTTAGCATAGCAGCTTGTGAAATCTAAAGTTTTGTCGTCTAAAATATTTTTTTCAATACGATATGCTATTATATCCGAAATGATTTGCGCTGAGTAGGTCTCTTTTGCAAATAATATTGCATCTAGTATATATTCTGGCATTATCGTTAAATGCGTTATATGTTTTCCCAACATAATGGCAAACCACCCTTTACCTTCTTGCTTTGCCATAGTAAGTACACGCTTTCCATATTTCGACACATCATCACTTTCAAGATCATCTTCTGCAATATTTTTTGTCTCTTCATCTTTATATACCTTAGCAATAATATTAACCACTTCCGGAGCATTACCAGCTGTAATGAAATCCACCTCAAAGGTATGATTGGCGTAAAATGTTTTTAAAAATGTATTTCCTTTTTCGAAATCGTCAAGAATGGCTTTTCTTTCCAAGCCTTTTTGTCTAGAAGTTTCAACTCTTTTTTTATATTTTTTTAATTTATCGCTATCATCCTCAAAAATCTCTGTATCACAAATTGCATCATCCAAATCAGTAATAATTGCACATTTTCTTTGAATCCTATCAGTGTGGAAGAGCTGTGCCACATTTATAAATCCAGTACTTCTAATATTTATTAAGCTAATTCCAAGTTCATCCAAACTTACTCCAAAAATTTTTTTAACCATAATTGGAATTAGTATTTCTTCTGCATCTCCTTCAACTAAAATTACCCCTTTAGCAAACAGCAGATTTGTTCTAACAGAATCAAGATATCTTTGTATTTGATCGATATTATTAGGTCTCAACCCATTTGCAGGATGATAGACTTCCGCATAGTTAAGTTTTTTTGCAAGTATATTAATATTTTCAACATTGCTAACTTCAGATATTTGAGTAGAATGAGTAGAGTAGATGATTTGTGTATCGCTGTAATCTAATTTATCGAATAGTGTTTTTTGGATATGGTTATGTATATGGGCTTCTGGTTCTTCAATAATTAAGAAATTGGCAAATGTATCTTTTGATTTACGGTATCTAAATTCTAACAATTTTAAGGTTAAGAAAATTAGATTTGCACCACCCAAACTTAATTCGTGAATACCTCCTTCATATGTTTCGCCAGGCTCACCAATAAACAATTTGAGTGATTGGAGTAGTTTTTCCGCTTCGTCAGGAACGCTAGATTTGATAGATAAAGACGAAGGGGAATAGGTTAATCCAACTGCATCCTGAATGGTGGATTTAATGTCAGTTCTAATACTTTGAACATCTGACAGAGCCTCAATTTTTTCATTAAGATCATTTACCATATCACTGATGGGCTTATAATCTTCTTCCTGAATCTCTCCACTTTTATTCTTTAAAAGTGTTAAGAGTGGATTAGTTCTGTTGTTATGAAAATCACTGACAACATCCCTTAAAGCTTGAATGAACGTAAACGAAACTTCTTTAGAAATTGATAGCTGATGGGGTATTTTAGATCCAAATTTAGAGGTGTCAATTGTGGAAGGAAATTTAACATTTTCAAAATCTCCTACAAGTTCTGCGTAGATTTTAGAATCTGTAAAGTCAACAGTACTTTTTCCTGTGAAGAATGTTTCGTAGTCATCCTGAACCGTAATATCCTTCAGAAGTTTTTGAAGTCCATCTGTATCACCCTCTGTCAGCTCTGACAGTTTCTGTCTCACGTCAGCTTTAGGACGAAAGAAAAGATTATAGGAAGCTTTTTTCACAAAATCTTCTTCCACAATTCCAGATCCGTGAATGAATAATGATTGAATTGCTTCTTCATCATTCAACTCATCAAATTCGATACTAATAATAATCCAATGTCCCTTCCATAACCCCTTATCTAATTTTCTGTTAAAATCACCTTCATTAAGCTTGTAAGCATATTGCATAGACGCATCTTCTAATAAAAGACGGATAGCTCTAAATAAATTTGTTTTTCCTGATCCGTTTTCGCCTATAATGGTGTTAATCCCTTTATTAAAATTAAAATTGGCGTTAACAAAGTTTCTATAATTAATCAAGCTGACCTTAGATATATACATGGACTATTAAGTTTTTTACTACTAATATATAGTAATTCTTCGATTCAAATGACATTGGATGCCAAATAGTTCTTCACATTACTACATCTTTAAAAACATCCTTACACCAAAACATCTTTGTCTTGGACTCTGTAGAGAGCAGGGTTTTCATAACAAAAAAATGTTTACAAAATGGAAAAACAGAGAAAAAAACTGATGTGTGCATTACTGGCAATCTTGATTGCTCAGTATGCTTTTTCACAGGGTAATGGCACTGCTGGAATCAACGAGGCAACCCAGATGGTTACCTCTTATTTTGAACCCGCTACTCAGCTTATTTACGCCATCGGTGCTGTCGTCGGATTGATCGGAGGCGTAAAGGTTTACAACAAATTTAGCAGCGGTGATCCCGACACCAGTAAAACCGCTGCGAGTTGGTTTGGTGCCTGTATCTTCCTGATTGTTGCGGCTACAATCCTTCGTTCATTCTTCCTTTAAAATGATAGTTATGAATACCTATCACATCAATAAAGGAATAGGAAGGACAGTAGAGTTCAAGGGACTGAAAGCACAATACCTGTTCATCTTTGCAGGAGGACTCTTAGGGTTACTGATCAGTGTCATGATTATGTACATGGCTGGCGTCAATACGTACATCTGTCTTATTCTTGGAGGATTCAGTAGTGGATTGCTGATTTGGCAGACCTTCGCATTGAACCGAAAATACGGAGAACATGGCCTCATGAAAATGGGCGCTCGCAAGAAGCACCCTAGGTATATCATCAGCCGTAAGAGTATCTATCGCTATCTGAAAACAAACCGTAAAAAATCCACTTTATGAGAAATTCTTCCAAAGTAGCCACCTTGGAAAGTAAATTTCCATTGCTGGCTATTGAAAATGACTGTATCATTTCAAAAGACGCAGATGTTACGGTGTGCTTTAAGGTTAGACTTCCTGAGTTGTTTACCGTTGCTTCTGCTGAGTATGAGGCCATGCATTCTGCCTGGTTCAAAGCAATCAAGACGCTGCCAGATTTTACCGTTGTCCATAAGCAAGACTGGTTTATCAAGGAGAACTACAATCCTGACCTATCAAGAGAAGACCAAAGTTTTTTGTCCAAATCTTTTGAAAGACATTTCAATGAAAGACCATTTCTAAATCACTATTGCTATCTATTCATTACAAAAACCAGTAAGGAGAGGATGAGGATGCAAAGCAATTTTTCATCTCTATGTAAAGGTAAGCTGATTCCAAAAGAAATTAAGGACAAGGAAGTTATCAGTCGTTTTCTTGAATCTGTCGATCAATTCGAAAGGATTATGAATGACAGCGGCTACATTCATTTGGAAAGGATGACTGAAGATGAAATCTCAGGAACTTCCGAAACGTCAGGATTATTGGAACAATATCTCACCTTATCCCGTGAAATCAATCCGTCTTTGCAGGACATCAAGTTAGGGTCGGAGGAAATGCGGATTGGCAACAATCGTATCAGTATGCATACGCTGTCGGATACTGATGATTTGCCGGGTACCGTTTCATCTCACAGTCGTTATGAGAAGCTAAGCACAGACCGCAGTGACTGTCTTCTGTCATTTGCATCACCGGTGGGGCTTTTGCTAAGCTGTAATCATCTTTACAATCAGTATCTGTTCATTGACAACAGTGATGAGAACCTTCGCCAGTTTGAAAAATCTGCAAGGAATATGCATTCATTGGCGAGATACAGCAGAGCCAATCAAATCAACAAGGAATGGATCGAGAAATATCTGAATGAAGCACATTCTTACGGTATGCAATCCATACGTGCGCATTTCAATGTGATGTCCTGGTCTGATAATCCTGGTGAATTAAAGCAGTTGAAGAATGATACAGGAAGCGCCTTAGCACTGATGGAATGTAAGCCACGTCATAATACCACGGATACAGCCACGCTATACTGGGCAGGAATCCCGGGCAACTCCGGGGATTTTCCAAGTGAAGAAAGCTTCTACACATTCATAGAACCGGCATTGTGTTTTTTCACTGAAGAAACGAACTATCAGGATTCACCGTCACCATTCGGAATCAAGATGGCTGACCGTCTGACCGGAAAACCCATTCATCTCGATATATCAGATTTGCCGATGAAACAGGGAATTATTACGAATAGAAATAAATTTATCCTCGGACCTTCAGGAAGCGGTAAATCTTTCTTTACCAATCATATGGTAAGACAGTATTATGAGCAGGGCGCTCATGTACTCTTAGTCGATACCGGAAATTCCTATCAGGGATTGTGTGAACTGATCAAGGGGAAGACGAAAGGAGAGGATGGGGTGTATTTTACCTACACTGAGGATAATCCGATTGCATTCAATCCATTTTATACTGATGACGGAATCTTTGACATTGAAAAGCGGGAGAGTATCAAAACCCTGATTCTGACGCTTTGGAAAAGAGATGACGAACCACCCACCCGTTCAGAGGAGGTAGCATTGTCCAATGCCGTCAGCGGATACATTGAGAAGATCAGATCCAATGACGAGCATCCTTCTTTCAATGGTTTCTATGATTATGTGAAAGATGATTATCAGAAAGTATTGGAGCAAAAGAAAGTCAGAGAAAAGGACTTTGATATTGCCAATTTCCTTAATGTGCTGGAACCTTACTACAGAGGCGGGGAGTATGACTATCTGCTCAATTCAGAAAAGCAGCTGGACTTGTTATCCAAACGATTCATCGTTTTTGAAATAGATGCCATTAAAGATCATAAGATTCTGTTCCCTATTGTAACTATAATCATTATGGAAGTCTTCATCAATAAGATGCGAAGACTCAAAGGAATCAGAAAGCTGATCCTCATTGAAGAGGCCTGGAAAGCCATTGCCAAGGAGGGTATGGCAGAGTACATTAAATATCTTTTTAAGACGGTAAGAAAATTCTTTGGGGAAGCAATTGTGGTAACTCAGGAAGTCGATGATATCATCCAGTCACCAATTGTGAAGGAAAGTATTATTAACAATTCCGACTGTAAGATTCTTCTTGACCAGCGAAAGTATATGAACAAGTTCGATGACATTCAGGCGATGTTAGGATTAACGGACAAAGAAAAATCTCAGGTATTGTCCATTAATATGAACAACGATCCGAGAAGATTGTATAAAGAAGTCTGGATTGGTTTGGGTGGAACTCATTCAGCAGTCTATGCGACCGAAGTTTCTACCGAAGAATATTTGGCTTATACCACTGAAGAAACGGAAAAGATGGAAGTGATAAATCTTGCATCAGAACTTGACGGCAATGTAGAACATGCCATCAAGCGGATTTCTCTCAAGAGAATCAAATCGAATACAAAAGACAATTAAATCATTTAAAATTTTACAAACAATGAAACAATTAATCATCAAAACAATGATGGCAGCATCATTTGCAGCCGTAACATTTGCTAAAGCACAATTTGTAGTGACCGATCCAGCCAACCTGGCTTCAGGGATATTAAACTCTGCCAATGAAATTGTGCAGACCTCATCTACGGTATCGAACGTCGTTAAGAACTTCAATGAAGTTAAGAAAGTGTATGAGCAGGGAAAGGAATATTATGACCAGTTGAAAGCCATCAACAATCTGGTTAAGGATGCCAGAAAGGTACAACAGACTGTCCTATTGGTAGGCGATGTTTCTGAAATGTATGTCAACAATTTCGGAAAGATGCTGAATGATCCCAACTTCAATGCTCAGGAATTAGCTTCCATTGCCAATGGTTACTCTGCACTTCTTACCGAAAGTACCGAGCTTTTAAAAGAACTCAAAGAGATCATTACCTCCAACGGTCTTTCTCTCAATGATAAAGAAAGGATGGATGTTGTTGACCGGGTTTATAAGGAGGTCAAAGCGTATCATAATTTGGTACGGTACTATACCAATAAGAATATTTCGGTCAGCTATCTGAGAGCTAAAAAACAGAACAACACGCAAAGAGTATTGAATCTTTACGGAACCTCCAATCAAAAATACTGGTAAGATGGAACCGAATAACTTACACGAAGTCCTGCGTTCCGTTTACGAAGAAATGATGCCGATGTGCGCCGATATGGCTGCGGTAGCAAAAGGAGTAGCCGGACTAGGCGCCTTGTTTTATGTGGCATTAAAAGTATGGCAGTCGTTGAGTCGAGCGGAACCTCTTGACTTGTTTCCTATGCTGAGACCTTTTGCCATAGGAATCTGCATTATGTTTTTCTCAACATTGGTTTTAGGCAGTCTGAATGGTGTAATGAGTCCGATTGTTCAGGGCAGTCACTCTATGCTGGAAAATCAGGTATTAGATATGAATGATTTACAACAAAAAAAGGATCTTTTGGAACGTGAAGCGATGCTCAGAAATCCTGAGATGGCTTATCTCATTTCAAATGAAGAATTTGACAAAAAGCTGGAGGAACTTGGCTGGTCGCCATCGGATCTGGTCACGATGTCAGGAATGTATATTGAGAGAGAAATGTATGCTATCAAGAAAGATATAAGGGATGGTTTCCGTGAGTTTCTTGAAATCCTCTTTCAATCAGCTGCATTGGTTATCGATACCATCAGAACCTTTTTTCTGATAGTGCTTTCAATTTTAGGACCTATCGCATTTGCAATATCAGTATGGGATGGTTTTCAGACCACTTTGAGCCAATGGCTGACAAGATACATCAGTGTTTATCTATGGCTTCCGGTTGCAGATATATTCAGCGCCATTCTTGCCAAAATACAGACTTTGATCTTAGAACGGGACATCGAGATGCTCGCTGATCCCGCGTTCATCCCTGATACTTCCAATACAGTTTACATCATTTATATGGTGATTGGCATCATAGGCTACTTTACGGTACCAACGGTGACGGGGTGGGTCATTCAGGCAGGAGGCGCAGGTAATTTCATGCGCAACGTGAACCAGACTGCTACCAAGACAGGCAATGTTGCTGGAGCTGCAGTTGGCTCAGCATCAGGAAATATTTCGGGAAGATTATTAAAATAAAAATACAGTTCAATGGAATTTAAAACTTTAAGAAATATTGAGAGCAGCTTCAAGCAGATCCGACTGTTTACGTTTGTTTTTGCAGTCCTGTGCTTTGGAGTGGTTGGGGTGGTTGTCTTCAAATCCTATCAGTTCGCCGAAGAACAGCGCCAGAAAATCTATGTTCTGGATAATGGTAAATCTTTAATGGTCGCGCTATCGCAGGATATGTCAATTAACAGACCCGTTGAAGCAAGAGAACATGTGAGACGATTTCACGAATTGTTTTTCACGATAGCACCCGATAAGAATGCCATTGAAAGCAATGTAAAAAGAGCCTTTAATCTGGCAGACCAATCTGCATTCAATTACTACAAGGATCTTCAGGAGAAAGGCTATTACAACAGGATCATTTCCGGTAATATTCAGCAGAGGATTGAGGTCGACAGTGTCGTTGCCAATTTCAACAGCTATCCCTATGGCGTAAAGACTTATGCCAGACAATTTATTATCCGATCAAGTAATCTCACCATCAGGAATTTAGTGACAGACTGTTCCCTGGTTAATTCAGTAAGGTCTGACAGTAATCCGCAGGGATTCACGATTGAAAAATTCAATGTGATTGAAAATAGAGATGTCGAAACCGTTGAACGCTAAAAAGACCACAATGAAAAATCTAAGAGATAAAATTGAACGCTATGTTTTAACGACAGAGCATCATTGGAAAGCGCTTTCTGTAGAAAAGCAAAGATTGCTGACTAAGGTTTTCTTTGGTGGCTATGTTTTGATTACAGTCCTAGTCATCATCAATGTATTTATTTCTACAAATAAAAGGAGTAATACAATGTCGATCAATCACATAGAAGGCATATACAAGATGCCTGAGGAAAAAGAATCTGGACTTGATACAAAAAGAAAATCACCCATTAAAAAATAGCTTATGAAAGATTCAGAGAAAATTAAATTGACAGAAAATGATCTCTCTCATAATTCTAATGACATGAGTTATAATTCTAAGGCTCAATGGGAGAAACTGAAAAAACCGATTATATACTTCTTGATGACAGCTGTTTGCGTAGGTTGCTTTTATCTGATCTTTAGACCAAAATCAGATAATAAAGTTGTTGAAGATGCTGGTTTTAATGCTGCTATTCCACAGGCAAAGGACGGTCAGTTACAATCAGATAAACAAAAAGCTTATGAGCAGCAGCTGTTGGAGCAAAAGAATGAAGAGAAAAGGAATGCAATGACCACCTTGTCCGACTATTGGAATGACCAAAACGGTTCAAATTCAAAAACTAATACATCAAGTCCAACTGTGGGTATTGGTGGGCTTCACCAGTCCGATCAGAATGCTGTGAACAGTTATCGTAATTCACAGCAGACCTTGACTTCGTTTTACGGTCGGGATGATCAGGAAGTCAATAATCTTAGGAAAGAAATTTCAAGATTAAAGAATGAAGCGATGCAGAATAATGCTGCTCCCGCAGGTCTTGGAATGAACGACCAGCTAGAACTGATGGAAAAATCATATCAGATGGCAGCTAAATACCTTCCAACGACTACAAAACAGGAAGAGCCAGCAGGAAAAGAAGAGCAAGAAAAACCTACTGAAAGGAAAGTGAAGCTGACACCCGCAAAACCAGCATTTAACAGAATTGTTTCTTCATTATACAGAGAGCCCTCTGACAGTGCTTTTATAGCAGGTTTGAATCAGAACAGATTTTATGAGACACAAAATGATTCAAATCATTCAGTTCAATCTAAAAATGCAATAAAGGGTGTAGTTTATGAGACCAAAACCGTAATTAATGAAAGCACATTATCCATCAGACTTTCAGAAGGAATGAAGCTGGGGCGTATAGAAATTCCTTCGGGAAGTTTACTGACTGCTATATGTAAATTTCAGGGAGGGAGGCTTCAGTTAAAGATTTCTTCCATTCAATTCAGAGGAAATGTTTATCCTGTAGAAATTAATGTTCACGACAATGACGGTCAATCCGGTTTATATGTTCCTTACTCACCAGAACAAACTGCCGTAAGCGATATTGTAGCTAATATGGGTCAGACTTCGGGAACCAATATTATGATGACCCAGTCTGCAGGACAGCAGGTTGCCGCAGATTTAAGTCGAGGGGTAGTACAGGGATTATCAGGCTATTTTCAAAAGAGAGTCAGACAATTGAAAGTCACTGTAAAGGCCGGGCAACAGGTCTTACTTGTACCGAAAAATAATTAACTAAAATTTAAAAAAATGAATGTATATAAGATTTACAGCAATGTGATAATTTTACTCCTGCTCTTTGCAGGACGGGCTTTTGCTCAGGATTATGATTCCATTAGAACCCATGTTTCCTTGGAAGAAGCGAAGCTGAATCCTTTCAGGATGCAGGTCACTTACAGCAAAACCAGTCATTTAATTTTCCCTTCACCTATTCGTTATGTCGATTTGGGAAGCGAATTATTGGTTGCGAATAAGGTGGAGCCTATTGGCAACGTTCTTAGAGTCAAATCTGCAGTCAGAGATTTCGAGGAAGAAACTAATTTTTCGGTCATTACGGAAGATGGTAAGTTTTACAGTTTTGATGTTTTTTACAGCTCCTTTCCTGATGTTCTCAGCTATGATCTTTTAAAGATGCAAAGAAGCAGTGAACGGCAGTACTCAACCGATGTGCTTTTTGAAGATCTCAAAGGAAGTTCTTCATCTCTGACAGAATTGATTATGGAAAATCTGTACAGAAAAAGTCGCAAAACCGTAAAGCATATAGCCTCGAAAAGTTTTGGGATTCAGTTTTCAGTCAGAGCATTACACGTCAATGACAGTAAATTCTATTTTACCATCGAAGTTAATAATAGCAGCAATGTCGCTTGCGACATTGAATTGATCAACTTCAAAATTGTAGATAAGAAGAACTTAAAAAGAACAGTAGTTCAGGATAAGCTGCTAGAGCCGATTAGAGTTTATTTTCCGGTGATGACCGCAATTCATCATTCTAATATAAAGGGTGTTTACTTATTGGAGCAATTTACCTTGTTAAAAGACCAGGTCTTAGAAATCGAGCTTCTGGAAAAGAATGGGGGACGAAATCAAAAAGTTCAGCTTGAGAATACCGAGCTAGTCAATGCGAAACTAATCAATAGCTTAAATTTCAAAACCGACTAAGATGAACAGATTATTGATAACAATGCTTTTCATTTTAACAATGAATGTACAATCATTTGCACAGCAGATGATTCCAAAGCAAAAAGGATTTGAAATATCCTATTCCGTATTTCCAAATTCTCCTGAAAAACAGAATTATGTGTTAGCGGTTGGTATGATTTCTTACAGCAAAAATGGTAAATATGTTTTTGGACGGGCTGAATATAGCCGGAAATATTTTGAGTACAAAGACTACGATATACCGATTGATACCTTCCTATTAAATGCTGGTTACAGTTTCTATTTGATAGGTGATTCAATGCGAAATGTGAATTTGAATTTTGGGCTCGGTGCTCTTGCTGGCTATGAAGTGGTTAACAGAAATAAACCACTAATTTACGACGGTTCCTTATTGAACACTACAGAAAGCTTTGTATATGGAGTTTCAGGTAAGTTATCTTTAGAAAGTTATCTGACTGAACACATAGTATTTGTTGTTGATGGCCAGTTGCGGTTTTTGCAGAACAGTCAGCTTGGAACTTTACATTCTTTGATTGGAGTAGGATTACGGTATAATTTTTAAAATATCTAATATGAAAAATGCAACTAAAATACTAAATCTTTTAAAGTATTCATTTATCCTGGTTTTAATGGGTATCGTTTTTAATTCATGTCAGGACAATGATTGGGAAATAAAACAAAACTTTCCATTCGAGGTCAAAGTGATGCCAGTTCCAAGCAAGATAAAAGAAAATGAGACGGTTGAAATAAGAATGTCTTTGGAAACAGCTGCTACCTTTAGCGAGACAAAATACACTATTCGATATTTTCAATATGAAGGAAGCGGCAAACTTCAACATTATGATGATATACCATATCTTCCAAATGATGAATATCTATTACCTCAAAAACAGTTCAGGCTGTATTATACTTCTGAATCACAAGAATCTCACAAATTCAGTATTTGGATTAAGGATAGTTTTAGTAATGAGAAACGAATAGATTTTGAATTCGATAACACTCAATAACTTTCAATCGATCAACTGTTTTGAAATGTTAAGTATTAAGCAAGGCACTTCAAATGAGTTGATTTCCAATAAGAAGCGAAAAGACGTTTCCGACCATCGGAAGGAATTGTTTTTTCGCACAAATTTTAAAAAACGGCAAATTTAATTGTCGTTTTGTTTTTTTCAAGAATTTAATTGGATAAATAACCCTCATCTGCAAATGAGCAGTGGTGACTTGCTGTTAAGATACAGTGATCCAATAATCTGATGTTGAGAAATTCTGATGCTTTCTTTATATTTTGTGTTATCTTGAGGTCTTCTCCTGAAGGTTTCAGGTTTCCGGAGGGGTGGTTGTGTGCTATAATGATTGCGGTAGCATTGCAGAGCAGAGCAGCCTGCATAATAATTCTTACATCAACCATCGTTGAGGAAATGCCGCATTCAGAAATTTTCTTGATTCCCAATACATTGTTTGCCTGATTCAGATAAAGGGCATAGAAAGATTCTCTGTAATCGATTTCGTCACTGTCAAAATGCTGACGGAAAACACTTACCGCATCGTTTGAGTTGGTAATCTTCTTTTCACTGTTGCCTTTTCGGGTGTATGTTATTTTTATTTCGTTCACAATACTGTAATTCATATTAGTGCTCCTGCACGGTGGAGACTTGGATTTCCCGTGCGTAGAAAATTTATAGGGGTATCAGTTCATTAGTAGCGAATCTGCTCCAGTTTTGGCAAATATCTCACATAATTCAAATGCTTTTTGCGATTTGATTTGCGCAGTTCCGCCCATAACAATAGATTGTAGTTTGGCTTCATCATCTTTGTAGGTCTTTACATTTTGGTAAAAACCAGTAACGGCATTGTAAGCTCCAAATAATGTCCCTTTGGTAGTTTCCATCTGCTGGGTATCGCTCATCATAGCGTAAGCAAAAGCATCATCAACAGTATTTTTAAAGACAGTTGACAGTTCGTCAAAATTCCCCATTTGCAGATGATTTAAAGTTTCTTTGTTTGGGCAGAGTGCCAATCGAATGAGCTTTTTCATTTCAGCGTCTCCAACAGTTATTTTTGACCAATGATTAAACGTGTTTTCCAATTCATTACTTAATTTGTTTGCTAATCCCATGACTTTGTGAGCATCATCTAAACGTTGTTTTGCTCCTGCGGTATGTCTGATTCGTACCACATTACTCATGTTTTTTAGGGATGCATTTAAAGTGTTTTGGCAAACGATACGGATTGGAGTAAATGCGGCGGTAATGCTTCCGCTTCCATCATGTGAGGTTGTTAAGAAAATATATTTTTCTGTAATATCATCACCGTTTCCAACACGGATATAATCGGGAAGTTTAGCCGTAATAAAAATTCTTTCGCCATTTCCTAAAGCTCCTGCAGTCTCGTATAAAATACCGTTTCCACCGCCTACAATTGAATCAAAAAAAGAAAAGGCTTCACGGCTTTGTACAATATGATAATCTTTTCCTACTACACCCAAAACAGTGTTATTATCAGTACGGATATTGGCAAAGTAATTTGGAACATCCAATTCTGAATCAATCATTTCAATTCCGTTGTCATTGTCAATAATTCCTGAACCTTTTGTAAATAAGGGAGATTTCTCTACATCATAGTCAAGTCCTGCAAACTTAATTGCTTCCTCACTCGTTGGGTGTTCCTGCACAATCTGTCCTAAGTTGTGCCATGCTTTTTCTTTAACAGTAAAAAATGAGTATTTCCCTGTTCTGTTGTTGAAATTTAAATTATGTGCCATGATAATGATTTTAAATGTTAATAATTGTGATTGATTTTAGAATGGTAAATCATCGTCTTTGTCGTTATCTGCCGATTTTGATTTTGCATTTACTCCTTTGTTTTTTGGTGTTATATTATTACTATCCTTTCTACTACCGCTATGGAGTTTAATCTGTGATGTAAGGAAATTGAGTCCTGCGTGTGCTTCTCCGTCTTTGCCTATCCATGCAGAAGTGTATGCTCTGCCATTTAATTCTACTAAAGCTCCCTTGGTAAGAATTTCAGCCACTTTCGGAGAAATCCAATAAGAGCAGTCGAAATAGGTAGTTTGTTCGATTTTTTCGCCTTGTTTGTTGCGATAATTGTCATTGGTAGCAATTGAGAAATTAACTACTTGTTTTTCATTAGACAGGGTGCGCACTTCCGCATCTCTTGTCAGTCTTCCGATAATGTTCATAACTGTTTGTTTTAAGATTGTACATTTTGATTTGTTTTCAATCTCTTCTCCGTCTTTTCTTACAAAGCCTTGTCGGCTTCGCTGAATATTTTTCAAAAGAAAAACCGGAAAAAAGAAAGCAGATATGAAGTGTTGACAAAGAAAAAAAGCCAAAAGGAAACGGAATAATTGGAGGGTACCTTTAGGGAGGAAACCGTTTATGCCGTAGTCTTTTGGTGGGAAAAGCTGTCGGCTGGCAACAATACCTTAGCTGACTTTTTACCGGTTTATTATGGAAAATTTTTGATAAAACAACCTTTAATTAATCTATATTATTTACTACTATTACTTTGAAAATACACTGTAAATGCACTATATTTACAATGTTCATTTAAACCTTAATACTTATGCAGATCGGTTCTTTTAACGATTACTATGAGAAGCTGACCACTATTGAGAAAAAAAACAGTCCCAAAGAAATATTCTATAAGGGGGACTTTTCTCTGTTGGAAAATGGTAGGAGAGTAGCAGTTGTTGGTTCTCGTAAGGTTTCAGATCTTGGCGTAAGAAGAGCTAGAAAGATTGCTAAATTATTAGTGCAAAATGATATAACTGTAGTAAGCGGTTTAGCTGAAGGTATTGATACAATAGCTCATAAAACGGCAATTGAATCCCAAGGTCATACGATTGGTGTTATAGGAACTCCTATTGATAAATATTTTCCGGCTGAGAACAAGCAATTGCAGGATTTTATTGCTGAAAATCATTTGCTAATTTCTCAGTTTCCTGAAAATTATCCAGTAACTCCGAAAAGCTTTCCGATCAGAAATAGAACCATGGCATTGATAAGTGATGCCACAATCATTGTTGAAGCCAGTGAAAAAAGCGGTACAAAACATCAGGGGTGGGAAGCGCTAAGATTGGGAAGGCAGCTTCTTATTATGGAAAATGTTCTCAATCAAAAAGTTTCATGGGCAGAAGAAATGCTAAGTTATGGTGCACAGGTTTTGACCAACGACAACTTTGAATTTCTAATTGAAAGCATTCCTTTTTTAACCACAAAAAAGGAGTATGTCTTTTGAATTTCTTACCTTTCTGGCCTATTCTCCGAGAGGTAAGTCTGATATTGAAATTAATTCACGGACGGTTGCCGGTTCTTGCAAAAATGGAGATGTTACCTTCAGTACGAGATTAAGCCAAAGAATAGAAGAAGCCGATTTATCAGAATATTTTGCAAACTCATCTTTAATCCCTGTCCCAAGAAGTACTCCACTTGTTGACGGAGCTGTTTTTCCAGCACAAGTAATTTGTGAAACACTGGTCAAAAATGAATTAGGTGAAAGTGTTACTGTTTGTGTTGACCGTGCATATGCCATTCCCAAATCAAGCGGACAGTTTCATGCCGATACAAGAAATACAGTTCAAACTCATCAAGATAGCTTAATCATAAGACCTGTAATTATCACCGAACCAACGATTATTGTGGTTGATGATATTCTGACATTAGGTCGAACATCTATGGCTGTTGCTCTTGAACTTCAAAAGATTTATCCGGAAAAAGAGATTAAAATTTTCTGTGCTATCAGAACAAGAGGCTGGAAGAATTTAGAAAATATTATAGATGTTAGTAGAGGCCATATGAGTCTTACAGCCAATGGTGGCGTTCAGCTACCGGATTAAGCTTACAGTACATTTTATTTTAATTTGCGGGAAATTATTATCTCAAATACTGATAAACCCGCAATTGATTTGTGCAGATGAATATTCATAGGTACTATGCGGATACCCACCGCTTTAGTCACCAGTTATGTTCATAACGAAAAGGTAAGAAATTTTTTAATTTAAAATAAAGTTGTAATCAACAGCCAAAAAAGGACTTTTTCGACAATAGCTTGGTCAATAATATGCTACCTACTTAAATTACAATGTTTGAGAACAAATCTTCAATCACATTGTTATGAAGAAAGCTAAATCAAAAAATGGATCCCAGCAACCTGAAATTAATAAATATATTCCTTCAATACCTTTAAAAAAAATTCCTCCCGAAAAGGTGCTACAGATATTAAGGAAAGCAGGTCATGATGTAAACGAAGAACAGTCAGAAGAGATTATGGAATTTCTATACATTATAGTAAAACTTACTTTAAAAGAATTTTTTACATCTGATTGATAATTTGTACCTTAGCAGTATATCGGAAAGATGAATTTCTACTGCATCAGTTTCTTTGATGCGAATTTAAAAACTAAATTTTAACGAAATACTAGAACTATGGTTATTGCAGATTTGTATATAAGAGTATCTACCGATGAACAGGCTGAAAAAGGCTATTCACAAAGAGATCAGGATGAAAGATTAAGAAAATATTGTGCTAATAACAATATAGCTATCAATAGAGTGATTTTTGAAGATCATTCAGCAAAAAGTTTTAATCGCCCTGAGTGGAAAAAATACCTTCTTGAAATAAGAAAGAAAAGCCATAAAAGCAACTTAGTCCTATTTACCAAGTGGGACAGATTCAGTCGTAATACAGCAGATGCTTATCAAATGATAATTTTACTGCATAAAAATCACATTATCCCTCAATCTATTGAACAGCCATTGGATATGTCTATTCCTGAAAACAAACTTATGCTTGCGATCTATCTCTCCACTCCGGAGGTAGAAAATGACAGAAGGGCACTGAACACGTTTCACGGTATGCGGAGAGCAAAAAAAGAAGGCAGGCTGATGGGAATTGCTCCCTATGGATATATCAACAGAAGCCATGAAGATGGTAAAAAGTATATTGCCATCAAAGAGCCGGAAGGATCTAATATAGCCTGGGCATTTAACGAGGTTGCAAAAGGACATATTCCGGCAGATCATGTCAGATTGCAGATGAACAAAAGGGATGGTGCTTCAATGTCAAGAAGTGCGTTTGCAAAAGCTATGAGAAATCCGGTTTACTGTGGTAAAATATATATTGAGGATTATAAACAGGAAGAGGCATATTACAGTGATGGAAAACATGAGCCATTGATTAGCGAAAGACTGTTTAATCAGGTGCAGCAGATTATGGACAAAAAAAGGAAGGTAGAAGGGCCTGGCGGTAGAGTATTAGGTAATGAACGTTTTCCACTACGTGGACTTTTACGTTGTCCAAGGTGTGGTAAAAATCTCACAGCAAGCGGGGCTAAAGGAAAGTCTAAAACCTATTACTATTATCATTGCCATTATAAATGCGGATTTCGTTTTGATTCAGACAGATTGAACGAGCTCTTTGAATTGGAAATTTCGAAATTGGAATACAATCCTATCATTAAAGACTTGATGAAAGATATACTTTTAGATAACTACAAACAGTTCACTTTTGATATAGATGTAAAAAGGAAGTCCATATCAAAAGAGATTAATGAGCTTAATGAAAAAGTTGCGAATGCAAGAGATAAATATCTTGCAGATAAATTGGATGAAGAAGATTATAAAGAGGTGAAAAAAATAACAAAAGAACAAATTGAACAGTTGGAACAAGAGATCCAGCATATTGTTTCAGAAAGCAAAGAACTTGATATAAAAACAAAAATAGAAAATGCTCTCGACTCAATGGAAAACCTTGCAAACCTCTATCAACAGGGCGATTTACAGACAAAAAGAACGATAGGGTGTTTGATATTTCCTCAAAAAGTCGAATTTGACGGAAAAAGTTTTCAAACACCTAAAATGAATATTGTGGCTCAATGTATCTATCAGTATAACAACGGATTAGGAAATAAAAAAAACCGACATAAGAGAAAAAAATCTACAAATGTCGGTCTTGTGACCTCGACAGGATTCAAACCTGTAACCTTCTGAGCCGTAATCAGATGCGCTATTCAGTTGCGCCACGAGGCCTTGTGTTACCTTGTTGTTTAAAGGTTTGCAAATATAGCACTTTTTTCTTTTCTTTGAAAGATGAAACAGAGAATTTTACTTTTATTAACGGTTTTTTCGCTAATTGCCTGTAAGAGAGAAACAAAAATTTCGTCCTCAGACTGGACCAAAATCTCAGAACGCACCCAGTTTAAAGAGAGTGGCGGAACCTTAGAGCTGAAATCGGGAAATTTCACCTATAATTTTAAGGAAAATCAGACCCCGTTCAGGAAAATTATTCTGTTAAATGCGAGTATGGCAGGGTATATTTCAGAGCTTGGAGCAGAAAATCTGATCATCGGAATATCCAGCCCGGAATACATCTATTCTGAGAAAATTCTGAACCTTCTTAAAGACGGAAAGATCCAGAATGTAGGAAATGAGCAGAAATATGATGTGGAAAAAATTATTTCCATGAAACCGGATGCCATTTTTACCAACCATATTGCAAGCTTTGACAATACGTACGAACTGTTGAAGAACAACGGAATTCAGGTGATATTTCTGGATGAGTATATGGAACAGCAGCCTCTTGAAAAAACAGCTTATATTAAACTTTTCGGAGAATTTTTAGGAAAAGAAAAAGAAGCTGAGGCTAAATATAAAGAAATTGAAAAAAATTATAGAGACCTGAAGCAGCTTGCACAGAAAGCAAAAGAAAAACCTGTTGTTCTGGCTAATGAGATGTATGGTGATGTCTGGTATCTTCCAGGCGGAAATACTTCGGTAGCTCATTATATTGCAGATGCCAACGCGAACTATATCATGAAAGAGAATAAAGATGAAAAAGCGTTAACGATGGGGTTTGAAGAAGTCTACGCTAAATGTGGAGGGGTACAGTACTGGGTGAATGCAGGAAGTCACGCTTCTAAAAAGCAAATGCTGAATGCCAATCCTTTCTACGGAAAGCTGGATGTATTCAATAAAGGAAAGATCTATACAATGGCAGGGAAGGAGAAACAGAAAGCCAATGATTTTTTTGAAAGCGGCGTTGTAAGAGCTGATCTGGTTCTCAAAGACTATATTAAAATCTTCCATCCTGAACTTTTACAGGGTTATCAGCTTACCTACATGAAAGAACTGCAATAAAATCCGGACATTTGCTTATTTTTGCATTTCATTTTACGAAAAACTATGTGGAAAAAAATTAAACAGCTGATTTTCATCGTTCTTGTCCTGAATGTAGTTTTTATCATTTGGGGTAGGTTTTTCAATCCGCCTATCACGATTACTCAGATAGGTGGTCTTTTTGAGTACGGGAAACTGCACCGGGATTATATTTCTTATGACGAAATGGGAAATAACGTAAAAAAAGCAGTGATTGCCTCTGAAGACCAGAAGTTCTTTAATCATGACGGGTTTGATTATACTGCTATAGAAAAAGCAATGAAACACAATGAAAAAGGGAAGAAGATCAGAGGAGGAAGCACCATTTCCCAGCAGACTGCAAAAAATGTTTTTCTGTGGCAGGGCAGAAGCTGGCTTAGAAAAGGGCTTGAAGCCATATATACCTTCATCATAGAAAAGGTATGGAGCAAAGATATTATCCTGGAAAGATACCTTAATTCCATTGAAATGGGACAGGGAGTATTTGGGGTAGAAGCGGCCGCTCAATATTATTTTGGAAAATCTTCCAAAGATCTAAGCGCATCAGATGCCGCATGGATTGCCGCAGTATTGCCTAATCCAAAGAAGTATGATCCAAAGAACCCATCTCCTTATTTAAGAAAGAAACACAATTGGATCATGAGACAAATGAGGAATGTGAGTTTGAAATAGTATCTTTGTACTAATGAAATTCTTTAATTCCAGCACAAATTTTGAATCTGTTCTTAAAAAATACTTCTCTTTTAAGAATGAGACCCTTTCTCTGGAACCCTTTGCCGAGTTTTTAGAGAGTATTAAAAGAGCTGATTTTACGGATGTTCTTAATTTTTTAAGAAACAACCCTGTTTTTGCTGAAAACTTTAAACATTATATTCACAATATATTCAGAGGGAGACCTTTTAACCTTTCGCTGACTGAAGCTAATATTCTGTCGGAAAATGCTTTCTTCCCTGAACTTAAAAAAAGAATCCTGAACAAGCTGCTGCCACCTGTTGAAAATGAAAAAACAGTGTGGTATATGATTGATAATGTCAGTTTAAGACCCAAAAAAGACTTAAAATACCTTCACAATCTTCCTGAAAATGAGATTGATGAATTCCTTGTCCTTCTGGGAGCTTCCGATTTTATTGTTAAACCCAACGTAAAAAAAGAGCTGATCTTCTCAATGAATATCCTTTCATGGAGGGTTACAGGAATGGCGATGGAAGTAGAGGTTGTAAGAATGGCCCCGCAATACAGGAATCTGGACAACCCTTTTCTGGCTTTGCAGAACGAACTGGAAACATTGGCGGAAGATCTGAGAAAGGATCCTGAACTTCAGCTGCATTCCAAAGACAGCCGTTATAAGCAGATTAAAATATATTCGGAACAATGTCTGGAATTCGTTAATATTGCTTTCAAAAACTCAGATAAATACGGGATATCAGGAAAAATTAACCAGTCACTGTTGAAGATTCGCCAGCAAACCGAAAGGATTTATGAAATAGTGCAGCTTCTGGTAATCGATAACGAAGAAGATGTAATGATTAAATCAAAACAGCTGGTCTTCAATATCCTGAATTATAAATCCCATAAAAATAATATTGCCGATCTGATCAACGACAGTACCCGTCTGATCTCACACCTTATTACCAACCATACCGCAGAAACAGGCACTCATTATATTACTTCCACAAGGAAAGAGTATATGACGATGTTCTATAAAGCGAGTGGCGGTGGAATTATTGTAGGAGCGCTCTGTGTCCTGAAAATGCTTTACGGCTATATTCCCGGAAGTGATTTCTCCCATGCATTTTTATATTCCATGAACTATGCAATGGGGTTCATTATGATTTATCTGATGGGCTTTACGCTGGCAACAAAACAGCCTGCCATGACTGCCGCTACCATGACGAAGGTTCTGTCGGAAGAAGGCAACAACAAAAGAAATAATACCGAATTCGCCCACCTTGTATCTAAGCTGTTCAGAAGCCAGTTCATTGCTTTTGTTGGAAACGTACTGCTTTCATTCCCGATTGCTTTGGCCATCATTTATGGTCTTGATGTATTTTTCTCTCAAAACCTTGCTGTTGAACGGTCGGATAAATTATTAAAAGACTTAGATCCGTTTAAGTCAAAAGCTATTTTGCACGCATCCATAGCTGGGTTTTATCTGTTTATTTCGGGAATTATTTCCGGAAACATCGGGAACAACTCCGTATTTTACCAGATTCCCGAGAGAATTGCCAAAAACCTTTCCATCAGAAACTTTTTCGGTAAAAAGTTTGCCAAAGGATTGTCTAAATATTATGCTAAAAACTGGCCTGGAATTATTTCCAACTTCTGGTTCGGGGTATTTCTGGGGGCAACAGCACCCATCGGGCTGTTTTTCGGGCTTGATCTTGATATCAGACACATCACTTTTGCCGCCGGAAACTTTGCATTAGGACTTTATGGTAAGGATTTTTCAGTAGATTCCTACACTTTCTGGATCTCTTTTATTACAGTTTTCCTGATTGGGTTTTTCAACTTCCTGGTAAGCTTTTCATTGTCTATGTTCCTGGCTTTCAGATCAAGAAAATTGAACTTCGGACAGGTAAGCGAGATCTATAAAGAAATTTTCAGATATTTTATTAAACATCCATTTAAGTTTTTTATTCCGCTTCGCTCCGGATTAGACAAAAAAGCAGATGACCTGATGAACAGTACGGTTTCTAATAAATCTGAAAATCAACATTAGAGGTTTTATAGATTTGAAGCTTGGCGATGGAAGAGGGAAGTTATGAAGGTCATCAAGAATAAGAATTGATTCAGTTTTATCTTTTTTAAGGTAATTTGATGTTACAGTGGCTTTCAAAACCTATAGCTAAAAGTAACTTCCAGCCTCCTTCTTCCATCTTTCAGTCTTATTTATATAAAAAGCCAGATATTTTCCTTGCTTGTGTCAACGTTTTTGAAAAATGTACTTGGTTTTATATGGGTTAATTCCTTAAAATCTTTGATGAAGTGAGATTGATCGAAAAAGAGATTTCCGTAAGATAAATCTGTAAGGTTTTTGCTTTTCTTCCGGTTGATCAATGTATTTCTGAAACGATGGATTTTCCGGTATTCAGAAGATGTTTTTCCTATGTTTTTAATAAATAGTTTATTGATGTATTGCCTTGACAGGTTATATTTCTCTGCAATTTCTTCGATTTTCATATCCTTTTCAATGTCCGATAAAATTTGCTCCATTAAGGATAGATCTTTTAGCTGGAATTTTGAAATCCAGTAGTTTTCTAATAACTCAATTTGCTGTTCCCGGTTTGGGTTAGTTAAAATTTGTTTCATTGTATCCTTAAAATCAGGAAAAGGAGTATAGCTGGTAAGGTTTTTTCGTTGAGCAAATATTTTCTCCAAATCACTCACGAAATGATTTAATCCGAGGGGTTTAAAATAGAGGGTAATCTCATTGATTGGCTGTTCGCAAAAAACTTCAATAGGATAATTATACCGGAAAACCAGGTCAGTCCAAACTTTATTTTGGGTAGAAGGGGTCACCATAATCCGGTTTTCTTCAAGAATCGTATCAGAATTGTAAGTGGTGGATAAGATGCAGAAATTGTTAGGAAAAGTAAGATATTGTATAGGATTTGAATCTTGATTGCCAGCCATAAAATAATACCCTTCAATATAATTTTTCAGGATGCTGTTTTTCGGTTTATAAAAATTGACCTTCATTCATGCGTTCGTTTTTTCACCAGACTAACTTACAAAATTCTGGTTAATGTGAAATACATTCAATGGAGAAATATTGCTTTAATCTATAGGTTTGAATCCTGTTGAGATCACAAAAGCGGCAAATATTGAAATATCTGCCGCTTTTATATAACTGAGTCTGAAGGTTAATTGTATTTTTAACAGGATTGACCTATCTTACAGAATTGAACATTAATTCATCTTGAAAAAAAAATATACTACCGCTGCCCATTCTTTTTTAACACCTCTGGCATAGCCAATCGTACTGCGGCTGCTGTTTTCTACGGTTCCATCATCTTTGATGTAACCAATGGTCGAACGGCTGCTGTTTTCTACAGTACCATCTTTTTTAACGTAACCAACCGTTGAACGGCTGCCGTTTTCTATAGTACCGTCGCTTTTGATGTAACCGATGGTGTTGCGGCTTTTGTTTTCAATAGTACCGTCGCTTTTAATATAACCAACCGTTGAACGGCTGCTGTTTTCTATGGTACCGTCACTTTTGATATAGCCCGTTGTACTGCGGCTTCCTGATTCTATAGTCTGCGCACTTACCATAGATATTCCGAATAAAAGACAACAAATGAATACTGTTTTTTTCATGGTTCTAAAATTTTAAAATGGTTGTTATTTTGGTTTTATTTTTAAAAATAGTGATTATTTTTTTCTGCTCATCTGGTAACAGGCTATCATTCCAGCCGTTTTTTTAATGATGAAGCTGTGATAATAATTCAAGATGGGTCTTATAATCGAATAATTCCATATGATCAAGGCGTTCTTTTCCTCCCAGAGGCAAAGCTAAGGAATACCCCCCACACTGATTGTTCGGGATATGCTTAAACCTATCCATTACCGCAAATTCTACTTTGCCGTAACAGTCTTCCGTCCAATAGTTTGACGCTGTTAAATTCCACTCTATTAACACATTGAAGCTTGTAGAGATGATGCTTTTCTCTCCCGTATGAATATTCAAAAAAGCAATATTTCTTCCGAAACTATATTCTTCCCATAAAAACAGGCAACCGGTGGCCGTTCTTGCAAAAACTTCTGCTTTCTCTGAAACTTCAGGAAAATTTCTGGCCAGCCTGTTGTATTCTTTGGGATTTAACAGGGAAAACAATCCATTCTTATAGAGACAAAAACCGTATTTTTTCCAGATTTCTGTGATAACGTCTGTCTCATCTTTAGGATCCATGAAAACACCTCTGTACTCATCAATTAATTCATCATCAGCGTTGGCATAGTTTTCAGATGTCTCCATAAACCCCATAAAAGAGTTGTATATTATTTCAAATTCAGTCACTAAATTTATTATTTAAGATTGATATTCATAAGGGATAATTTCTGATTCAGTCAGGTTTTAGGTTATGAAAGTCATACCTTATACCTGATGATCGGCTTGTATCTTTTATCCTTTCCGGACAATCTGTTATTCAAATTTAATCCAAAGCATAGAATACTTTTAAGCAAATGAACAAACGCAGCTTTATCTGGTGGAAGCGCAGTATTTGAGCCTATTTTCGTTTGAGATGAATGGCTTATATAACGCTAAAACGGAAAAATAAGGGTCTGTTTATGCCGGAACCTGAATCATTTTTACACTATTTACTGTGATAGGTAAGAGGCACTAAGTTCCACGATCCACTATCTTTAAATTCTTTGATAATATGCTGTTTTGCTTCTTCATTGTTATCACTCCTTAGTTGGTCTTTTGAAAGCCATTTCTTGACAACAGGTTTGATGCTTATCAGTAAGATTTCTTCCAGATTCAGCTGCAGTTTTTGATGAACAGTCTTCGATTCTATACCTAACAACACTCCAAAACTCTCGTCTTCTATAAAATCTTCAGAAACCAAAAAGCTGGACAGATCCTGGTTGGGGTTGTTTTCACTGGTTACCCAGAGCTCAATATTTTCTTCGCTGAATTCTACAAAAGTCACTCTGAGGTTTTCCATCAGACTTTTAAAATCACCATGCCCGATAGCCATCTGAGATACACTGTTGATCAGTGCTACGGCAAAATGCTTATGAATAATTTCATACGGAACCGTACTATGAAATTCCATGTAAAATTCTGCACCAATGCCATTGTGTTCTAAATGTTCATCGTCATCAGAGTATCTGTAAATATCAGAAAGCCCGTCAGTCATTAAAACCGTTGATTCCGGGGTATAAATAACCCTCATTTTACAGGAATTGTGTAAAGTGCTGTCTTCCGGCCATGAATGATCCCCGAGTCCGCCTAGACTTAAATAAATGATGTGTTCATCGGGTTTTCCTAAAGAATTGAAAAAATCATTTCGGAGTTTTTTACATTCTTCTGAAGCTTCTTTACGTTTTTTATATTCCGGATCTGATTCAATCTGAGATACAGTTAAAAGCTGGAGCCCATGTTCTTCAAAAGCCGGATAGGATTGTGCCTGAATTGTGTCATTTTCACAGATAAAATAAAGGGTTTCTATTTTACCGTCTAATTGATGATAAATGGAAAGAATATCTTCTTTATTGGCTGTATCATCATATGAACTTATTTTGTTATCATAATAATAAGTTGAATCTACAAACATTCCGATTTCATTTCCTTCTTTTTTAAAGTGAAGCAGTACTTCTGCTTTATGTAAAACCTGATCATTATCAACAAACAGCATGAGCCGTTTTATCACTTTACTTTTAACGCTTTCCAGCAGCATGGGAATGCTGAATTTTTCCGCCTGAATCAGTTCTCCTTTTTTGAAAGTGAATTTTATTTTTGAATATACAGGGAAAAAGGTAAGCAGTTTTATAAAATTGAAGCGATTAATGCTTTCAATGTGTTCTCTGATTTCCTCTTTGGCGTATTTTCCGAAATTATTAAAGTCATGAAGAACTCCATTTTCATAAAAATAAATGCCGTCTCTGGAACTTCCGTGTTCATCTATGTTGACCTCAGAATGGTAAGTACGGCCTTCAACCAGCAATTCATCCATTTTTTCAGAAAGTTCTGCAAGCATTTCTTTAGCTTCTTCAGAAACCAGATATTCGTTTTTCATGGTATAGTTTTATTTTAATATAGTTTTTATTGTAAGGCCGATAAAATTACACATTACGGGGTTAAAAATTGTATCCTCTTTACGTATTTTTTTAATTCACATCATTTGACCAATATCTTTACTGAAAGCATAGCACGTATGGTCTGAAGCCGGAAACAGAAGAAACGGGTTCTGAAAAAGATGTGGATCTGTTTTTATCTTCAACTCTGGTTGTTTTCTATATCTTCTATCGCTTTTCGGGCAACCGAATTTACATAATCATGATTGTATGATGTGTCTATTTTTTTCCAGAGATCCAGTAAATCCTTATCATTCATTGAATATAAAGAATCTGCTGCAGGGATAAATATATATGGATTTTCATCATTGAGAATTAAAAATATTAATGCTTCCTGAGCTTCTTTACAAGGATAATTCTTTAGTTGCTCAGCAGCCCGCTGTTTAGGGGAGGCAGATACTTTGGGCCGTTTTACTTCCTCAAGCAGAACTTTTAATATAGCATCACTTCTATAATTATCTAAAGCCAATATAGCAAACATTCTTACGGATTCTTCCTCATTTTTTGCGGTGTCTATAATGTAGGTAATTGCTTTTTCATCCTTTATTTCTCCAAGATTAAATACAGCGGTTTCTCTTACTTCTTTTGAATGATGCCTTAAAAAAGGTAAAATAAGTTCTAAAGAATTCTCATATCCTGATTGGGCTAAATCATCCAGGGCTTTTTCTATAACTTCAGAATCATTGCTTTTTAAATTCAATAGGATTTCGTTTAAATCTTGCATAGCTTTATTCTGTTTTTACTGAAGTTAATGTTGTTGAATTAAAAATTAAGAACTGAAATCCGTGCAAAGGATACAATTTTTCCTGATTCATTTTTTATTTTCATGGCTGATATACCGTATCAGCTACAGTTAGTCTATTCTCTGGGCGTTGCCTTTCATTATAATTTTATCTCCATTTTTATTAAAATACAGCACCTCTCTTATGATCCAGCACCAAGTGTCTTTATTGTTTTTCCAAAAATATTCATTAAAGATCTGAGATATAAGAAATGGATCCAGAAAGTTCATTTTTTCTTTCATATCCAAGGTGTCATCCAGAATATCTTTATAGGAAGGATATTCCGTGAGGTTTTCAAATAGTTCCAGGGCATAGTTTTCGTTGACCAGCAGGTCATCTGCGATTAATTCATTCAGCAGCTCTGCATATTTAGGTTGCATTCTTTCATTAAAATCATTCAGGTCAATATAGAGTTCAAAAGGATATATTTCTTTACCTCCAATATATTTTCTGTAATAAAACTCATCGTATAATATAGTACGCGGATCCACTTCCTGATCGTTGATAAATAGCTGTAGAGGATTTAATGTTTTATCCACCATAGGAGATTTTTGAGGAGGTATAGGTTCTTCTGTATAATAAAGAGGGCTGAAATAATCCTGGATGACTAATTTTTCATTCTCCAGGATGTCCCTGATTTCTGCCGCCGGGAGGTCTGTTACAATAGTAGGATCACCTTCCAGGGTAAGCAGAGCGGATTCTGACTGATATATTAATATGCCTTTATAGGAATTATTGATCACAATCCCTTTTTCTCCCGTCTCCGGATTTACACTGATTAAGTGTTTGCCCTCCCAATACAGATATTCATTGTATTCGATATCAAAAAGCAGCTCTACGGTATAAGAATACACCTTCCTTTTATCGTTAATATGAAAACGGGGAAAGCAGTACTGTAATACATAAGGGAGCCCGGCCTGTTTTAATGATTCTTTAAATTTTTTTATATGCAGTTTCTCTGCATTAAGGATCCGTTGTTTAATTTCTTCGAAAGTCATGGTTGGTCTGTTTTAATCCTTATTCATTGAATGCTTTAATGGTAGTTTTCAGCTGATCAATAGTGATAATATTTACATGATCATTAATTTTCACAGGATAGACGGTACTGAATTCCGCATTTTTAAAATCAACGGCTTTAAACTTACTGTCGATGAAAGTTAAGCCATCCAGTTCTGCTGATTCAAAAGTTGTATCTGATACATAACAATCTCCAAAGTGGCTCAACCCCAGTTTTACTTTCCTGAAAGTACAGGACTCTATGACCGTATCATAAAATTCAGCTTTTGTTATTTCATCTTCCGAAAAAACACAGCTTCTGAAGGTGCATCCATGAAACTCACATTTCCTTAAAAAACAATGTTCAAAATTGACGGAAGAGAAAGTACAGTTAAAGAACGAGCTGCCTCCCAGATTCAGACTGCTGAAAGTACCGGATATAAATTTTGTATTACTGAATACCGCCGTATTTAGATCTTCCTCTTTCAGTATGAGATCATTAAATTCTTCATCGGCTATATCCAGCTGCTGCCCTCCGGTACCGTGAAGCCATTGCTGATGCAGTTGTATTTTTATATTCTCCATGTTTATTGATCTGTATATCTGATCCTTTTGTGAGTTTAATGCTCTGATTTATGCTGTTGATAAAAATATTTTACATTTTTTGATCAAATAACCAAACCACATCTTTTTCAATATTATCGCTAATGGAAGAGAAAGAATGGTTAGTAATCTCGAATTGAGTATCATGAATTACATTATCACAAAAAACAATATCCGTAAAATTACATTTCCTGAAAATGCATGATGTAATTTCTGCTCCCATTATTTCAGCACTGACAAAAGAACACGAGGTAAAGGAACATCGTGTAAATGAGGTATTGCTTAAGTTGGACTTTGTAAAATCAACATTCTGAAAGATGCATTCCTGAAATGAGGTCTGCACAAAATACGCGGAATAAAGCGAAGTTCCGTTAAATTCAACATGACTGTATTGGGATTTTACAGAGATCAGATCATCCAGATTCAGGCTTCTGATAACCAGATTATTGAATTCAGTTTCGTTAAAACCTGGTAAATCATCAGCTGTGTAATCACTTTTCTCTCTTATTGCACTATATAAATTAAATCTGTTCTCCACTTTTTATATCTGGGTATTAATTTTAACATCCGTAAACAGCCTATTCCTTTTCAGGAGGAAAAGGATAATCTGCTAGTGGTAATAATTCTTCTCCTTTTTGGGCTAAATATTTCTGAAGGCTGCCTAATTCGTAAGAGTAATGAAACACTAAATCACGGCTGGTTTCTTTAAAATCAATCTTTACAAAAGGGGAGCCTTCTATGATTTCATGGGTATGTTCAATGTGGGTATTATTTTCTTTATTGAATCTGTAGGTAAACTGTGTAACTGCTGTTGGAGCGTACATTATTTTTGTCACTTTCATTTTTATTAGTTTTTGGTCTGTTAATTTTTCCATTCGGAAACATTCGGATAAATTTACATTTTTTAGCGGTATTTATTTTGGCCCCATAAAAAATAAAATCTTAAAGAGAGGATATCAGAATATATGAGAAGTAAGAATTACTATTTTTAAAATATGAAATTAGAAGCATATACAGAACCCAAAACCTATTTTATAACCCAAACTGTTTACTGGAAATTAACAAAAAGTGATAGTTACGTTCCCATAATCAATATTACCGGGAAAATTGATTCAATGGAGGAATCAGAATTACTGAAATTTTATCTTAATGAAGAGTTTTACGATGATACTACTTCTTATCGAATAATTAATTTTTCTGACTTACAGAATAATACAAATACTCCTTTCAGATTAAATCCTATCTACAAAGACCGGTTTATTTTTATAAAAGGGAACTTCAGCATTGAGGAAAATAACGTTTTCGATACAGAATTAGAGGCTTTAAACTATTGTTCCGGATTACTGAAAAAAGAATATTATGACGGGAAAATAAGAATATATGATGACCAATACCAGAAACCTAAATTTGTTGAAGCACTGGAACATACTCATTTTATTTCCTTTGAAATTAAGCACGACCAAAAAAATGGATTAGGCTATTTTAAAATAACAGGAGCCTATCCCGGGCCTACCAAAGACCTTGAGGATGATATATTAGAAACAAAAAGGATGTACGCTGCTTTAAAGAAATTTTTAAAATTTTCCGGAGTAAAGCATGTGATCATCGATATTACAGATTTTAAATATCAATACTTAGACAAGTATTTAGAAGATTTTATGCCTTCTTATGAAGATTTTGAGAGCAACCCATCTAAAATAAGCTATATTATCAATAAGAATACAGATACTACTTATGGTTTTGTAAAAAACTCAGGACTGTTTTTTGATCAGGATGAGGCAATAAGAGCTTTGAAATTGGAATAAAAAGACATCATTGGCAGCTCATCATCATGATAATGAAAGCTGCAATTTATTCTATTTTATAATCAGCAGGAATTATGTGTGATTTGCAGAATTTATTCAATAGGGGCCGACTTTAGTCCGCCAAAATAATAAAAAACAATCCATTGGCTTTAGCCAAAACCTATATAATGAATCCATGAAATATAGGAGAAAAAATATCCACAAACATCCGTGCATTCTGTGGGAGATTTAAAAAAAAATTCGTGCATTAGTGGCAGGTATATTGCCACTAATGCACGAATTAAATTTAATATTGATGTTATAATTTACTTAAGTTTCAAAGATCTGAAGTTTTTATTGGTGTGAAAATAAATCTGCGCAATCTGCAAAATCTGCGAGAATAAAAATAATCGCAAAGATCAGTGCCAATCTGTGTATTCTGTGGGAAACGATAAAAATATCCGCCAGGCAAAAGAGTTCTATAAAATCTTAAGATCATTAAACTTTTCCTCTCCAAACTTATCCTGGAACTTTTTCAGATAAAAACTCTTCCTCATCTGAAAATCATGCTTAAGCAGGGGAGAGTCTATTTTAATCACCACACATTTTTCTTCGATATTTACGCTTCGGATTTCGCTGAAAAGACTTTTATCAAGGTAATCTTCCAGAAAATCTTTAATCTCAAAGGCGATAAGCTTATCTTCAAAACCATAAATTCTTGCAAAAGATTTCACAAGTTCTGACGATTGATATTCACGTTTTTTCTTCTTCATACTATTTTCTCCCTATAAATTGAGTGGTTAAACCTTTGCTTTTAAAAAACTTTTCCAGTTCAGGATAAAGGTATTCACAGGTTTCAATAAAATTTAGTTGATCATCCGGAAATGACCTTGATCCGGAACATTCAAAACAAACCTCAAAGTAAGCAAAAATCTGATCATTTTCATCATAAAAGAGGACCGCATTTCTTGGAAAATAACATTTGTTTCCCATTTTATTTTCCAGATAATATTTGCTGCAGGTATTATAAAGGATATTGGTCAGTTCTGAAATTTCGGCCAATGTCAGAATTTTTGATTCCTGAATATCTTCATCAGTCGGATTTTTAATAAAGTCTTCCAGCTCAATAGGCTTTCTAAGCTTTTTTTCAGCTTCCTGAAAACGCAGATACTCCTCATTTGTTTTAAAGGCTGTAGGCGGAGGAGGTGACGGTAAGCTCTTTCCAAGCAATTTCAGATTGAACGAAATAATTTTCACTTTAACTGCCTGGTTGAACGGAAATTTTGCAATTCTTTTACTCAATGCGAGCGGTTTGAAGTTCTTATTAAGCTTTCCATGTTCAGGAGTATTCACTTTTGAATTCTTCTTCTGACCTAAAGAAAAACAAAAGAATAGTAAAAGTGTAGTAATAATTATTTTCTGAATCATATTTTGAAAATAAGGTTTTTGATGCGAGCAAATAAGATCGACTTTGTCACAAAATAAATGGATGATTAAAAACAACCGCTTCATCAAATCAACGGTCTTAACAATGAAAAATTTGTGTTGTAAAAATACGGGTTAATCTTCCGGGGTTGATTAAAAAAGGATATTCAATCCTATTATTTTCTCTTTACATATTCGGTTGTCAATCCCTTGCTTTTAAAAAACTTTTCCAGATCCGGATAAAGGTATTCACAGGTTTCGATGGGTTCCAGCATCTTTTTCGGTGAAGATTCTATTCCTGAACATTCAAAACAAACTTCGAAATGAGCAAAAATCTCATCATTCTTATCATAAAACAGGATGGCATTTCTTGGAAAAAAGCATCCGCTTGTAGAAACAACACTTATATAATATTTATTGCAGGTATTGTAGATCACATCCGTGAGCTCGGAAATTTCAGAATGTGTTAACGTTTTAGATTCCTGAATTCCTTCAAAATTAGAATGTTTAACCGCTTCCCTCAATTCAAACTTTACATTTTTTCTGATACTGTCATAATATCTGGTGAGATTGATAGAGTCTTCCCTTGTTTTTGGTGGTGGAGGCGGTGGCGTATAAGATCCTGCACTCGTTCTTTTTAAATTCAGATTATAAGAAATGATCTTTACCTTGGCCGCTTTATTAAACGGAAATCTGGCCATTCTCTTCTGAGGGGGAATAGGTTTGAAATCCTTTCTGAGATCACCGTCCCGATAAGAATTATACTCCGATAACAGATCTACAGCCTTCTTCTTTTTCTTCTGTCCAAAAGAAAATATAAAAAATACTGAAAATATCAGGATGAAGATTTTTGATGTCATATCTCAAAAATAATACTTTCTTCGTTAATTTTCTTCACCACACTTTCCGTTCTTTCCCTGTGGGTATCCGTAATGAAAATCTGTCCGAAACTTTCTTTGTTAACCAGTTCAATCAACTGGGAAACCCTTGTATCATCAAGCTTATCAAAAATATCGTCGAGTAAAAGAATAGGAGTCTTCTTGGTCAGTTCTTTTACCAGATTCATCTGAGCTAATTTAAGGGAAATAAGGAAAGACTTCTGTTGTCCCTGCGATCCGATTTTCTTAATTAAAACATGGTCCATTTCGAAAAGAAGATCATCTTTGTGAACGCCTTTTGAGGTATAGGTAAGCATCCGGTCTTTTTCAAGACTTTCCTTTAAAAGTTCTTCAAAAGAGCTTTCAAGAAGGTGGGATTCATAAATAACGGATACGGTTTCCTTTCCTCCCGAAATAATTTGATAGAAGTTCTGAACAATAGGGTTCAGTTGTTCTACAAATTCTTTTCTTTTATTAAAAATTTTCGTTCCGTATCGGGTAATTGGATCATCATAAATTTCCAGTGAGTCTTTATCCCAGGTTCTGTTTTTCGCAAAATATTTAAGCAGGGCATTTCTCTGCTGTATAGTTTTCTGATACTGGATCAGATCAAAAAGATAGCCTGAATCCGTCTGGGAAATCATAGAATCCAGAAACTTCCGGCGGCTTTCTCCGGAATCCGAGATCAGGTTGGAGTCATAGGGAGAAATCATCACACTGGGCAAATATCCGATATGATCGGCGAGTCTGTCGTAGCTTTTATCATTTTTTTTGATGATCTTCTTAGCTTCTTTGGGTTGGGAGATCTTGATGGTGTCTTCACTGTCTTCATTCAGGACCTCGGCATCGATGGTGAAAAAGTCTTCCTCCCGTTTGATATTGTTAAAATCCGTATTGCCTAAAAAGCTTTTCCCTACAGACAGATAATGCAGGGCATCCAGAATGTTGGTCTTTCCGGCACCATTGTTCCCTACAAAACAGTTGATCTGTGGCGAGAACTCGAATTTCTTCTCCGAATGGTTTTTGAAATTGTAAAGAGAAAGCTTCTTGATAATCATTCGTCAAAAATACTCCATTATTAGTAAAAATAAAAAAGGAAGTGCTGAACAGGTTTCCACTCCGAAGGAAAAATAAGTGTCATCACGTTTATTTTCAGCGAAATAAATGAAAATATAAGTTATGATACCCGAAAGGAAAAATGCTCCGGCATATAATGGTTTAAGATAAAAAGTGGAGATCAGGCAGCTAACAAATACAAGAATATACGCAATATACTTCGTATTCTGAATCCCAATCATTTTAGGGAACGTCTGTATCGTATCACTGTCCATATCCCGGATGTCAAAAGGAAGGACTAATGCTGTTATAAAAAAGAAACTGACCAGGAAAATGGGCAGACTGAATTCAGGAAGCGTAAGCCAGCAGTTCACCAATGCCCAGACCAATCCAACGTAAAAAACCTTCAGAAGCGGGATTTTCCGGATATATACATCAAGGAAAAAGCTATTGTAAAGCAGTCCCAGAACAACAATGATGAACCATTTCAGAAGCCTTATTTCATTATGATTATGAATGATCAGAAAAGCGCAGATAACCCCGGCTATGGCATTTAAAGTAACAATCTTAAGAAAATGTTGGGTGTATTGATATTTGGTATAAAGATAACCACTGAAATAAGTGATAAAGATCAGTAATACAGACGGGAAACGGAATGTGTTTTGCTCCTTCATAAAAAATACTGCAAAAAGAGTTCCCATTAAAGAGACATAGAGCTGGCTGTCTATAATGTATTTTTTCAGTACTTTTAAAACATTCATTTATCAAAATTAATACCTATGAAAATCATCTCCAAATGTGTTCTTCTCTTTTTTGCTTTTTCGTGCATATTTTTCCATGCACAGAAGTTTTATGAAGAGCAGTGGAAGAAAATTGCAGAAAGCTACAAAGACGGAACTTTCAAATCCAATCTGCCCCTTATTCTTGAGATTCAGAACAAAGCTGTAGAAGAGAATAATACGACGGAAATAATCAAGTCTCTGAAGGCAGAATTTGCAGTATATAAAGCCACTCAGGACGATCCGAAGAACGATTATGCTTCCGTTTTCTTTTCCAAGATCAGTAATATGGAAAAAAGATTGAAAAATGAAGATCTGCTTTTTTTTAAAGTATTGGAGATAGAATTCTTTGAAAATTATTATAACCTTAAAAAATGGGAGATTCTGAGCCGGACGAATGTTGCTAAAGGAGATATTTCAGAAATAGAATCCTGGACGAAGCTTGATTTCAAAAACTTTTACCTGAAGAGACTGGCAGAATTGACCGCAGATGATAATAAACTCCGGAAAATAAATATTGAGAAATACAAAGACGCCTTTGAAAATGAGCGCGACTTTCAGTTCTTTCCCTCTCTTTACGACTGGAAGGTTAAAAAAAATATTGATTTCCTGAACAACAGTGATATATTCACCAAAGATGAATTAAAAGAGAATCAGGCTGTTGTTCTTGCTTTATATCAGAATGTGATTGATTTTAATACCGCTAATTCTAAACTATATTTCCAGCACCAGAAACTGATCTATGAAAACACTATCAAAAAAGATGAAAATTTCCTGGATAAGCAGTTAGCATTAGTCAATTCCCCTGTAAAAGGAGATTACAAGATTTTAATTGTAAAAAATATAGTGGGAGAATACACCGGCAAATCAAAGTATATTCAGGCTGTAGAGCTGATTGATAAAATAAAGAAAGAATATCCCGGTTCAAAATTTCTGAGCAATATTATCTACCAGGAAAACCAGATAAAAGCAGGCTCTCTTACACTTTCTCTTGAAGTTCATAACGAACCCGGAAAGCCTATCCAGATCGTTGCCAATCATAAAAATACAGACCGCTTTACCCTTAAAATATATCAGGTTAATAACGTTAAAAAGCAATTAGAGTATCTGGCCTATTTAGGATATCAGGTAGATCCCCAGGAAGAGGAGTATAAAAAAATAGATAAAACCCTTTTCAGGACAGATTCTTTCAGCCTTCCCAATAAGAAAGATTATCTTAAATACAGCACGGCTCTTGAAATGAAAGAGCTTCCTAAGGGAGTATATATCGGGGAGTATATTAACGGAGAAGAGGTGTCAAAATTTATGTTTATTATCACCTCTTCCATGATAATTTATGATGAAAATAAAGATTATGTTCTGGTTGACCGTGAAAACGGAAAACTGAAACCCAATACCCGGCTTTTTAAATTTAACTTCAGAGACTATTCCGGAATAGACGAAACCCAGCTGATGATTGATACAGATAATATGGCTAGATTTCCTTCCGAAAAAATAGTGGAATATAATGTTCCGCGTCGTCTGATGTATGATCCGGCAGGAAATGATTACAACATCGTAGAAGGTACCTATTTTTCCCGTTCATATGAGGCATATTACCCACATACGCAACTTTTCCTGGACCGGCAGATCTTCAGACCGGGACAGACGGTTTATTTTAAGGCTATTTCCACCTACCCGGATGCTGAAAAAAGATCAGACAGGCTTACCGTCAGTAAAAATCAGAAAGTGACCCTGTATGACGCCAACGGGCAGATCGTGAGCAGCCAGGATTTTACGACCAATGCATTCGGATCGTATAGCGGAAGTTTTGTTTTACCAAAAGACAGATTGAACGGACAGTTCAGGCTTGAAGCCTCTGGTTATGCTGAAGGAGGTCATATAAGTGACTCTAAATATTTTTCTGTAGAAGAATATAAGCGCCCTAAATTTGAGATCATTTTTGATACCATCAAAAAAGATTATAAATACGGCGAAACCATTGAACTGAGAGGAAAAGCTGTTACATTCTCCGGAATTCCATTGAGCAGTACCAACGTTAATTATGAAATTAAAAGAGAGAATATCCGCCAGAGATATTTCTGGTGGTACCCATACGAGAGCTACAGCAATGAAAATTCAATCCTGGGAAAAGCAGAAACGGACGAGAAAGGAGAGTTTGTCATTAAAATCAATCTTAAAAAAGATGAAAACACAGAAGGAATACAGGTTCATAACTATAAAATAAAAACGTCTGTAACGGATATCAATGGTGAAACCCAATCGGCAGAAACCAATGTGAAAGTAGCCTCAGTTTCCCATTATTTAAAAACCGATGAAATAAAAGAAACTTTTGCTGAAGATGAACTGAAAATTAAAGTCAAAGCCTACAACTATAATGATGTTTCCCTGAATAAGAATTACAGGGTAAAACTGGTCCAGCTGAAGCAGCCGGAACGCGTTCTGAGAAGTAATTTTGAAAATCTGATTCAAACCCTTCCGGGAATGTCCAGAAAAGAGTTTCTGAAAAAATTTCCGCATGACCGCTTTGATCATTCTGAGAACCGTAAAAATTGGGAAACCCTGAAAACCATTATAGACGGAACAAAAGATGATAAAGAATTGAATCTTGGAAAACTGGAACCAGGAGATTACAGACTTCTGGTATATAATATTGAGGGCAAAGACACTATAAAAGCTGAACAGGATTTTGAGATATGGAGCCGAAAGAAATTGGGGAAAAATCAATATCCGTTTTTGAAGGTCATGGGCCCGAAAGATAAGGTGGAAAGAGGCTCCCAGGCCGTTGTTTATGCTTATTCAGCGATTCCTAATGCATCTGTAAATATCTATTTTCAGGACGGACAGGGGAAAAGGACCATCGAAAGAAAGAAATTTACCAACGGAATATTAACGTATAGCTTCCCGGTATCCAGAGAGAAAAAGATCACACAATATAATGTACAGTTTGCTCTGGCTTATTATAATGATGTACAGAATCAATATGCTCAGGTTAGAATTAAAGAGGAAGAAGATCCTTTGAAAATTGAACTGATGACTTTCAGGGATAAAGTAGAACCAGGTACGAAAGAAAAATGGAGTGTTAAGATCTCGGGGAAAAATAACGAAAAAGTGATTGCCGAAGTGTTGGCCAATATGTATGATAAATCTTTGGATAAATTTGCTCCCAATACCTATAACTTTATAAAATATTACAGACCTGTAAATGTTATGCAGGATTACAATATCAGAAACCTGATGCAGACTCTTGACTGGTATCAAAAAGTCAATTATCTGGAAACAAAAGGAGTTTATATTCCAAAGTTTAACTGGTTTGAAGAAGGTCTGTTTCACAGGCTGCTGATAAAATATGGACTGATTACCGATACAGACGGTGATGGAATTGATGATATGAATGATGCCTGTCCTACCGTTCCGGGAATCGCTTCGTACAATGGCTGCCCGCCTTCCAGCCACAAGGCAGTGGCTGAAACGGTAAGCAGTTCTGCCAAGGAACAAGGACGCTTTGACAATGAAGCTGATGTGCCCCTGTCTGATAAAAAAGATGCAGCACCAGAAGAAAAAACGAAAGAAGATCTGAACGATGTGAAAACCCGTCAGAATCTTAATGAAACTGCATTTTTCTATCCAAACCTGAAAACGGATGCCAATGGAAATGTAAGCTTTGAATTTACAACACCGGAAGCCCTGACCAAATGGAAATTGATGTTCCTTGCCCACACTGTAGACCTAAGAACGGCTATTCTGGAAAAAGACATCATCACCCAGAAAAAACTATCTGTAAATCCAAATTATCCGCGATTTTTGAGAGAAGGGGATGAACTGAACTTCCAGGTCAAAATTTCTAACCTTACAGACAAAACCATGTCCGGGGCAGCTTCCCTGCAGATCCTCAACGCAGAAACCAATGAAGATATTTCAAAGCTGTTCGGAATTGATTCAGCGGTACAGAATTTTGAAGTAAAAGATACCGGAAATTCCGTGGTCAGCTGGAAGATCAAAACACCATTCAATAAAGCAACATCCATCATCATCAAAGTAGTGGCAAAAGCAGGAGAATATTCCGATGGGGAACAGATCCCGGTTGCCGTGCTTTCCAACAGGATGATGCTTACCGATGCCGTTCCTATCTTTGTGAAAGAAGGGCAGACCAAAACCTTTACCCTCCAAAATCTTAAAAACAATACTTCTGCGACGGTTGAAAACATCAGCAATACCCTTGAACTAAAAACAAATCCGGTTTGGGAGATCCTTTTTGCCCTTCCGGATCTGAGCCAGAACCTCAATATCACGTCTGATGCTATCTTCAATACCTGGTTTGCAGACATCGTGGGAACCGAGATTTTCAAAGCCAATCCAAGGATGAAAGCCGTTTTTGATGAATACAAAAGCGCCGACCTCCTGAAAAGCAACCTTGAAAAAAATCAGGAGCTTAAACAAGTGCTGCTGGAAGAAACTCCCTGGGTGCTGAATGCCCAGTCTGAAACAGAAACCATGAACAGGATTTCAAGGCTTTTTGAAGTCAATGCCATGAAAGCATCCATCAACAGCGACTGGAAACTTCTTTTACAATATCAGAACGGAGACGGAGGATTCCCATGGCTGCCGGGGTACCCGAGCTCATATGTTTCCTCGTTATACATCCTCAGAAATCTTGGGAAAATGAATGAATGGCTGAAAGGAGGAATAAACCAGTATCAGTCAGGACAGGCGAATATGGTTTCTTCCCTGATCCATTATATCGACAGGGAATTGGGTACCCACTGGAAAGAAAATGAAAATACCCCGTGGAGCAACTTTGCCCTGGATTATCTGGATGCAAGACGCTATTGGGAAAAAGAATATCCGCTGCAGGGAACAGGGGCAAGCCTTAAACAGAATATTATCACCCGTGCAGATCAATTCAAAATTACAGACTTTACCTTCTTCGGTCTTCACAGGGCAGCGCTTATTTATGACAGCTACGGATTGAAAAATACCTCTAAAAAGCTGATTAAATACCTCAAAGAAACCTCTGTTTCTTCAGAGACACAGGGCGCTTACTGGAAACAGAACCTCAATGACTGGGGCTGGTATGAATCCAAGGCGGTAAATCATGCTGGCGCCATAGAAGCGATTAGCAAAGTAACACCCGAGGATATTAATTTTATTGAAGAATCAAAAGTCTGGCTGGCCACACAGAAAGAAACCAATTCATGGGGAAATTCCAGAACAACCGCTGAAATTATTTATACCCTCATGAATTCAGGAAAATCTTGGACCACCCCGGAAGCGGATAAGGCTACCGTAACCTGGGGAGGAAAAGAAGTAGCTCCACAAACCAAAACAACAGGCTATCTGAAGCAGACCATTCATTCTGATAAGGTCGATAAAAAGCTGGCTGAGGTAACCGTAACAAAACCCGGCCCGGGAATTGCACAAGGTGGATTGTTCTGGCAGTATTACGAAAACCTGGAAAATGTAAAATCCACAGAAACCTATCTTTCCATGACAAGAGAGTATTATAAAAAAATAAAAACCACAAACGGAGAAGAGCTGATCAAAATCACAGACAGCAGTCCGCTTACCGTAGGAGACCGTATTACCGTAAGGATGATCCTTAACACAGATCGTCCAATGCAGTATATCCACCTGAAAGATATGAGAGCAGCAGGACTGGAACCTGTAGATGTACTTTCCGGTTATCAGTATAAAAATAATCTGGGGTATTATCAGGCCACCAAAGATGCTTCCACCAACTTCTATATTTACTACATGCCGAAAGGGAAATATGTATTTGAATATGATTTGGTGTGCAACGCTTCAGGAAACTTCTCCAGTGGTTTTGCCACCCTGCAGAATTATTATGCACCTCAGATGAATGCCAGAACCAAAGGAGATAAAATAGAAATTAGAAAATAACATATAACAGATGAGAAATGTCAAACTATTAATGATGTTGCTGTGTTTTAGCTTTTACCCTAAAATGCAGGCGCAACAGTATTACGACGGACAATGGAAGAAGATTACGGACAACAGCACCAGAGGAGCCTATAAATCCAATCTTCCCATTATTTTAGACATACAAAACCAAGCCATGAAAGAAAATAATGTACTTCAGCTGATTCGTTCCCTGAAAGCGGAATTCAGTATCGTAAACCGGACCGTAGACGATGATCAGAATGATGCGGTCTCTCAGTTTTTTAAGAAGCTTCAGACCACAGAGGCTAAACTGAAAGGAGAAGAACAGCTGGTATTCAGGGTTCTGATGAATGAGTTTTTCCAGGATTATTACAGCCAGAACTCCTGGAAGATAAATAGCAGAACCAATATCAATTCACAGGATCTGTCACAGATAGAAACCTGGAGCAAGCTGGATTTTAAAAACTATCTCTCCAAAAGCTATCAGGAACTGGACAGCCGCAAACCGGAAATGAAAAAGATTGCCCTGCAGAAATACCAGGATATGCTGACAGAAACAAAGGATATCGCTTATTTTCCAACGCTTCTTGACTGGTATTCCTTAAAAAAGATAGCTTTCCTTTCTGACAACGGATTTTTTACAAAAAATGAACTTACAGAAAACAGAACAAAAATCAATACTGTTTTCGATGAGCTTATTGCGCAGAACAGCGGAAATTCAAAGCTCTATTTCATGAAAGAAAAATTGACGGAAAACTGTGATTACAACCGTTGTAAAGATAAACTTGAACAGCTTCAGAGTCTCTTGAAATCCGGAACAGAAGGTGATTACAAAGTAGTCATCATGGAAGAGATCATGAGTGAGCTTATCATCAAAAAGAACATAAAAGAAGCTCTGGCTGTTGCAGATCAGGCGAAAAAGCAGTACCCGAAATCGCTCTTCCTTGAAAACATTAAAAACAGGGAAAACCAGATCACCAATCCGCTGCTTACCATTAAATATGAGCAGCAGACGCAGAGTAACCTGCCTGTTCATATTGTTGCAGAACATAAAAATGTATCCGAATTCTCCCTGAACATTTATGAAGTAAAAGAAGACTTTCTTCCATTCATGCAATACATACAGGGCAGCTATAACAATACATTCGGAAACATCAAAAAAAATCTGGTAAGAAAAGAAACTTTCCAGCTTGCCGATGCCAAAGATTATCAGAATCATAAAACTTCTCTGGAGATTAAACCTCTTCCGGCAGGAGCTTATGTTGCTGAATATGCAGTAGCAGGATCAAATGATAAGAACAGCGATTCCAGACAGAATTTCTATTTTCTGGTTTCCGGAAACAGGATCATCTATCAGAACAAAACGGATCGTAATCAGCTTTCCAATGAAATGAAACTGGTAAGCAGTGAGAATGGAAAACCTGCGACGAATGAAGGTCTTACTTTTTATGAGTTTGTTTCCAATAAAACATTAAATAAAATTGACGGTAAAACCAACGAAAATGGGGTTTTCAAATTCCCTTCTACAGCCAGCAATGCGTACTACAGAACATTCCTGATCCGTCAGCCGAAAACCAATGATTTCCAGATTATGCAGGTCTACGGTAACAGTGGAACGGCAGAAGAATATAATCCGAATAAACAATCCCGTCTCCAGGCTCAGATCTTTACCGACAGAGCCATCTACAGACCGGGACAGATCGTTTATTTTAAAGTGATCAATACAAAAATTGATAATGAAATAGAATCTGTAACGGCAGGTCTGAAGCAGAAAATTACCCTTCAGGATGCCAACGGTCAGGATGTTTCCTCCCAGGATTTTACCACCAGCGAATTTGGTTCCTATCACGGCAGTTTTACCCTTCCAAAAGGCCAGCTGAACGGTGTTTTCTACTTGAGAACAGATGCAGGTTCTCAAGGCTATAAAGATTTCAGGGTGGAAGAATACAAGAGACCTAAGTTTGAAGTAACCTTTGATCCTGTAAAAGACGAATATAAATACGGACAGACCATAGAGCTGAAAGGAAAAGCAATGATGTTTTCCGGAGTGGCTTTAAGCAATACCACGGTAAATTATGAGATCAAAAAACATAATATCCGATGGAGATATTTCTGGTGGTACCCGCGTGGAAATGATAATGAAAACTCTATTCTGGGCGAAGCGAAAACCAATGAAAAAGGAGAATTTGTCATTCGTCTGGACCTTAAAAAAGATGAAACTTTAGAAGGAATTCAGATCGATAATTATGAAATCAATGCTTCCGTAACAGACATTAATGGAGAAACCCAATCCGCAGATACACAACTGAAGGTAGCTTCAGTTTCCCACTACATAAAAGCAGATGAGCTTAACAATGCCTTCAGTGATGAAAATGTAAAGCTGAAAGTGGAAACCAGAAACTACAACGAACAGGATCTGAAAAAATCTTACCAGGTTAAGCTTTCCAAACTGGCGGCTCCGGACAGAATTTTCAGAGAGAACTTCCAGTCGGCGGTTCAGGATCTTCCGAAGTTTTCAAAAGAAGAATTCATCAACAGATTTCCTCATGATCTTTTCGATAAAAATGATGAGGTTAAAAACTGGAAAACAGAGAAGGTGCTTATGGAAAAACAGCAGCAGCCTTCAGCAGAACTGGATTTAGGAAAACTGGATGCAGGAGATTATCAGTTGGAGCTTTATAATATCGAAGGAAAAGATACCATTAAATCCTCTCAGAACTTCAGTGTCTGGGATAAAGGAGCCTTAAAACCGGCACAGAAAACCTTCCTGAAAGTCATTGAACCTAAAAATGAATTCTCAAGAGGGGAGAAGGCGAAAATATATGTTTATTCTGCAATACCGGATGCCACAGTGAATGTTTTTGTACAAGACGGAACCGGAAAAACCGTTTCAGAAACCCATAAACTGAAAAAAGGAGTACTGGAATATACCACAGACATTCCTAAAGATAAAGGAATTTCTGCGCTGAATCTTCAGTTCCAGGTCGTAGCATTCAACGATGTGCAGACAAAATCTGTAGTCCTGAAAATTAAAGATTCAGAACAGCCACTGAAAATAGAAACCGTAACCTTCAGAGATAAGATGGAACCGGGTTCAAAAGAAAAATGGAGCGTAAAAGTTTCAGGAAATGACAAGGAAAAAATAAATGCTGAGGTACTGGCCAATATGTATGATATGTCACTGGATCAGTTTGCGGCTAACAGTTTCAACTGGCAGAAGCTTTATATGCCTTATTCTCTGATCACCTCATATGAAATCGGTGAATATCTGCAGCAGGCTTATTATCAGAAAAGATTGAAATACTATAACGGTAAATCTGTGCAGGTTCCTGGCTTCAACTGGTTTGATAATGACATCTATGGTTATGGGGTAGCTGGAAATATAGGACGTTTAACCCGTAGCAAAATGGCGCCTGTTCCTGCTCCTACTGCCATTGCTAAAGAAGCAAGCGTTGATGAAGTTGTGATGGTGGCATATGGGCAGAAGAAAGCTATTACTGGATCGGTAGCGGAGGTTAAAGAAGCAGATGCTGACGGAGTTGTAGATCAGGCTGAACAAAAAGAATCACTGGAAAAAGTTCCTGTACGTCAGAACCTGAAAGAAACAGCCTTCTTCTATCCCGATCTGAAAACCGATGCGGAAGGTAACGTAAGCTTTGAATTTACTTCTCCGGAAGCCCTTACAAAATGGAAGCTGATGTTCCTGGCCCATACCAAAGATGCCAGAGCAGCTGTACTGGAAAAACAGGTCGTGACCCAGAAAGAGTTTTCTGTAACCCCTAATTATCCAAGATTCCTGAGAGAGGGAGATGAACTGAATCTTCAGTCTAAATTATCGAATCTTACCGATAAAAAATTAAGCGGTTCCGCGGAATTACAGATTCTGGACGCTTTCACCAATGAGAACATTACTTCAAAATTTGGGATCAATGCAGGAGCTCAGAACTTTAATTTAAGTGAGAACGGAAATTCTGCCCTGACATGGAAGCTTAAGGTTCCGAATAATGTTTCGTCCATCATCATGAAAGTAGTAGCCAAAGCCGGAGCTTACTCAGATGGTGAGCAGCAGGCTGTAGCCGTACTTCCTAACAGAATGCTGGTAACAGATGCTGTTCCTGTTTTTGTAAAAGAAGGAGAAACCAAAACATTTGTTCTGGAAAATCTTAAGAATACAAACTCAACAACAATTTCCAATGTTTCCAATACACTCGAACTGACTACCAATCCGATCTGGGAGATCATGTTTGCATTGCCAAGCCTGAAAAATGATCAGAATAATTCTGCCGATGTCGTGTTCAACAAATGGTTTGCGGATGTTTTAGCCTCTGAGATCTTCAGAGCCAATCCGAAAATGAAAACTGTTTTTGAAGAATACCAGAACAAAGGATTGCTGAATTCAAATCTGGAGAAAAATCAGGAACTGAAACAGCTTTTACTTGAAGAAACCCCTTGGGTACTGGAAAGTAAAAATGAAAACGAACAGATGCAGAAACTGGCGCTGTTATTTGATGTTAATACGATGAGAAACTCCATCAGCCAAAGCTGGGACGATTTCAGAAAACTACAGAACCCTGACGGCGGATTCTCATGGTATTCCGGGTATCCAAGCTCGTACGGAACTTCTTTATACATTCTTAAAAACTTAGGAAAGATCAATTCATGGTTAAAAGATAATGTAAAAGATTATCAGGGAACAGAACAGAATGAGCTTGTTGCAAAACTGGTTCAGTATGTTGATAATGAGGTCAGCAAATATTGGGATGTGAAAAAAGAAAATGTGTGGAATAACTGGACGATGGATTACCTTGATACCCGTAACTACTGGGAAAAACAATATCCTTTGAAAGGAAAAGGAGCTACATTGAAATCATTGGTAAAACAAAAAGCAAAAACCGCGAAGATCACTGATTTCACTTTCTTCGGACTTCACCGTGCTGCATTACTGATGAATGACTATGGCCTGAAAGACGTTTCGGATAAACTGATGAATTACCTGAAAGAAACCTCCACAGACACAAAAACACAGGGCGTCTACTGGAAACAGAACCTGAATGACTGGGGCTGGTTCGGATCAAAAGTAGTGAATCATGCAGGAGCTTTGGAAGCGTTCAATAAGTTGAAGGCTAATGACCAGAAGTTCATTGAAGATATGAAAATCTGGTTGGTAACCCAGAAAGAAGTAAACTCATGGGGCAGCTCAAGAGGAACCTCAGAAGTGATCTTTACCATCCTGAACTCAGGAAAGTCATGGACCAGTGCTGAAAGTGATAAAGCTACAATCATTTGGGGCGGAAAAGAGCTGGCACCTCAGACCCAGGCAACCGGATATGTGAAATCTGCCGTAAAAACAGACGCTGTAGATAAAAACTTAGCAACCGTTACCATTACAAAACCCGGACCTGGAATTGTTCAGGGAGGACTGTTCTGGCAGTATTACGAAGATCTGGATAAGATTAAATCTTCAGAAAACTATATCTCGGTGACCAAAGAGCTGTATAAAAAGATAAAAACAGTGAATGGAGAGGAACTTCAGAAAATTTCGTCTGAAACCCCGCTGAAAGTAGGAGACAAAGTAACCGTAAGAATGATCCTGAATACAGACCGCGCTATGGAATTCATCCATATTAAAGATATGCGTGCTGCAGGATTTGAACCTTTAGATGTGCTGTCCGGATACCAGTGGAAAAATAATTTAGGATATTATCAGTCCACCAAAGATGCCTCCACTAACTTCTACATCCAGTACATGCCGAAAGGGAAGTATGTATTTGAATATGATGTGGTTGCCAATGCTTCAGGAAAGTTCTCCAACGGGATTACCACGATGCAGAATTACTATGCTCCGCAGATGAATTCACACACAAAAGGAACAGCCGTTTCTATTTTGGAATGATTTTTGGCCATAGGGAAGTAGTAAAATTTTAAAATAAAACAAAATGAGATTTTCAAAAACTTTAATTACAGGATTGGTAATGCTTGCAGGTGTAAATGCTTTCGCACAAAAGAAAGCTGAAAAGTTTGAGAAGCTGGAAATTCAAATGTTCCCAAAAGCTAAAGAAGGATACAAGCAGGTATACATTCAGCTGCCTGTTGCAAAAAATGAAGCGGATTTAAAAGTAGAATTCTTTGTAGGTGCTGAAAAAATGCTGGACTGTAACAAATATTTCCTGATGGGAAATGTGAAAACCCAGGATCTTCAGGGATGGGGCTACAACTATTATGAAGTAGAATCCAACGGAGAAACAGGCGGAACCTTAATGGCTTGTCCTGATAAGAAGCTGACGAAAAAATTCGTAACCCTTCAGCCGGAGGTTGTAAGATACAACAGCAAACTGCCGTTAGTATTCTACGTACCGAAAGATTTAGAAGTACGTTACAGAGTTTTACGCCCTGATGCCAAAATGAAAACAGCCGTTCAGAAATAATCTGAAACAGCAGTACATAAAAACCTCCCCTCAGAAATGTGGGGAGGTTTTGTTTTTTATAAACATTACTAACGAAAAACCTGTATTTATCTACGAAACCTGCGAAAGAAAAACATTCACCAAAATCTTTGAAATCCGTGCAATCCGCGGGAAACCTGAATAATTAACCTCAGAGTTCGGGATAATAAAATTAGACTTATATTAAGCATTATAATTGATGATCAATTTATAAATTTTTGTAAAAAAACACGATGTTATTTGAGTTTTTTTAAGTGCTCCGCAGGAGTACTCTGTTCATAGAATTTAATACATGATCTAAGGTGAGCTCCGTAGGAGCGACCTGATAATTATAATGATTAATATGTTATTTTAATATGAACAAAATTTGAAAACAATTATACCCTCAGTCCGGGATAAAATGTCTTATTTAGACTGGCTTAAAGCTGGGAGAAGGAAGTTATGAAGGTCATTAAAAATAAGTGTTGATGTATTTTTATCTTTTTAAGGCAATTTGATTTTACAATGGTTGTCAATACTTATAACTAAAAGTAACTTCTCGCCTTATATACTTAAACTTCTTAACCCGAACCAAGGTTAATTATGTTGGAAAACGCAACAGGCGCAAGGTTTTGAATCATTATACTGCATTTAAGGCGCTAGAAAATCAAAGATTTCAATTCATTTGATAACCATTTTTTAGTCTGGAGGATTGAGCAGATCAAGCCGATTTTATCATTACTAAACCGGATACTTACAACGTCCGCTTCATCGAATCAACAAAGTTGATTCCCTTCTTAGCTTCCTTAAAAATCAACATTGCCTATACATCGAACTTTACGTTTCCAAAAACTGAAAATAATTTTTTTTTATTTAAAACATCTCTCAAATTGAAATTAAACGATTACTCTATAGTTATGTTAAATAGGGAGTTAAAACTAAACGTATTTTAAACTTGTTTTAAATTCACCTATTTTTGATGTATATCGGTAACGAATTAACATTTTTTTGCATTATATTTGTTATAAACATAAACCATGAAAAACAATTTATTGATTTTTACGTTTAGTTTTCTGGCTTTCCCTGCTTTTGGCTGGGCACAGTCTGCTCCGGATTTTAAAGAGCTGCTAGATAGTGCTATGGTTCGCGATTCTGATCTCAAAATGCAAATTACCCAGAATAAACTCACCGATCTTGACGAACACAAGCTGAAAGACATTTTTCTGCCTACACTAGAAGTGAGCGGACAGGTCGGATATCTTAATGCAACCACAAGACTTACATCGCCGGAAATTAACCTCACGCCTTTCATCAATATCCCGGAAGGAAGCTTTAATAACAATCTCAACATATCCGGTTTCTCCGGAATCGCCAAAGCAGAGGCTAAAATGCTTCTTTACTCAGGCGGTAAGGTGAAATACATGAAAAAAGCGGTTGAGGAAAAGAAAATATCCGAAGATATTCTTTTGGAAAAGACGAAGGATGATGTGGTGGCTAATATTTCCAAAGCCTATGACCAGCTGGCATTGATTCATCAGTCTAAAAAAGTATTGGATGAAAGCAAAAAAAGGCTGGATATCAACAGGAAAACAGCAGATAAAGCTTTAGGGTACGGTCTCATTACCCCGTACGATCACAAGAAAATCGAACTCGCTCAGGCAACACTGAACGCTAAAATGGTAGAATATGAAGGGAAAAAAGAACTTCTTCTTACCCAGCTTTATATTCTTACCGGTATCAACAGAGACCGCCTAAGAATGATTGTTCCGGTACTTTCTCCGGTAGATCTTATAGCTCCTGAAAAAGGAATTGAACAGAGAGCTGAGATCAGAGCCCTCGATCACGGAATTAGCGCGGCAGATTACAAAATCAAAGCAGAAAGAACGTGGATGATTCCAAAAGTACAGCTGATGGCTTCGGCTTATTATATCGGGCTTTATGGAAGCAGAATCAAAACCTCTGAAAATATTATTCCTGCCATTCCGGAAATAGGGTATGGCGGAGCAAAACTGGACTGGAGGCCCAACAACGTCAATGTTCTTCCGTTACTCACCGCAGGCGTAGGCTTTAAATGGGAAATTTTTGACGGAAAAGAAGGGAAACACGCAGAAGAAACCGCACGGATTGGGAAAGAAATTCTTCAGAACAAAAAAGAAGATGCCGTGAAAAAGCTGACCCTGAATCTGGCTAACAACCAAACCAATTATGATATAGCCACTGCACAGATTGAGCTGAAAGCGAAACAAAAAGAACTGGCTAAAAACGCACTGGTGCAGGCAGAAAAAGAATTCAGATACGGAATGAGCAAATCGTCCCAGCTGATTGATGCCGAAAATGATCTTGAAGCGGCAGAATTGGAATATCAAAATGCTGTTTTCAACCAGAGAAGAGCCGGAATAGAACTGATGAGATCCACTCAGGAACTGGATGTAGCCAAACTTTATTAACTCCTTACCATTAAAACGATGCATAAAAATATACCCATACTCTTTGCAGCTCTTTTTCTATTAGGGAGCTGTGGTGAAAAAAAAGAAAACCTTAATGATTCCGAAGGGAAAACCAAAAAGGACGTGATTTCCTTCGCTCCGAAAGTAACCGGAAGAATTGTGAAAATATACGTTACCGAAGGGCAGACTGTAAAAAAAGGGGATACCCTTGCGCAGCTGGATGTACCGGAAGTTTCTGCAAAAATAGCCCAGGCTCAGGGTGCTGTAAATGCAGCCACAGCCCAGGAACAAATGGCCAAAAACGGAGCTACGGCAGATCAGCTGAGACAGCTTCAGGCCAAATATAAAGGCTTAAAAGAGCAATATGAATTTGCCCAGAAATCTTTCAAAAGGGCTAATAATATGTTCCGCGACAGCTTAATGTCTCCACAGGCTCATGATGAAGTATACGCAAAACTTCAGGGCGCAAAAGCGCAGTATGATGCTGTAGTGGCAGAACTGGATGATGTGAAAAGAGGAACCCGTGTAGAAAAAGTGGAAATGGCAGCAGGACAGGCATCACAGGCCCGAGGAGCACTTCAGGAAGCCAATGTTGCTTATTCTGAAAGATATGTAATTGCCACTAATGACATGGAAATAGAAACCATCAGCCTGAATACGGGAGAACTGGCAACAGCGGGTTTTGCTTTATTTAACGGCTATATTCCTGAAAGTACCTATTTCAGATTTACCGTTCCCGAAAGTGCTATTGCAAAGTATAAAAAAGGACAGGAGGTCAATATGCAGGTCGTCTATAACAAAGAAAACCTGGCTGGAAATATTGTATACATCAAACAGCTGACAAGATATGCGGATATTACCACTGCCTATCCTGATTATCAGCTTCAGGATGCCGTATATGAGATCAAAGTAAAACCTAAAGATATGAATAAGGCTAAAAGTATTTTAGTCAATGCTAATGTTATTCTGAAATAAGATGAAAGAATTTTTCCGGCTTTTAAAACGTGAGTTCAAACTTTTTATAGGTAATTCTACCTTAAGGACCGTATTTTTTCTGGCCCCGGTATTTTATGCCACCCTGTTAGGATTCGTTTATAAAAGCGGAAAAGTTGAAAATACACCCGTATTGGTCATCGATAGGGATAACACCCCTTTGTCCAGCCAGCTCACTGATATGCTGGATGACAACAAAAGCATCCGGATTATAAAATACGTTCAGGAACCTTTGAGCATGAAAGATGAGGTGATCCGTCATGAAGCCGCCGCCGTAGTCGTTATTCCTTCCCGATTTGAAGCAGATATGCTTCAGAAAAAATACCCTGAACTCAATGTATATATCAATACCGGAAATGTTCTTACAGCAAATTTCGCTTCCAAAGCATTACAATTAACCATAGGAACATTCTCTGCCGGAGCCTCCATAAAAGCTTTACAGAAAGCCGGAATGCCTGCAACCAAAGCAGCAACCCAGTACGAACCTTTCAAAGCCAATTACATAACCCTTTTCAATACCACCGGAAATTACCTTATTTTCATGTGGCCTGCCATGCTGGCGGTTGTGCTTCAGCAGGTAATCCTCCTGGCCATGGCAGTAAGCTTTGCCGCCGAGTTTGAAAGAGGATCTTTTGTAAAAGAATACCTTAAAATGAAAAAATGGGCTTTCCCGACGATGCTTATTAAAGTAATCCCGATCTGGGTATTTTCCATTCTTATTGTAGGAATCTATTACTTTATGCATATGATATTCCGGGTTCCGATGCCGGAAGGAATACTGAACTTCATCCTTCTGACAGCTGTTTTTGTGGGTTCAGTATCCTTTTTAGGAGTGTTCATCAGTATCCTGATTCCGGACGCACTGAAAGCGACACAGATTCTGATGGTCATTGCTTCACCGGCATTCATTATCAGTGGATTTACTTGGCCATTAAGTGCGATGCCTGCTTTCGTACAATTTATTGCAAACATTATCCCGCTTACCCCTTTTCTTCAGGCGTTCAAAATCCTGTTGATCCAGAAAGGCTCCGTGGAGCTTACTTATCCTTACTTACAACATCTGAGCATTCTTCTTGTGGTATATGCCATTATAGGCTGGATTGCTTTGAAGATCAAACTATGGTTTATTTTTAAAAAGGCAGCCCCGCAGCAAATAGAAGAACTGGAAATTGAAGAGTAAATAACAGGAGTTTTTTCCGGCATCAGGCTGTCTTATCAGTATATCCCAGTTCATTAATAACTTTGGACAGTTAAATTTCAATTAAAAACAATTAACAACTTTTTTGTTGCCCTATCCAATCAAAAGAAAAAACTGATATATTTGCTTTCAGATAATTTAACAGACTATGGAAAATGTATTTGATGCAAAAGATGCTCAGAATTATATAGATAGAATAAACAAACTTGTTGAAGATACCCATGGTTTATGGGGCAAAATGACAGTGGACCAGATGCTGGCACACTGCAGTATATCTTATGAAATGGTATACGAACCTGAAAAACATAAGAAGCCGGGAGCCATTGCCAAATTCATTCTGAAAACTTTTGTAAAACCTAAAGTAGTGGGAGAAAAAGCATATCCTAGAGATTCTCCTACAGCTCCGCAGTTTCTGATCTCCGGAAGAAAAAATTTCGAAGAAGAAAAGAAAAGACTAATCGGGTTTATCCAGAAAACACAGCAGCTGGGTCCGGATGCTTTTGATGGCAAAGAATCTTTTTCTTTTGGAAAACTTACCGCTCAGGAATGGAATAATATGTTTGCGAAACATCTGAACCATCACCTGTCTCAGTTCGGAGTTTAAGCCTTACCCATCTATGAAAAAACTTTTATACCTCCTCATTCTTGCCTGTAATTTTGCATGGGCACAAATGCCGGATATTTCAAATGTCTGGCTCAACAGCAGTAAACCTTACATCGGAACCATCGGTGGCAAAGGGCAGGAATTAAAGATGAAGATCAATATTTCTGAACAGAATAAGAAAAATGATCAGGAATATTTTGTTTCCGGTTATTCGCTTGTTGATGATAACTATGCAAAATTCGAAGGAAAATTCATCATTACCAAATACAAAGATGCCAAGAGTAAAGGCACAGTATTCGGAGAATATGAACTGGCAGAAGAAAATAAAGGAAAACATTCAGGACTTTTCAAAGGGAAGTTCACCTATACCTTCAAATGGAATAAGAAAACCGAAAAAATTGAAGATCAGGATATAGAACTCACCGGCGACTGGAAAAGCTATGACGGAACACTGGACTTTAAAACCCGCTTAAAAAACCAATAATTATGTTGAGAAGAATATTGGCAGTCCCCGGAGGGCTTATTGCAGGGATCATCTGCATAACCATCGTAGAAAAAATAGGGCATATGCTCTATCCAAGACCTGCAGCAGCAGGAAGCAATGATATGGAAGCCATGAAGGAATATGTGGCATCCGCTCCTTTTATGGCGTTGTTCTTCGTTATTATCGCCTACGCACTGGCAGCTTTCGTTTCCGGATATACAGCTTCAAAAATTGCAGCTAATGGAAAACATACATCTGCAGTTGTTTGTGGTATTATTTTTCTGATGATCACCATTTATATGATGATGTCTCTGCCAACTCCTATCTGGTTCTGGATCTTGGGAATTGCAGTCTGGGGCCTTGTATTTATAGGAAGTAAAATAGCTTTAAAAACAAAAACAATATGAGATTAGGAGTATTCTCACTCAGCTTAAGCGTAAAAGACCTTCAGAAATCCAAAGATTTTTATGAAAAGCTGGGATTCTCTGCTATGGGCGGAAATATGGATCAGAACTACCTGATCATGAAAAACGGAAACACATTGATCGGTCTGTTTCAGGCGATGTTCGATGGAAATATGCTTACCTTCAACCCTGGTTGGGACGAAAATGCCCAAAACCTGGAGTCTTTTGATGATGTCCGGGAGATTCAGAAACATTTAAAGGAAAATGGAATTGAACTTGATAAATCTGCTGATGAAACCACTTCGGGCCCGGAACATATTTTCCTGAAAGATCCGGATGGAAACATGATCCTGATTGATCAGCACAGATAATCTGTATAAAAACTTATCTTAAAAAAACTTATTAAAAAAAAATCATGGCAACAGTAAACGTTTATTTAACATTCAACGGCAATTGCAGAGAAGCATTTGATTTCTATAAATCAGTGTTCGGCGGTGAATATCCTTATATCGGAACTTTCGGAGAAATGCCTCCTATGGACGAAAAAGAAACTCCCGAAGAAGATAAAGACAAAATTATGCATGTTTCTCTTCCTATTTCCAAAGAAACCATTTTAATGGGAAGCGATACTGGTGGAGAATGGTCTTCCGGTTTCAAAGCTGGGAACAATTTTTCAATCTCTATAAATGCAGAGTCTAAAGAAGAAGCAGACAAATTATTTGCAGGACTTTCTGCTGGCGGGCAGGTAACAATGCCAATGGCAGATACTTTCTGGGGAGCTTATTTCGGAATGTTCACCGATAAGTTCGGAATTGGCTGGATGGTCAATTATGATGATCCTGCAAAAATGCAGCAGCATCCTTAATATGAATATTTTGTATAAGAAATATAGTTAAAAATAAACCGACAGATCTTCTGTCGGTTTTTATTTTATCATACATTTGCATCCCGAAAATTTTTAAATTTGATAATGACTTTTTAAAGAAAGGCATTGATTAAACCATAAACAATAAAGATGAAATTTACCATTGATGATATTAAAGCTGAGCACCAAAAAGTAAAAAGCGGTGCCGATTTTCCGAAATATATTCAGGCATTGAAAGAACTGGGAGTTTCCAATTATACGGCCTATGTTGCTGACGGAAATACAGATTACTTTGATGAAGATAATCAGTTGGCAACTACAGGAAAGAAAGATGATGGGGTAAGAAGTATTTCCGAAGCAGTAAAACTTGAAGACTTTATTAAAAGATTAAAACTTCACCAGCAGGGAGGAACAGATTATGTCACTTTCTGTAATGACTGTGCAGAAAACGGGATAGAAGGCTGGAAAATGGACCTTGATGCGATGACCTGTACTTATTTTGATAAAAAAGGAAATGATGTCCTGCTGGAGCATATTCCGGGCAGAGATTAGAGAAAGTATCTTTTCATCGGGATTTATAAGTTAATATTCTGTGTAAACTAATCTATTGCTTTCCCAGTAAATATCATTTGCTATTATTGATTTAAAGTATTAAATTTGTTCAACGTGATAGATAATAGTAATTGGTATTTATGAGAAAGGTTTTTACGAAGCTGGCATTAACAGTATTAAGTCTTGGATCAATAAGTGCATGGGCACAGAAGAATGACCTGGGAGCATGGTATATGTATTTCGGAAATAACAAGATCAGCAAAAAGCTGAACTGGCATAACGAAATCCAGTACCGGAACTTTGATGCAGTGGGAGACCTTGAACAGCTTTTGATCCGTACCGGGGTAGGATATGATCTTACCGAGAATAATAACAATGTGCTGTTGGGATATGGATTTATTTTAAGCCAGCCTTACGTAAACGGTGAAAAAAAAGAAAATATTGAGCACAGGATCTTCCAGCAGTATATCACCAAGCAGAAATTTGGGCGCTTCAACCTGCAGCACCGATATCGCTTGGAAGAGCGCTTCCTGGAAAGCGATTTCAGAATGAGATTCCGTTATATGCTGGGATTGAATATTCCTATCACTCAAAAAGAAATGCTGCCGAAATCTCTCTATGCATCAGTCTATAACGAGATTTTCCTGCATTTTGACAGCCCGGTGTTCGACAGAAACAGAGTATACGGGGCATTGGGATATGTAATCAATAAAAACATGAGGATTGAAGCCGGATATATGAACCAGATTCAGGAAAACAGAAATCGCGGACAGATTCAGATCGGTTTTTATAATAATATTCCGTTTACCAAAAACTAATACCAATAGTTATTCCTGAAAGTGCCTGATGAAGAAAAAACTGTTGGTTAACAATAAACAGAAACATAAATAAAATAAACACATATGCACTCAGGGAAAAGGTTCGGAGCCCGCGAATTCGCAAAATGGACGAGGCAGAGTATCTACGTTTTAACAATATTGTCGGCAATTCCCACAATATTATACTTTTTTGGTTGGAAATTTCTTTCAGTCCCCTGGCAGCCGATTGCGATTATGGGAACAGCCGTCGCATTCATTGTCGGATTTAAGAATAATGCCAGCTACAGCAGGTTATGGGAAGCCAGACAGATCTATGGCTCCATCATCAATGACAGCCGGAGTTTCGGGTATATACTGAGGGATGCTCTTACAGCAAAAGATCCAAAAAAAGTAAAAGAAATGTTTCTCCGTCATTATGCATGGCTTACTGCGCTCCGTTTCCAACTTAGGGAGCCGAGAGTATGGGAAAATATGGGAACCGCACAATTTGATGAATACGCTAAGAAGTATGAAATTCCGGAACGCACTTCAAAGCTGGAAGACGAATTGAAAAAATACCTTGCCGAAGATGAACTTCAATACATTCTGAGTAAGAAAAACAGGGCCACTCAATTAATGGCTGCTCAGAGCAGGGAACTTTCAGAAGCCTATGCCAAGGGAGATATTAATGATTTCCAATGGACGCAGATCAATCAGCAGCTGGTAAAATTTACCGATGATCAGGGGAAAGCAGAAAGAATTAAAAACTTTCCGTATCCGAGAAACTTTTCCTCCATTACTACTTACCTTTTGCTGCTTTTCATTCTTTTCGTACCATTCGGATTATTGAAAGAGCTTGATAAACTGGGCGACGGAACAGTGCTGGAAGGCTGGACTTTATGGTTCAATATTCCGTTTTCGTTATTGGTGACATGGTGCTTTCACACATTAGACAGCGTGGGAGAAGCTTCTGTCAATCCTTTTGAAGGAAGCCCTAATGATGTGCCGATTACCCAGATCAGCAGAACGATTGAAATTGATATGAGAGATATGCTGGATGAGTCCGATCTTCCGCCAGCCATTGCTCCGAAGAATAATATCGTGATGTAAACCGTGGATGTAGAAAGATCCATATAAGTTTTACAATCTCACAGATTAACTAAAAAACAACTAAAAAACAAACTCAAGATGATTCACAGTTATGTTATCATATCCATTGCAGTACTTCTGTCTGTAATGATATTAGTGATGATAGGGCAGAAACTGAAAGTAGCTTATCCTATCTTTCTGGTGATTGCCGGATTGCTGATAAGCCTCATTCCGGGAATGCCCCATATAGAAATAGAACCGGACCTTGTATTCCTTATCTTTTTGCCGCCAATTTTGTTTGAGGCGGCGTGGTTTACCTCCTGGCAGGATTTCCACAAATGGAGGAAGCAGATCTTTTCAATGGCTTTCGGACTGGTGTTTTTAACCTCAATTGTAGTGGCCTATCTTTCATCTTCCATTATTCCGGGATTAACCGTAGCCATGGGATTTCTGTTGGGAGGAGTGAATTCTCCGCCTGATGCGGTAGCCGCAACCTCTGTACTGAAGCATATGAAGATCCCTAAAAAAATCACCAATATTCTGGAAGGGGAAAGCTTAATTAATGATGCTTCCAGCTTAATTGTATTTAAATTTGCGCTTGCAGCCGTTATTTCCGGACAGTTTATCTGGAGAGATGCCGTTCAGGATTTCTTTACAATGGCTATCGGAGGAGTGGCAGTAGGAGTGGGAACCGGCTTGCTGTTTGGGGCACTATTAAGGTTAATTCCTTCCAACTCCAATATAGATACCGTGATTACCCTTATTGTTCCTTACATTATGTATGTAGGAGCAGAACATTTTCACTTCTCCGGAGTGCTTGCAGTAGTGGCAGGAGGATTATTGATGTCCTATAATTCACATTGTTATTTAAGCCATACGTCGAGGATACAGTCGGGAAATGTCTGGAGCGTGCTCATATTTGTGATGAATACAATTATTTTCATCCTTATTGGGCTTGAACTCCCTGTGGTTGTAGCCGGAATGAAAGACTATACCATTTCAGAAGGGATTTTCTATAGCATTGTGATTGGTGGGGCTATTATCCTGACCAGAATGCTGTACAGCTACGCACTGATGTATTTTCCAAGGGTCTGCTCCAAAGAATTAAGACTTAAAGTACCCAAACCCGACTGGCGGGAACCTTTTATCATCAGCTTTGCAGCAATGAGGGGAGTGGTATCATTGGCGGCTGCATTGTCTATTCCTGCATTTTTACCTAACGGAGAGGCTTTTCCGCACCGTAATATTATTTTGTTTGTAACTTTTGTTATTATTCTGATCACTTTAGTAGGACAGGGATTGCTTCTTACCCCAATCCTGAAATTCCTGAACATACAGGATGCAGGAAGTGAGCTGCCGGAAGAAAAGCAGGAAGTAATTCTGATGCGTAAACTGAAGGAAACAGCCATGCACAAATTAGAGAACGATTTTTCTGAATTGGCAGAACGTAACAGCCTCGTACGCCACCAGAAGCATAAGCTGGAAAATGAAATGATGCTGATGGCAGACAAAGCTCAGTGTATGGCTTCCACAGGAGATTATGTAACCGCAATTAATGAAAATAAAGACGTTCTCCGTCAGATCATTCAGGCACAGAGAAATGAACTGCACCGAATGAAAAGAGAAAAAATATTTGATGATCATGTGATGAGAACCATTGAGATGCAGCTGGATTTTGATGAAGCAAAGATTACAGGGTTTGCTCATTAATAACACAGATTTAAATAAGCTCTATAGAAGCCGTAAAAGAATATTTAAAATAAACTTTTGCGGCTTTTGCCATTTTAATATGTAATTTTATGTAAAATCTTTTTGAGTTTTATTTATGGATACACCCATCACTGTTCAGTACACAATAAATGCTCCGGTACAAAAAGTATGGAAAGCATTGACTGATAAAGAGGAAATGAAAAACTGGTATTTTGATATTCAGGATTTTGAGCCGGAAGTTGGAAAAGAATTTAACTTTTTTGAACCGGGAGAAGAAAAAAAGTATCACCACCACGGCCGGATTTTAGAATTGATCCCTGAACAGCGTTTAAAACATACCTGGTCATATCCTGATTTTTCCAAAGCTGAAACAACGGTAACCTGGAATCTTCAGCCAAAAGGAGAGGAGACGCTGGTAACGCTTACCCATGAAAATATTGAGAATTTTAATGAGCTTGGAGAAGGCTTTTCCCGTGAAAATTTTATTCAGGGCTGGAATGCTATTATCGGACAGAGCTTGAAGTTATATCTGGAAAATAAATAGAATGATTGAATTACTTCCTTTTAAAGATGAGAATGTTTCAGAACTGATTTCTAACATCAAAGATCAAAGAATGCTCCTCCAGTTTGCAGGACCTGCCTATCATTTTCCATTAACGGAAGAACAGCTGAAAGGTGATCTTGAAAATAAAAACAGATTCATGTTCAGTATTGAAGATAAAACTATTGGAAATATAATCGGTCATGCCCAGATCTTTCTGAAAGAGAATACTTTTCTGCTTGGGCGTATATTGATCTGGGATGAAAACAACAGAGGAAAAGGTTACGGAAGAAAGACGGTAGAAAATCTGCTGGAATACGGATTCAGTCATTTTGATCGCGAGACTGCAGAACTCAATGTTTACGACTGGAATATTGGAGCAATTGAATGCTATAAAAAAGTAGGTTTTGAAACAGATCCGGAAGTGATGAGTACCGTGAATATAGACGATGAAACCTGGCTTTCAGTCAATATGAAAATCAATAAAAATACCTTTGAAAAGCTAAAGCGATGACAAAATTTACAGCAGTCCGTCCCATATTATGGACCGAAAATATGGATGAAACCATTAATTTTTACACCCTCATTCTGGGATTTACATTGCAGGGAAGAAATGATGACTGGAATTGGGCGTCCCTGCGCAAAGATGAAGTGCAGATCATGCTTTCCCAGCCTAATGAACATGAAAAGTCTGAAAAGATAGGCTTTACAGGCTCATTTTATTTCAATGTGGATGATGTAAATGAACTTTGGGAAGACCTTAAAACAAAAGCAAAGATCTGCTATGAGATAGAAACCTTTGAATGGGAAATGAGGGAATTTGGAATCTATGATAATAATGGTTATATCCTACAATTTGGACAGCCCGTGGATAATATTGGCAATACGGAATAAAATTTGCTATTTTTGGGGAAATATTTAGAAATTCAATGAAAAAAAATATCATAGCAGGTTTTGCAGCGGTTCTCCTGCTGGCATCTTGTAACAAAGATGAAAAAATCCTGAACACTTTAAATGATTATAACAACTCTATGGAGACCAAAGGTTATCACTTTGGTGATAAACTGGAACTTCCGAAAGAGGTAACGGAAAATGCAGAAAGTATTACCATCAGTTTCGGAGATAAAGAATCTTCAAACCTTACGGTAGATCCTAAATTCTTTACATTAGGAGATAATGCTGTTACCTTTAATGTGAAAACAAAAGGCGGAAAAATACTGAACCAGGATGCAACCATCAATGTATTTGCAAAAAATCCGGAGCAGAAAATTTCATATGAGATTGTAGGAGAATATCCGCACGATCCTAAAAATTTCGTACAGGGATTTCAGGCGGAAGGAAATACTATTTATGAGAGTGACGGGCAGAACGGATCTTCACAGATCTTAAAATATACATTGGGAACAACAACACCGCTTGCTTCCACAAAACAGGCCCAGGAAGACTTTTCGGAAGGAAGTACCATTGTAGGAGATAAAGTATACCAACTGACATGGCAGAGCAAAAAAGGATATATCTATGATAAAAGTTCTTTGAAACTGCTTTCAGAATTTGCTTATCCAAATGTACTTGGAGAAGGCTGGGGACTTACCTATGACGGGAAAAACCTGATTGCATCAGACGGCAGCAAACTTTTATACTTCCTGGATGTTAATGATCCTTCCAAATTAGTTAAGCATATTGCTGTTGCAGGAAGTGCTCAGGCTTATGATCAGCTGAACGAACTGGAATACCATAAAGGCTTTATCTATGCCAACGTTTGGCAGAAACCGGTTATTTTAAAAATCAATCCGGCCAACGGAGAAGTGGTAGGAACTTTTGACTTTACAGAAATTGCCAAGCAAAATACCAAAGGAACTGATGATGTTCTGAACGGAATTGCCTTCAAAGGTGATAATATGCTGGTAACCGGTAAAAACTGGTCGAAAATCTATGAAGTACAGATCAAATAAATGACTGAGACTTTTTAATCATACAACAGCGTTCTCTTTGGAACGCTGTTTTTCTTGCCATGTATTGAAAGACTGAATAGGAATTAACATGATGTAACACCAGGTCTGGTCACAAGTTTATGATTTGGACAAACTTGAAACTTATAATTAAAATATCCAGTCCGTTTCATCGAATCAACAGAGTTGATTCTGTTCTTTGCCTCCTGAAATCAGCAGCATTCATCATGAAGCTTTGCGTTTCAAATAAAAATCAACGTAAAGCTTTATCAAAGCTTGCCTTCACAAGAAATTTTTATAACCTGTGATTTTGTTTCGGGTTCTCTATGAAGGGATCAAAAAATTACTATTTTTGGAAAATGATTATAAACTACTCATTGAAAAGAAATCTAACCATTGGACTGGGCGCTGTTTTTCTGTTGGTTTCCTGCAGCAATAATGAAAAGATAATTGATTCTCTGGTTAACTTTAATAATTCTAAGGAGGCAGAAGGCTATCATTTTGGAGATAAGCTTGCTTTACCCAAAGAAGTGACAGACAATGCCGAAGCAGTGGCTATCAGTTTTGGAGACAAAGAAAGCTCAGATTTAACGATTGATCCTAAGTTTTTCACAATGGGGGATAATGAAGTTACTTTCGTTATTAAAACTAAAAACGGAGAAACCCTGAATCAGGATGCTACCATTAATGTTTTTGCCCGAAAACCCGAACAGAATATTGCCTATGAAATCATAAAAGACTATCCTCATGATCCCGATAATTTTGTGGAAGGATTTCTGATAGAAGGTAATACCGTCTACGAAAGTGATGGTCTGGAAGGAACTTCTCAGCTTATAAAATATACATTGGGTTCAACCGTTCCCAGTCTCGTTGCCAGGCAGCCTGCTAACATTTTTTCTGAAGGCTGTGCGGTAGTTGGAGATAAAATCTATCAGCTGACCTATCAAAACAGGAAAGTTTTTGTATATGATAAAAATACATTCAAAAAACTTTCTGAATTCCGCATGGCGAAGGCCATGAAAGAGGGTTGGGGACTTACTTACGACGGAGAAAACCTGATTGCTACTGACGGTTCGAAAAATTTATTTTTTCTGGATATAAATGATCCTTCAAAGGTGATAAAAACAATCTCTGTGGCTGGAAATACTGAAGTTTATGATAAGCTGAATGAACTGGAGTATTATGACGGCTTTATTTATGCTAACGTTTGGCATCAGCCTTTCATTCTCAAAATCAATCCTGCAACCGGAGAAGTGGTTGGAAAACTTGATTTTACTAAAATAACAGAAGAAAATGTTCAGGAAAACAGTGAACATGTTCTCAACGGAATTGCTTTCAAAGGAAATAATATGCTGGTGACCGGCAAAAACTGGGCGAAAATTTATGAAGTTTCCATTAAATAAACAGGAGACCGTTTTATAATGATGAATAGTACAAAAACTTCTTTAAAAGTTGTACAGGTTATCGCTTTTTTCTTTTTCTGTACCATGGCAGGGCAGAATACAACTGACTTTTCTGTTCTTGATAAAAAGACGGATAAACTGCTTGAAAAATTCAGAAAGAAATATAATATTCCCGGACTTTCGATTTCTGTTTCCTATAGAAATCAATTGGTTTATTCCAAAGGGTCGGGGTATGCAGATGTGGAAAATAAGACTGAAGTAATTCCGTCCAAAACCAAATTCAGAATAGGAAGCATTTCCAAAACGATGACTTCTGTAGCATTAGCAAGCCTTCAGGAGCAGAATAAAGTAAACCTCAAAGAGAGTGTTTATAAGTACCTGGATAGCCTTCCTAAGAAAGAATATGACATAACGATCGAACAATTGCTGAGCCATAGAGCCGGACTAGTGAGAGATAAGCAGAAAGGATTTCTGTGTGGGAAGAATAATCTTCACAGGAGTAATTTTTATCAGTCTTTTCAGGATGCGGAGCTGATATCCAGACCTGGAACTTCTTACAGTTACAGTAATTATGGATACATCCTTTTGGGTGTTCTGCTAGAAAAGCTGGCAGGGGAATCTATCATAAAGGCAAAAAAAGAATTGGTGCTGGATAAAGCAGGTTTAGAGCATACTGTTCCTGATGATGGAAATTTTGATGAAGATACTTCGCGGTTTTACTACCGGATGAATGATGAATTGAAGATCGTACCCTGTACAGACTGCAGCTTTAATTATGGACCGGGCTGTTACCTTTCGACCTCCGAAGATTTGGTAAAGCTTGGGAATTCATACCTGTATGCAGATCGTATTCTGTCTAAAGAAACATTTAAAGAACTGTTAGTTCCCAGGGATGAAGATAAAACCTATGCGCTGGGATTCATTACCGGACGGGATTTTTACAGGAATTATTATTTCGGCCACGGAGGTGCTTATCCGGGAGGAATGTCCGACCTGAGAATATATCCTAAAGAACGTCTCGTGGTCTCAGTTTTGATTAATATTTATGATAATGATATCAGGTTAAATCATCTTTTGGATGAAATAATTTTTCAGTATCTTGAACTCATTAAAAAAGAAGGGTGAAATTTTTAAACATACTATTTTTTTTTCTTTTCTGTACAGCTTTCGGACAGAAAACACTTCCTTTGGATACCTTAAAACTGAAGGAGGCAAAAGATATGCTGGCAGATGATTACGGAAATCTGTACATCTATAAGAATAAGGATTTCAGTTTTACCAAATACGATTCATTAGGAAAGCAGTTGGGAAAAATGATGCTTACCGTTCCGTATAAAGTTCAGTCTGTTCAGAATCCTCTCAGTGTACCTTTATTTTCGGAAAATGCTCAGGAGATGAAGTTTGTGGATCAGAACATGAATGAGATCCAGAAACTGGATTTCAGGCAAAAGTTCGGATTTATCAGGATGGCGTATGCGGAAGATCTTCAGCAGCTATGGCTTCTGGACGATAGTACAAAGCGTTTAATACAGTATAACTTCAGAAATGAAACCACAATCAATTCCTATCCTTTTGATATTAGCTTTGATGATCTGACTGATCTTTTAGTATATGAAAATAAAGTGTATATCCTCACCAGGAAACATATAAGAATCTATACCCTGAAATTTGAAAAGCTTTTTGAAGCATCTCTGGAAAACGGTAAACGTTTCAGAAGAGAGAACGATATTATTTTAGTGATTGCCGGAAACTCTATTTTAAAATATGTTCCTGAAAAAGGAATGGTAAAAGTTTTTGAAGATCCGGATGCGCAAATTGTGGATAAAAACATCCTGTCATATTTTGCAATCAAAGCGAACAAACTCTATCTTTACAACCTTGAAAAAATAAAGGAAGCCAAGCAACAGACAGAACCGGATGCTGTACAGAAAACCTCCGTACCCACGGCAGAGAAAGCCTCTGAAAATGGATCGGAAGCTGCTGAACAAAAAAAGGAAGACCAGCCAAAAGCAGCTGAGGATACTTTACAGAAGCTTATTGAAAATGTCTCCACAGTTCAGGATGTTGGAATTTAATTAAATAAATACTAAGAGAAAAAGAATATGCATATTGCAGTTACAGGAAATATTGGAGCAGGAAAAACTACTTTAACCACTATGCTTTCCAAGCATTACGGATGGGATGCGCAGTTTGAAGATGTAGATCATAATCCTTACCTTGAGGATTTTTATGCAGACATGAGTAAATGGAGTTTTGCATTGCAGATTTATTTCCTCGGAAGCAGATTCCGTCAGGTAAAAGAAATCAGAGAGAGTGGCAAAAATATTATCCAGGACCGTACAATCTATGAAGATGCCCACATCTTTGCGGAAAACTTAAATGATATGAACCTTCTTTCAGACAGGGATTTTAATAATTATGCATCGGTTTTCAATCTGATGAAATCTTTCGTCTCTGCACCGGATCTTCTGATCTATTTAAAATCTGATGTACCCAATCTGGTAAAGAAAATCTACAAAAGAGGCCGTGAATATGAAGCATCCATCAGTATTGAATATCTTTCCAAACTGAATCAGAAATACGAGAAGTGGATTTCCAATTATACAGAAGGAAAGCTTCTGATCATTGAGGTTGATGATCTGGACTTTGTTGAAAAACCGGAAGATTTCGGGCTCATTCTTGAAAAAATAGAGGCAGAATTACATGGATTATTTTAATGATTTGATTAATAAAATGCATTGAAATATAAATTTTAATTATTTTATTTTCGTTCAATCTGTTTATTGGATAAAGGCTTACTGGTTTTGTGTTTTTGTATGGTTTAACAGTTTAAAAATGTGTAGCTTTGATCATGTAATTGAAAACACATTTCTAACCACCAAATTATATCTATGTATTTAAACATTAAACATATTTTTGCATATTCCCTTGTTTCCTTATTTTGTCTTTCATGCAATAAGCAGACAGAAAAACAGTCTTCTCCAACTGCTGACAGCAACAGAATTCATGAAGCTCCGGCTGCACAATCAAAAGATACTGTTGCTGTATCCTCAACAAATGATTCTGTACCTACTGATCAGAAGGCTTTATTGATTGGTAATGTTTTGAGAGAGCAGCTGCTGAAAAATGATTTAAATATTCTGACCGAGAACGATCGAAAATTCCGTTATACTGAAGCAGACCTGAATGGTGATGGTGATAAGGAAATCTTTGTGGGTATGGCTGGAAGCTACTTCTGTGGAACGGGAGGGTGCACCGTTTATCTTTTAAACAGCAAAGGTAAAAAGATCAATGGATTCACAGTGGTGGGTGGCCCTATCGCTATTTCTTCCAATAAAACAAATGGCTGGGCAGATCTTATTATTCCGAGCAAAAGTAAAAATTACCTGATAAAATATACCGGAAAGATATATCCGGGAAATCCTAGTATACAACCGGAATATAAAGAAGCTCTACCACCATCCTTCCAGATTGTACTTGGAGAACATGAAGCGGAATATAGCTTTTAAAACAATCCCTTAGGGAGTGCTTAACATAAGTTCTTGAACCATTTAACATATATAGAATGAAACAAATGAAATTTTTATTATTTCTTGTGTTCAGCCTTATACATATTCAAAAGAGTTAATCGGAAAGTGATAGCTGGTTAAAGCAACCAAAAACAGAGTAGAGCCTCCCTGAAAATACATATCAGGTATTTCTTGAAGGGGGTAAGTTCCAGGGAATCAACGGTGATAAATCCCGTAATGGGAAATGAAAGCTTTCTGATAATAAAACACTTACAATCAGTATAAGTGTTATATCCTTTCCGTTTACAGTGGACTATTTTGATACTAAGAAAAGAATTAGTACGAACGATAAGACAGGACATTGGAATATGTAAAAGTTGATGAATAAATTTTGCTTTTAACAATTTTTTATCAGATTTTAAGATGCAGATCAGACGGTTTCTTGCTAAATTTGAGGAGAAAAGTTTAATTTTTAAATGTCTGTATTATGCTGGTAAAAGTTTTACATAACGGAGACTGCTCAAAGTCAAATGCTGTACTGGAATATCTGGACGAAAATGGTGTACCGTTCGAGATCATCAACATTATTGAAGATCCGCTAAGTATTCTGGAAATTAAAACGGTATTGAAAAAACTGAATCAGACCGTATTTCATCTGATCCGCAAGACTGATAAACTCTACTTAGAGAATTTTGCTGATAAAGAGTATTCTGAAGAAGAGTGGCTGAAGATTCTCTCTGAAAATCCTTCCCTTATCCAGCGTCCGATTCTGATCAAAGGCTCCGTAGCTATGCTGGGAAGACCTATTGAAAATGTGAAATTCTTTATTGAAAAATAAAAAATCAATAAAAAAACGGCTGTTTCAAAAGTAGAAATAGCCGTTTCTTATTTTTAGAAGTAAAGTATTATAATAGAATAACACCTTCTATTTTTGATACTTCTTTATAAATATTGACAACCTGATCTGCATCCAGTACAAATGCGTTGATGTTACAGGCTGTATATTTTCCGTTTTTGCTTTCGCGGTTTCCCAGTGTAAATTTAATGCCATCAAAAACTTTGTAAATCTCAGTAAGTTTTGCCTGGTCTGTGGGAATGATAAATTTAAATAAATAATCTTCCGGAAAGTCGTGATGACCTTCCAGCTTTTCCTTTAGAGATTTGTAAAAATCCTCGGGAGTTGCGTGTTGATTTCCTTGTAATATGTCCATCTGCCGTTGTTAAATTATATATAAATATAACGATTTTTTTTCTATTTTCCAAGTGGTCCGAGTAACGTCTTGGAGTTTTGGTGCTCGTAATCTTCGATAATATTGAAGAGGCCGTTTACCAGTTGTTCAGAAGCAAGCTGGCTTAATCCTCCTGCATTCACTGTATTATTTCCTCCACCCAGAAGGCTGCCCAGAAGATTGTTTCCGGATAGTGCCGTATTAAGGGTTTTTATAATACCGTATTCGTTCAGTTTTTCATCAACCTTTGGTGCAATGGCTGCAACAAGCTGTTGCGAAGTTTTTTCTTTCAGGATTTGGGTTGCTGTTGTACCCTGGATGATTCTGGTAACATCCTGAGCATTCAGACTGTTTACAGCTCCCTGGAGAATCGGTTTGGAAATATTCACGGTGTAAGACGCTGCCTGTGCAATATAATCTCTCTCTTTGGCAACAAGGGAAGGCGCTATCTTTTCCAGAGTGGAGTTGATGTCTCTAAGTTGTTTTGGAAGAGCCTTATCTACCATATTGTTTTGAAGAAAAGCTTCTTTGTTACTGTAGATGCCCATCCCTTTGTCAATGCCGTTTAAAAGCATTCGTTTAATGATCGATAAGCCCAGGTCGGAAGTAGCCATGGAAGTGCATGACTGTGTTGTGGTGATAATGGCGGCTCCGGTTCCTATTAAAACGGCTGCTGCGATAAGGTATTTTTTCATTGATCTTTATCTTGTTTTTTCAAATACTGCGCCAAAGGTAAAGACTATTCTCTAGTTTAACAAAATATTAATTTTACCCTACTGATTTAGTTAACTTTTAAGTGGAATTATGAATTTTTCAATTGTTTATTTTTCTTTGAATTTTACTTTGTATTACTGTTTATTTCTTTATGTTTCGTTTGTTTTGAATTTATATCTAGAAATTAACTGATTTTGTTAAATTTTTAATAATTGTTAACATTGTTCGTTTTTTTTTCTATTTTTGACTAATGTCTTTTTTTGAGAATTTAGAATAACTCCACTATTAAGACATGTTTAAATTTGATTGTACGAAATAAAATTGAACTATATGAAACAACGTGATTTAAAGTATTCATGCCTCATTGCTGTTCTATACTTCGGTATGAACGCCAATGCGCAGACTGCTCCAAAAGATACTGCTGTAAAAGAGCAGAAGATTGAGGAAGTAGTTTTGATCGGGTATGGATCTCAGAAAAAAGAAAATGTGACTGGTAGTATCGGAATCGTTTCTGCTAAGGATTTGGCTAACAGACCTAATGCTAATCCAATCAGTTCTATTCAGGGTAGATTATCAGGGGTACAGGTATTGAATTCCGGAGCACCGGGCGGCTCGCCCAGAGTTGATATCCGGGGAATCAGCTCTTTGACAGGTAAAACTGTTTTTATTGTTGACGGAATGATTACTGATGATATCTCTTTCCTAAACCCTCAGGATATTGAATCCATGAGTGTCCTGAAAGATCCTTCGAGTTTGGCAATTTATGGAGCAAGAGCTTCAAACGGAGCGGTGATTATTAAAACCAAAACCGGAAAAGGAAAGAAACCTGTTTTCAATTTCAACTCCTATTTAGGAATTAAAACAGTAACGAATATTCCTAAAATGGTTAATTCAGACCAGTATTTAGAGTTATATAATGAGAAATTAATCAATGATAAAGTAAATAATCCTGTATTTTTAAACAGGTCTTCTTATCCTCAGGATACAGATTGGTTCAAAGAAATTTTTAGAACAAGTATCATTAACTCTAATGATATTTCAGCATCGGGTAATCTTGGAAAACTGAATTATTACTTAAGTGCAGGAAATCTTCAGGACGAAGGAAACTTAGCAGCGGGGCGGGGAATTAACTCGGGAAGTGGCTTTAACAGATTTACCACTAAAGTAAATCTTACCTATAAAATTACCGATAATATTACCATCGGAAATAATTTCACTTTTTCAAAAATGCGTACTGATCATGCGCAGAATACCTTACTGGATGCTTACTCTTCACCGCCTATTTATGGTCCCATTGATCCGGCTACAGGAGGATATCAGTATTTTACACTGGCGAAGATTCCTAATCCAAGAGCAAAATTAGATTTATTCAGATCTCAGACCAGAGAAGAAAGATTGCTGAATAATATATGGGGAGAATATAAATTTTTAAAAGACTTTACTTTACGAATCAGCTATAGCTCTGATAACATCAATTCCAGTAAGTACGAATATACGCCAACATTTGGCTATGTCCCTACAGCAGATCAAAAACCTACTAAATTAATAACAAGAGATGCTAAGACCAGAAATTATATCTGGGACAATACATTAAGCTGGAAAAGAGATTTCGGAAAACACAATGTTGAATTATTAGCAGGATTTTCCAGAACAAGAAACTCTTATTCCCAGAACTATGCCGAAGCATTGAATGTAGGTTATGACGGAACAAATTCTTCGCTGGGTATTTCGAATGGAACAGATATTTATCTGACCAGTTTTGATAAAGGAGAAAGAAATGTGATTCCATATCAGGATAGAATTGAATCTTTTTTTGGAAGACTTAACTATGATTATGACGGAAGATATCTGGTGAACGCATCCATACGTAGAGATGGAACTTCTAAATATTCTTCTGACGACAGGTATCGTATATTCCCGGCTGTAAGCGCAGGATGGGTGGTTTCTAAAGAAAGTTTCATGAGTGAGCAGAATGTTTTTAATCTTTTAAAATTAAGAGCAAGCTGGGGTAAATTAGGTAATCCTGATGTACAGAGAGCTTATACTTTGAATACAAGTATTATTGAAGCCGGAACCTATTACGGAAATACTGGATACCCTGCTCAGACAATAGACCAGATTATAGACCCGAATATTGGTTGGGAAACAACAACAGGTAAAGATTTTGGATTAGAAATGGCGTTGCTGAATAATAAATTGAAAATTGATGCTACCTATTTTGATAAAGATACCAAAGATGTTGTTTATGGTATCGTTCAGGGAACTGTTTCTGGTGCGGGTAACTGGAATAATTATATTACCAATGCTTACTCTTTTAATAATAAAGGATTTGAATTCTCTGTTAATTATGATACTAAGATTAGTGATAATGTAAAACTGGGTGTTTATGGAAATATGACCACTTTGAAAAACAGAATTACCTCTGTTTTTAATGGATCTTATTTACAGACTGGAGCGAGTTTATATGGTAACTCTATTATAAGATTGCAGGAAGGACAGGCTGTTGGTTCCTATTTCGGATATCAGGTAGACGGGATTTTCCAGAACCAGGCCGAAGTGGACGCATGGGCTACTCAGAACGGAGCAAAAGCTGGAGGATTTAGATTTGCAGATATTGACGGAAATGGGGTAATTGATGCCAGAGATAAAACATTTTTGGGAAGTCCTATTCCTAAAGGAACATATGGGTTTGGTGTTAATCTGAATGTATATGATTTTGATTTTGCTATTGACTTTCAGGGTGTCTTCGGAAATAAAATTTACAACTTTAACAGGGAGCAGCGTTACGGAAATGAAAGCTGGGATTTAGATTTTTACAACAATAGATGGCATGGGGCAGGAACATCAAATGCATACCCAATGGCAACGAATGATCAGGCTATAATTTTACCTAATAGTTTTTATGTAGAAGATGGAAGCTATATAAGAATAAGAAATATTCAGGTAGGGTATAACTTACCAAAAGCATTTGCAGACGCTATGTCCATTACTAAATTAAGATTATATGTAAGTGCCCAGAACCCATGGACAAGTTTCAAATATAATGGATTCTCGCCTGAAATCTTAAATACAGACCGTGTACAAATGGGAGTTGATAATAATATTTATCCAATTTCAGCCATTTACACTATTGGTTTAAACTTAACATTTTAATAAGAAAGAGACATGAAAAAGATATTTTTATCAATCGCATTATTTTCACTTGTCGTGAGCTGCAAGGATGATTATTTAGATATAAAACAAGAAGGATATACAGAAGCGTCATCATTTTTCAAAACACAGGAAGATGCTATTCAGGCAACCAGTGCTATCTATAGCTTTTTAAGAAGCTGGGAAAACTCGGCTTTTCCTTATCAGTTTGTGTTTGGAGTACCGGCGGATGATGTAGTTAAAGGATCTAACCCAGGAGATGCTTCTTTTATCAATGTATATGATAATTTTACCTATACAGTCAGTGATGAAGGGGTGAGAGGTTATTGGATCGGGCAGTGGCAGGCTGTAAACAGAGCCAATCAGGTCATTACCAATGTACCGGGAATAGATATGAATGCTAACCTAAGAACCAGATTGGTTGCGGAAGCAAGAATGTTAAGGGCCTATTTCTATTTTAACCTGGTAAGAATCTATGGTGGAGTTCCAATTTATGATAAAGTGGAGACTGTATATGATAAGCCTAGAAATTCAGTTGAAGAAGTGTATAATTTTATCATTTCAGATCTTACTGCAGCGGCAGAACTTCTTCCCCAGACTTATCCTGCTTCAGATTTAGGAAGAGTAACAAAAGGAGCTGCATTAGGCTTGCTTTCTAAAGTATATCTTTATAAAAAAGACTGGCAGAAAGCTTACGATACTTCCAATCTTGTAATGGGAATGGGATATGATCTTGATCCGGACTTTAACCACTTATTCAGACCGGCAGGCGAATTTGGAAAAGAATCTGTTTTTGAGGTGAACTGTGATTGTATACCTCCATATAAAGGAAGTCAGTATGCTGAAGTTCAAGGAGTAAGAGATCAGTTCGGTTGGGGCTTTTTTACCCCTTCAAGTGCCTTGGAAAATGCGTTTGAAACTGGTGATATAAGAAAAGAACTTACCATACTTAGAAATGGAGAAACTACTCCGGAGGGGGATTTAATTGCCATGGGAGACGCCCAGTCCGTAACTACTTATAATCAAAAAATTTATGTTCCCAAAGCATTAAATAATAGTGCTTGCGGTTATGGATCTATTCAAAACATTAGAATCCTGCGTTTTGCGGAAATTCTTTTGATTAATGCAGAAGCAGCCAATGAATTAGGGAATACAGCTACAGCAATATTAAACTTGAATAAAGTGAGAGACAGAGCAGATCTTTTAGGAACTACAGCTACAACACAAACAGCACTTAGAGCTGCAATATGGCATGAAAGAAGAGTGGAACTTGCTTTAGAAGGAGACCGTTTTGTAGATTTGGTAAGAACAGGCCAGGCTGCAACAGTATTAGCTCCTTACGGATTTAAGGCTGGGAAGAATGAATTATTCCCAATACCTTTAGATGCGATGGATCAGAGCAACGGTGCTTTTACCCAAAATCCCGGCTATTAAGATTAAATAAACTTTAGAGGAGAATGAAAGTTCTCCTCTTCTTTTAGTAAGATCAGGTAAAAAAGAAATCATGAAAAAGACAATAGTATCAATTGCTGTAACTTTTTTGTTGTTGGTATACTCCTGCAAAAACACATCAACTCTTCAGTCGAAAAATGCAGCTGTAAAAAATGATATTACAGATGAACAGCTGATGGACAGAGCTCAGAAAGATGCCCTGAAATATTTCTGGGAATATGCAGAACCAAAGTCAATGCTGGGAAGAGAGCGCTATCATGAAGATAATATTTATCCTGATAAAGACAAGCATGTCATCACTACTGGAGGTTCAGGGTTTGGACTGGCTACCATTCTTGTAGGCGTAGAAAGAGGATTTATCCCAAGAAAAGAAGCGGTAAAAAGACTTTCTCATATGATGGATTTTCTTTCCAAAGCTGATCGGCACAAAGGAGCCTGGTCTCACTGGATCAACGGAGAAACAGGAAAAACAGTTCCTTTCGGTAAAAAAGATAATGGCGGCGATTTAGTAGAAACAGCATTTCTTACCTCAGGAATTCTGATGGTTCGTGAATATTTTAAAAACGGAACTCCCGAAGAAAAAATCCTTGCCGAAAAATGTGACGAACTCTGGAAAGGTATCCAATGGAACTGGTATACCAAAGGCGGTGAGAAAGTCCTTTACTGGCACTGGTCACCGGAATATCAATGGGAAATGAACTTTCCGCTGGAAGGCTACAATGAATGTTTAATTACCTATATTCTTGCGGCTTCATCACCTACTTATTCCATAGATGCTGAAACCTATTACAAAGGCTGGACAAGAAACGGCAGCTATCTCACCGACAAAACCAAATACGGACTTCCTTTGTACGTAAAACACAATTATGCTGAAGAATACGGCGGACCGCTTTTCTGGTCACAGTACTCATATATCGGGCTCGATCCTTCCGGATTATCCGATAAACTCGTGAAAAATTACTTTGAACTCAACAAAAATCAAGTCTTAATCGACTATAAATACTGCATTGAAAACCCTAAACAATGGAAAGGCTACGGTCCAAATTACTGGGGATTGACGGCTGGATACACCAGAAATGATGACGGAAGCACAGGCTACACAGCACATATGCCCTCCAATGATAATGGGGTAATCACTCCGACTGCCGCATTGAGCAGCTTTCCGTATACTCCAAAAGAATCCATGGATTTCTTAAGATTTATTTACACCCAAAAAACTCAATTCATAGGATCCGCAGGACCTTACGATGCCACTTCTATTAATTATAATAATTGGTTTACACCAAGATACCTTGCAATTGACCAGGGAACCATTGCTCCAATGATCGAAAACTACAGAACCGGATTCCTTTGGAAACTTTTCATGAATGCTCCTGAAATTCAACAGGGCCTTAAAAAATTAAGTTTCCGGTCAGAAAAATACGGGATCAGGTAATTATAGATGATAATGGAATCTATTAAATCACGGAACATCATTATTCAATTGAAACGGGTTTTAACCCATTTAAATATTAAAATGACAATATGAAATTAAATTTGAAATACATTCCTCTTTTGTTCCTGACGTTTTCATTACCCCTGAAAGCGCAGGAGATCAAAGCAGAACTCAACAAAGATTTCAAAAGAACAGAGAAAATATCATACATTCTGGATTATCCCCAAAAGGTAAAAGGAAGCGTTCCGTTAATTGTATTTCTTCACGGATCAGGAGAGAGAGGAAACAATCTTGAAGCGGTGAAAGCTCACAGCCCGTTTACCTATAAAAACCTGATTAAGGAACCTGTTGCTATTCTGGCTCCGCAGTGTCCGGCAGATACATGGTGGGATACGGTAACAGTATATAATTTAATAAAGGAAATACAGAAAAAATACAAGATAGATCCTTCCAGAATATATCTTACAGGGCTTTCCATGGGAGGATGGGGATCGTTGAAACTGGCGATGGAGCATCCTGAAATGTTTGCAGCAGTAGTTTCTGTATGCGCACCTACGGACCGAATAATGTATGCGAATATCAATCAGTATAAAGATTTGAATATGAAAATTTTTCATGGCGGAATGGACGATATTGTCCTTCCTGATAATGCACTCAATTTTTATCAGAAACTGCATCCCGTCAACCCTTCAGCAGAATTGAAAATATTCCCGAATGACAATCATAATTCATGGGATTCAACTTATTCAGATCCCCAGTTATATGAGTGGATGCTATCTAAGAAAAAAGAAACAAAATAAACAGGATCACTATCTTTACTGTAAATAGAATATAAAAGAGCCTTAGCTGAGTGTAATGCCCTTGCGTCCTAAAAAATATAAAGCATTAAAAAAACTTAGTGCCGTCGCGTTAACCAACAAAAAAATTAAGGCATAAAACCAAAGAGAATATAAAATGACAATCGATTATAAAGAAACAGATATTGTCCGACCGGAATACCTTAAAGGAGATCTTGCCGATATTCTTCAGGTAAATCAATATGAAAACGGAAAACTTACAGTATCTGCTTTTTTTGAAAACTCAAAAAAGATAAGGCAGCTGAATTTTGCACATCCTGAAGTTTCTGAGATTGTTTATGAATACCATCAGAATTATTCTACTGAGACCGCTTTGGATAGCGAAAAGAATATTCTGGAAAAGGTATTGCACATCAACGATCCCTTTGGTAAGTATTATCCCTATTTTCTATCTAAAGGAATGGGGCTGGTTATAGAGCAGAATGGAAATGAGCAGCTGTTTAAAATACATGATAAAATTGTATATCGCTTCAGAGAATCCAGTCTGGTGGAGGTTATTTTTGATATAGAAGGTTATGATGAATCTTATCACCTTACGGCAGACTGTGATAATGAAGGCCGCCCTGTCCGTATGTTGAAAAAATATATAAGGCTTAATGATTTTCCTGATGTAGTTAAAACCTATGATTATTTTGAAAATGGAGTGATCGAACGGTTTGAAGACAAGATCAGCTATACAATATATGATGACAAAAAACGTAAAATAAGGATAGGAACTTTCAGATTCAATGAAGAAAAGGAAAAGTTGTACCAGGCATATATGGAAACTATGGATGAGAAAATATTCCCGCAAATTATGCAGGATATAAGACTGGAAACTTTTGAATATGATACGTTTGATAACCAGATCAGCTATGAAAAGTCCTTTTATCGTCCTGATTTTTCAAAAGAAAGACTTACGTATTATCTGCAGGAGTACAACTATTTTGACCAATACAATATAGAAACAGGCAGCTTTTATTGTAAGACGAAAGAAGATTATGATGATGATATGGAATACAGCTCTCAGCTGGAATATCTTGAAGATAGAGTGAACAAATATGAAAATGACAGGCTTACAACTGTGTATCATATTGAAAATGGTAGAAAAGTAAGAAAAGAGTTCTCCAATGAGCATCTGGAAGCTTACGAGACCTATGATGAATATGGAAATACACTTGATTCTTATGTCAAAAATAAAATGACAGGTGAAATAGACCGTATTCAACTTGAAATCATATACAAAAGCAAATAAAAGTAAGTAAAATATACAGCCTTTGCTGAGTGTAACGCCTTTTCGCCCTAAAAACATAAAAGCATTAAAAAAATCTTAGCGCTGTTGCGCTACACCAACAAAAAAACAATAATTAAAGAAGATAGATTTATGAAAAAGTTCATTGTACTCGCAGCTCTGGCACTCTCACCAGTGTTTTCTGCCCAGGAAATGGTCACCAAACCGGTGCAGTCTTTCCAGACAGCCCAATATCAGGCGAAAAGGAAAGCTTTTGTAGAAAATCTTTTATCTAAAATGACTTTAGACGAAAAGATAGGACAGCTTAACCTTCCAACCTCAGGAGACTTTACAACAGGACAGGCTCAAAGCTCGGATATCGGAAAAAAAGTGGAGCAGGGGCTGGTAGGAGGACTGTTCAATATAAAAGGAGCAGATAAAATAAAAGCCGTCCAGAAAGTGGCTGTTGAAAAAAGCCGTCTGAAAATTCCGTTAATCTTCGGAATGGACGTTATCCACGGATATGAAACTACATTTCCTATTCCGTTGGGATTAGCTGCTTCCTGGGATATGAATCTTGTACAGCAGTCCGCAAGAGTAGCTGCAAAAGAAGCATCTTCAGATGGTATCAACTGGACCTTTTCGCCCATGGTGGATATTTCCCGTGAACCGAGATGGGGACGGGTTTCCGAAGGCTCCGGAGAAGATCCTTATCTGGGAAGTGAAATTTCCAAAAATATGGTATACGGTTACCAGGGAAAAGACCTTTCTCTGAGCAATACGATTCTTGCCTGTGTAAAGCACTTTGCGTTATACGGGGCAGGAGAAGCCGGCCGTGATTACAATACCGTTGATATGAGCCATGTAAGAATGTTCAATGAATATTTTCCGCCTTATAAAGCTGCTGTGGATGCAGGAGTAGCTTCCGTAATGGCTTCTTTCAATGAAGTGGACGGGGTTCCGGCCACAGGAAGCAGATGGCTTCAGACCGAAGTGTTGAGAAAAATGTGGAATTTTAAGGGTTTCGTGGTGACAGATTACACCGGAATTAATGAAATGGTAGAGCATGGAATGGGTGATCTGCAGCAGGTTTCAGCGTTGGCATTGAAAGCCGGAGTTGATATGGATATGGTAGGAGAAGGATTTCTGACGACTCTAAAAAAATCTCTTAGCGAAGGAAAAGTAACTCAGTCTGAAATCGATATGGCAGCCAGAAGAATTCTTGAAGCCAAATATGACTTGGGATTATTCGACGATCCTTATCGTTACGGTGATGCTAAACTAGCAGCAAAAGAGGTCTATAATATGGAAAACCGGAACATTGCCAGAAGCGCTGCCGCCCAGTCTATGGTATTGTTGAAAAATGAAAACCAGATCCTTCCTTTGAAAAAATCAGGAACGGTAGCGGTGATCGGACCTTTAGTCAATAATTCACTGAATATGGCCGGAACATGGAGTGTAGCCACAAAACACGCTATTTCAGTCTCTTTGATGCAGGGATTACAGGCCAATTACGGAAAAGAAGTGAAATTCATTTCAGCCAAAGGAGCCAATATCGATGATGATGCAAAATTGGAAGAAATATATGCTGCTCACGGTAAAAAAACAGACAGAGACAACCGCTCCAAAGAAGTTTTATTAAAAGAAGCAGTTGATACAGCCAATAAAGCAGACGTGATAGTTCTGGCAATCGGCGAATCTGCTGAAATGAGCGGAGAATCCTCTTCAAGAACAGAAATTACCATCCCTCAATCTCAGGTAGACCTTCTGAATGAGCTGAAAAAAACCGGAAAACCTATTGCGGTAGTTCTTTTCACCGGACGTCCGCTGGCCCTGACCAATATAAAAGACACTCCTGATGCGATTCTGAATACATGGTTTGCAGGATCAGAAGCAGGAAATGCCATTGCCGATGTGCTGTTCGGAAAAGTAAACCCATCCGGAAAGCTTCCGATGACATTCCCGAGAAGCCTTGGGCAGGTTCCTATCTACTACAATGCCAAAAATACAGGCCGTCCACTGAGTCAGGAAAAAACAGATAAATGTGAATATGAAAGATTCCGGTCCAATTATATGGATGAATGTAATACACCGTTGTATCCGTTTGGTTATGGCTTAAGCTATTCCAAATTCAGTTATTCAGATATGTCGGTTTCCAATGCAAATCCAAAAGGAAATCAAACGGTTCAGGCATCTGTTACCGTAACCAATACCGGGAATTTTGATGGGGCAGAAGTAGTGCAGTTGTACATCAGGGATATGGTAGGAAGTATTACAAGACCTGTAAAAGAACTGAAAGGTTTCCAGAAAGTAATGCTGAAAAAAGGCGAATCTAAAAAGATTACGTTCAATATTACCCCTGAAAATCTCAAATTTTACAACGGAGACCTTAAATACGATTGGGAACCAGGAGAGTTTGATGTCATGATCGGTACAAACTCTCAGGATGTTAAACATTCAAAGATCAATTGGACGAAATAATTTCCGGATCAGTTTTTAATATATTTTAAATAAACAAAAGCCTTGTCAGATTATTATGACAGGGCTTTGTTGTTTCTGTATTGATAATCCTGTTTGCTTTGAATTTTTAGAATGTCATATAGAATCGGTGATCTGCTTATAAAAAATCAAGGATTTTTTTCCTTAACTCAACTTAAAACTTAATTGAAGCTTAATGTTTCAATTAAAATTTAAATGATTTCTTAATTTATCTCTATGTGTTGAAATATTATTTTAAATAATAAATAACGACTTTATTCTTATCATATCTTCTATTATTGAAGAGTCCTGTTTTGAATTTTACAAACTTAAAACAGGATAGTTGTAATCTGTGAAATCAGCAGGTGGAGAGTTGATCAATAAAAACCATCCGGAAGAGTATTTTTTAACTTTTTTGGCATGATTTTTAATAACACTGTAATAACTTTAATGCAGCAAAAAATGAAAAAAACAATTTTACTTAGCACAATGTTCCTTGGTTCTTTTGTGTTCGCACAACAGAAGCCTGTATTAGGCGGAGATAAAGATGCACATGGATGTATCGGTTCGGCAGGATATACTTATTCTCAGATCAAAAAAGACTGTGTAAGAGTATTTGAGCAGAAAATCAAGCTGACAGAAGTTGCTCCTAAAGGAAGTTCTACTTCTATGGCCGCTGTAATTTTCAGCAAAGACATGAAAAAAGCAGAGGTTTTTGTACCGGGTACAGGTTCAGAAAGCATTATCCTGGATCGGGCAGGAAAAGGAAAAGCCTGGAAAAAAGGAGAATATGCATTGGTTCCTTTCAAAAAAGGAGGTTACCAGCTTAAAAAAGATAACGTAGTTATTTATAAATAGATTCAATTTTTCAAATGAAAAAGCCGTCCCTGAGGATGGCTTTTTTTGTGGAAATGATCTCTTCCTAAAAACATGATATTATTATTTTTTGTCTGTGTTGTGATTAATTGTACGTTGCTGATAGGTTAATCTTCATTTTCCACATCTCACGGATTTTGCAGGTTTTCTATTGATCACAAAGCAAAAAATCTGTATCATCTGTTCAATCAGCGAGGCGTTAAAAATTATCTCGTAGATTTGCAGATGTTTGCGTAGTAAATCAAACGTTATAGGTTTCCAGAACCTATAATGTTTTTTCAATCAAATAAAAAATCTGTGTAATCAGCGGGATTTGTGGGAAACTTAAACGTATGTTGGAGAGGCACAATGGTGCGAGGCTTTTGATCTATTATGCTGCTTTTAAGGCGCAAGAAAATCCAAAATTTTCGGCAAGTAATACAGTATGAAATTTTATCTCCGATAAAATTTTTGTGCCTTTATACCCATAAAGAAAGTAAAAAATAGCGTCTTTGCGCAATCCAACAAAAACACATGTAAATCAATAGAATCTGCACAATCTGCTAGATCTGCGAGACCATAAAAATACTAACAAGTTCTTAGTAAAGCCCTGTCATATTAATTTGTAGAATTTATTCAATAGAGGTGGACTTTAATCCCCCTAAATAATAGTACCATTCATCCGGCTTTAGCCAAAACCTACATAATCACTCTGCAAAAATAATGATCATAAATCCTTCTGCGCTTTAAATTATTTGTCTGAAAATAAGTATATTAGTGTTGCCAAATTAAAGCAGGATCCGAAAAGCTTACAGAGTAGGAAAAAATCAAAAAAATGTTATTATGAAAAACTTAAGAAAACTTTCAAAACAGGAATTGAAAACAGTTCAGGGAGGTATCCCGATGTGTCTGTCAGGGTACTTCTGGTGCTCATTTGTAAGAAAGTGTATTCCGGTAGGATCGCCGTGCGGACTTATTGACTAAGATTGATTCCTGAATAAATAATCTAAAGTATATTGCTTTATATTATTGTAATAAACTAATAGAGACTGTCCCCGAAGTGGGCGGTATCTTTAGTTTTAATATATAAATGCAGTCCTGAAATTTTTTAATAAAATCCATATCAATCAACAAAAAACAAGGTTGAAAAATCATAAAAACAGGATTTTTATCTCTCACCGAAAAACCGTATTTTTGTACATCTAAAAAGTAAAAGAAAAGAATGAATTCCTACAAAAATCCATTGGAAGAGCGCTATTCCAGTGAAGAAATGTTGTTTAATTTCTCACATAATAACAAATTCCGTACCTGGAGAAAGCTTTGGATTGCTCTGGCTGAGATTGAAAAAGACCTAGGTCTTGACATTACAGATGAGCAGATTTCCGAACTGAAAGCAAATGCTGAAAACATCGATTACGATAAAGCGGCAGAATACGAAAAGAAATTCCGTCATGATGTAATGGCTCACGTTCACACGTATGGAGATGTGGCGCCTTCAGCAAAAGGAATTATCCACCTGGGAGCTACTTCAGCTTTTGTAGGAGACAATACAGACCTTATTCAGATCCGTGATGGGCTTTTAATTTTAAAGAAAAAGCTGGTTAACGTGATGAAGAATCTGTCTGATTTTGCCATTCAGTACAAAGATCTTCCGACTTTAGGATTCACCCACTTCCAGCCTGCCCAGTTAACGACTGTTGGTAAAAGAGCTACACTTTGGTTACAGAGTTTGGTTCTTGACATTGAAGAGCTTGATTTCTTCCTGGAAACCCTTCGTTTCAGAGGGGTAAAAGGAACTACAGGAACAGCGGCAAGTTTCCTTGAACTGTTCAACGGTGATTATTCCAAAGTAAAACATTTAGATAAAGAACTTTCAAAAAGATTTGGATTTGAGAAAGTTTTCGGAGTTTCCGGACAGACTTACGACAGAAAAATCGATGCGAAAGTGGTGGCATTATTAGGAAATATTGCACAATCTGCTCATAAATTCACCAACGATTTACGTTTACTTCAGAACCTTAAAGAAATTGAGGAACCATTCGAGAAAAACCAGATCGGTTCATCCGCAATGGCTTACAAACGTAACCCAATGAGAAGCGAAAGAATCGGAGCGTTGGCAAAATATGTGATGTCATTAACGACAAGCTCTGCTATGGTAGCTTCAACACAGTGGTTTGAAAGAACGCTGGATGATTCAGCCAATAAGAGACTGACAATTCCTCAGGCCTTCCTTGCTGTTGATGCCATTCTATTGATCTGGAACAATATCATGAACGGAATCGTGGTGTATCCCAACAGAATCAACAAACATATTATGGAGGAGCTTCCTTTCATGGCGACAGAATACATCATCATGGAAGAAGTAAAAGCAGGAGGTGACCGTCAGGAGATCCACGAAGTGATCAGAGTTCACTCTATGGAAGCATCCAAGCAGGTGAAAGTAGAAGGAAAAGAAAATGACCTTATCGAAAGAATCTTAAACGATGATTCTTTAAAATTAGATAAATCGAAATTAAAAGAAGTTTTAGATCCTAAAAACTTTATCGGGTTTGCCCCAATTCAGACGGAGGAATTCATCAAGAATGAAGTCCAGCCGATCCTGGATCAGAATAAAGATTTGATAGGACTGGAAGCTGATCTTAAAGTATAAAGAAGTATGCAGCCTTTTGGGCTGCATATTTTATTTCAGACCCCATTCATATGAAAAAGATTCTATTAACCATTTTGCTTGCACCCATTATTACTCTTTCCCAGGAAAAAGAAGCTTTACAGTACTTTAAATCAAAAGATTCACTGGTGGGAGTAAAGAATAAAGCTGGAAAAATAATTATTCCTGCACAATTCAGAGTGTACTCAGATCTTAAAGATGGAGAGCCTGTAAAAGGAGAAACAATCTATTTCGATGGTGAAAAAAAAGGCGAACAGCGTCAGAAAAACGAATGGGGATATGTCTATGACAGAAAAGGGAATTTCCTATACAGACCTTTCCTTTACGATAACGGAGCAGATTATTTTTCTGAAGGACTAAGGAGGCTTGTTAAAAACGGGAAGATAGGGTTTGCTGACAGAAACGGGAAAACAATCATTGCCGCAGAACATGATTTTGTATCACCCTTCAACTATGGATACGCCTCTTTCTGTGACGGCTGCGACTGGGAGAAAACAGAAGACGAGCATAAATCTATCGTTGGCGGAACATGGGGTATTATGAATGCCAAAGGAGAAGTGGTTCAGCCCGTATCACAGAAGTCCGAAAAAGATGTAGAAATTGATGGGGAATATTACCCATATCCTTTCAGTTATAATGAAAAAGAGAAGGATATTCTTCAGTTTTTCAATCAACAGAATAAAAAGCTTTCAGATATTTATTATGTAAATCTTTACAATAAACTGTCTGAAAATGAAAAAAAACTATACTTTGAAATTGTAGAAAGACCTAAAGAAAACTTCCCGTTCTATCAGGTCAATACCTATGATTACAGAAAAGAAGATACAGGATCGGACTACCGCTTTAAATTTACAGTATCTGAAGATGGGAAAACAGTGTATGCCGTAGATTATGATGAAAAACTTCCTTTTGAAAAATGGCTGAAAAAAGAAACCAAAGCCGCAGAAAAATTTCAGAAAGATCATCCGGACAATCCAAATAAAATCAAATAACAGAGAAGAGAGTCAATGAAAAATATATTCGTATTGGTACTGGCTTTAGCGTTTACAAAGAACTATGCACAGAATGATAAAGCTGTTTATTCCATCATAGATGCCAATGCAAAAAAAATTGCAGAAAAATCCGGAGCGTATTCCGTTTCTGTCGGAATTTTGAAAGACGGGAAAATCTATACCAAACATTTCGGTGAAATAGACAAAGGAAAAGGCAATAAAGCCAATGATAATACCTATTTCGAAATTGCTTCAGTTACCAAGGTGATGACCGGACAATTACTGGCAAAAGCAGTGGTTGACGGAAAAATTAATCTTGATGATGATATCAGAAAATACCTGAAAGGAGATTATCCCAATCTGGAATACAACGGTACCCCGATTAAAATCAGAAACTTTATCGCTTACAATTCCGCATTACCGCGTACATTACCCGATGATGAGGCTCTTTATAAAAATCTGACGAGTGATACCCCGTTTTTATTAAGAGATCTCTCTGCCTCTTATTCCAGGGAACAGTTTTTCAAAGATTTAAAAAATGTAAAACTCAAAGGACTTCCGGGAGTAGAATATAACTACAGCAATCTGAGCCTGGAACTTACAGGGGTTATTTTGGAAAACGCATACGGAAAGAGTATAGAGACCCTTTTCAATGAAAATATTTTTTCCAGACTGGGAATGCAGCATACCAAATTCGGAGCTCAAAAAACGGTGCCTGTAGCAAATGGGTATTACGACGGAAAGCTGATGCCGCATTTTGAATCAAATCTGTGGAGTTCTTCAGGAATGAAAACCATATCCAGTATGGGAGATCTTATGAAATTCATGAAAGATGAGTTGTATTCAAAAGACAAAGTCATTCTGGAGTCACAGAGAAATATTGATAACAGCAAGGAAAACTGGCACAGCTACTTCTGGGATAACTTCTACATCAGTGAATACGGAAAGGTTGGCAATAAACATGGCGGAGCATTCGGCACGCAAACCTGGTTTGCCATTTATCCCGAACTTAAAATGGGAATTTGTGTAATCGTCAACAATAGTACACCCACAACTTTCCCTATTCTTCAGAATGCTGCTGGCGAAATAATAGAAGATTTCGCAGTCCCTTCAGCAAAAAAAGAAATGTACGGATATTCAGTAAAAGGAAATAACGTTGTATTCAGCTATACCCACCCTCAAAATGCAGATGCCGGACTGCTCAATACCGTTGCACTAGCAGGCTCCTTCAATGACTGGAATCCTGAAAATAAGGACTACCAGATGACAAAAAAAGATAAAAACCGGTTTGAACTGGAAGTTCCTGTATCCAAATTTGAAAAAGGGAAGACATATACCTTTAAATTTGTACTGAACAAGACCGCCTGGCTGAATGCTCCTAAAAGAGCTTCCAATGCAGACAATACACCGGATAAGAACTTAATATTCACACTTTAAATAGAAGAAAAAAATCAGCCTGATGAGAAATGTACTGATGTTTATACTTATTCTGACCTTTGTAAAGAGCTATTCACAGAGTGAAAAGACAGTATATTCAATCATTGAAGCGAATGCAAAAAAACTGGCTGAAAAATCAGGAGCCTATTCCGTGTCCATCGGAATCATAAAAGATGGAAAAGTCTATACCAGACATTTTGGTGAACTCGATAAAGGAAAAGGAAACCAGGCAAATGATAATACCTACTTTGAAATAGCTTCAGTAACTAAGCTTTTTACAGGTCAGATGCTGTCTAAAGCAATATTGGAAGGGAAGATTAATCTTGATGATGACATTAGGAAATATCTTAAAGACGATTACCGGAATTTAGAATATAACGGAACCCCTATAAAAGTCAGAAATATTCTTTCTTATACTACAGCCTTACCAAGAAGCCTGCCCGATGAAGATGATTTGAGAGGTAAAAACTGGACGGGTAAAAGCCCTTTCTTAATGATGGAACGTGAAGCGGGCTATTTCAAAGACCAGTTTTTAAAAGATCTGAAGCAGGTAAAACTGGATACCGTTCCCGGATTTAAATATCAATACAGCAACTTAAGTCTTGAACTGGCAGGACATATCCTTGAAAATGTCTATGGTAAAGAGGTAGAAACGCTTTTCCATGAAAATATTTTTTCAAAATTAGGGATGAAGAATACTAAGTTTACCCTGGGGAAAAATGAAATATTAGCCAATGGATACAATGGAGATCATCAGTTAATGCCTCATTTTGCCTCTAATTTATGGGGTTCTACAGGAGCAAGAACAAAATCAACTCTCGGAGATCTGATGAAGTTTCTGAAAGATGAACTGTATTCAAAAGACAAGGTTGTTCAGGGAACCCATAAAAATATAGAGAATAGTAAAGAAACCTGGAAGGGCTATCTTTGGGATGACTATTACATCAGTGAATTCGGAAAAGTTGGATTTAAACATGGTGGCTCTTTTGGAACTCAGACCTGGTTTACGGTATACCCTGAATTGAATATAGGAATCTGTATGATTGTCAATGTCAGTGTAGACGGGGGCGGATTTGTACTTCTGGACAGCGCTTCAGAAATCATGGAAGACCTTACTTCATCATCAGCAAAAAAAGAAGTGTACGGATATTCTGTAAAAGGAAATAACGTTGTGTTCAGCTATACCCATCCCAAAAATGCAGATGCCGGGTTGCTCAATACCATTGCAGTAGCAGGTTCTTTCAATGACTGGAATCCTGAAAATAAAGAATACCGGATGACGAAAAAAGATAAAAACCGGTTCGAACTGGAAGTTCCCATATCCAAATTTGAAAAAGGTAAGACATATTCCTTTAAATTTGTACTGAACAAAGTAGTCTGGATGAATGCTCCTAAAAAAGCTTCCAATGCAGACGGAACTCCGGATAGAAATCTGACACTGGTGCTTTAAAGTAAAAAGAATAAATAAATCTAATATTAAAATCTGACATCTAATGTCTAAAAACAAAAGAATTTTCGTAGAAAAAAGAGGAATTTTCGATGTGGAAAGTCCAAAAATTTTTGATGAAGTAAAAGCGGTGGTTCCTGCCGTTCAAAGCGTAAAAGTATACAATGTGTACGATATTTTCGGTTTGAATGACGGAGAATTTGAAAAAGTAGTATATAACACTTTTGTAGACCCTGTTACGGATATTTTACACACCGAAAACCCGGCAGAAAAAATCCACTTTGGAATGGAGTTTTTACCCGGACAGTATGACCAGAGAGCAGATTCTGCCCAGCAGTGTATTGCATTGCTGACGGAAAATGAAAAATCAAAAGTAAGAAGCGGTAAGCTGATTGAATTTGAAGGAATCTCTGAATCAGATCTTGTTAAAATCAAAGACCTGCTGATCAATAAAGTAGAGTCTCAGGAAAAAGACCTGTCCGTACTGGATATTCCTGCCGATGAAACCCCTTCAAAAGTTTTGGTTCATGAAAATTTCACCAATTTTAATGATGCTGAGCTTGAGAATTTCTACAATAACCACGGTTTTGCCCTGGGATTGGATGACCTTAAATTCATTCAGGAATATTTCAAAACAGAGCAGAGAAATCCTACGGAAACAGAGCTTAAAGTTTTAGATACGTATTGGAGTGATCACTGCCGTCACACTACTTTCGAAACAGAATTGTCAGATATTCAGTTTGAAGGGCAGTTCAAACATACATTGGAAACCATTTTCAATGACTATATCGAAAAAAGAAAATTCTTAGGCCGAGAACTGAAGCCAATCTCATTAATGGATCTGGCCACCGTATGCGGTAAATATTTCCATAAAACAGGTAACCTGGATAATCTTGTGATTTCCGATGAGATCAACGCCTGTACCATCCAGATTGAAGCAGAATACGACGGTAAAAAAGAACCTTGGTATTTATTATTCAAAAATGAAACCCACAATCACCCTACAGAAATTGAGCCGTTTGGAGGAGCTTCAACCTGTTTAGGAGGAGCGATCAGAGATCCTTTATCTGGAAGATCTTTTGTATTCCAGGCGATGAGACTGACAGGAGCTGCTGATGTTTTAGAATCAGTAGATAAAACTTTACCGGGAAAATTACCACAAAAAACCATTACCAAACAGGCTGCCAACGGATATTCATCGTATGGTAACCAGATCGGTCTGGCAACAACCATGGTTTCCGAGATCTATGATGAAGGCTACAAAGCCAAAAGAATGGAAGTAGGGTTTGTAACCGGAGCGGTTCCTATAGATTGGGTAAGACGTGAAAAACCAGCCAATGGCGATTCTATCATTATTTTAGGAGGAGCAACAGGACGTGACGGAGTGGGCGGTGCCAGCGGAAGTTCAAAAGAACAGGATGAAACCTCTATTCATACCATGAGTTCCGAAGTTCAGAAAGGAAATGCAGTAGAAGAACGTAAAATCCAGAGACTGTTCAGAAATCCGGAGGTGACAAGACTGATTAAAAAGTCAAATGACTTCGGTGCCGGAGGAGTTTCCGTAGCCATCGGTGAAATTGCAGACTCTCTGGAAGTAAACCTTGATGTGCTTCCTTTAAAATATGAAGGATTAAACGGAACCGAACTGGCTATTTCCGAATCTCAGGAAAGAATGGCTGTAGTGGTAGATCCGAAAGATAAAGAAAAGTTCATTAAATTCTGTGAAGCTGAAAATATCGTAGCGGTAGAAGTAGCGAAAGTAACAGATTCAGGAAGAATGCAGATGTTCTGGAAAGGCGATAAAATTGTAGATCTTTCAAGAGCATTCCTGGATACCAACGGATGTTCAAAATCTCAGGAAGTAAAGATCACTCACCTTGAAGAAGTAAAAGAAGAAATCAAAACATTCACGGAAGAAAACTTCCTGGATATTTTAAAAGATAAAAATGTAGCCTCTCAAAAAGGATTGCTGGAAATGTTTGATTCTTCAGTTGGAGGAACTACCGTAGCAATGCCTTTAGGAGGAAAATATCAGCAGACCTTAATGGAAGGAAGTGTTCAGACACTGCCTGTTTTAGGTGCAAAAGATATTAAAACCGTTTCTCTGGCAAGCTGGGGCTTTGATGCTGAAATTTCAAAACAGAACTCATTGCTGGGAGCATCTTATGCAGTAGTAGAAAGTGTTGCGAAGATCGTGGCTATGGGAGGTGATTATAAAAACATCAGACTTAGCTTCCAGGAATATTTTGAAAAACTGGGACAAAACGCTGAAAAATGGGGCAAACCTTTAGCCTCTCTTTTAGGAGCTTATGATGCTCAGATCAACCTTGGTTTAGCGGCTATCGGAGGTAAAGATTCCATGAGTGGAACTTACCAGGATCTGAACGTACCACCAACATTGATTTCTTTCGCATGTGCCAATGGAGAAAAACAAAATATTATTTCTCCGGAATTTAAAGCGGCAGGAAACAAGATTTATTTCTTCAATCACATCGCTCAGGAAAGCGGTCTTCCAGACTATAATGCTTTAAAAGATGTTTATGAATTCATCTTTGAAAATATCAAATCAGGAAAAATTGTTTCTGTAAAAACGGTAAAAGAAGGAGGTATTGCTGTAGCATTGGCAAAAATGAGCTTCGGAAACAGATTAGGCGCTGAAATCAATGCAGATGAAAATACCTTATTAGCTAAAAATATCGGTAGCTTAATTATCGAAGCTAAAGAAGAACTAAGCTCTGTAAATCTTCAGATGATTGGAAAAGTAGTTACGGATGAAGTGGTAACCATCAATAATTTCAAATTTCAAATTTCAAATCTTGAATCAGCTTACACCGGTACATTTGAAAACCTTTTCCCAACGGTAGAAAAAGAAAAAATTACGGTGGAGATTGATGAAAAATCAAACTCCATCCATCCAAGAAATATCATCATCAAGAAACACGGAATTGCGCAGCCTAAAGTATTCGCTCCGGTATTCCCGGGAACCAACTGTGAGTATGACACACTGAATGCATTCCAGAAAGAAGGAGCTGTAGTAAGCAGTCTGCCTTTGATCAACATCAGTCACCAATTATTGGATGAAAGCATCGATGCATGGGTAGAAGAGATCAGAACCTCTCAGATTTTAGCATTCTCAGGAGGATTCTCAGCAGGGGATGAGCCGGATGGTTCCGCAAAATTCATCGTGAATGTTCTGAAAAACGAAAAGATGAAAAATGCCGTTCACGAGCTGTTAGACAGAGACGGAATGATCATCGGGATTTGTAACGGATTCCAGGCGTTGGTGAAATCAGGGCTGCTGCCTTACGGAAGAATTAAAGATCTGGATGAAAACTCTCCAACATTGGCTCATAACGCCATCAGAAGACATATTTCCCAGATGGTGACGGTAAGAGTGGTGAATGATGAAAGCCCATGGTTAAAAGGAATGAAAGGCCAGGAGTTTACCATTCCGATTTCCCACGGTGAAGGACGTTTCATGGCTTCAGAAGAAGAAATCAAAAAGCTTTATGAAAACGGACAGATTGCAACACAGTATATCGATTTAGACGGAAACATTGCCCACGGAATGCCGTTCAACCCAAACAACTCACTGTTCGGAATTGAAGGAATTACCAGTCCATGTGGAAAGATTTACGGAAGAATGGGACATCCTGAACGTTTTGCAGAAGGCCTCATGAAAAATATTCCTACCGCGAATTATCACAATATATTCAAAAACGGTGTTGAATACTTCAAATAACAATACAAGAAAAATGATCGTCATCCATGGCGGTCATTTTTCGTCTCTAGCAGGTTTCTATGATGAAATTTCCAACGTGCTGATGAAAGATGCGGACTGGAAAGTGGGAACGCTTGATGGCTTTAATGATATTTTATATGGCGGTTTCGGGGTATTTGAAAATAATGAGGAAATAGAAATGATATGGAAGCTGTCTGGAAAATCAAAAGAAGACCTTGGCCTAATGGCTACACAGGAATTTTATGAAAATAAGATCAGACAGGGCAAACCTTTTAACACCGAATTGATTCAACAGAAACTAAACGAGCTTCTGGCCGGAAGAGGACAAACACTGTTTGAAATTCTGGTTGAAATCATACAATCCCATAAAAATATTACGTTGGTTTTATCGGAAGACTAATAAAAGTACTTTCTCTTTATGCCCTAAGTATAAGCCTAAATAATTAATTTTGCAGCCCACAATACTATTGAATTAATCATGACAAGACTAATGAATCTTTTGTTGAAATGTAAAGTTTTTATGATGTTTAACTTGGCAGTTCTTTTTCTGAAGATTTTTTATTCTCACAAAAAAAATTTTGAGGGACTTACCTTTGAAGATTGGGATATTGCTAATAATTTGGTTAAATATGGAGTGTATTCCGAATTTATGAGTGTGGGGCCTACCGCGTATAAGCTGCCGGTATATCCACTTTTTTTATCTCTATTCATTTATATTTTTGGGGACCATGCAAAAACAGCTGTTATTCTATCGCAGCATTTTATCTTTTTTCTAATCCCCCTGCTTTTTATTCTCATTTCAAAAATATTCAATAAAGATAAAATAGGAATTCTTACCGGATATTTATTTATAGGATCACCTGCCTACTTTCTCTATTCCAATACTTTGGAAATTACGAATGTTTTCATTTTTATTTTTCTGATCTTTCTATACTTTTTTTTAGTCATATGGAATGGAAAATATTCCTGGGGACACGTCATCATGCTGGGAATCAGTTCGGCAGTGTTATTTTTAAGCCAGGTGGTTGCAGTTCCGCTTTCCATGATTCTTTTACTGTGCCTTCTTTTATTTAAAAAAATTAAGCTGAAAGAAATGGTGGCAGTGCTGGGAATTATAGGCTGTTTATATACCCCGTGGGTAGCCCGGAATTACGTAACTTTTAATAAGATTATTCTATCCAAGAGCCCCGTTTGGCAGAATATACATTTCGGATATTTTCATGAAGTACAGGTTTTTGAGTCATTACAAAAAATATCTCTTCAGAAAAGCTCCGAAATAAGAAAAAAAAGAATGCATACCGATGAGTTCACCATGGAGAAAATATATGAAAAAGAAGTCAGGAGTATTGAAAAAAACAACCCTTATGTCTCACTGAAAAAAGCCGCTGCCAATGCACTTATGTTATGGTATGTACCATCAAGATATTTCTATGATTCCTCACCCGCAGTCATGGGAAGGAAAGTTTATGTTATCATTTTGAATTTTACTGTTTTGATAAGCTTGATCCAGTTATACAGGCACAAAAAGTGGGAATTATTTCTTTTTTCAATATTGTTGTTTGGTAACTTTACGGTACCTTATATGATAGGACAGGCCGGAATGACAAGATTTAAACTGGATTTTGAATGGTATCAGCTGTTTTTAGCAGCATACCTCGTGTATAACACTGTTTTTAATAAATATAAAAAAGAAACTGAATAAGTGAAAAAAATAGTATACGGGCTGTTCTTCGGAGACAGCATTACTTACGGAGAATATGACGGTGTTTTTGGCGGATGGGTTGATATTCTGAAAAGATACGCACTCCAGCAGTTCCATGAAGGAAATGGTGATGAACTCATCTTATTCAATCTTGGAATTGGCGGTGAAACAACTGAAGGGCTGCTGAAAAGAATGCCCCATGAATTAAGTGCAAGAAACTCAGCAGACGGAAATATTGTTTTTCTGGGATACGGAGCCAATGATCTGGCCATAAAAGACAATAAGCAGGTAGTAGGACATGAAAAATTCAAAAATAATATGATCGCTGCAGCTAAGGAAGCTAAAAAATTTTCTTCCGATATTTACCTGGTAAGTATTCTTCCTTTTGCTCAGAAAATAGATGGAGTAGTAGTAAACTCAGGAAAATTGAGAACCAATAAAGAAGTTATTGTGTACAATCGGATTCTCAGAGATATTGCGTCAGACCATGGGCTTGGTTATATCGATTTTTACACTGCTTTTTTTGAAGATAAGGAATTTCTGCTGTCGGCAGACGGTGTTCATCCCAATGAAAAAGGCTACGGAATTATGGCGGAAATAGCAATCCCAATCATCGAAAAATATTTATAATACAGAACCCTGCAGAAAGAGCAGGTACAAATGGAGATATCCCTGTTTTGAAATACTTTTTTATTGAAATAGATATTTTCTGTAAATAATAACTCCTGCAACAACTGCCAGAATACTCGTCAGAAGAACCGCGCCTGCTGCAATATCTTTAATAAAACCAATTCTTTTATCAAAATCAGGCTGAACCATATCACAAAGCTTTTCTACGGCTGTATTAAAGATTTCAGCGCTCAGAACCACAAAACAGACCAGAAGAATAAGAATGGCATCTGTAGCAGAAAGCTGTAAGTAAAAGATCAGAAAAATATTGATGAAGAAAGCCACAAGCTCAATTTGGAAATTCCTTTCCGTTTTTACCATTAAAAAAATACCGCGGAAAGCGTTAAAAAAACTTTTATGGACGGGTGGTTTTCGCATCGGGAAAATATTCTTGACAAATATAATTATTTGATCAAAAATAATTCATAAATTTATCATCGGAGGATTGTCTTCCTTATCAAAAAATTGAGATAGAAATAGTTGGGAAATTCTTTTGATGGTTGTTAATAACTCTCAGGATTATTTTTTTTAATCTATTTTCTATTTATTATATTTGTAAAAATTATTTTTAAATCTATGAAATTTATTATTTCAAGTGGTGAACTGCAGAAGGCTCTGCAAACTGTAAGTGGCGTAATATCAAGTTCTCAGTCGAGACCGATTTTAGAAAACTATCTTTTTGAATTAGACGGAAATAATGTTACCATTACAGCATCTGATGGCGAGACAACTCTTGTAACGTCCTTAGAAGTAAAGTCTGATGATTCAGGGAAATTTGCCGTTCCTGCTAAGATTTTCCAGGATTTTATCAAAACCTATGGCGAGCAGCCTTTAACGCTTGCTGTAAAAGACAATGCAGAAGGTACAGGAAGCCAGCTTGAGATCCTGGATGAAAAAGATAATTTCGCTGTAGCACTGGATAATGCAGACGATTATCCTGAACTGCCGGAATTTGATGCATCACAAAGCGTAACCATGCCTGCAGGTGTTTTATCTGAAGCATTAACCAATACCCTTTTTGCAACAAGTAACGATTCTCTTCGTCCCGTAATGACCGGGGTACTTTTCCAGTTTGGTGAAAATGAAACCAACTTTGTATCTACAGACTCTCACAGACTGGTAGTATACAAGAGATCTGACCTGATGAACCCTGAACCAATGGAATTCATCATGCCGAAAAAACCACTCAACATTTTCAAAAATATTCTGGCAAGCTCTAATGAAGACGTTACCATCGATTTCAATGAGAATATGGCCAAGTTTACTTTTGGCAAACATATTTGGATCTGCAGACTGATTGACGGGAAATATCCTAACTATACTGCGGTAATCCCTAAAGAAAATCCGAATATACTGACGATCAACAGAAATCTTTTATTAGGAGCAATCAAAAGAGCATCAATCATGTCCAACAAGTCAACCAATCAGGTTAGATTTAAGCTCTCTGCCAATATTCTTCACCTTCATGCAGAAGATACAGAATATGCCAACAAAGCAGATATGCAGATTCCTTGCGACTACAACGGAGAAGATATCAATATCGGGTTCAGTTCTAAGTTCTTAACAGAAATGCTTACCATTTTAGGTTCCGATGATATTACCATGAAAATGTCCCAGCCTAACAGACCGGGAATCATTGAGCCTCTTGACGGTCTTGAAGAAAGCGAAAATATTCTAATGTTATCAATGCCGGTGATCGGATTGTAATATTTTAAATACATAAAAACTCAAAAGAGGCTGAATTTTCAGTCTCTTTTTTTGATAAAACAAACCATGAAGAAAATATTGATCCTGATTGCAGGATTACAGTTTATCCAGATGTTTTCACAGAAAAATATCAAGGTATATCAGGAACGCAAGGAAGATACGGTAGCTTATTATGCAGACAACCGGGAGGTTTATCCCATGTCTTTTGTGTTTTCCGGAACACCGGAACTGGAAAATGCAACAGCTCCCGAAGTTTTTAAAGCAGTACAGGTTATACCAGCACAGTCATTCAAAAACCGGATTGCCTATTTTGTTGTAAAGGATAAGACAAAAAAGTGGGGCGCAAAAAAAATGCCGGGCTATACGATGTACACCGGCAATGTTAATCAGAATACCTATGATTCGGACTATAAGTACGATCTGCCGTTTAAAAAAGGTAATTCTTTCACAGTACATCAGGGATATAATGGAGCTTTTTCGCACCGTAATGAAAACTCCCTTGATTTTAAAATGCCGGAAGGCACAGAAATTACGGCTGCCAGAGAAGGAATCGTAACTGATTTTATTCAGCACAATAATACAGGATGCCCTACAATAAGCTGCATAGATCAGGGAAATTATGTTACGATAACTCAGACGGAACCTTTGCCCAATATTATCATTTGAAGGAGAATGGAGTTAAAGTGAATCTCGGTGATCAGGTAAAAAAGGGTGATGTGATAGCATTAAGCGGGAATACAGGCTGGTGTAACGGACCCCACCTGCATTTTGTATGTTATATTCCCAATCTTGCAGAATAAAAGCTGATGAAGACGATAAAAACACTTTTTAGAACAGGTAATGGAAGTAAGACGGAGTATCTTATGGAGAAAAAGAAATATTTCAGAGGATACTGAGTTTTCGACTGGGCCAGGCACAAAGAAAAAGCGTTTTGATGCGATGGAAGAAGATTGTTCTGCCAGACAGGTATTAAAACAAATCAAAGGAATTTATCCTATTAAAGTCGCTTCTAAATTTCGCTGTTTCTTAAAAAAACACGACATTTGTAGCGCGAAAACTCACGTAAATATTTACGTGAATCTTCAAATAAAAGTTCAAAATAGAGCAAATGAAATCTAAGGTTTCATTTGACGGGTAAAATTAGTAGATCGATAAACAAATGAAAATATCAAACAACTGGCTGAAAGACTATGTCAAAACGGAACTGAAAACGGAAAGGATTGGAGAATTCCTTACAGATATAGGTCTTGAAGTTGAAGGGATAGAAAAATTTGAAAGTGTAAAAGGCAGTCTGGAAGGAATTGTTGTAGGAAAAGTATTGACCTGCGAGAAACATCCGAATGCAGACAAACTGAAAAAAACTACGGTGGATGTAGGAAACGGAAAAGTTTTAAACATCGTGTGCGGTGCTCCTAATGTGGAAGCCGGACAGACCGTGCCTGTAGCGGTGGTAGGAACTAAAATTTATGATAAAACCGGGAACTTTTTCGAAATCAAGGAAGCAAAGATCAGAGGAGAGGTTTCTCAGGGAATGATCTGTGCAGAAGATGAGCTTGGATTAAGTGAAGATCACGGTGGAATCATGGTTTTAGACGAAACCAAATATGAAGTAGGAAAAAACTTTGCCGATTATTTTGAACTGACCAATGATGAAGTTTTTGAAATCGGTCTGACACCTAACAGGACAGATGCCATGTCACATTACGGTGTGGCAAGAGACCTGTACGCTTTTCTTTCCACTAATCAGCAGAAGTCAACGTTTGAGAAAGTTTCCTCTGTCGTTTTAAACGGTGAAGGTACCCACGAATTTACTCTGGAGGTAGAAGATACTGCGCTTTGCCCAAGATATATCGGAGCCGTTATTGAAGAGGTAAAAGTAGCAGATTCTCCGGCTTGGTTAAAAGACAGACTGAAAGCTATCGGATTAAGCCCGATTAACAATATTGTAGACATCACCAACTATATCCTTCACGGCTATGGACAGCCGCTTCATGCTTTTGATGCAGATAAGATTGCAGATAAAAAAGTAAAAGTAGGGGTGGTAAAAGAAGGAACAAAATTCAAAACTCTTGACGGAACAGAAAGAACCTTGAACGGTTCCGAGATCATGATCAAAGACGGTAAAGATAACCCGATGTGTATTGCAGGAGTGTTCGGCGGGGCAGAATCCGGGGTTTCTGATGCTACAAAAACCATATTCCTGGAAAGTGCTTATTTCAATCCGGTAGCGGTAAGAAAAGGAGCAAAATTCCACGGACTGAATACAGATGCTTCTTTCAGGTTTGAAAGAGGAGTTGATCCTAATATTACCAGAACAGCAATTACCCATGCCATTAAAATGATCCAGGAAATTGCAGGAGGAAAATTTGTAGGAGAACTGTTAGAAGAATATCCAAAGAAAATTGAAGACAGCTATGTGATCATCAGATTCTCTAAGATTGAACAGATTTTAGGAACAAAAATTCACAGAGAGAAAGTAAAAGAAATTTTAAAAGCCCTTGAGATTCAGGTACTGAACGAAATTCAGAACGGTCTTGAAATCTCTGTACCGGCTTATAGAGCAGATGTAACAAGAGAAATCGACGTTATTGAAGAGATTCTTAGAATTTACGGATACAACAAAATTGATGCTCCACAAAAGATCTCCTTTACTCCTGTAAAATTAAATGCAAATGACCAGGATGAACTGGAAAACAGCTGGGCAAGAACATTACAGGGATTAGGTTTCAATGAAGTGATGAACAATTCTCTGACCTCTGTGAAAGATGAAACAGATGCCGTGAAGCTGTTAAACCCATTGAGCGGTGATCTTGCATTTATGAGAAAATCTTTATTGGAAGGGCTTCTTCAGAATGCTGTTTACAATATCAACAGAAAAAATCAGGACATTAAGTTCTTTGAACTGGGTAAAATTTACCACAAGAGAGATAAATATGAAGAAAGAAAACAGCTGGCCATTCTTGTTTCCGGAAGAGATGCTGCAGAAAACTGGCTGCTGCCAAAATCTGCGGTAAGTTTCTATAACCTTAAAGCTTACGTTAAAGTTTTATTGGAAAAACTAATGGTTGATTATAAAGAAACGGCTTTATCTGATGAAAGATTCTCTGACGCCTTAGCTTATGAAGTGAACGGAAAAACGTTGGTAAGAATTGGTAAAGTAGCTCCTACATTGCTGAAAGATGCTGATGTTGACCAGGAATGCTTCTATGCTGAAATAGAACTGGAACTGGCTCAGGAATTACGCTCTAAGAATACCCTGAAATTTAAGGATATTCCTAAATTCAACAAGATCAGAAGAGACCTTGCATTATTGATTGATAAGAATGTAAACTATCAGGATCTTTACCAGACTGCAAAGAAAAATAAATCCCCATTCATTAAAAACATCAACTTATTTGATGTATATGAAGGGAAAAATCTTCCGGAAGGAAAGAAATCTTATGCGATGAGCTTTGAGCTTCTGAATGAAGAAAAAACACTGGAAGAAAAAGAAATTTCAGAAGTAATGGATTCTTTAATCAAAGCATTCCAGAAAGAATACAATGCAGAATTAAGATCTTAATTCAATAGAATAATATACTTATAAAACGGACTTTTTAGTCCGTTTTTTTTGTTATATAAAATTCTTATTATAAAATCCAAACTGCATTTTTTTAGTTGGAAAACGCAATGTCGCAAGGTTTTTTGACTATGCAGATGTTTTTAGGGCGCAAGAAAATCAGAGATTTTCAGCAAGTTTCCCAGTGTCATATTTTATCGCAGATAAAATCTTTGCGCCTTATGTACCCAGGAAGTTGGCAAAAAAAATAGCGTTTTTGCGCAAACCCAATAAAAGCAATTCCCAAAAATCTGCGCCATCTGCAAAATCAGCGAGCGAATAAAAAACTATCCAAAATTCATTCGTGCATCCGTGGCAGATCAGAATAAATTTTTAATAAAATCATTGGAAGAAATAGTAAAATAAACCTCTTAAAAAAGTAATAAAATTTCTCGCAAACCGTTTAGATAATATAAAATCCGTAAATTTGATTAATTCTAAAAGAAAAAAATGAAAAATCTTTTTTTAAGTATATGTGCGGCAGCAGTTTTGGCGTCGTGTGGTGCAGCAACAAGTGCTTCTGCTTCAAAAGTAGGAAAAGCGCAACCTTCATTAGAAAATACAAAATGGACCCTTGCAGATAACGTAAAAGGAAAAATTCCTACCCTGAATTTTGAAGGAGAAAAGATCAATGGTAATGCAGGATGCAATAATTATTTCGGAACGGCTAAAATAGAATCTTCTACAGGTACTTTCTCTGCAGGGCAGTTAGGATCTACCAAAATGATGTGCAACAGCATGAGTGTGGAACAGAATTTTATGGATATGGTAGGGAAAGCCAATAAATATGTGATTTCCGGGAATACCTTAGAGCTTTACAAAGACAATCTTTTATTGTTGAAGTTCAACAAAACAGAATAAAAAATAAAAGGAACTCAATTTGAGTTCCTTTTTTATGTTTAGATTGTTATTAATCTTCCTCTTCTTCGTCGTACTTAGCCAACTCTTCATCGCACCATTTAAATGCCGCTTCTACCACTTTAGTAGCTTCATCCGCCATTGTTTCTTCATCATCACCTTCAAGATCATCTAACCACTCAACCTCTTCTTCCTCAACGTTTAAGATAAATCTTGGATATTCTGTGTGTACTACGAATAGATCTTCAGGAAATTCCGAATTATCTGCTAATAAAAACTTTGGTAATTTCATTTTTTTAATGTTTTAACTTTAATCAAAGATAATAAAATTATTGATATTTATTCTTGTCGATTTTAATTTTTTGTAAAACTTTATACCATGTCAAGGTAGTTTTACGAACCGTATCCTGAGGTTTATAAGTGAGTGTGACATTGGAATTTACCGTACTGACAAGTTCTGCTGTTTTCATTTTATTCATGTCTTCTTCATTTTTCGTAACATAGAACTGTAAAGGAACCTTATCCAGTTTTTCATTTTCCAGAAATTCTGAAACTGCTTTTCTGTTTTCCAGATAATTTCCTTTGGACAGCCAGGTAAAAGTCATTCCGGTCATGATACTCAGTATGCTGATGAGATAGGTTCTCATCCCGAAAATTGCAAATAGCCTGTTGAAATAGACCAGCCACAGCGGAACAAGAAATGGTCCTATGATTCTGTAATCCATTGCATTCACAGAATAAAAATACTGGATAAAGTAAGAGCATACAACTCCCGTAACACTGATGGTTAAAAAGAACTGTTCTGTTTCTGACAACTTTTTATTTATTAAAAGATAGATCAGTAAAACGATATTTAAACCTCCGATACCATAAATAGCATAATTGATTTTGCCTCCACCCGGATCAGCAATATGAATAAAAGGGTTAAAGGAAGTAGCAATCCCCTGGAAAAGTTCTCTTAGTAATTTAGAAGTAGGATAGAGTCCTACTTCCAGAAAGGTTTTAACATAATTCTGATTAAAATAATCGATAAACAGGAATTTGTAAGCTATTACAAATGCTAAACCGATGAATCCTGATAATATAAATGCCGGGCTATATTTCTTTTTCAGGGACAATAGTCCGAAAAGACCGGTTCCGGCTATAAAAAACAGGGCACTGTATCGGATGTTGTAAAGAGCAATTAATGAAAGAGAGAGATAAAAAACAGCTTTTCCTTTTTCAAGCTTTCCGGTAATGATCTGTGAGGCGGTATAAAGAAACAGGAAAACAAACGGAAGAATGAATGGTTCACTCATGGTATACGCATAAAGCGAAACAAAACTGAACAGAGCACTCATCATAATGGCTTCTCTTTTATAGAAGTCTTTTGCCCAGCAGAAGCAGACAATAAATAACAAGGCTGTTATACCCAGCGCTTTGCTTCCCCAGAACTCATCAAATCCCATAAAAGTAAACAATTTGATGGCTGCCGGATAGCCCAAAGGAGTAGTGGTGTTATCAATAACCGGGAAAACATGAGCAAACCTCATAAAGCGGATAGAGTCCGGGTTTACCCTTCCTTTTTCATTCAGCAGAAAACGTAAAATGGTCATCATTACCGTAATGATGACCATTGCTATCTGGATATTTTTTTCTTTTATTCTCATTAAGCTAAAAAATAATCCCTGAAGAATTTATTTCAAAAACATTTTTGAAACTTTTTCAGCTTTTTTGCTTTCAGAATAATCATAGAACCCTTCTCCGGATTTTACCCCAAGTTTTCCAGCCATTACCATGTTGACAAGAAGCGGATTGGGAGCATATTTAGGATTTTTAAAGCCTTCATACATAACATTAAGAATAGCAAGGCATACGTCAAGTCCGATAAAATCTGCCAGTTGAAGAGGTCCCATCGGATGTGCCATTCCAAGCTTCATCACCGTATCAATTTCTTCTACACCTGCCACTCCGTTGTAAAGAGTTTCGATAGATTCGTTGATCATTGGCATCAGGATTCTGTTGGCAACAAAACCAGGATAATCATTTACCTCTACAGGAACTTTGCCCAAAGTTTTGCTCATTTCATAAATAGAATCAAAAGTCTCTTTAGAAGTAGAATATCCTTTGATGATCTCTACAAGCTTCATAATAGGCACCGGGTTCATAAAGTGCATCCCGATTACTTTGTCAGCTCTTTTTGTAGCTGCTGCAATCTTAGTAATAGAAATAGATGAAGTATTGGTAGCCAGAATACAGTTTTCAGGAGCAAATTCGTCCATCTGTCCGAAAATTTTTAGTTTCAGATCCTGATTTTCAGTAGCAGCTTCCACGATAAGGTCAGCAGCTCCCACAGCATTTTTAAGTTCAGTAAAAGTGCTGATGTTTCCTAACGTCTCAGCTTTTTGCTCTTCTGTAAGGTTCCCTTTAGCTATAATTCTGTCAAGATTGGTCGTAATGGTTTTCAGGCCTCTGTCCAGCGCATCCTGAGAAACATCTACCAGATTTACTTTGAATCCGCTTTGTGCAAAAGTATGCGCAATACCATTCCCCATGGTTCCTGCCCCGATAACTACGATGTTTTTGATCATTTTTCTTTTATTTTTTATAGATAGTTAAATTTTTTCTGTTCATAAGATCGTCCTGATAAACGGTTACCGCCTTATTAAAATTGACGTTTCCGTCTCTATTCTGGTTTCTTTTCTGATTTTGTGAAGATATAACAGAAGAAAGACCTCTCATAAAAATATCTTTCTGCTTTTTCCCAAGCCCGCTGATACTAATGTATAAATTGAATTCTCCTTCTCTTCCAAGGCCGCTCTGAATAAGGATTTCAAAAGCTTTAGACTGGTTTTTCTTTTCAAACTGCTTCAGATAATTCAGTACCGGTTCTGTGGAAGGTGTTCCGCAGCAGATGCTGGAATAGCCTATTTCTATGTAAGCCGGGCTTTTTTGTGCAGAAAAAAAAGTAAAGCAGAAAAGTCCTGTTATAATGAGTAAGTTTTTCATTTTCTTAGCTTTAAAAATAAGCTTAATATTTTATCTGATAAAATCTATTTTTTTTTTTCTGAAAGAAGGTTATATCAGTTTCGTCCTGATTAGGAAATCAATTTTACAATTTCAAGAGCTACTTTTAATGCTTCAGTTCCGTCTTCCAGAGAAACTTCTACGTTTTTACCATCAGTAATGGCGTATGCAAGAGAGTTCAGTTCATCCAGAATAGCATTGTTTGCCTGAATATTAGGATATTCAAATAAAATCTGATTCTTTTCTCCATCAGCATTTTCAATGATCATATCGAAAGGAGTCGGATTTTCCGGAGCATCTTTCATTCGGATTACTTCAGCTTTTTTCTCTAAGAAATCAACGGAAATATACGCATCTTTCTGGAAGAAACGACTTTTTCTCATGGCCTTCATAGATATTCTGGAAGTCGTAAGGTTGGCTACACAACCGTTTTCAAACTCAATTCTGGCATTGGCGATATCCGGGGTTTTGCTTACAACACACACACCGCTTGCATGAATATTTTTTACTTTGGATTTTACCATGCTCAATAAAATATCCAGATCGTGAATCATAAGGTCCAGTACAACAGAAACATCCGTCCCGCGTGGATTGAATTCAGCAAGTCTGTGAATTTCAATAAACATAGGATTTTGGATGTATTCTTTAGTAGCGATAAAAGCGGGATTGTATCGTTCCACATGGCCTACCTGAGCTTTAATACCGTTTTCCTGACACAGACGTAAGATTTCTTCTGCCTGCTCAAGCGTTTGGGTAACCGGTTTTTCAATGAAAAAATGAAGCTTTTTTTCAATGGCTTTTAATGCATAATCATAGTGATAAACCGTTGGAGTTACAATATCCAGCATATCAATCTGCTCCAGAAGTTCATCAAAATTTTCAAAATATTTATATCCGAATTCAGCTTCTATTTTCTTTCCGTTTTCAACATCTTTATCATGAAAACCTACCAGTTCATACTTATCAGACTGATTCAGAAGTCTTAAATGGATCTTTCCAAGATGTCCGGCACCTACCAAACCTGCTTTTAACATAGCTTTTTTAATTTCTGTAAAGATAATAATTTTAGGTATTAAGAAATACTCTGCAGCTTTTAGGTTGATCAATATGGATAGTTTTTTTACTTTTGCAGGAACGATTACCCAAACCTTAATATCCATACCCACCCATGACGCACGATTCGTTTGTACATAAAGGAAAAAGAAAGATCCTTGTGGACTATCTCCGACAAAGGATCGGAATTTCAGATGAAAATGTACTTTCGGCAATGAATGAAGTCCCGAGACACCTTTTTATTGAAAGTATTTTTGAAGATTTTGCCTATGAAGACCGGGCATTTCCTATTCTTGCCCAACAGACCATTTCGCATCCTTCAACGGTAGCGGAGCAGTCTGAGCTCCTGCAGGTACAACCCGGAGAAAAAATTCTGGAAATAGGAACAGGCTGTGGGTATCAGACGGCTGTTCTGCTGGCCATGAAAGGGTTGGTATATACCGTAGAAAGACAGAAAGACCTTTTTGATTTTTCAAAGAAGAAACTTAGAGAAATGCATTTGTATCCTAAATTTCAGAGCTTTGGGGATGGATTTGCAGGACTTCCCACCTTTGCTCCTTTTGATAAGATCATCGTAACCTGTGGAGCATCAGTTCTCCCTACAGAATTACTGAAACAGCTAAAAGTAGGAGGGAAAATGGTGATTCCATTAGGTCCTACAGATGAGCAGGTTTTATACAGATTTACAAAAGTAGGCCCAACCCAGTTTGAAAAAGAAGAATTCGGAGCCTATAAATTTGTGCCAATGCTTGGAAACACTAATCATTAGCAACAATTCTAAGGTGTAAAGTTCATTTCGGAATGAAAATTGGACTCGAAACTAAACCTAATTTAATATTAAAGTTATAACCTTACTTTTTATGGGAGTAAGGTTTTTTTATGGAGCTCATTAATCAAAGACAATATGAAAGTTTTTATCAATAAAAGAATTCCTGAGATCGGGATCACCATGTTGGAAAGAGAAGGAATAGATATTATATTTCCTGAAAAAGAAGATCTTTCTTATGAAGAATGGCTGTGGCACTGCAGAAATGCAGATGCCGTTTTAAACGTAGGAAATACATTCAGATATGATAAAACATTTTTTCAAGAATGTCCGAATATTAAAGCGATTGTACTTTACTCGGTAGGTTTTGATCATGTAGATATTCAGGAAGCTGACCGCAGAAAAATTCCCGTTGGAAATACTCCTGATGTTTTAAGCAGAGCCACGTCAGATACAGCATTCCTGCTGATGCAGTCTGTGGCCAGAAGAGCAGGATATAATTTTCAGAAAGTAAAAGAGGGAAATTGGGGAGCATTTGATCCGATGGATGCTTTGGGGCAGGAACTCTACGGAAAGACATTGGGAATCTTCGGTCTGGGAAGAATAGGCTTTGAAATGGCAAAAAAATCACAGAGAGCCTTTGATATGAAGATTATCTATTATAACCGCCACCGGAATGAAGAAGCAGAAAAAGAACTGAATGCGGACTATGTTTCTTTTGATGAATTGATCATGAATTCAGATGTACTGAGTATTCATGCCAGTTTTAGCCCTGAACAGAAAGACCTTTTTAATCATTCGGTTTTTGAGAAGATGAGATCTGGTGCTATTTTTATCAACACAGCGAGGGGAGGTTTTCACAATCAGGAAGATCTTTACCAGGCGATTGTTTCCGGCCAGATCTGGGGAGCAGGACTGGATGTAACAAATCCTGAACCCATGTCTCAGGATGATCCTCTTCTGGAACTTTCAACAGTTTGTGTGCTGCCTCATATAGGCTCGGCCACTATTGAAGCCCGAAACGGAATGGCAAGGCTGGCTGCAGAAAACATCATTGCTCTTTCAAAAGGAGGAAAAATGCCGTACTGTGCAAATCCTGAAGTATATTCATAGAAAATCTACAACTTGGAATTATTTTTGTTCTGTTTTTATAAACCTTAAATACTCAATACCATGACACCCGAAAATAATAACACCGAACAAGACAGAAGATTGGAACAGATGGATTACAGTCCGGATGAAGATATATTCAATAAACAAAAGCATATTCCGCTGGATGGGGACGGAAATCCTATCCTCAGTGAAGAAGATGATGATAAGATTGATAAAGGATTAGATATTCCCGGAGTAGAAGACGATGATGAAATGGAAGAAATAGGATCTGAAGATGAAGAAAATAATTATTGGAGTCTCAGTGATAATGCAGATGATCATGAAGAGGAAAATGATGATGTCTTAACTTAAAATATTGAATAGCAACAGAACAGCCTTACTGAAATTTCAGTGAGGTTTTTTATTTTAAATCCAATGAGTACATCCATACAATTATTCGAGCATTCGCAACATAAAAAAATCTTGGAGTATAAGATGTTCCGGAAACAGTGTTATTTTGCGTATAGCCCTCTGCTTTAAAAGAAACAAATTCGCTTTTTCCCCCTATTAGTTGCTTATTTTTCCTAATTTGAATATCTTTAAAACTTCAAAACGTTGAATTTTAAACAGCAATATGACATTTCAAGAACAGATACAGCAGGGGATTCCAAATCAGCTGCCACAGCCGAAACCCTACGAAACCAATATCAACCATGCTCCAAAGCGTAAAGAAATTCTGGGCGAAGAGGAAAAAAAGCTGGCATTAAAGAATGCACTGCGTTATTTTGATCCTAAATTTCATGCAGAATTAATTCCGGAATTTAAAAAAGAACTGGAAGATTACGGAAGGATTTATATGTACCGTTTCCGTCCAGATTATGAAATGAAGGCAAGATCCATCGCTGATTATCCCGGAAAATCGGAACAGGCTAAAGCCATCATGCTGATGATCCAGAACAATCTGGATTATGCCGTGGCGCAGCACCCTCACGAACTTATTACGTATGGTGGAAACGGGGCGGTTTTTTCCAACTGGGCGCAGTATCTGTTAACGATGAAATATTTATCGGAAATGTCAGATGAGCAGACACTGGTGATGTATTCAGGTCATCCGATGGGACTGTTTCCATCACATAAAGATGCACCAAGAGTGGTGGTAACCAACGGAATGATGATCCCGAATTATTCAAAGCCGGACGATTGGGAGAAATTCAATGCGTTAGGGGTTACCCAATACGGGCAGATGACTGCCGGAAGCTATATGTATATCGGGCCACAAGGGATTGTTCACGGAACAACCATTACCGTTCTTAATGCATTCAGAAAAATAAATAAAGAACCAAAAGGAGGTCTTTTTGTGACTTCAGGGTTAGGAGGAATGAGCGGTGCTCAGCCGAAAGCAGGAAATATTGCAGGCTGTGTTACAGTATGTGCCGAAGTAAATCCAAAGATTACAAAAATCCGTCACGAGCAAAAATGGGTCAACGAAATTCATGAAGACCTTGATGAACTGGTAAAAAGAGTAAAAGAGGCTCAACAGAATAAAGAAACCGTTTCTTTAGCCTACCTTGGAAATATTGTTGAAGTTTGGGAAAAATTTGACCAGGAAGATCTGAGAATTGATATAGGATCAGATCAAACCTCACTTCACAACCCTTGGGCAGGAGGATATTATCCGGCAGGGCAGAGCTTTGAGGAATCCAATACCATGATGGCGGAAAATCCTGAATTATTCAGAGAAAAAGTTCAGGAGACATTAAGAAGACACGCTGCTGCTATTAATAAACACACTCAAAAAGGAACGTATTTCTTTGATTACGGAAATGCCTTTTTACTGGAAGCTTCCAGAGCCGGAGCTGATGTAATGGCAGAGCATCCGACATTGGGAAGAGAATTCAGATATCCAAGCTATGTTCAGGATATCATGGGACCTATGTGCTTTGATTACGGATTCGGGCCTTTCCGTTGGGTATGTGCAAGCGGAAATCCTGAAGATCTTCAGAAGACCGATAATATTGCCTGCGCTGTTTTAGAGGAAATGATTAAAAATTCTCCTGAAGAAATCCAGCAGCAGATGAAAGATAACATTCAGTGGATCAAAGGAGCTCAGGAAAATAAGCTGGTGGTAGGTTCGCAGGCCAGAATCCTGTATGCTGATGCAGAAGGAAGAATGAAGATTGCGGAAGCATTCAACAATGCTATCAATAAAGGAGAAATCGGACCTGTGGTACTGGGAAGAGATCACCATGATGTTTCCGGGACAGATTCGCCGTACAGAGAGACGTCCAATATTTATGACGGTTCCAGATTTACCGCAGATATGGCTATCCATAACGTGATCGGAGACAGTTTCCGAGGGGCAACTTGGGTGTCTATCCACAACGGTGGAGGAGTAGGTTGGGGAGAAGTTATCAACGGAGGTTTCGGAATGCTGCTTGACGGAAGCGCAGATGCTGACAGAAGGCTGAAATCTATGTTGTTCTGGGATGTCAATAACGGAATTTCAAGAAGAAGCTGGGCCAGAAATGAAGGCGCTGTTTTTGCCATCAAAAGAGCGATGGAAGCAGAACCGAACTTAAAAGTAACACTTCCGAATTTTGTAGATGAGAGTTTGTTTTAATTTAAACAAAAATTTATATCATAAAAGAACTTTGCTGTATTTGTATTGCAAAGTTCTTTTTATTTTTACCAAAACTTAAACCTTGAAATATTTGAAAAAATATAAAGCTTTAACTATTAAAAAGCAGTTTGTTTTAGCATCAGAAGACCAAAAAGAGATTTGGAAGAATTGTAGAAACGAATGAGTTTTTTTCTTCAGGATATTATATTATTTTGAATTCCAGAAGTTATGACATAAAAAACGTTGGATTTCTAAAGAACGATGTTGAACTTTACCATTCTAAAGGTGTTATTTATTTTACAGATTTGCAAGAGGAGAGAATCATCAAATCTGGAGAAGTTAGAATTTTTTTTCATATTCAGACCGATGATTCTGTGAATGATTTACTGATATTGTTTTTCCTACATTATTCGACACAAGAGTTTAATTATATTGGAGGTGATGGAGATTAGTATTTTATGGATGAGATTTTGTTTTAAAAACCTTTTATAAAAACCTGCTGTGAAGCAGTTTTTTTCTGTTCATAATTTTTCTAAGATTTTTTTTATCAATTCTTTGGCATCTTCAAATTCATTTATCAAAAATTTTAACACTTCAATATGTTGATTTTTTGCTTCTTTAAAAAATGAGAAATTAAATGTAGGTGTATTTTTGAGAGTTTCTTTCAAGTTTATATATTCCGACAATGCAGATTCAATCTGGTTTGGGAGTTGCCTAAAATTACCTTTGAGAGTTTTCTTCAAATCTAGATGTTCTGATAATATGGAAGAAATTTGGTTAGGCGTTTGTCCTATACTATCACCAATAGATTCTTCGAATTTTGAAATAGAAATATATTGAGTAATTAAAAATTTTTCAAAAGAATTAATTCCTACTGAATATAATTGTGAAAATAAATCAACTTCAGTTTCTAATCTTTTTGTAGTTATATTCATAGTTCTTGATATTCCTTTGTATAAAATTGAAACTTCAGTTATAACATTAGGCAGATTTTTTTGGCTGAGCTCCTTTAATTTACCACCCATATTGATTGTTTCGTCAGTTTGCTTTTCAATTATTGCTGTAATATTGTTCAGGCAATCTACTGCATTACCTAGTGATTTTAAATCTTCGATTATGTCTGTGATTTCATTAGAGTCTACTCTACCGCGATATATATCAAATCTTTTATCATTTTTTTTGGATACAATTTTGGCAAGTCTCTTTTCTGATTTTTCATTGAACTCTTGACTAAAAGGAATTTCAATCTTCCAACTTTTTTTATTCTTTCTTAAATTAGTCTCTGTTATTTCTTGCCAATATGTTTTTCCCTCTTCTGGAATATACGCTATAAGAATAATTGGTATATTCAGATTTAACCAATAATTATAATGTATATTAGTTACATAATGAGATAATCCTTTTTGAGTTTTATAGAAATTTCCTGAACCACTTTTAATTTGAAGAGCTATAAATCTTCCTGTTGGTTCACCATTTTCCACTTCTTCAATTATAGCATCTAATCCTACATCAACAATTGGTTGTTCACGAAATATCCATCCAAGATTTTGAATTACAATTTTTTCAGTTTCATTAACTCCTAATCTTTCAGTTGGATTATATCTATTCATAAATATTTGCTAAATTCTTATTAGTGTGAAGTATTAATTATAATTCCCAAATATAAAAAAACGAACTTAACAGGAACTATGTTTTTCCACAATTATAAACCTACAACTTCGCCAACACCTCCGAAACTCTAAAACAATAGTGAAACAAACCTTCAAAGTCCTTGGCTATTATTAATCATTCAAACTACTTAATGGTTTAAATAATATGAGTGATAGTAGGTTTTATTGGGCAATGAAAAATCTCTTATTTATTTTTAATAGATATTCCAACCTTTTTCATCTTTAGTGCATCTTTATAATAAAAGACATCCTCATGAAAATCAACATACCTACACCTTGCCATGAAAACTGGAATAACATGACCCCTGATGAAAAAGGAAGATTCTGCTCAGTCTGTTCCAAAACGGTCAGAGATTTCAGAAAAGCTTCAGATCAAGAAATTGTGGATGTTTTCTCTGGTTCTTCAAAAAATATATGTGGAAATTTTAATGAAACCCAATTGGGGAGAGACTTGCGGTATTCCTTTGTTAATGCTCTTTTTATGAAATTTGCAGTGGGTTTTATGCTGACAGCAGGAGGATTTGTTTCTTTAGAAGCACAGCAAAAAGATCTGCCTGCACAATTAGCTGGTTTAAGCGGGAAGGCTTTTGCGCCTGTGGTAAAAGATAGTTTATTTTCGCGAAGAATGATCGGAGGGGCTTCAATGAGTCTGCAGAATCATCAAGAGCCATTATGCCTCCTCAATGGGAAAGTAAGCAGCCTGGAAGAGCTCAGGAAGATAGATCCTGATATGATAAAGAGAATGAAGGTTCTTGATAAAAATAAAGCAAGCGCAATGTTTTCAAATGAAAAAGCTAAAAATGGAGTTATTCTGGTAACCACTAAGAAGAGAAAATTCAGAAAATAAAACCTTCCATGCGGGAATTTTGTTCGTACTTTACTGAAGAAATATTTTATACTCTTAAATAAAAAAATAATCCCATTCCAACCTTTTTGCTCTTAAAAGCATCTTTATAATAAAAAGAAACCCTCATGAAAATCACCATACCTACTCCTTGCCACGAAAACTGGAATAATATGTCTCCTGATGAAAAGGGAAGGTTCTGTTCTGTTTGTTCCAAGACAGTCAGAGATTTCAGAACTTCTACAGATGAAGAAATTATGGATGTTTTTTCAGATTCTTCAGAAAATATATGCGGAAATTTTAATCCGTCACAGCTCAACAGGGATTTACATTACTCCACTATCAATGCTCTTTTTGCAAAATTTGCGGTGGGTTTTGCTTTAACAGCAGGAGGCCTTATAGCCGTAAATGCGCAGCAAAGTGTAAAAAATGATACGGTAGAAACAGCGGAGTTAAAAGATGTGGTATTATTGGGATTTCAAAAGGACAACAAAGCCCATCAACGGATGCTGGTTGGAGGAGGAACAGTCGTTAATCGGAGAGATATTGAACCTCTATATGTATTAAATGGAAAGATATCTGATTATGAATCAACCAGAAGTCTTGATCAAAACTCAATTAAAGAAATGAAAATTTTAAAAGGTAGTGAGGCGACTGCTTTATATGGAGATAAAGCTAAAAATGGAGTCGTATTGATCACAACTAAGAAGAGACAGTTCAGAAAATAAAAATCTCCGGTACTGATTACCGGAGATTTTGTTTAAGATATAGATAACTGTCAGAAATTAAAAGCCCGAAATAAACTTCCATCCTCCCTTCTTCAGTTTCCCTTCTTTTTTTATTTCTTCACGGCTTTAATAGCCGCTTCATAATTAGGTTCCTGGGAAATATCAGCAACCTGTTCCTGATAAACAACTTTTCCTGAAGGATCAATAACAACAACCGCTCTGCTTAAAAGCCCCTTCATGGCGGAATCTGTGATTTCCACGCCATATGTTTTCCCAAAATCAGAACGGAAATCAGAAAGCATTACTACATTTTTGATTCCTTCCGCACCGCAAAACCTTTTCTGGGCGAAAGGCAGATCTTTGGAAATACAAAGAACAACAGTATTTGGAAGATTAGCCGCATCTTCATTGAAATGATGTACAGAAGCAGAACAAACACCCGTATCTACACTTGGGAAAATATTAAGAATTACATATTTTCCTTTATAAGAATCTAAGGTCTGATCTTTCATATCAACATCCGTAAGCGTAAACTTTGGGGCAGTTTTATTCACTGCTGGTAATTGAGAATAGGTATGTACCGGCTTACCTCTCATTAAAATGGTATTGGCTGTTTTGGTATTTTGAGCAAAGATAAATGCTGAGAAGAACAATAACGTACTGAAAACTAATTTTGAATACATGAGATTTATTTTTACAGCAAAATTATTCTTTTTTTCAGTAAGCAGGATTAATTTTCGTTCAAACAGCTTTGAAATAGAGGAAATCTATTAAATCATTATTCCTGAAACCGAATTTTCCCTCTACCTTTATTCTTCAGAAAACAATCAAAATATTAAATAATAAACGATATGGATTCAGCAAACAAGCCGTCATTTCAAAATATTTTTAAAAACGAAAGTGAAATTCCTGAAGAGTTTAAAGTTCCTGAGATTCACCAGAAAGTGTATCTTCTCAACGGAGAATTGGTAGAGTGGAAAGGCGAAGTACAGAATATTTATTCACCCGTTTGTATTCCTACAGAAAATGGCCTGGAAAGGAAATTACTCGGAAGTATTCCCAATATTGGCCCGGCAGAAGCCATGGAAGTTCTCGAAGCCTGTGTTAAAGCCTATGACAACGGTCTCGGTGAATGGCCAACAATGTCTGTAGAGGGGCGGATACAGTGTATGCAGAAATTTGTTTACCTGATGATCCAGCAGCGTGATCTCATCATAAAACTGCTGATGTGGGAGATTGGGAAAACCTTGGCAGATTCCACAAAAGAATTCGACAGAACGATGGATTATATTAATCAGACGATTGATGCCCTGAAAGATCTGGACCGGGAATCTTCACGCTTCCAGGAGGCAGAAGGTACCATTGCACAGATCAGAAGAGCTCCTTTGGGGGTTGTTTTGAGTATGGGACCTTTCAATTATCCTTTAAATGAGATCTTCACAACATTGATTCCTGCGTTGATCATGGGAAATACAATCCTGTTTAAGCTTCCTAAACATGGAGTGCTGGCTCATTATCCGCTCCTGAATGCATTTAAGGAAGCTTTCCCGAAAGGAACGGTAAATACCCTTTACGGAAAAGGTTCAGAGATCATTACTCCAATCATGGAAAGCGGAAAAATAAATGTTCTGGCTTTTATCGGCTCCAGTAAAGTAGCCAATGGGCTGAAAAAACTGCATCCTAAGGTAAACCGGCTTCGCGCTATTCTGAGTTTAGATGCAAAAAATGCTGCTATTGTAACTAAAAATGCTGATTTGGACGTAGCCGTGAATGAATGTATTTTAGGGGCGTTGTCTTTTAACGGACAAAGGTGTACCGCATTGAAACTTATTTTTGTTCAAAAAGAAGTGGCTGCAGAGTTCACCCGAAAATTAAGTGATGCTGTTTCCGCCCTTAAGCCCGGTCTTCCCTGGGAAAATGGGGTTAAAGTTACACCCCTTCCGGAAGTTAATAAACCGCCGTACCTTCAGGAATGTATTGATGATGCTTTATCGAAAGGTGCCGCAGTTTTGAATCAGAATGGTGGATATACCGAAGCATCTTTTGTCTATCCGGCAGTGGTTTATCCTGTTGACAGCCGTATGAAACTTTATCATGAAGAGCAGTTCGGTCCTGTAATTCCCGTAGTTCCTTTTGATGATATTGAAGAACCTGTAGAATATCAGATCAATGCTTCTCATGGGATGCAGGTGAGTATTTTCAGTGAAGATCCGGAAGAAGTGGGAAGGCTGATTGATCCTTTTGTCAATCTGGTGAGCCGGGTAAATATCAATTGTCAGGCACAGCGTGGACCGGATGTTTTTCCTTTTACCGGAAGAAAAGACAGTGCAGAAGGAACGCTTTCTGTTTTTGATGCGCTCCGCTCATTTTCAATAAGGTCCCTGGTAGCCGCAAAGCTTACCGATTCCAATAAAAAATTACTCAATACAATCGTTAGAGATCATGACTCACATTTTCTAAGTACAGACTATATTTTCTAAGATTTGATTTTGACTTCAATTTAACATAAAATAATAATCCTCAAAAAATATAATCATTTATTGAGGATTTTGTATATTAATGCTTGAGTTTTGTAGTTATTTTTAATAAAAGAAGGCAGCTTTTGAATGAATTGCTGTTTTAGGGCTAGAGTTTTTACCATGTTTTCAATGGAAAGTGAATTTTTAGAAAAGATTGAGAAACATAAAGGTGTTATCTTCAAGATTTCTAAGATGTATATGGATAATCAGGATGATCAGAATGATCTTTATCAGGAGATCATTTATCAGGCCTGGAAATCATATGGTGATTTCCAAAGAAAGAGCGACTTTTCTACCTGGCTCTACAGAACTGCACTAAATACTGCTATCGTATTTCTCCGAAGCGAAAAAAAACGTAGTTTTATACAAAATCAGCAGGTGGAAAACCTTGCTGTCCATCAAGAGCCTTACAATGATACGGATGATCAAAATATGAAGCTGATGTATGAAGCAATCCACCAGCTCAGCCCGATTGATAAAGCGCTCATTTTTTATTTTTTGCAGGACTTTCCGGGTAAAGAGATTGCCCGGCAGTTAGGAATAACCGAAGTCAATGCAAGAGTGAAGATGAACAGGGCTAAAACCAAGCTGAAAGAGATTATTGAGAAGAAAAAAACACAGATTTAAACACATACAATGGAGTTAGAGAATTTTAAAGAACTTTGGAATAAAGATACCAAAGATGACCTGCCCGAGGTCTCTTTGGAAAAGCAGAATGAGATACATTCGCCGCTGCAGATGCTTAAAATTAATATGGAAACAGAGTTTTGGCTGATGGTCGTCACCCTGCCCATGCTTATGACCGGATTCCCGTTTGCTTCCGGAGATGCCAATATCAAGATCATATCGGCATTTGTGGTTGTGCTTACCCTTGCTCTTATCGTTTATTTTTACTCCAGATTCCTTAAGCTTTATAAGATGCTCTGCCAAAAAAGTATCAATACAAATTATGACTTGTTTAACCTTAAAACGCAACTTTTAATATCGAAAGAAATCTACATTTCCTATTATATTTCCTATATTCCTCTTGCTTTTCTGTTATCACTGATTACCATCAATTTTCATTTTGAAATGAAATACAACCTCGCTATTTTTGGAATCAGCTTTATGATCACTTTATTGCTGGTGTGGTTCATTATCAAATATTGGATGTATTATATGTACGGAAGATACATCAATGATGTTGTCCAGTTGATAGATGAACTTAATGGAGTAGAAATAAAACAAAATCCAAGACGAAATAAAACTTCATGGTTTGAACGCTCTCAAAAATTTTTCATCACAAAATTCGGAATCAGGGGAAATATTCTGAATACCGTTTTGTGGTTTGTATCAGTCTATATTTTTATTCTTGCATTTTTAACAGCGGTGCTTCTTATTTTTATCATTATAGGAGCGCTTCTCAATTTTATTGATTTAAATGAGCTTCAAAAGGCTTTAAACAGGATGAATTGAAAAAAAAACAGCATATATTACCATTCGCGGCAGGGATTTTTCTGCCGCGAATTATTTTTTTTTCTAAAAAAGTGTAACATTTTTGTTTTTTTTCTACTAACTGTGAAGATTAGAAATAGTTTTTGTTGATATGGAGATAATTCCTCACCATTTCACACTATCTATTTAAATTTTAAGACATAAATATTGGTTCAGAAAATTAATTTACTTATTAAAAAATTATTTCGTACAAATGTCCTTTTCAAAGGATGCTGCAGAGCAAAAACTTAAAAAAACACATAATGAGATCCGGCAGAATATTTTCTGTCGGGTTTTTATTTTTAATGTTGTTTTATAGGATATTTTAGTATTTGTTTTATTAAATCATTTAAATATTAAAAATTATGTAACATTTATGTATTTCTCCTACTAACTGTGAAATACTAATTAATAAATGTAATATCAATGAAAAAAATGACTACTCTTGCCAAAGTCCTGGCTTTTGCTCTTACTGCAGGTCTTACCCCTTTTACCTTACTACACGCACAAAACAGACAAGGTTCTGAAACTTCAATTAAGGATTTTCCGAAAATTTCGATCACTTCAGTAATGGGGAATTTTAATGCAAGTTTCAGCGGGAGAGATATTGCTCCGGATTTTCTGGCCAACCATTTAGGAGAGTGGCTAGGGACCGGAACCGATCATTCGTACAGGTTTCTTAAAAAGAATAAGGATGAGTTGGGAATCACTCACTCTGTATATGAACATTATTATAAAGGAGTAAAAGTAATGGATGATATGGTCCTGCTCCATGAAAAAGATGGAAAATTAATTTATGTAAACGGAGAAATTATTTCTGACATCAATTTATCTCCTAGACAGCAGCCTACTTTACAGAAGATAAGATCTCTCATTATCTCTGATCTGAATGCTAGGGGTAAGATTACTATATCCAATATAGAAGAAGTCATCACGAAAGTTGATAATGGGCGCTCTGCTGCTGTTTATCATACATCAAAAGTAGAAACTTTGTCTATGAAGCCTTTACAGGCCTTTACGTATTATATAGATAACAATTCAGGAACGGTTGTTAAGAAAATTTCCAGAATCCATGATGTAGATACTCCATCTCAGAGCTCAACCTATTATAAGGGTACTCAATCTATTACTGCTGATTCTTATAATGGTCAGTACCGGTTGAAAGACAATGCCCGGAACATCCATACCCGAAACGGAACTACTCTTGATATAGACACTATAAATGGAGGAATTATTAGTGTAGAAGAATATATCAGTCCTACGGCAGATTATACGGCAAGTGATACAAAACCTCCGGTAGAAGTTCATTGGGGTATGAAAAATGCCTATGATTATTATATCAACCGCCACAACAGGAATAGCTATGACGGAAATGGAGCTAGAATTGATAATTATTATAATTTCGATTTTGGAGGGCTCACCGGAGGTGCAAATGCAGCTGCCCTTGATACTCCTTTGTATGGAGGAATTGTATGTATGCTTTACGGAAACGGAAAGATGTTTAACGGGCTGATCACTTATATGAACCCCGTGGTAGGAATAGATGTGGCTGGACATGAATATTCTCACCTGATTATCGGAAGAAACGGTTTAGGTGGATTAAATTATCAATCAGAATCCGGAGCGATCAACGAATCTATCGCTGATATGCTGGGAACAGCAATTGAATTTTATTCAGGAAGTAATCCGAACTGGACCATAGGCGAAGGAATTACCGTAGCTTCTATATTTAATCCTTCTCCAAGTCCTTATATGAGAAGTATGTCTGATCCTAATAATGTAAATCCAACTCCGCAGCCGGATACCTATAACGGAACTCATTGGGCAAGTACCGCTAATCCTGATCCAAATAATGATAATGGAGGTGTACATATCAACAGCGGAGTAGGGAACTACTGGTTTTATCTTCTCTCGCAGGGAGGTTCAGGAACCAACGATATCGGCAATGCCTATAACGTGACGGGAATTACCATTGAAAAAGCAGAAAAGATTATCTATAGAGCGTTACATCAGTATATGACTCCAAATACAACCTATCTGGATGCTTATAATGCAACCAAACAAGCTGTAACGGATCTTTACGGTGCTTCCAGCAACGAACAGCAGCAGAATGTAAAGGCTTGGTATGGTGTAGGAATAGGAAATGGAGTACTGTCAACAAAAGAAATAACGAGAGCAGAAGATCATTTCCGCATTTATCCGAACCCTGTTAAAAACGGAGTATTTACCATAGAAAATAATAGAAATAATGCCTCTGTTGAAATCTATGATATTTCAGGAAGATTGATTAAAGCCACTCAGAAATTGGATAAAGGAGAAAATAAAGTTAGTATTGATGGAGTTAAGAAAGGAGTTTATGTGGTAAAAATCAATGCTGATGGAAGCGCTGTTGTTACTAAGAAAATAATAGTAGAATAATTTTTTATTAAAGATTAGTTTAATCCGGCAGAAAATTCCTGCCGGATTTTTTATTGAAAACAGATCTGATAATTGAAATACGTTGAAAACAGTTTCGGCGGGCTGAAAGCCCGCCGAAACTGTTTATTTATCTGATGATTTCTTTTTCTTTTGCAATCTCACTTTTTATCCATTCCAGCTGCGGATCTTTTTTATTGATAATGTCCTGCATACTTTCAGGAATAACCACATCCGGAACAACTCCTCTTTTGGTATTCAGAAAATCAATATTTGGCTGTACCAGAAGCAGGCCGATGGGAAGATTAATTTTTGAATTGGGAAGTTTCTGATAAGAATAAAATCCGGCAACCGTTCCGTCATTGGCCCCTCCGGTTTCTTCACCAACAAGAATAGCTCTTTTATCGTATTTAAGTTTAGCGGTAATGATGGATGATGCCGAAAAACTTCCTCCGTTGATCAGCACAAAAACTTTTCCTTGGAAAGCGTCTTTATTAGGTCGGGTAGGTTTATCAGCCTTCATTTTATAATATATCTTTCCGTCTTTCTTGTAGGTGCTGAAGGTCTGGGAAAATACATAAGTAGGATAAGCCAGGCTTTTAAAGGCATATTGAAGCGCATTGCTCTTTCTGAAATAATTGGTTTTTAGCGGGCTGAGTCTTGAGGTCAGCTGGGAAGGCTTGATCAGAACAAATGGTTCTGCTGCGAGATAAGAATACAGGTTATTAATCTCATGCAGTGAGCCTCCGTAATTGTTGCGAACGTCAATGATGAGGTATTTAGCCTTAGCATTTTTTATTTTGATAAATGTTTCCTTATAAAACTGGTCTGAATGATCACGGGAAAAACTCTTTACTTTTAGGTAAGCTGTCGTACTGTCTTGATCGAGGAATTTAAAATTTCGATTATAAGAATTACTGAAAGCTACATAGTCATTGACTTTCTTTTCAGAAGTGCGTTTTTCCTGTTCTTTATCTTTTTCCAGATCATTTTTAGTTTTAGATTCTCTATGAAGCGTATAAATATGCTTCTGACCGTTATAAACTGTTTCTATTACTGCGCTATCGGTAAATCCGTTTTCTGCCGTATAAAAATTGAAAAATACGTCTTTTAAAAAATAAGACTGGAAAGTAGTATTGTATCCATCGCTGCTGATTAGGTCTCTGTATTTTTTCAGATACTCTGAAACCGGAATCTGATTAATGGATAAAATTTCGCTACCCGGCTGTATGCCTTCTATAGAATCTTTGTTTTCAACAATAAATAAACGGTCTCCTTTTATATAATATTCAAAACGGCTGAACATTCCTTTTTTATGTTCCAGCTTTTTTATCTCTTTTTTAGTGAATTTTTTTCTGGGAATTCTCAAAGCGAGGTGTCCTTCCCGCACATCTGCAATAACGGGCTGCAATTTAAAATAAAATTGAAGCGGAGTCAAAGGTTGGTCGAAGGTCTGTTTAAGACTGTCAAATTTATGATCGAGTTCCTGTTTAGAGATATACCAATATAATTGCGGATGCATTTTTTGCAGTTTTAAATAAGCATAATCTACATCCTCTTTAAGTTTCTCCGGAGGAATGCAGGCTGCTCTTTGTTCATTATGTCTTCGGATAGAAGCACATGATGACATGATTAAAGCGGCAAATAAGATCGAATAATTTTTCAATGTGTTTGGAATTTTTTCAATCTGCTAAGTTAGAAAGTTTCTCATTATTGTTGTTTAAATTAATACTAAATTATTCAGAATACCTTATAAATTAAGTTAAAAAAGGTTGTTATCTGTATTTTTCATATAAAAATAAAAGTCAATACCTTTGGCATTTATTTTATAGAACAAGATGATTTATTGGGTGGTTATTACAGGGTTTATTGTAACGGTATTTTATTTTATAGTGATGAATAGGCCTGCATTTGGTGCTGCTCCGAAAGGTAAAAGGCTTGAACGAATACGCCAGTCAAAGTTGTATAAAAAAGGTAAATTTCACAACAGAAATTATACGCCAGCCGTTGCAGAGGGGTATGGAACTCTGCAGGTAACCTATGATTTTTTCTTTGGAAGAAAACATCCGCTGCTAAAACCTTTAAAAGCGATTTCTTCAGTATATACAGATCTTAAAAGCATTCCGAAAGACCAGGATGTGTTCATCTGGCTCGGACATTCATCTTATTACTTACAAACAGATGGCGTTTCTTTTTTGGTCGATCCTGTATTAAGCTTATATGGTTCACCATTCAAATATTTTAACAAAGCATTTAAAGGCTCGGATATTTTTAAACCTGAAGATATGCCTGATCTGGATTACCTGGTGATTACCCATGATCACTTCGACCATCTTGATTATCCTACCGTAAAATCTATTAAAGACCGTACAGGTATGGCTATTGTTCCTTTGGGAACAGGAGCACATCTGGAACGCTGGGGATACGGTGAAAATAAACTGATAGAAGAAGAGTGGGGTGCTGAAATAATCCTTAAAAATAATATAAAAATTACGTTTACGCCAGCCAGACATTTTTCCGGAAGAAAGATAAAGCAGAACAATACGCTTTGGACTTCTTACGTTCTGGAAACTCCGTCAAAAAAGATTTTCTTAGGCGGAGACAGCGGTTATGATACTCATTTTAAAGAAATTGGAGATCAATTCGGGCCTTTTGATTTTGCTGTTCTTGAAAACGGGCAGTATGACAAAGCTTGGAAATATATTCACGCGCTTCCGGAAGATGTGATCCAGGCGGCTATTGATTTACAGGCAAAAAATACAATTCCTGTTCATTCTTCAAAATTTGCACTGGCTCTTCATCCTTGGAACGAACCTTTGCAGATGGTAACCCGTTTAGGAAAAGAAAAAGGACTATCCATTCTTACTCCAATGATCGGAGAAGTTGTAGATTTAAACCGGGATAATAATCAGTTCAGTGTCTGGTGGGAAGATTGAATCAGGCATGCCAGATATCTTTATATCTTCTGGGGTGGTTTTCAAATTGCTGGCGGACAAAATCGCATTCAGGATCTACTAGCAGGTCTTTTTCCTCAGCATAACGAACCAGTTCGTCCAGTAGCATTTTGGCATATCCCTGTCCCTCACGTTCTTCATCAAGTTTAGTGTAATATACAATCAGCAGCCTTCCGTCAACTTCAATTGACATGTATCCTACTTTATTCCCGTCAATCAATAGCTGCAGTTCATCCTGGTATGGAGATATTTCAAACTTTATATTTTCCATAATGTATGAGATTTTATTGAGTTAATAAATGACTTCGAATACTTTTTCCGCATTCTTTTCCATTAAAATTACAAATTAAAACAATATGAAATAAAAGTTTTAAGAATCTTAACGAAATTTAAGGAATATAATAATTCAGGGATTAGTCCATTTTCAGACTATTTTGTCATCTTAGTTGCCATAATCTTGTCAATCCTGTTTCCGTCCTTGTCCACAATTTCCAGAATAAGATTGCCAATCTGTACTTTTTCCCCGGTTTTCGGAAGAGTGTCTCTGCCATAGATGAAAAGTCCTGAAACGCTGATGAAGTGTTTCTCTATTTCCTCATCCAGATCAACTTTGAAATACTTTTTAAAATCGTACAGCGGGCATTTGCCATCAATAAGCCATGAGTTTTCATTCCGTTTGATAATATCCCTGTCGTCATCAGATTCATCAGGAGTATTTCCGACAAGATCATTCAATATATCATTCAGGGTAATAATACCTTTTGTTGTTCCATACTCATCAATAACAACAGCAATATGGGAGCGGCTGATCTGGAAGCTTTCCATCATAGGATAGATGAAAGATTTCTCACTTACAAAAACCGTTTTTCTCACATGTTCCCGGAGATTAAAATGAAGTGGGTCAAGATCGAACAGATCCCGCATTTTGACGATTCCTATAATATGATCCAGGTTGTTTTTGTCAGTCACAGGATAAGCAGAGAACGAACTGTTTCTGATTTTTGATTTTACCGTTTCATAGTTGTCATCAGCATCCACAGAAATTATTTTTGAACGGTGTGTAGCAGCAGAACTAACTTTGCGGTCGCCAAGTTCAAAAGCATTCTTTAAAACATCATGTTCTTTTTCTTCAATAATGCCACCTTCTTTTCCTTCCCTGATGATCGATTTAATTTCCTCTTCAGTAATCAGTTCCTTTTCATCATTTTTAATTCCGAAAAGTCTCAGAACCCCATCATTGGTAACAGTGAGCAGCCAGATAAAAGGGGAAGCAATCACAGAAAGCCAATACATGGGCTTTGCTATAATAATGGCTGTTTTTTCCGGAAATTTCATTCCTATCCGCTTTGGAATCAGTTCACCGAAAACAATAGAGAGAAACGTAATAAGCGCCACAATGATAAAAGACGCAATTCCTTTGGAATATTCTGTGAAAGTTTCAAACTGAGCAATATAGGCAGCAAGATCCGAAGTAAGCCTGTCCCCGGAAAAAATACCAAGGAGAATTCCAATCAGGGTAATACCAATCTGTACGGTGGATAAAAATTGATTAGGGTTTTCAGAAAGTTTGATTGCGGTTTTGGCGTTAGTATTTCCTTTTTTCTTTTCCTTCCTAAGTCTGAAACCTTTGGAGGAAACGAGTGCCATCTCAGACATGGAGAAAATTCCATTCAGCAGAATAAGCAGTATGATAATGATAATTTCCATAAAGGAATCCTAATGATTGTATATAAATATAGAAAATATCTGAAAGATTATCAATGATTTATGTGGTTTTTAACAAACATTATGAATTCAATTTGAAGACTTGGCATTTTAATTGGAAAATATAAAACAGTTTAATTTAAAAATGAGGTGAAATGAAAAAAATAATAATAGCAATACTGCTTACGGGTACATTCGGTTTGAGCTTTGCACAATCTGATTATTATAATGATTACCGCAGGAGCATTACCGATGTAAACTGGCAGACGGTAGCAGCGGACCTTCTGCTCTCTGTTGTACAGACCAATCAATTGAATGCACTGAACAACAGGTATGACAACTATGATTCTTGGAACCGGGTTTATGTAAGCCATCCGGATCGGTGGAGAGAAGACCGGTATTACGAAATAGAAAGAATCTTAGGACGTGAAAAGTACTTAAAGTTTAAGAAAAAATATTACAAAGGACAAAATCCTGTAGCAGTATACAACCGAAATAAAAATAACGACAAGAAATACAAAAAAAATAAGTCCAAAGTATATAAAATGGATAAAAAACATGATCATCACGATCATCATTAAATCAACGATACATTCAATTTTGATGGCCGGCTTTTAGTCGGTCATTTTTTATAATTCTTTATACTTTTATTTGTTTGAATTTTATAATTTTGATGTATGGAGTCTAAAGAAACATTAAAAGGATTTTATGAACGGAACGAGCTTTCCCGGGAACTGTCATGTATTATAACTCCCGGAATTGGTCATTTTAATGTGTTTTCCCGTGACAGCTGTTCGTTGGTAACCCCTTACAGCAGGAGGGATTATTATAAAATTTCACTGATTATAGGAAAAGGAAAACTTCATTATGCCGACAAATGGATTCATATAGATCAGCCGGCTATTTTATTTTCAAACCCAATGGTGCCATATTCATGGGAAGCAGAGGATGAAAATCAGACCGGGTGGTTTTGTCTTTTTACCGAAGAATTTCTTCAGAACGGAAGCCGCATCGGGAATCTTCAGGATTCTCCGCTGTTCAGGATTGGCGGTACTCCGGTTTTCTTTGTCAATAAAGACCAGCAAAAGACCATTTCAGAGCTTTATAGCAAAATGACGGCCGAGATCCAGTCGGATTATACGCATAAATATGATATGCTGCGCGCTTATCTTCATCTTTTGATTCATGAAACCATGAAAATGCATCCTGCAGAAAGTTTTCAACCGTATCAAAATGCTTCACAAAGAGTGGCTTCATTGTTTATGGAATTGCTGGAAAGACAGTTTCCGATTGATAGTCCGGACGCTTATCTGAAGTTGAAAACTCCAAATGATTTTGCACAGAACCTTTCCATTCATGTCAATTCCCTGAACCGTTCCGTAAAAGAGATAACCGGAAGAACCACAAGTCAGCAGATTACTTCAAGAGTCATTCAGGAGGCCAGTGCGTTACTGAAGCATACGGATTGGAATGTTTCAGAAATCGCTTATGGGCTGGGATTTGAAGAGCCTGCTTATTTTACGAATTATTTTAAAAGACAGACTGGAATAACCCCAAATGCAGTAAGAAACTAGTTTGTTTGAATTTTATAAGTCTTCGTTTGAATTCTATATCGCTGCCATTGAGTTCTTGTTTTAATTTTGTCTTGTAAATATAAAATCACAGCAATCATGAAATTTAGAAAATTAGGAAACACAGGAGAGCAGCTTTCTGCCATAGGATTAGGATGTATGGGTATGAGCTTTGCTTACGGACCTGCCAATGAGCAGGAAAGCATCAATACACTTCATAAAGCCCTTGATCTGGGCGTAAATTTCTGGGATACCGCAGATATGTACGCCAACGGAGAAAATGAAAAACTGATCTCAAAAGTTTTAGTTCCGAACCGTGATAAGATTTTTATCGCCACTAAATTCGGATTCAGATTCAAAGACGGAAAAGCGAGCCACAGCGGAGCTCCGGGAACTTATTTCGATGGTTCTCCGGAATGGATCAGACAGGCTGTAGATCTGAGTTTGCAGAGACTGAAAATAGATACAATTGATCTGTATTATGCCCATAGGATTGATCCTAATGTTCCGGTGGAAGAAACAGTAGGAGCGATGGCAGAACTGGTAAAAGAAGGTAAAGTAAAATACCTTGGATTGTCAGAAGCTTCCGCCGAATCCATCAGAAAAGCAAATAAAATTCATCCAATCACGGCTCTTCAGTCTGAATACTCAATTCTTACCAGAGACGTAGAAAAAGAAATACTTCCTACGATCAGGGAACTGGGAATTACGCTTGTTCCTTATTCTCCGCTGGCAAGAGGACTTTTTGCGAATATCAACGAAGTTCAGAATTTTGGAGATGAAGATTTCAGGAAATCACTGCCGCGTTATCAGGCAGAATATCTGGAAAACAACAGGAATCTAGCCAGAGAATTTAACGAATTTGCCCAGTCTAAAGGCGTGAAAGGAACCCAGCTGGCACTGGCATGGGTACTGAATCAAGGGGATGATATCATTCCGATTCCGGGAACCAAACAGATCAAATATCTTGAAGAAAATATCGAAGCGATAGCTATTGACTTAAGCCCGTCAGACCTTGAAACCATAGATTCACTCCTCAAAAAATATCCGAATGTAGGAGAGAGGTATAGCGAAGGTTCTATGAAGCTGGTTAATAATTAAACTCATTAATTGACTAACAAAGATCCGGATTCCTGAATGTCAAACAGGAATCCGGATTTTTTAATGAATTCAAAAAAAAATCAAAATCTCAAAACACACAAAAGCACCAAAAGAAACCTCCTATGTTAACATGATTTCAATATTCAATAGAATCGGGCTTCGGCCCGATTAAAATTTAAACCAACACCAAGAAATAATCAACAAAAAAAGCCCCTTGAAAAAGGAGCTTTTTGTATTTCAAAAGAATCTGAAGTTTAGATTCCGTCAATAATTTCATTTAAAACAGTGCTTGGTCTCATGGCTGCATACGTTTTGTAGGTATCAGTTTTGTAGTAACCATCAATGTTCTGAGGCTTGCCCTGAGCGCCGATTAATTCAGCATTGATTACAGCTTCATTTTCCTGCATTGCTGCTGCTACCGGAGCAAATTGAGCCGCTAATTCAGCATCAGCAGTCTGGTTAGCTAAAGCTTCAGCCCAGTACATTGCTAAATAGAAGTGAGAACCTCTGTTGTCGATCTGTCCTACTTTTCTTGCAGGAGATTTATTTGTAGCCAGGAATTTAGCATTAGCTTCATCCAATGCATCAGCTAAAACCTGAGATTTTGTATTCCCCTGAGTTTGTGCTAAATGCTCTAAAGAAGCCTGGAGTGCTAAGAATTCACCTAATGAATCCCATCTTAAATAGCCTTCTTCAAGGAACTGTTCAACATGTTTAGGAGCAGAACCTCCGGCTCCTGTTTCGAAAAGACCACCACCGTTCATCAATGGAACGATAGAAAGCATTTTTGCAGAAGTTCCTAATTCAAGGATCGGGAAAAGGTCTGTTAAATAATCTCTCAATACGTTTCCTGAAACAGAGATGGTGTCTTTACCTTCTCTTGCTCTTTTAAGGGTTTCAGTCATCGCGTCTTTTACATCAAGAATTCGGATATCAAGACCTGTAGTATCATGGTCGGCAAGATATTTTTCTACTTTTTTGATGATTTCTCTGTCGTGAGCTCTTCCTTTATCCAGCCAGAAAATAGCAGGAGTATCAGATAATCTTGATCTGTTTACAGCTAGTTTTACCCAGTCCTGGATAGGCGCATCTTTAGTCTGGCACATTCTGAAGATGTCATCTTTTTCTACTTTTTGAGAAAGAAGAACGTTTCCGTTTTCGTCCTGAACTTCTACAGTTCCGTCAGCAGATAACTGGAATGTTTTATCGTGAGAACCGTACTCTTCTGCTTTCTGAGCCATTAAACCTACGTTTGGAACAGAGCCCATTGTTGTAGGATCCAGTTTTCCGTGAGCTTTCATATCATCGATTACCGACTGATAGAAACCTGCGTAAGAACGGTCAGGGATGATGCATACTGTATCTTCTTCGTTACCGTCTTTGTTCCACATTTTACCTCCGCCTCTTACAAGAGCAGCCATAGATGCGTCTACAATAATATCAGAAGGTACGTGGAAGTTAGTGATTCCTTTGTCAGAATTTACCATAGCTACTCTTGGCCCTTCAGCAAGTGCTTTTTCAATATCAGCTTTGATGTCAGCCTCCTGAGCATTCCCTTTGATTTTTTCAAAAAGATCTGCAAGACCGTTGTTTGGATTGATATCTAAAGACTTGAAAGTCTCAGCGTATTTAGTAAATACCTCTTTGAAGAACGTTTCTACGATTGCCCCGAAAATAATAGGGTCAGAAATTTTCATCATCGTAGCTTTAAGGTGAGCAGAAAGGAGTACATCTTTTTTCTTTGCCTCTTCAATAGCTTCCAGAACAAATACTTTTAAAGCATTAAGGTTCATTACAGAAGAATCAATCACTTCACCAGCCTGGAGACCGGCAAAATCTTTCAATACATTTTCAGAACCGTCGTTTCCTTTGAATACGATTCTGTATTTTGTAGTGTTTTCTAACGTTGTTGAAGTTTCAGTTCCGTAGAAATCACCGTTATTCATGTGGGCAACATCAGTTTTGCTGTCAGAAGCCCAGTCACCCATTCTGTGAGGGTTGGCTTTTGCATAGTTTTTAACAGCTTTTGGAGCACGTCTGTCAGAGTTTCCTTCTCTCAATACAGGGTTTACAGCACTTCCTAATACTTTGGCATATTTAGCTTTGATTGCTTTTTCCTCATCATTTTTAGGCTCTGCAGGATAATTCGGAACAGCAAAACCTTTAGACTGAAGTTCGGCGATGGCTGCATCTAATTGAGGTACAGAAGCAGAAATATTGGGTAATTTGATGATATTGGCTTCAGGCTTTGTTGCTAATTCTCCTAATTCTGCCAAAGCATCACTAATCTTCTGATCGTCTTTTAAGAATTCAGGGAAGTTGGCTAAAATTCTTCCTGATAGAGAAATATCCGGAACTGCAATCTCAATAGCTGCTGATTTTGTAAACGCTTTCACAATCGGTAAAAAAGAATGTGTAGCCAGCATTGGAGCCTCATCCGTTAAAGTGTAATAGATTTTTGATTTGTCTGACATTATACTGTTATTTATTATTTGATTTTTTAAGACACACAAATTTACTAAATATGATTGTTTTATGAAGTATTTTACACAAAAAAAGAGGCCTGAGCCTCTTTAAATTTTATATCTGTGTAATTGTATAACTTCCGGTGCCATCAAAATTGAGGCTGAATTCAACTTTATAGTTTTTAGGTGTGGTAGAAGAAATATTAGGGAAGGTAATCGCAGCTCCTTCTACATCAAAAGCTCCATCGCCCAGGTTATCTCCTAAATCTTCAGGTTCTAAACTCTCTGAAGCAAGTCTGATGTAAAAAGAACCTCCGGTACTGGTTGTAACCCCATTGATAAGGGCTGTAAATTTTCCTGTAGTATTATTATAGGTGACAGAAGTTACAGGCGTGGTACCCGAAGATGAAGTAAACTGGATCTGAGGAGCAAAATTGAAGAAACCTGCCCTCATTTGCGGACCGTTAGGAGCGATCAGGATCTGGTAATATCCATTGGACGAAACATTGTAGTTACTTCCATTAGCAGTAACGTATCCATTGGAGTCTGAACCGTAAACCTGTGCACCATTACCCGGTGAAGCTATGAACTTAATCTGTGTATTGGCCTGAAGATATTTATAACCCACTTTTGTACTGCCATTTCCACGAAGTAATTCAGCAGAGGAAGGAGTGAAGGAGTTATATGATCCGTACGTATATAAGTTGGAAGGTAAAGTGTTGCCGGATGAACCCGTATTCGTAGGCAGGGTTAATGTACCGGAGTCACTTACGCTTAAGGTGTAATTGGTTCCGTTAGGAGATACCAGAGTAATTCCTTGGCCAGGACCAGTAACGATTGTTTTACTTACCTGTGCATAGGGAACACTCATCAGCTGGTTTACTCCAACATTGGTGTAGTTAGAACCTCCCTGTGGGTCCATTTCCACCTTAACGAATTTGGTATTCGTTCCCCAGTTGATTCCTCCGAAACTTCCTGTGGAAGAAGTTCCCTGTCCGATATTTAAATTAACCAGACCTTTAGCGTTCGTTGTTTTATTGTGAGTTTCAGTATACAGAACGGTTCCTGTAGCCGAATTTTCTAAAATGCTTACTCTTAAAGAAACGTTTCCGTTGGAAATGGGTGCTCCGGAAGCGTTAAAGGCAATGGTCTGGTAGCTGAAAGCCTGCGGAACCTGTGCGCTTAATAATGAAGCGACAAATAATCCTATTGTAGCGTAAAGTTTTTTCATGATCAGATAGTTTTTAAGGTTTTTTAATGATTTTAATAGGTTTGATGTCAGGATTTCTGAAAGAGATCATATAAATCCCGGAATGAAGGCTGCGGAGATCAAGTTTTCCGTTTTCGAGTTTTGTTTTCAGAACAAGTCTTCCCGCTGTGTCGTATACTTCGGCATCTTCAATCTTAGAATTGGAGCTTAATGAAACGTGAATAAAGTCAGTGGTTGGATTAGGGTAGATCTTAACATTTTCTTTTTCAATCTCACTGATGCCGAGAACCTGTAAAGACGTCTGATACAGCATTCCCATTGTGCCGGAACTGCTCTGGTTTGGGTTATCCGGGATAACGTAAATTTCTCCTACGGAATGAGAAAATCCGGATTCAGAAATGGCACCGGAATTAATTGTGCCAATAACTGACTGGGCGAAACCAAAGACCGGTACTCCAAAGAGCAGGAATGTAATTTTTTTTCGCATGGTTATTATTTTTTTTCAGGATGCGAATATACTTAAAATTTACATCTGAAAGTGAACCTGGACACTTATTTCACTTTAAGAATTATTTAACCTTTATTTGAGGGAAAAGATTTTCTATTTTGAGTAAATTTGAGGAAACTAAAAAAATAAATATTATGTCAACGACAATCACTTTAAAAGGAAACGAAGTACACACAATAGGAACATTACCATCGGTGGGAAGCACTGTTAAAGATTTTGCTCTGGTAGATTCCGGACTGAATGTAAAAACGTTGGAAACTTTTGAAGGAAAGAAAAAAGTATTCAATATCTTCCCAAGTATTGATACGCCTACTTGTGCGGCTTCCAGCAGAAAATTCAATGAAGAAGCTTCAAAACTGGACAATACAGTAATCATTAACGTTTCTAAAGACCTTCCGTTTGCATTAGGAAGATTCTGTGCAGCAGAAGGATTGAATAATGTTGAAACACTTTCAGATTTCAGAAGCAGCTTTGGCGATGATTATGAAGTAACTATTACAGATTCTCCTCTAAAAGGATTATTAAGCCGTGCCGTAATCGTTACAGACGAAAACAATAAAGTGGTTTACACAGAACAGGTTTCAGAAATTGCTGATGAGCCTAATTATGATGCAGCACTGACAGCATTAAACCAATAATAGAAACAAGCGTTATAAAGAGCCTTGCCGAAGCTTACTTTCAGCAGGGCTTTTTTTGACCTTGTTAATTCTAAAAACAGAATGAAAATGGTAAAAAGAATCGTAGCCAATATAAAAACAGAAGATTCTTCAAAAGCTGATCTTTTTTATCAGGACATTTTAGAACTTGATGTATTGATGGATCATGGCTGGATCAAAACTTTAGGAACCAATGAAGAATCAAAGATTCAGATCAGTTTTGCTGTTCAGGGCGGTAATGATACGGAGGTTCCCGATCTTTCCATTGAAGTGGATAACATTGAAGAAATCTACCATAAAATGATAATGTCCGGATTTGAAATCGTCTATGATATGACCGACGAAGATTGGGGTGTACGCCGCTTCTTCGTTAAAGATCCGTTTGGTAAAATAGTTAATATCCTTGAACATCAGTAAGCCAAATTATGAATGTCCCTTATAAGAGGTATTAAAGCATTCTGGCCAGCAATTGCTGATTGCGCTTCCTGCTCAGTGAAACGTCGCTGCAGGCAAAAATATCCACCAATTAATTAAAGAAAATAGTAATCCTCCCGTTAAAAAAAAAGAAAATTCTATTATAATTATTTATTATGAAAGCAACACAAATCATCCCTATTCTCAGAATCTTCGATTACAAAAAAGCGGTAGAATTTTACGTTGACTGGCTTGGATTCGAGATTGTCTGGGAGCATTATTTTGGTGAAAATACTCCTGTTTATATGGAAGTAAAAAGAGAAAATATTATTTTCCATTTAAGCGAGCACCACGGAGACGGTTCCCCCGGAGTTAGAGTGGCTGTCTGGGGAGAAGGGGTTCCTGCCTATCATAAAGAGCTGATTGATAAAAAGTACAAATACAACCGTCCGGCTCTTGAAAAAACATTCTATAATGCAGTATCTTTTACAGTTATCGATCCTTCCGGAAATAAAATCACTTTCGAGGAAGAATATAATGAAGAAAAACATAAAGATCTGGCATTCTATTCGGCGGGTTGATAGAATTTGAGGTTTCTTTTGCCGGACGTAACAGGTTATCCAAATCATAAAAAATCCGGAATATTAAAGTTAACTTTGAACCTTTAAATTAAAAGATGAAACGTTCAGGAACTGCAGATTTACCCTTACACTATGGAAAAGTACCACCATGGCTGTACGAACGTATGTCTGTTCTTGGCCTTTCCATCATAGAAGTGATCCTGATGGATTATGGTAAAGATGAGGTACTCCGCCGGCTGGCAGATCCGTTCTGGTTTCAGAGTTTTGGCGCAGTGATGGGAATGGATTGGCATTCCTCGGGGATTACTACGTCTGTGATGGGGGCATTGAAACGTTCCATTAATCCTAGCTCACAGTCATTGGGACTGTACATCTGTGGTGGAAAAGGCAAGTTTTCAAGAGAGACCCCTTCTGAATTAATTCAGATTGCAGATAAAACGGGTCTGAACGGACATGAACTCGTTAAAGCCAGCAAACTTTCCGCTAAAGTAGATAATACAGCCATTCAGGATGGCTATCAGCTGTATCTGCATAACTTTATTCTGGCAGATAACGGAAGCTGGAGTGTCGTTCAGCAGGGAATGCACGAATCAGACGGAACTGCCAGACGTTACCACTGGCATTCGGAAAATGTAAAATCTTTTGTAGAAGAGCCTCATACAGGAATCAACGGAATTTCAAGAGGAAAGATTCTTAACCTTACGGATGCAGAGGCTTCAGGAAACAGAAAAGGGATTCTGGATATTTCCCACACTGATTCTATAGAGGTGATGAAAGATTTTTCAAGACTTATACTTCCTGAGCATCATGATGTGCGGGCTTCAGATGTTGATTTGAAACGTCTCGGCGCTCTTTTATATGTTACCCGCGAACAGCAGCCTCAGAATTTTGAAGATCTCCTGATGCTGGAAGGAGTGGGACCAAGAACCATGCAGTCTTTAGCTCTGGTTAGTGAAGTGATTCATGGTGCACCCTCAAGATTTGCAGATCCCGCCAGATTCTCCTTTGCACACGGAGGAAAAGATGGGCATCCGTTTCCGGTTCCGACGAAAATCTATGATGAAAGTATAAGTATCCTCAGAAAAGGAATTGAAAAATCAAAACTTGGAAATTCTGATAAGCTGAATACTTTAAACAAACTTCACCAAATCGTTACCCAGACAGAACAGGACTTCATTCCTGATTTTGATATTCAGCAGGTAATTGAAGAAGAAAGACAGAATTCATGGAGGTTCGGAGGAAAAACGGTTTTGGGGGATGCACAGAAACCTCAGAATCCTAAGCCGATCCAGCTTTCATTATTTTAATGTATAAGATATTTCTGATATATTAAAATAAATATATGATGAGATTAAATATGTTTCAAGCAAATCTGTTTAATTATTAGAAAGATTATTAAATAATTTATCCTGCTGTATTTAAGTTGATTAAAATAAATTTTATTGAATTTTCATTAAATTGTTTAATTTTTTACATTTCTGGTTCAATTAAAAGTCATATTTTTAAAGACTTTAAAAATTTAGACACCAATGACCAGCAAAGCCTTAGAAATCTGCTATGATTTTCCCTTTTTTATGCAGGAAGAACTTGAAGAAATATTTCAGGCTCATGAAAAAGTATCATTCCAGAAAGGAGAAAGTATTCTTATTGAAGGCAAAACTGCCAATGAATATTATATCCTTGAAAAAGGGCTGGCCCGCTCATTTGTCAATGATTTTAACGGAAATGAAGTAACTACCCATTTCTTTGCAGACAATGAGATCATCATCGAAGTCCTTTCATTGTTTCAGAGAATTCCGTCTCAGGAAAATATTGTCTGCATCACCGACTGCGAATGCTGGAGATTCGATTATGAAACCTTTCAGGAGCTTTTTCATAAAATACCCAACCTCAGAGAGTGGGGAAGAGCATGGATGTCTAAAGAACTGTTTACTTATAAACAGCGTTCCGTGGAAATGTTTACCCTGTCCGCTACCAGGCGTTACCTTAATCTCTTAGAAGAGAAACCGCTCGTTGTGCAGTATGCTCCTCTGAAGCAGATTGCTTCCTATCTTGGGGTTACAGATACTTCCTTAAGCAGAATCCGTAAAGAATTGGTCTCTCATCCTAAGAAAAATTAAATCTTGCCTTATGGCAAGTTGACTTTCATTGAAGCTTGGTAATTTTGGTTAAAAGTTAAACGCTAAAAATTACAAAAATGAAAGTCAGTCAAACCTATGTAAACCTTCCGGTAAAAGACGTACAGAAAACCAGAGATTTCTGGAACAAACTTGGCTTTGCCATCAATGAGCCGTTTTCTGATGATAAGGCAGTATGTGTTATCATAAAAGAAGACACATATATCATGTTCTTAAAAGACGATTATTTCCAGACTTTTTCAAATAAACCTGTTCCCAAAGGAGATACATCCGAAGTACTATTGGCTTTGGGACTGAACAGCCGTGAAGAAGTTGATCGTATTGTAAATTCAGCCGTGGAAAATGGAGCTACACAACATGAAGAACCGCAGGACTATGGATGGATGTATCAAAATTCTTTCTGGGATCTTGACGGACACGGATGGAATATGACTTATGCTGATATGTCCCAAATGCCCACAGAATAATCCGAAAGATTTTACTTTTCAAAGTTAAACACTAAAAATTACAAAATGAAAATCAGTCAGATTTATGTCAATTTACCCGTAAAAGATGTACAGAAAACCAGAGCATTCTGGACGAAGCTTGGTTTTTCCATCAACGAACAGTTCTCAGATGATAAGGCGATATGTGTAATTATGAAAGAAGATCATATATACACTATGTTTCTGAAAGAAGAATTTTTTCAAACATTTACCAACAGGCCTTTTGCTAAAGGAGATACCACCCAAGTGCTTCTTGCAGTTGGAGTAGACAGCCATGAAGAAGTAGACCGTATTGTGAATACAGCCCTTGAAAACGGAGGTTCAAAATACAGCGAACCACTGGATTATGGGTGGATGTATCAGAGTGCCTTTGCTGATATAGATGGCCATCAGTGGGAAATAATGCACGGAGATGTTTCCCAGATGCCTACAGAATAACTCATCATCTATAAGATTTTCTTACAAAATCAAAATAATCCGCAAAACAAAAATCTGTTGGATTTGCGAGAATAAAATCATCACAAAAATCTGAGAACTCTGTGACATCTGTGGGAAGCAAAAAATATAGCTTATGTATTGAAAAGTACAATGCCGCATGGGTTTTAAAAATTGCAATGCTTTTAAGACACAAGAAAATTAAAGGTTTTCAGCAATTATTATAGAACAAGATAATCCAAAATCATTCGTGCATCCGTGGCGTAAAACTATTTATAACGAAGCAATTCAAAAGATTTTTTCAGTTACAGAAAGAAAAATGATCACAATCACCAAGAGCAAAAAGTATCAATTATGGAAACAAAGTCAAACGATATTGAAATTATAAAAAGACAGACATCCGCTACTTACAGGATAGTCTCTTTAAATACAGAAGGAATAACGGATGAAGAATCCATGATTTTCCCTAATGATGAAGCCAACTGCATGAACTGGATTTTAGGACATCTGATTTATATAAGAAATGCCTTTCTGAATATATTAGGTGAAGAATCAGTCTGGGATAGTGAAAAGTTCTCATGCTATAACAGAGGAGAAAATCCTTTGGATAGAAAAGATAAGTTTGTCACTTTTGAAGAACTGAAATCTTATTTTAAAGAATCTCAGAATAGGTTGGAAAGTGCTCTTAATATGATAGAACATTTCAAACCTGGTACCATTAATGATATTGCAACTTTATCACTGCATGAAATTTATCACGGAGGACAGTTCGGATACCTCAGAAGAATCCTGGGAAAACCTGGGGCAATAAAATAGAGCAAAAAAAGCTGCCTAATCTGCCGGATCTGCCGGAAAATAAAATTATCACAAAAATCTGAAAAATCTGTGGAAAGCAAAAATATACCACAACAGATTGCAGGTCTATAAAATAAGTTATTATTAAAACTAAAAAATACAAAAATGGACACGCCAAAATCAAAAAAAATGGAACTCATTATTCCTGCTTACAGGATGCATTCCCAGAGTTTTATGAATGTTCTGGAGGGAATTTCGGAAGAAGATGCTCTGAAAAGAATTGAAGGAAAAACCAATCATATCGTCTGGATGGCAGGAAACTTTGTGAATATGCGGTACGGCCTGGGCTGGGTTCTGGGACTTCGTGACGAAGATCCTTATGGTGAACTTTTTTTCCAGGGCAAAACATTGGATGAAAGTTTTAATTATCCGAGCCTCGCAGATCTGAAAAAGAGTTTTCATGAAATTTCTCCGAAAGTCTATCAGAAACTGTGGGAAGTATCTGATGAAGAGCTGGATGAAATCTTTGAAATCGGAATGAATGTTCCGTTTATTAAGGAAACAAAGCTCAATTTTGCAGGAATGTGCATCGGACGTGAAGATTACCTGTGCGGACAGATCGGATTGATGAGAAGAATTCTGGATTATCCGGGAATGAATTACGATGTAGATGAAAATCTAAAATACTGATCAATGGAGCCCAACGAAAAAGGATATAAAAATGTCAATGGGATCCGTATGTATTATGAGATCTACGGTGCCGGAAAACCTCTTATATTGATTCATGGAGGCGGTTCTTCTATCTTATTCGATTTTAAGGAAGTTATCACAAGACTGAACGGAAAATTTCAGCTGATAGGAATTGATCTGCAGAACCATGGGATGAGTGAACACCGCGATATTCCCGAAACCTTCGAACAGGACGCCCATGACGTAGCTGCCGTATTGAAAGAACTTCAAATTGAAAAAGCCGCATTCTGGGGATTCAGTAATGGCGGAAATACCGTCATGCAGATCGCTCATCTTTATCCCGAAATCACCGAGAAGCTTATTGTAGCCTCATCTTTTTTTAAGAAAAGTGGTATGATGGACGGTTTCTTCGAAAGTATGGCGGAAGCTACTCTGGAATCGATGCCAGAATCTCTAAAAATTAACTTTCTCAATCTGAATCCCGATTTTTCAAAGCTTGAAAACCTCTTTGATAAAGACAGCAAAAGAATGCAGACTTTTGAAGACTGGGATGAAAAAATTCTCTCGGGTATAGAAGTTCCCGTATTATTCGTCAGCGGTGATAAAGATGTGATGAAGCCGGAACATGTGGTGGAAATGTGGCGTTTGGTAAAAGGTTCCCAACTGATGATTCTGCCAGCAGGACATGGTTCTTATATGATGGCAGACTTTGAAGGAAATACAGATTCTGATCTCGTAGATCTGACTGTGCATGAAATAGAAAAATTTTTAAACTCTTAAAAACAACCAATGGCTCAATTATTTTGTACCGTTGGAACTAAAAAAATCAATAACAATTTTAAAACTTAGAAATTATGGCTAAATTAAATCCGTATTTAAATTTTGATGGGAAAGCAGAAGAAGCGTTCACTTTCTACAAATCTGTTTTCGGAGGAGAATTCCAGGGAGAAGTTCACAAAATGGGAAACGCCCCTGGAACGGAGAATCTTTCTGAGGAAGAAAAAAACAGAGTAATGCATATTGCACTGCCTATTGGTAGCGACCTGCTGATGGCTTCGGATATTGTTCCCGGATTTGGGCAGACCCTTACGGTTGGAAACAATAATTATGTATCTATTTTTCCGGATTCCAGAGAAGAAGCAGACAGACTGTTCAAAGGGCTTTCTGAAGGCGGAAATGTAGAAATGCCTATTGAAGACCAGTTTTGGGGAGACTATTTCGGAAGCTTCCAGGATAAATATGGTGTTCATTGGATGGTGAACTATAATGAAGAATATTCAAAATAATCTTATATTTAACTAAAATTATCAAGGGACGGTTCATGCCGGACCGTCCTTACTAAACATTAAAAAATAGAACTATGGACCCGATTAAAATAGACATCACAATTTTAGCCCCGGTAGATAAGGTCTGGAATTATTTTAATGAACCCAAACATATTACAAAATGGAATTTTGCCCATGAAAGCTGGCAGTGTCCAAGTTCTGTTAATGATTTGAAAGTGGGAGGAAAGTTCAAAAACAGGATGGAGGCAAAAGATAAAAGCTTCGGGTTTGATTTTGAAGGAACCTATGATGAGGTTATTCCCAATGAAAAAATCAAATATCATATGGAAGACGGGCGGAAGGTAGACGTTATTTTTGAGAAAATAGACGAAAATACAACCAAAGTCACTGAAATTTTTGATCCTGAGAAACAAAACTCTGTGGAAATGCAGCGGGAAGGCTGGTACGCCATTCTCAATAATTTCCATAAATATGTTGAAAACCACTAAAATACCCGTTTGCAATCATGATAAACTTAGTTATAATGGCCCAATGTTTAAGCTCTGTTTGTGCCGTTAGTCATGTTGTTAAAAATGATAATTTCCTGCAGGGAATCCTGGCAGCACCTGCAAGAAGAGCTTTGGAAAGAGAAAAAATAGACTCTTTGGAAAAGCTTTCGGATTATTCTGAGGAAGACATCCGGAAACTGCATGGTTTTGGTAAAAATGCTATGGATAAGCTGAAGAGCTACATGAAAGAACATCAGGTTTCTTTTAGAGATATTTATATCTGAAACCATTATTAAATCTGAATAAAATAGTCATGCTGCCTAATTATCTGTAAGGAATTCAACGGCATGACATATAAAACTATATCATCCCCCTAAATTTAAACTTATGAACAACGATATTTTTCCATGCCTCTGGTACGATGGAGATGCAAAAGAATCCGCTGAATTTTATTGTGACGTATTTAACGGAAAGATCACGGCAGACACTCCTGTTGTTATGAATATTGATCTGTTTGGCCAAAAACTGATGTTGTTGAATGGTGGACCGCATTTCAAAAAAAATCCTTCTATTTCCTTTATGGTCATCTGCACTACCGAAGACGAAGTACAGACCTACTGGGATAAACTGATGGAAGGAGGAATGGCCCTGATGCCTCTGGACACTTATTCATGGAGCAGCAAATACGGCTGGGTACAGGATAAATACGGAGTGACCTGGCAGATATTCCTTGGAGATAAACCAACAGAACAGAAAATAATTCCTACCTTAATGTTCATTCATGAGAATAACGGAAAAGCAATGGAGGCAATGGAATTTTACACCAAAACTTTCCCCAATTCAAGCATAGGAAATATTCTCAGATATGGCGATGGAGGAGAAGGACATTCAATTCCGGAGCCCGCAGAAAATGTACAGCATGCCCATTTTACCATTGATGGTTACAGCTTCTTCTGCATGGATAATTCCTACGATCATCAGTTCGATTTTAATGAAGGGATTTCCATGGTTGTCATGACTGATGATCAGGAACAGACTGATCATTTCTGGAATATCCTTATCTCTGATGGAGGAAGAGAAAGCATGTGTGGCTGGCTGAAAGACCGTTATGGAATGAGCTGGCAGATTGTTCCTGAAAAATTGATCCAGCTGATGAGCGATCCTGATCAGGAAAAAGCCCGGAAAGTAGTTCAGGCGATGATGAAAATGCAGAAAATCGTGATACAGGATCTGGAAAACGCTTATAATTCTTAAGGAAAAGATAAAATTTTCTTTTTGTGACTGCAGTTTTCTTCAGATCTTCCTTTCGGCTTACCGTTTGATGCAATTAAGATAAAGATTTGCTTATGAAAACACAGAACAAGTCACAATCTAAGTCAAAAGTCCCTAAGGAAGGATTATTTCCTGAGATTATAAGGAATGATTATCTGGGAAGCAGAAAGCTGGCTGATAAAAAAGCTGTCATTTCCGGTGGAGACAGTGGAATAGGACAGGCTGTAGCCGTTCATTTTGCACGGGAAGGCGCAGATGTAGCCATCATTTACAAAGAAAGTGATGATGACGCAAAAGAAACCAAAAGACTGGTAGAAAATGAGGGCCGGAAGTGCACTCTGATTAAAGGAGATCTTACCCGAAAAGCATTCAGAGAAAGATGTGCGGAGAAAATAAAGAACTTATGGGGAAACCTGGATATTCTGGTTAATAATGCCGGAATTCATACCTCAAAAGATACCCTTGAAAAGATCTCGGATAAGCAGATACAGAAAACCTTTGAAACCAATATTATCTCTATGATCTCACTTACAAGGCTTTTTTTGCCGGTAATGAGAAAAGGAGGGAGGATCATCTGCACGACGTCTGTTACGGCTTACCGCGGAAGTGATCACCTGATTGATTATGCAGCTACAAAAGGAGCGATTCTCTCTTTTATCAGGTCATTATCCACCAATCTGGCAGAAAAGAAAATTCTGGTTAACGGTATTGCTCCCGGACCAATATGGACCCCGCTCGTAAAAGAAACCCTTGATGATCTTTCCACATTTGGGAAAGATACCCCGCTGAAACGGGCGGGCCAGCCTTCTGAAGTTGCGCCGGCTTATGTTTTTCTCGCTTCAAAGGATGCAGAGTACATCACGGGAGAAGTCATTCATATTAACGGAGGTGACTTTGTGGGAGGATGAGCGGCTGGAAACTTTTATTAATATTAAATGCCGTATCTCTGAAAACCCGATATTTAAAATTTAAAAAATAACAATGGAAAAATTATCATTCAAAATACAGATTGAAGCACCCCCTGAAAAAGTATGGAATGTGCTTTGGGGTGAAATTACCTACCGGCAGTGGACAACTGCTTTCACAGAAGGTTCTTTTTATGAAGGGACACTGGAAAAAGGAAGCATTGTTAAATTTTTTGATCCGCATCAAAATGGGATGTACAGCCGTGTTGAGCAAAATATTCCGCATAAAGAAATGAAATTTCTGCACCTCGGAGAAATTTATAACGGAATAGAAGTTCCTCAGCAATGGGGAGATGCCACAGAAGCTTATCTGTTGGAAGAAACAGAGGATGGAACTGAACTGAAAACCGAAATTCAGGCTCCGGAAGAGTTCAAAAGTTTTTTTGAAGAAAAATTTCCTGCGGCCATGCAAATCGTTAAACATCTTTCGGAAAATCAGCTTTAAAAAACGAAGCAGATGGTCAGGATATTTACAGCTAATGTATTTCAAACCACAAAAATTTAAAATATGGAAACCTTATCGTACGAAACAGTAATCAATGCTCCGCAACAGAAAGTCTGGGATATTCTTTGGAATCCGGACACTTACACTGAATGGACCCAGTATTTTGGCCCGGAGTCTAAAATGACCTCGGACTGGAAAGTGGGCGGGAAAACTTATTTCCTTAATGCAGAAGGAGAAGGAATGGTTTCAACCATTGACAGTATAGAGGAACCCAATCAGATTATTTTCAAACATCTGGGAATGGTTGATAAAGAAGGAAATGAAGATACCCAAAGCAAAGAAGTAATGGAGTGGAGCGGGTGTTTCGAAAAGTATCTTCTGATTGATTTAGGAGGAAAAACAAAACTTCATACCGAAGTGCAGGTAGAAAAGGAATGGAGAGATCATTTGAATACAGGCTTTACAAAAGGCCTTGAAGTAGTAAAGAACCTTGCCGAAAAGTAATAACAGAATATTTAATACAATACTAACCTTGCAGACTTCAGAAACTGTGAGGTTTTTTGTTTTCTCTTAAAAATTTGAATACCAAATCCGGGATCAGGGGCGAAAACTATATATTGGGCAGAATTAATAAAAATAGATTCTCCCAGCTTTTGGAATTCATCCTCAATCTGTTCTTTATTGATCAAATAAGAACATAAATTAAATTTTAGCAGTATCTTCACAATCAGATATAAAGAACATTTTTCATGAAATTATTAGCCATTCTTTTCACAACTTTTATCCTTGCTCTTCTGATAACCTTACTATTTCAGGAAAAAGCAGATCTTGTATTTTCAGGAAACCTTGGAATGGCCGTGTTCATTATCTTCACCGGACTTTCACACTTTAAATTTCAGAAAGGAATGGTTATGATGATTCCCGATTATATACCAGGAAAACTATTTTGGGTATATTTTACAGGTGTTATTGAAATTGCGGCCGGAATAGGTTTAATGATTCCTCCTCTTCGTGAATTTACTGCCGTATCACTGATTTGTTTCTATATTTTGGTTTTTATAGCCAACATTCATTCATCCAGAAAACAGATCAATATTTTCAAAGCAGACTACACCGGGCCGGGGATGAAATATCTTTATACCCAGAGAATTCCGATGCAGCTGATCCTGATTGCCTGGACATGGTATTTTGGAATTTACCTGAATTGAGAGAAAGAATGCTTACGATAAGATTACGGCTGTAAAAGACACTGTGCTGCAATATGAAAATCTTAAAAACCTATATCTTGAAAAAGAAATTGAGAGGTGAATTTCTGAAATCCTATTTAATTGAATTTGAACCCGGAAATGAATAAGGTGTCTTTTCTCACTTTCTAATCCTTTAAAAAACTGCTTTTTCAATCCAAATTCAATTTTTTTTCATAAATTAGGGATAAATCATGTAACATTTTGATAGTGTGAAGAGTCTAACTAATAAGAAGCGTTTATTCTTTTATTGATTTAAAAGTGTAAATACAGATTATGGTTTAACTTAAAAATGATTTATGAATTTCAATGCTAAAATTTTCGGTGCGGCACAAATCGTACTATCTGCTATAATGATGAATGCACAAACTTCAACGACTAAGCTCCCGGGTGATCCCACTCTTCCGTCTTCCAAAGCCATTCTTGAGAAACTGGTTTCCTATGATAAAGGAAATTTTAAGTATAAAGTGGAAGATTATTTCGCAAGACCTAAAGCATCACAGTTTAAACTATCTCCTGATGGACAGTATCTTTCCTATAAAGAAAAAGACAAGGACAGCAAAAACCATGTTTACGTTAAAGATCTTAAAACAGGGAAAATTACCAAAGCTATCGTAGAAAAAGACGATCTCATTCAAAGTTACGGCTGGTTGGATAAAAAACGCCTTTTCTATACCCAGGATAAGGGAGGAAATGAAAATATCCATTTATATGCGGCTGATATTGATGGAAAAAACCTTAAAGATCTCACTCCGTTTGAAGGGATTACCCTGAATATTGTACGGCTGATTAAAGACACAGATTATGTGGTAGTGTCGATGAATAAAAATAACAAACAGATCTTTGAACCGTACAGGATTAATTTCAATACTGGTGAAATGACCCAGCTTTACGAAAACAAAGATGTGAATAACCCTATTGATGACTACCTTTTTGATAAAGACGGAAATCTAAGAGGATATTCAGTTCTTGAAGGTGGATTAACAACGAAAACGTATTATAAAGATCTGCAGACCGGAAAATTCAATCTTATCAAATCTACAGACTGGAAAGACAGTTTCAGTATTATCCGTTTTAATGATAATTCTAAAAATAAGGATGAAGCGTATGTGTACACAAATCTGGACAGCGATAAAGCAAGAATTGTATTGTATGATCTTAAGAAAAATACTGTCATTAAAGAAATCTATTCCAATCCGGTATATGATGCCGGCTCTATAAGTGTTGCTGGAAAAAGCAGGAATTATGAACTGGATTACATTAGCTACAGCGGGGTGAAAAGCGAAACGATTCCTGTAAGCAAATTTTATAAAGAAGTGGATGATCAGCTGAAAAAAGAATTCGGTGATAAAGAATTTGGAATTGTCTCTTCAGATGATAATAATGAAAAGCTTCTGGTGATTGTAAGCAGTGACAAGCTTTACGGAACCTATTATGAATATGATACCAAAACCAAAAAAACCAAGCTGCTTTACGATCTGATGCCCATGCTGAAAGAAGCTGATATGGCAGAAATGAGACCTATTGAATTTAAAAGCAGAGACGGCCTGACGATTCATGGATATATTACACTTCCGAAAGCAGCTCTTGAAGGTAAAAAAGTTCCTATGATCGTTAATCCTCACGGAGGTCCTCAGGGAATCCGGGATGAGTGGGGATTCAATCCGGAAGCACAGCTTTTTGCCAGCAGAGGATATGCAACTCTTCAGGTAAATTTCAGAATTTCAGGTGGATATGGGAAAGAGTTTCAGAAAGCAGGTTATAAGCAGATCGGAAGAAAAGCAATGGATGATGTGGAAGACGGCGTAAAATATGCGATCGCGCAGGGATGGGCAGATAAAGATAAAATTGCCATTTACGGAGGAAGCCATGGAGGATATGCAACATTGATGGGGTTGATCAAAACTCCTGATCTGTATGCGTGCGGGGTAGATTACGTGGGAGTTTCCAATATATTTACTTTCTTTGATTCCTTTCCGGAATACTGGAAGCCTTATAAACAAATGGTAAAAGAGATCTGGTATGATCTGGACAACCCTGAAGAAGCGAAGATTGCGAAAGAAGTATCTCCGGTATTCCAGATTGATAAAATCAAGAAGCCGTTATTTGTGGTACAGGGAGCTAACGATCCAAGAGTTAATATTAATGAATCGGATCAGATTGTAAAAGGAATGCGCGCGAAAGGCTATGAAGTTCCGTACATGGTAAAATATGATGAAGGCCATGGATTTGGAAAAGAACCTAACAGAATTGAGCTGTATAAATATATGCTTGGCTTTTTTGCCGAGAATTTCAATAGAAAATAAGCAGAAATTTTTATAATGTTGAAAACGGAGAGTGTTGTATGCTTTCCGTTTTCTTTTTGTTTGTCTGATCAAATTTAAAATATAAAAGTACTGATGAATAAACCATTTTATCGTAGATCATAAAATTTTTTTAAATTTATTAAAGTAAAATCAAAAGGCAGTCCGTCATATCAGTATGGAGGTTGTCGAAGAAATAACAATGCCACAGAAGGATAAAGAAAGTATTATCTCACAGACCGTTTCAAAGTACGGAGGAAAGCTGATGTCTTATATTCGTCCTAAAGTGAAAAACACCGAAGATGCAGAAGATATTCTGCAGGAAGTGTGGTACCAGTTCAGCAGCATAACCAATCTGTCAGAGATTGTCAATGTCGGAGGATGGCTGTACAGGGTAACGGCCAATAAAATCACGGACCGTTACCGCAAAAAGAAAACAGAAAACCTGGAAGACTTTGTTTATGAAGATGAAGACGGAGAGTTTTCTATCAAAGATATTCTGCTGATGGATGACAGTGCCGGCCCCGAAATTAAAATGTTTCAGGACGAGATCTGGAAAAAGTTATTTGAGGCCCTTGACGAACTTCCCGAAAAACAAAGATTAGTCTACGTAGAAAATGAACTGAATGACAAAACGCTCCAGGAGATCGCTGATGAGCAGGGCGAAAATATCAAAACCATTATCAGCCGTAAAAATTATGCTGTAAAGCATTTAAGAAACAGGTTGAGAAGATTATACGAAGATTTAAAAAGTTAGTAAAAAAGAAATTATGAATCATAAACACAAAAAAGGCTGGATTTTTTTATTGTTATGTCCGCCGCTGATCCTATTGGCAGTTACCTGGATCGTTATGCTGCTTTGGAACTGCCTGCTTCCTGAAATTTTGGGTGTGAAATCCATTACATTCTGGCAGGCGATGGGAATTCTGATCCTAAGTAAAATTCTTTTCGGAGGATTTCATTTTGGAAAAGGAATGAGAGACTTTAAAGAAAGAAAAATGAGAGAGAAAATGGAAGGACTTTCTCCTGAAGAAAGAGAAAAATTCAAAGAAGTGTGGAGAAACAAATGTTCAGGAGGATTCTTTAACAGAAACAACGAATAATTTAAAAATTTTAAAGAAGTAGTAAAGTAAAATTAAAATTCATTCGTCTATATAAAAAACAAGAAGTAGTAAAATTTAAAATTTTGAAAAAATGAAAAATTCAGCATTAAAAGGAGCTCTTGGAGCATTAGCTGTTGTGGGTGTTGCATTAATCGCTAAAAAAGCAATACAAAGAAAAAGATTTATCAAAGGTATTTTTAATGAATACGGAATCAAGGAAAGATCACCTTTCGGACTGGCAGATAAGATCAGGGAAATGAATGATGAGCAGTACCAGGAACTGAAAGGGAAATTCAAAAAGGAATTTGCATCCAAATGCTGCAGAAAAGATCAGAACTGCGAAGCATAAAAAAGTAAAATACTAAATTGAAATTGTTTAATTCCGGCGCGGGAAGCGAAGCTTCCCGCGCCGGAATTTTTTTGTTACTAAAATGAATAGTTCTGAATTAATCTCAGAAACTGGATACTAATTACAAATCTACAAACCTAACAGGTCTTCAGGACCTGTTAGGTTTTAATGGATCAAACCCCAACTATATTTCAATAAAATATCATGAAAAAAAACTTTGTCATCTAAGAAATCTGTTCGGGAATAAAAACTTAATCCTTATTTTTGCATAGCTCAATGAAAGATTACTACTATTTTCTCGGGATTTCTCAGGATGCTTCGGAAGAAGACATCAAAAAGGTTTATAGAAAACTTTCTTTAAAATACCATCCGGATAAAAACGAAAATGATGATTTCTTTGCAGGCCGTTTCCGTGAAATTCAGGAAGCTTATGAAACGCTGAGTGATCCGGCCAGAAGAAAAGCATATGATCAGAATTTAGAGAGCCATCAGAAAAGCTTCAGGTATAATATTCCGCCGGCTATCAAAACTTTTACGGCGAATAAAATTCATGCTAAAAAAGGTGAGGAGATTATTATCAGCTGGCAGACAAGCAATGCCGATGTGGTGAAAGTGTTGCCTTTCGGGCTGGAAAAGCCTTATGGTGAGAGAATATTTAAGATCACAGAATTTAAAGACGGAAAATTCCAGCTGCTGCTTCATGCTACCAACTCACTGCTTCATAAAACGGTGGTACAGGGAATTACCATTACAGAAGTCTTTGAAAATGATACTGAAAAATTCAAAAATACGGTAGAGGAAATGTTTAAACCTCAGCCCAGAACATTGGCGAACAGATATGGCCAGCCGAAAATTGTAATGCTGATCTGGGGAATTCTTCTTTTAATAATTGCAGTTTATGTGCTTTTCAATAACTTAGTATAAATCAAGCCATCTTTTTTCTGCCGGGACATTTCTTACATCTTTTCCCTTTCTTGAATTTTTTACAGCAGGATTTCTTTTCACAGAACATATCTTCATTATTGAATGCATATACAGGAGATAAAGGCGGTACTTTAAATGGAACTATCATATTCATGGTACAAATATATTAATTTAGAATAAATATAATTAATAAAAATTCATAAATATTACAAAACCTGATTATCAACATGTTTATCATTGAAAGGACACTTCATTTTTCGGATAAAAATAACTTTTCCAGCGTTATGCATTCTCCAAAAATGATACTTAATTCCCTTGTTTTCTAATAAATGGTCATTAATAAAACTGATCAGCTAAAGATACCATACTGATGAGGATTATTCTATAAATTCATACAGATCTTGTAAATTATAGAAGTGGATGTAATAATATGTTCTGCATATAGGATAATCCTTCTTTTGGGAAACTTAGTAAAAGATGTTTTTGAGTTTTGTTTATTAAAATTATATTAAATTGTTCATTTTAAAATTCATATTTTATTTTTATTGAAATATTGATAATTTCAGATTATTGTACAATCCTGTAAAAAATTGTAATTTTACGAATCTTTTTTACAACAAAATCTAATAAATAAAAATGAATACAGAACAGTTTGTGAACCGCCACATTTCCCTTAATGAAGCCGATAAACAGGCGATGTTGGAAAAATTGGGCGTTTCAAGTATTGAAGAGTTAATTTCTCAGACTATTCCTTCTTCTATCCGTTTAGAGAAAGATCTGGAGATCTCGGAACCGCTTTCAGAATACGAGATGCTGAACCATTCGAAAGAATTGGCATCTAAGAATACTGATTATACAAGCTACATTGGTTTTGGTTACCATAATACGCTTTTGCCGTCAGCCATTCAGAGAAATATCTTTGAAAACCCAAGCTGGTATACGGCTTATACTCCATACCAGGCAGAAATTGCACAGGGAAGACTTGAAGCTCTTCTTAACTTCCAGACTGTAGTATGTGACCTTACCGGATTTACACTGGCTAATGCTTCTCTTTTAGATGAGTCAACAGCTGCTGCTGAAGCAATGCATATGTTCTTTAACAACAGAACAAAAGATCAGAAAAAAGCAGAGGCTAATAAGTTCTTTATTTCAGAACTGGTGCTTCCTCAGACGGTTTCTGTGTTAAAGACGAAAGCAGAAGGATTAGGTATCGAAGTGGTGGTAGGAGACCACAAAACCCATGCATTTGATGCTTCTTATTATGGGGTTTTATTACAATATCCGGGTAAAAACGGTATCGTTTTAGATTATACGGAAGATATTGTAGAATATAAGAAACTAGATTTACAGGTAGTTGTGGCTTGTGATCCGATGGCTTTGGTTAAATTAAAATCACCGGCTTCTATGGGAGCAGACTGTGCAGTAGGAACTTCACAGAGATTTGGTATACCATTGGGATACGGAGGACCTCACGCGGCATTCTTCTCTTGTAAAGATGATTATAAAAGAGATATTCCGGGAAGAATAATTGGAGTTTCCCAGGATATGTACGGAAGACGTGCATTAAGAATGGCATTACAGACCAGAGAACAGCATATCAAAAGAGAAAGAGCAACTTCAAACATTTGTACAGCTCAGGTCCTTTTAGCGGTAATGGCCGGAATGTATGCGGTTTATCACGGTCCAAAAGGATTAAATTATATCGCTGATCAGATCCACTTTAAAGCTAATGCTTTGAAAAACGGTCTTAAAGCTCTAGGATATCATACGGTGGAAGAGCCAATCTTCGATACGGTGAAAATCCTTTTAAATGAAGATGAAAAAGGAAGATTGATGAGAATGATGCTTGATCACAGACTGAACTTAAACTACTTCACAGAAGGAGTGGTAAGTATCGCGATCAACGAAAGCACAACATTGGATAAATTGAATTATTTAATGGCTTCTTTCGCCCAGTTTAAAGATAAGCAGACTTTCAAACTAGAAATCAAAGAAGGATACAGCATTCCTGAGGAGAACTTAAGAAAAGACGAGATCCTTACAGAGCAGGTATTCAATAAATATCACACCGAGACAGAATTGATGCGTTACATCAAGCGTCTTGAGAGAAAAGACCTTTCGTTAACCCATTCTATGATCTCTCTTGGCTCTTGTACCATGAAACTGAATGCAGCTACAGAAATGCTTCCATTGTCATGGGATAACTGGGGTAGTGTTCACCCGTTTGTACCGGTAGATCAGGCTGGCGGTTACCAGGAAATGATTCGTGAATTAGAAAAAGACCTTGCAGAAATTACAGGTTTTGCAGGAACTTCTCTTCAGCCGAATTCCGGTGCTCAGGGAGAATATGCAGGATTAATGGTCATCAGAGAATACCATATTTCAAGAGGAGAAGGCCACAGAAATGTAGTGCTGATCCCTCAGTCTGCACACGGAACCAACCCTGCTTCTGCAGCAATGGCCGGAATGAAGATTGTTGTCGTAAAGAATCTTGAAAACGGAGAAATCGATTTCGAAGATCTTAAAGCTAAGACAGAACAGCATTCTGAGAATTTATCATGCGTAATGATTACGTATCCGTCTACTTACGGATTCTTTGACGCTAATATTAAAGAAATTACAAGCCTGATCCACGAACATGGCGGACAGGTATATATGGACGGAGCCAACATGAATGCTCAGGTTGGATTCACAAGTCCAGGAAACATCGGAGCAGATGTTTGCCACCTTAACTTGCACAAGACTTTTGCTATTCCTCACGGAGGCGGAGGCCCTGGAGTGGGTCCAATCTGTGTAGCTAAACACCTGGTTCCATTCCTTCCTTCCAATGCCAATATCAGAATAGGGGCTAAAGAAGCCATCGACGGCATTTCTGCAGCACCTTACGGTTCAGGATTAATCCTTAATATTTCTTATGCTTACATTAAAATGTTAGGAACTGATGGTCTGAAAAAAGCGACAGGACACGCTATTCTGAATGCAAATTACCTGAAAGAAGTTTTAGCAGAGCATTTCCCGATCTTATATTCAAACGAAAACGGAAGAGTGGCTCACGAATGTATCGTAGATTTCCGTCAGTTCAAATCTTTAGGAATTGAAGTAGCTGATGTAGCGAAGAGATTAATGGACTACGGATTCCATGCTCCTACCGTTTCATTCCCGGTTGCAGGAACATTGATGATTGAGCCTACAGAATCTGAAAGCAAATCAGAAATCGACCGTTTCGCTGAAGCATTAATCTCTATCAAAAAAGAGATCGATGAAATTGCTAACGGTGAAGCAGATCAGGCTAACAACGTACTGAAAAACGCTCCTCACACTGAACAGGTAGTTGTTTCAGACTCATGGGACAAACCATACAGCAGAGAAAAAGCAGCATATCCGCTGGAGTGGGTAAGAGACCACAAATTCTTTGCTTCCGTATCCAGAGTAGACGAAGCGTACGGAGACAGAAACTTAGTATGTACTTGTGAGCCGATTGAAGCTTATATGTAATCAGAATTTTTTCTAGATATAAAAAACTCCCTTTCAGTAATGAGAGGGAGTTTTTTGTTATTGTAAACGAAGCAATGTGTCTTCTGGTATAGAATTATGAATTATTGTCTATAATTCCAGCCAGGGCGGTCACCACTTCATGATGTTTTCCGTCCGGATATTTACCTGAATAGTTTTGGTTTAAGGCTGAAGAAGTATAGTTGTTGTTATCCTGAAGCTCTTTTGTTAAATTAAAAATATAGTTAAGCTCTTTAGCTTCCTCAACATATTTTCCGGATGGGAAAAGATTTTCATATTTCTCTACTAAATCATTAGCAGGAATAAATTCCTGAGTAGCTGTGATCATAATTTTACAGAAACCTGCTTCACTGTCAATAAGAGATTTGTAAGAATCTACAGCGGATTCCCAGATGTTGTCTTCACACACATCAGCATCAAATCCATATTCTAGCGCTTTGGAGTAATGATTGGTAGCACCCCAGTAATCGCTTTTAGAGAGGTAAATCATTGCGCCGATCTGGTTGTGATAGATTGCTTTGTTGTCAGGGAATTTTTCCAGTAAAGCTTTAGAAATATGTAAAGCTTCTTCATAATTTCCGGCTTGAATAGTATTCGAAAGTGTCCAGAAATCATTTTTTTCTTCTTCTGATGTAAAATTGATAGCCATGGTTTTAGTTTAAATTGTTTTAGTGTTAATTGTAAATATAATGTTGTTTAAATTCGGGTTTTTTCTATTTTATCATTTTCAATTTCGTTTAAGTAGTCGATATACTTTACATTATTCCACATGATTGCCAAATCAAGCGGAGTTTTTTTAGATGAATCCTTAGCATGAATATCGGCGCCTTTTTCAATTAAAAGAATAATAATTTTTTTCATTGTATCATCAAAATAATCTTGATTTTCGGCAAACCAGCCTGCAATGCCATGTAAAATAGTTCTGCCAAATTCACCTTTTTGATTTATTTTTCCACCGTTTTCGAGTATCAAATTAATTGCTGGAATTTTTTTGTTGGTAACTGCACTCCAAAATAAAGGCATTTTATCATATTTTTTATTCAAATCATAGCCTTTTTCAATGAAATATTTAATTGCTTCTGTTTGCCCGCTGCCACAGGCAATTTTAATTGGATAAGAATAACCGTTATTGATTTTTAAACTGAAATCAGCACCTTCTTTTTCTAAGGCAAACATCTTATTAATATCATCACAATTTTTGCAGAGAGCCATTATTTGCTCATCAAATGGGTTGTTGTTAGGGAACAATACTTCTTTATAATTTATAGTTCCTTTTACCTCCTGAATAAGTTCAGCAGGAATGTTACCTAAAGTCTCAGGAATAAATTCTTTTTCCGGAGAAAATGAAATGATTTCAAAGTATTTGTTTGAAACGATATCTCCTGCTAATGACTTCAGAAATTCGAAGGCTGCCTTTTCATGAGACTCCATTTTTTCTATATCCGGATTATTGTAATAATAACCGGGATGTCCCCGCCAGAAGATCATTACTGCAGTTGCCTTATCACAATTACGGTCTCTTAAGACTTTTTCCAATCCATCCAGCCCATTATCCCAGTTATAGTAAAATGCTTTTTTAAATAGTGTTTTCGTTTTTGCTATCGATGTGGCCATATTTTTTTTCTTTCAGGTAATTCATTAACGTTGTGCATATATTTTTCCAACTTACTCAAATCATGACCTTCAAAACCATGACTAAATGGAATAGCGCTTTCTGTTTTGCTCTTTTTTCTAAATGTCTTAAAAAAAAATAAAGAATAACTCTTCATGGTCAAAAAAACGGAAAGGTTTTCCCATTAGTTTTTTGGCGAACCTGATCCTGAGGGCTTAAGACTAATATGATATTCATTTTCATCATCTGTATAGTCTTTAAGCGCTTAAAAAAAGCTCATGGTTTTAATTTTTTTATTGGTGAGTTAGTTGCTATTGGTCATTGCTTTCCACAAATCAATCAAAAGCTTTTTAAAAATGGGTGGTTTGCTGTTGGCTTCTTCCTGTGAAGAACCTGATGTTGCCTGTGATGATCCCGGTTTTCTGAATATAACGTAATCTGAAATATTACCCGGATTGGGTACATCGAATTTAACAAGTAAATCAATGTAGTCATTCTTTTTTTCCATGACCGCCATTTTCCATAATGTACTCATGTAGTAATTGGTTTTTGAGTTTTAATAGGTTATTATGCCGCATTCGTATTTACGTAATGTGCGGGTCCCAAAAATAAACAAATATTTTTCTTTTAACCCCGAATTAAAATAAATATTTGTTTATATGGTTGAATAATACAGTAAAATATTTCTTTTTGTATGGATTGTATTTAATTTTTGTATCAGATGTTTCAGTTATTTATTTCCAACATTTACTTACCGTTCAATACAGTATTCACATACTCTGTCCATTCATATACAGGAATACTTCGATCTAAATAAAAATCAGGCTGCAATCCTTTTCCGTCAATCGTAAAATCCGGGATACGCATGCTTCTTGAAAGTGAGTATCCTAATTCAAATTCTTTGCATGGAGAAGGAACAAAATACATGTTGGAAACGTCTAAAACACCAAATGTTGTTGTTCCGAATAATTTCACCTTTTTACTTTGCTTGGCTGCCAGTAGAAATTGTTCGTCCGTACTTCCGTTTCTTTCATTAATGATGATCCCTACATTTTTAGGATAAGGATAAACAGTATCATATTTGGTAATGCTGACTACACCCTCATTGAGATTCACAAATTTTCCAGGCTCTTTTTCCAGTTTGTCGAAGGAAGCTTTGGCCCATTTTTTATTTTCTTCATCAAATCCGTATTCAGGTTTGTTGATGAAATCCATCATTCTCTGATTATTTAGTTTTGTGGAAAGGAATTCCACGCCTACCGTTCTGATTGGGTTGGTGTAAATCAATGGAAGAATCTTGCTGTAACTGCCGTCACTTCCCCCTGTCCCGTTGCGGATGTCGATTATAAGGTTTTCTGTGGATAGAATTTTATCTCTGTTCGCAGCAATCACGCTATCAATTTTCTTTTTCTCAGATGCCTGAAAAGACGGGATTCTGAAATACAATGTCTTTTCATTGAGCTTTTCCACATAAGGTTTATTGGCGCTTACCGATTTGAAATATTGGTCATATTTCGGATCATCCTTAACTTTCGGATAAACCCTTGAAAGGCTGAAATCCCCGATTTGTAAATGATTTTTTCCAATCATGGTTATCTCTTTGGATTCCACGGCAGAATGGTCGCGCATATAAAAAATAGAATTTGTTTTACCATTAGAAAAATCAAGTTTCAGTTTCACCTGTCCTTTTGTCCAGGTTTCTGCGCCGGATTCTATGATTAATCCTACATATTGATCTCCTTTCTTTTTAATCCCGATTTTATAAGGTTCGGTTTCCCAGATTCCTTCATAATCATCAGCTTTCTTTTGATCCAGATACTTTTTGAAATCCTGGGCTTCTATTGGGAATGTTTCCCAATTGGCAAACTGATTTTCCTGTTTTGGACTGTTATCAGCAGGTTTTGACGATGTCTGTTTATTGATATTCCTTATCGCAATATGGCCGGAGCGGAAAAAAGTCATCCATTCATATAAAGCAGGTCCGCACTCAGTGAATGTTTTAATTGATTTTACTTTTTCTGCCGTTCTTTTATTATGGTCTTCGTAGGCCTGCTTTCCTTTCTGTTTCAATGCATATTCAAAGCCGGCATCATTTTCTTCAAATGTTTTTTTTACCCACTCAAAGTTTTTTGTACAATCACAGGTCTGGGCGTATAGAGATGTTGTTGTTAATGTAAATAAAGAAGAAATGAATATAGCTTTTAAGTTGTTCATGATATAGTTTATAAAAAAGACATCCGGCAGGTTTGAAATATTACATCTTCAGCGGTAAGTATGGATAAGATGTAATAAAGTATAGAAGTCAAATCGGCCTAAATTTAGTCAATTTCTACTGAAAAACAATTTTACAAATCAGAGAATTAATCTGGGATGGAGGAATAAAAGAAATTAAAAGTTTAATTTCATTGGGCTGAACAATGTGAAATCTTTACTTCTTGGTACTTGATTCACAAAAAATCACCTCTCATGTATTGAAAGGTGATATGAATTGATTGTGTCCTGTTATTTTACCTTCTTCTATAGCTGTATGCTATAAAAATGGCGATTCCCATTGCGAGAAAGGTGATCATTGAAATAGTTTCAATGGAAGCTTCACTTCTGTTCATTTGTGAAGGAGCTGGCCTGTCACATGAAAAAAAGAATAATGCCGTCATCAGAAGGCATCCAAAGAGTAGTTTTTTTGTCATAAGTGTATTTGTTTGGTTATTAATAAATTATGAGCAAAAAATGTACCGGATTTTTTACAGTTTGTGAATTATGATAAAGGAATTGAATCCATTCTTGCTAAAGGAGCATTACTACTGTATTTCTTTTAATAACTCCGGCATATCCTTAATACGGACTATCTTAGATTTGCTTTGTGATTCCTGAGCGGCCAGTTGTTCTTCTTTCTCATCAAAACCGGGAATGTTGCGGAGAATCTCAGATTTCATCCCATAAACATGAGGATCTGACTGATTAAGCTGTAATGATTTATTAATCTCTTTAAGAGCCAGCTTATAATTTCTTTGTTTGTACAGATAGATATGAGCTTTGGTAAAAGGGAGTCTGTAATCCTTAAGCTGCGATTCTTCAGCCTTATTAAGTATCTTTAAAATTTCTTCCGGTCTTGCTGTAGTGGTTTCAAAATCATTCTTATAATGCCAGATAGCCAGAGCTAAAAGCAAACGCGGTTCTTCAGGATATTTTTCCAAAGACTCCTTAATGTAACTTCCGATTTCTTTTGCATTGTAACTTATCCCATGGGTAGGGCCAAGAATGTCAATTAAATTATTAAATTCTTTCTCCTGATTTTTGAAGCCGTCAGTCCGATAAATCCGGTTCAGTAAAAAATAATGTTTGGAAACATTATATCGGTTAATAATATAACCTAAGCTGTTTTTGGGGAAATAATTTAAAGCAATTTCAGTAAGGCGGCGGGCTTTTTCGTAATTCTTTTTTTGAAAATAGAAATTGGCCAGATCATTAATTTTATCAAAGATATAGAGACCGTCCTCATTTTTCTTTTTATAAAGATCATAACTTTGCAGGATTAATTTTTTATAATAATTTTCGAGTCGTGGATCTTCATGTAGATAGGTCAGTAAATTGATTTTCTCATATTGATAGTAATCAAAAATCTCCCCGTTAGACTGAACACTTTCAATATTGCAAACAAACTCGATAGGAGAGATCATATCAATATATTTTAAAGCTTCACGTAAGTTTTCTTGTCTGCTGTCTTCAGTCAGGTTATAATAATAAGCTGCGAGGGAAATACAGATTTTTTTTTTCTTTTCGTCATTATTTGGGCTGGAAGCTGCTTGGCTGACATCATTAAGTGCGGTAAGATAGTCGCTCAAAGCATTTTTATTATCACCTGTAAGATAGTACAGCTTTCCCCGTAATAAGGTAAAATCAATTAAATTGGTGTTCCTTCCATATTCGTTAACTTCTGCTTTGTGATCAATTAATCGGTTAATATCTGCCAGGATCTTTTCATAGGTCCAGTTTTCGAAAATCTGGTTAAACTGAAAATTGGGTGTAGAAGAATAAGTTTGTTTTCCTCCTTTAGTGTAAATATCAAATTGAGGATTAAAACTGATGTTCAGCCGTTTCCAGATTAGTTCATCATTATTGGGATCCGTTTTCAGTTGTTGGGTGAATCTTTCAAAATCTGCCTGTCTCATGGTGAAGGTATATCCCGGTTGGGCAGATAATAATGTTGAAATGAACAGAGAAAATATAGCGATCAGCTTTTTCATTCAGTTTAATTGAATAGGTTATTACGTATTGGATTACGATTTTTCCTAAAGTTAAATGGGAATGTGTATTTCACTGATTTATTTAAAAGATAGAACTAACTTTTCCCTTCATCCCAATAATAGCTATCCGGATACACCCTTGCTCCAAAAACAGCAGTTCCCACCCGTACAATTGTAGAACCTTCTTCAATGGCGGTCTCCAGATCTCCGCTCATACCCATAGAGAGCTCTTTCATTTCCACGTTTGGAATATTCTCATGAATGATTTCCTGCTGCAGGTTTTTAAGGATTTTAAAACAACTTCTTACTTTCTCTGTCTCCGCACTGAACAAACCGATGGTCATCAGCCCTTTGATTTTTAAAGTACTGAATTCTGCAACTTTTCTGGTCAGTTCCAAAGCTTTGTCAGGATGAACTCCAAATTTGCTTTCCTCTTGCGAAGTATTCACCTGGATCAGAACCTCAATATTTTTTCCTTCAGATAAAAGTCTTTGATGAAGTTTCTCAGCCAGATCCAGGCGGTCGAGAGACTGAACACAAACTACATCATACTTCAGAATATCTTTAATTTTATTGGTCTGAAGATGTCCGATAAAATGATTTTCATGGAGAATATCTTTAAGTTCTTCGTACTTTTCTTTCAGTTCCTGTACTTTGTTTTCGGCAATTAAAGTTTCATCATTCTCCAAAGCAATTTTAATGCGGTCAGCAGAAACCGTTTTTGTTGCCAGAAGCAACCTCACTTCTTTAGGATCTCTGCCTGCTTTTTCACACGCTTTTTTTATCCTGTCATTGATGATACTGATGTTGTGGAGGATGTCTTCTTTCATGACTGTGAGATTTTCTGGCTTTCCAGTTTTTTGATCAGAGAAGATTTTACAGAGGTTAGTGCATAATCTTTAGCTTCTGCAAAAGAAATTTCATATTTCCGCTCAATATTCTGGAATTCTTCAGGGAATTTAGACAGAAGATCATCATAAAAAGTATCCAGAAACTCTGCAGATGGCATTGTATAATTGATTTTTAGCTGAAAACGTCGTAACAAAGCCGTATCAATGATTTCTGAATGATTGGTTGCGCATAGCAGAAGAGCATTTTCAGGGTAATAATCAATCAATTGGATTAATGTATTGACCAGTCTTCTCATTTCGCCTACATCTTTGTCATCGCTTCCCCGGGCTTTTCCTATCTGATCCAGTTCATCCAGAAAAAGAACCGATCGTTCCCTGGATGCTTTGTCGAATATCATTTTAATATTCTGGGAAGTTTCCCCGATGCGGGACGAAACAATATTGCTGAGATTCAGGATGATGATGTTTTTACCCAAAGCATTGGCTATTGCTTTAGCGGTCATTGTTTTTCCACATCCGGAATTACCCTGAAGAAGAATTTTGTTATTCACGGGAAGGCCGTATTCCTGAAGTTCTTTCACATATGTATGTTCTTTGATAAGCTGTACGAGCTGTTCCCGGTTATGAGCATCAAGAAATACATCATGAAGGCCTACCTGTTCTTTGTCCTGAATAATAAGGTTATACAGATTCATGTTGATTTGAAAAATGATTCTTACTACAGACAAAGATAAGGCTTTATTGAATGAAGTACAGGTCCTGAAAGAGAATAAAAGGGTAGTCCAGAGGAGAGATAAAAGAGGTCTGATTGATTGACTTTGGAAACAGGTTAAAAAATTTCCACTGTCTGGGTATGGCTGAAGTTTAGGACTGAAGAAGAACCGTCTGATCTATGCGGGTTTGGAAATTTTCGGGGTCAATCTTATTTTTTAGTGGAGGATTCCAGTCTTGAACTTTGGATACTTTTTTCAAGAAAAAACAATAATTTTCAACTTTCAGCTGAGCCTGATTCTATTTATTCTCAAATTCCATGTACCGCTCGGTATTTCCAACGTTTAAAAATAATTTCAAGATATAAGAAAAGCCGTGCAAAAGCACGGCTAAACTATTGGGATATATAAAAATTTGTTATGAAGTTCAGTTTGAAGTTATGTTTTTGGGCCCTTTTACTCCAAGTGAGTAAAAGAGCGGATCTGATATAATCAGATTAAAAACATAAACAATACAATTAATATAGTTGTTCTATAGGCTCTCAGCTTTAATAGAACTTAGTTTCTTTCTTCTCTCTTTACAGTTGCGAAATAAGAAGAAAAAACTACTAAACATGTTGCGATGCCAATGTAAGTTACCATTTTGTTTTATTTTTAATTATTTGACTTTTTTTTATCAATTTTACAATTGCAATATTACAACTTTCAAATCACGTGCCAAAGCAAATAATCATGATGTATATCAGTGTGTTATATTCAAATATTCTTAATTTTTAATGAATTTTTATTTACATTAAATTAATGTATTATTGAAAATTTATTAATATCTTTATTAGCTTATCCGTAAGTTTTTGTAAAAATGGTAACACTTTAAGTGCTTCTATATTAAAGTTGATAAAACAAAAAATAAGAAATGCGATGCATAATACTGATGCATAAAGAAAATTTTAAACAAGAGAATTTCATCAGATGGTGATTTTTTATGTTAAGAAAATTTATTCTTTCTCCTGGAAATTGGTTATTTTAAACTTCTGTTACTGACAGTTTTTATGACATCTTTTTTGAATTTATTGTCACAGATCATTGAAATAATGTCATACTTCTGGCAGGCTGTCAGTATTTTAAACAAATTTTAAGGGGTAAATTCTCAATCTGTCTGCCAGCAAAATGAAATAGTTCATGCATTTCATACTATAGAAACCCTTCTTCAAAATTTGTTGGCTACTAGGGAAAGAAAACAGATTTCATTATTTTTGTACAAAATCATCCTTATGGGCCGCAGTTATATTTTTCTTGCTTTAGCAATTGTATTTGAAATCATCGCAACCAGTTTTCTGAAAAAATCTGAAGAATTTTCAAAGCTATGGCCTTCTGTAGTTACTGTAATAGGATATGCTGCTGCATTTTATTTCCTGAGTATTACGCTCCGGCAGATTCCGGTAGGGATAACCTATGCAATCTGGTCTGGGGTAGGAATTGTTTTTATCACCCTTATTGGTGTAATTGCTTTTAAACAGGTTCCCGACCTCCCAGCAATTATCGGTATTGCCCTGATTGTTATTGGGGTTATTGTTATTAATGTGTTCTCAAAGATGGGAACGCATTAGATATAGTGCGATGATAAACTTAGGGGTAATAGGTAATAGGTAATAGGTAATAGGTAAGGCAGTTAAGTTTATTGGTCGGGTTTTTCAGTTTGTTATAAAGATCGGGCGGTGATCTTCTTTAGAAAAGTAATGGTTGACGGATTATTTTTTTTGGAATTTTCTGAAAATTTCCCTGAGTTGGCATTACTTTGTCCGAGGTTTTCCAAATGGATTATAGGAAATTCCGACATCGAGGTAAAATGACGGCTGATATTTCGCTTCAAAAATATAGTCTTTAAAAGATTCCTCTTTGTCAAAAACTCTTGCTCGTGGGACAGCCCTGATTCCTGTTTTTAAAATTCCTACAAAGTTTCCACCAAGGTTATGTTCATACATCGCTCCCGAATTGATCTCAACCTGCCGAAATTCGTAAGTCCTGTTATTGCGGTACAGGTAAAAATTAGTATTGTCCATTTCTGTTCCCAGGGAGATCCTTCCATTGGCGAAAATATCTTTTCGGATCAGCATTTTTTTCGGAAGAAGAATATCGAGAACCCATCCGTTATTAAATTTGTTTTCATAAGTAAAGATGGGGAGCACCGGAATCTGTGCACTGGGATCAATAAAACCGGCAATACCGATAATCATTTTTGTTTTTGGTGTTGCTTTCAAAATCACTGAAGCTGTTACTGTTCCCCGGGCTCTTTCAAAATGCTGATTACTTCCATCTACAGAAACTGAAGCCGTATAAATGGCTGTTTTATTAAATAACCTTGAAAAATAATTAAAATTCACAGCCTCAGTATGATAATGAAAGTTTTTTTCCTGTTTTCCGGCTCCGGGCTCTACAGGATGTTCCGTATTCATTGAGGTGTAGCGGTAATTGAGAGAGGTACCCAGCAGCCAGTTTTTCTTTTTGATAAAATAAATATTGGCTCCGGCTCTTATCTGCTGAAAGCTTTTTACTCGATTGTCTGGCAGATCTGCACCCTGAAGCTCTGATGAAAACTTATAAGGTGCAGTCTGGGTAAAATCTACAATAAGATCGCGGTTCTGTGGAAATTTATCGGCAAAAAATGCCCTTACTTTTAAAGGAATACTGTCTTTTTTCTGAGCATTTACGATACTTTTAAAAGGAAAGATGGCAAGCGGAAAAAGAACTCTTCTCAATGTTTTCATGGTTTTATTTTAGTTGTTGGATGGCAGACTGGAAAAAATTGAACCGAAATATCCTGTCATAAAATATTTCAATGCTGTTCTCGATGATGAAGTTGGTATAGCGGGCGCTTCCAGCTGTCAGGTCCTCTTCTACAAAAACAAACCAGAGCTCTTTGAGTTCATTATATCTTTTGAATTCCTCAAATGCATTCCAGTCAAACGGCGTGGAATGTTTCATGTCATAAAATAAAATACCTTTCCGGATCCCTTTTTCTTCTATAATATTAATAGGATGGTGGATGTAGTTTAGGATTTTGAGATGTTCATGATAACATTCTGCAAAATGATGAAGATCAATAAGCTGTATTACTTTTTCTTCCTGTTGGGATTCTGTCATATAAAAACATTCTAAAGTGATTTCCTTTGCTAATTCCTGAAAAACGGCTAATTCCATAAGCATAAATTGAACAGGACAAAGAAATACAGAATAGACATGCTCCTGAATCTTTTTATACGAAACCGCTTTTATTTTATACGAAATCAGAGTGCGGGAAAATTGGTATAATAAAATACAGGGTTGGTATAATATTATATGAATAGTTTTCGTTATTCTCTATTTTTGTTCCAGTATTCATCACTCCGGAAAATATGAAATTAAGCAACTACAGATTCAAAGAAACACTTGTTATGGATTTTCTGACAGAAGGCCGGTTCAGACTTTCCAGACACCTGTTGTTTTTAATTTTCTTTTTTCTCCTGTTGTACAGTGCCAGGTTCTGGCATTGGTATTCTGGTATATATCAGTATTATATTCTCTTTTTTGTATATATAATGTTGATTACGATGGTTTACATTAATATTTATGTCCTTGTGCCCAGGTTCTTTTTCAGAGCAAGATATATTACCTATCTTATATTGCTGGTTTTAATGGGAGTGATTGGGCTAAACCTGATCGGATATGGATTTAAAACCCTGTTTTCCGATTTTAGGATTGTCAACATAAAAACAGAAGGTGAAAAGGGCAGTATCTATGAAGGTGTTCTGATGTGTGTACCCATCATTCTGACCACAACAACCGTAAAGCTTCTGCAAAAATGGATTCATGATAATAAAAGAATTATGGAACTCAGCAACCTTACCCTTCAGATGGAACTGAATGAACTCCGGAATCAGATTAATCCGCATTTTCTTTTTAATATGCTGAATAATGTGAAAGCACTGACCCGGACAGATCCGGAAAAAGCATCCACGGTGATCGTCAAACTCTCGGAATTCCTTAGGTATCAGCTTTATGAAAACAGTGAAGAAAAAACTTTGCTGACCTCAGAAATTGATTTCCTTTCCAATTTTCTTACTCTGGAAAAGATAAGAAGAGAGAATTTTTCCTTTGATATTGAAGCTGATACAGAAAACAAGGCTTCGAAAAGTGTTTTTATTCCTCCTAATTTATTCACTACTTTTGTTGAAAATGCTGTAAAACACAGTGCAGACATCAGTGGAAAAGATTCTTATATCAGGATCATCATCAGGGTTGAAAATAAAGAATTATTCTTTACATGTATTAATTCCAGGGATCCTAAATTCATCATATCCAACGAAAAGTACAGCGGACTGGGGCTTGCCAATATTAAAAGAAGACTGGAGCTGTTATATGGCAGTACATTTGATCTGAAGATTGCTTCCGGAGAAAAAGAATATACCGTAAATTTAAAAATTCCTGTATGAACTGTATTATAGTAGATGATGAACCACTGGCAAGAGCAGAAATGCGCTCATTGATCAACGAAATTTCAAAAATTGAGATTCTTGGAGAGTTTTCTAATGCCCCGGCTGCACTGGATTTTCTTAAAACCAATGATGCCGATCTTATTTTTCTGGATATTGAAATGCCAATGGTTACCGGACTTGAGTTTGCCGAAATGCTGCCGGAAGGAACACTGGTTATTTTCACAACAGCGTATTCCCAATATGCTCTCAAAAGTTACGAGCTGGAAGCGGTAGACTATCTTCTGAAGCCTGTTGATCCTAAACGACTTGAAAAAGCAATAGGGAAAGCTATTTTGTACAGCGAACTTTTATCTAAAAATACCATAAAAAATACGGTAGAATCCAATACGGAAGACTTTCTGTTCATTAAGGCAGACCGGAGATTTTATAAAATTAGTTTTTCGGATGTTAAATTTATTGAGGGATTGAAAGACTATGTTGTGATTCATACCCGCCAGCAGAAGCTTATCACGGCCATGAACCTGAAAACCATCCATCAGAAAATTTCATGTGAAGCTTTTTTAAGGGTCAGCAAATCTTATGTGGTGAATGTTGATTTCATTGATTCATTTGATAACCATAATATCTATATTGATGAATCTGAAATTCCGATAGGAGAGGTCTACAGATCAGGGTTCTTTACAAAATATGCAGGTGGGTTCCTGAGTTCTGACTAGCGAGTTCTGTGCAGTTAAAATGCTAAGGCTTTTCTGTGATTAAAAAATCTCCCACAGATTCTTCAGATGACACAAGTCTTTCTGTTTTAATTTTCCCGTAAATCCAGGATATTTTGCAAATCTGAAAAAAAATCTGCATCATCTGCGGGAATATGAAGGATGGAAATTGATTTTTAATCTAATAGTAATATCAGGAATAAAGCTTTTGGTCTTTTTCGCAGTAAAAGCTTCTTCGTTTTCCTAAGCCTGTTTGCTTTTTAATCAGTTTCAGTCCACATTTCGGACAGATTGTTTTCGTGTGGACCAGCCAGTGCTTTTTTAAAACAAATTCCTTTTTCCATTCCAGAAAATCAAAACTGTAGTTTCGGGCTTCAGCAATAAGGTCTTTCCGTTTTTTAGCCGGCAGTTTTCCTACAAGGCTTTCCGGTTGTACTCCGATTCTGAAAAGAACTTCATTTTTGATGATATTTCCTACTCCGGAAAAAATATCCTGATTCATTAAAGCATCGCAAACCATCATTCCCGGTTTTGCTTTCAGTTTCTGCTCCGCTTTTTCAGGGTTCCACTGATCGCTCATAACATCAGCTTCCCAGTCAATAGAAGACAGAAATTCAGAGTCAACAAGTTTTACAGAGCAGGTGTAAAAATACATGCTTTCTGACTGAAAGTGCAGTGATAAACGGAGGCTTTTATCCGGTTTGGTCTGTTCATCAGTACTATAGGAACCAAACATCAGCAAATGAATCCGGATTGCATGTTTCCTGAATATAAGGTAGGTCTGCTTCCCGAAAGTACGGATGTCCAAAAGAATCTGATCAATCAGAGGATCTTTGTCGAATTGAGCGTTACCCGAAGCTTCTGTCACGGTTTTCCCGACAAAATACTGCAGGCTTTCTTTCATGATGAGTATGGATGGACCTTCAGGCATAATTTTGCTTTTCAATAAAAATTCAAATACTATTCCGTAAAAATAAAATTTGGAGTAATTTTGAAAAATGATGAACTTAAACCAGATTTTTACCAATCAGCGTACAGGGAACAATCCACATACTAAAGCTTCAAGAACTGATTTTCAGAGAGATTTCGACCGAATTATTTTCTCTTCCGCTTTCAGAAGATTACAGAATAAAACCCAGGTTTTTCCTCTTCCCGGAAGTGTTTTTGTACACAACCGGCTGACTCACTCGTTAGAAGTATCATCGGTAGGAAGAAGTTTAGGAAGCATCATCGGAGAATTTATTTCCGAAACCTATAAAAATGAGTTGACAGAAGACTCCAGAAATTTCTATCTTCATAATTTAGGAAATGTAATTGCGGCGGCCTGTTTATGTCATGATGTGGGAAACCCTGCTTTCGGACATTCGGGAGAAGATGCCATTGCGAGCTATTTTGAAAGAAATGAAAAAGACCTGAAACCGAAATTCAATGAAAAAGAATGGGCTGATCTGGTGAATTTTGAAGGAAATGCCAATGCCATAAGAGTGTTGGCACAACGCCAGCAGGGAAAAGATGAAGGCGGGATTCAGCTTACATTTTCTACCTTAGCCAGCATTGCAAAATATCCCTGTGAAGCGGTGGCTAAGAAAAAAGGAATTATACACCGGAAAAAATTCGGGTTCTTCCAGAATGAGAAAGATCTGTTTTTAGAGATTGCCAAGGGTACGAGTCTGATTACAGAAAGTTCGGAACCATATATTTTCAAAAGACACCCGTTTGTATGGCTGGTAGAAGCTGCAGATGATATTTGCTATAATATTATTGATATGGAAGATGCCCACAGGCTGGGAATTGTATCAACCGCCGACTGTGAAAACCTGTTTTTCGAATTGGTGAAATCAGAAAGCAATGATATGGGCCGGGTGAAAAACAAGCTGGCTTCCATCTCCAATGAAAATGAGAAGATTTCTTACCTGAGAGCGAAAGCCATTAATGCTTTAATCAATAAATCGCTTGAGATTTACAGGAATAATTTCGAAACCATTCTTGAAGGAAACCTGGATAAAGCCCTTCTGGATGTTTACAAAGCTGACAACAGGGCACTGCACGATATTGAATCTTTCTCCATTGAAAAGATCTATAACCACAAAGCGGTCGTAGAGATTGAAAATGCCGGTTACAACGTAATGTATGAGCTTCTCGATCATTTTATTCCATCCATTCTGAAACCGGAAGATGAAAGAAAATCCTATGATAAAAAAGCCCTGAAACTCCTTCCGAGACAATTTGTGTATGAAGAAGGAACCGATTACCAGAAAGTTCTTGGAGTAATTGATTTTGTTTCAGGAATGACCGATAATTTTGCCACCGACCTTTACAGAAAAATCAAAGGGATTGATATCGGAATGACCGTTTAGTTAAAGCTGAAAAGGTATTTTTAAAATCAGGATATTATTTTGAGAATCAGGAGAATATTCATATTTTCCCGAATAGTCGTTTGAAATCGGGTAAACGGCTTTGACAGATAATTCGTCGTTGATCAACTCAAAGACTATTTTTTTGATGAGCAGGCTGTTTACTCCGCTGTTTTTCAGATAAAAAGCTTTAGAGAAATTTCCTTTAGCAATAAAAACAGCCTTCTTACCTTGTGCAATAAATGTTTCTATTTCTGAGATGAAAAATTCTCCTTTCAGATCTTTATTGGTTACAAAAGGTGCCAGCATCTGTAAAGGAAAAGAGAGTGCTACTTTATTCTTATCATAGATATCAAGGTTTGATTCCAGAGTGTCAAAGTCCCTGTTGGTTTTCTGGCTGCCTTCTTTCTTTCCAAAAGCCTCGGTATAAGTGATCTGAATATGTGTTTTTTTATCACCGAGTAGCTGTAAGGTAATACCGGTAGAAAGAAAGTTTTCAATATTTTGCTGCAATGGAATAATTTCCAAACCTGAAAATGAACTGATACCATTCGGGCTGCTGCTGAAAGAGTAGTTATTATAGTATGTTTTTTGTCTGATTCTTAAGAGTTCTTTGATCAGATTGGTCTTATTATAAATGAAATAATTGTATTCATGTTCTTTGTTATTTAAAAACAGATTATCCAGATGCGGGTAATAAGGCTGATGCTGCTGTGCCTGTAAGCCGGAAATTGCCAGTAGTAAAGCTAATAGAATAATTTTCATGGTATAGTTTAAGGTTATTAGTCGTAAATATAGCAGATTTAAAACTAAAATTATTTTATCTTTATCATAACTAATACTTAAAAATTAAACTATGAGTCTTTATTTAGCACCCATTATTTTTTTCGGACTGATTATTTTATTTGCTTCATTTTTTGTGGTTAAACAGGAAACAGCGGCTATTATTGAGCGTTTCGGAAAATTTCAGACTGTGAGACATTCCGGGCTGCATCTTAAAATTCCGGTTATTGACCAGATCGCCAAAAGACTGAATTTGAGAATTCAGCAACTGGATGTTATGATCGATACCAAAACACTGGATAACGTATTCATCAAAATGAAAATATCGGTTCAGTACCAGGTGATCAGGAATCAGGTAGGAGACGCCTATTACCGTCTGGAAAACCCGGAAAATCAGATTACCTCTTTTGTATTTGACGTTGTTCGGGCTGAAGTTCCCAAGCTAAAGCTGGATGATGTTTTTGTAAGAAAAGATGACATTGCAGTAGCGGTAAAAAGTGAACTTCAGGAAGCAATGAACAGTTACGGATATGATATTATTAAAGCTCTGGTAACCGATATTGATCCGGATGAACAGGTAAAACATGCCATGAACAGGATCAATGCAGCAGAAAGAGAAAAAACAGCAGCAGAGTATGAGTCTGAAGCTCAAAGAATAAGAATTGTAGCGGTAGCCAAAGCAGAAGCTGAATCTAAAAAACTTCAGGGGCAGGGGATTGCAGATCAAAGAAGAGAAATTGCTAAAGGTCTTGAGGAATCTGTGCGGATGTTGAATAACGTAGATATCAATTCTCATGAAGCATCTGCTCTGATCGTCGTTACACAGCACTACGATACCTTACATGCCGTAGGAGCAAGTAACCGGAGTAATCTTGTCCTTCTTCCGAATTCACCAACTGCGGCAAGCAATATGCTGAACGATCTGGTAGTGGCGATGACTACTGCCAATACCGTAGGAGAAGCCACTAAAGGAAAATATCCGGAACCACCTCAGAAAAACTCTTAATCTAAGAAATAAAGCAGAGAAAGGATAAGAAGGAAGTTCCTGAAGAACTGAAAAATAAATACATTTAAATTGTGTTGATGAAGTCAATAAAATAGCTGTTTAATATTCTGATCCGACACTAACTTCCATTCTCATTTTTCCAGCTTCCATCAAAAACGCCCGGCGAAGCCGGGCGTTTTTTTAATTATTTTTTAGTTTTAGAAACCTGTTCTATCAGGGTATATTTTATAGAAGAAGCATCAGCCGGAGGATTGGCAATTTTCTCTGTTTTCACTTTCAGAACATATTCATATCCAGGCTCGTAAGTGAATCCTTCAATCTGAGAGTAGAAATTAGTCCAGCTTTCTGAAGCACTCTCTTTTACCTGCATGCATTTCATACGTCCTGCCCCGGCAGAGCAGTCTACAGTTTGAGCTCCTACGATTAAGGTTTTTTCACCGGCATTGGCTGTATTTTTCTTCGTTTTGGAAACTTGTTTTACCAATGTATATTTTATAGAGGATCCGTCAGCCGGAGGATTGGCGATTTTTTCTGTCTTCACTTTCAGAACGTATTCATATCCAAGTTCGTAGGTGAATCCTTCAATGTTGGTGTAGAAGTTAGTCCAGTTTTCTGAAGCTTTTTCTTTTACCTGAAGACATTTCATTGGAGCTACTCCGGTACAATCGGCAGTTTCCGGTCCTACAATGAATGTTTTTTCATCGGCTCCTGCTGCATTGGCTGTTGTACATTGCGTTACGGTGAATAATGCTAGTGCAGGAACAGCTCCTTTTAGAATGGTTGTGATACTTTTCATAAACTTATTTTAAGGCCTAATTGACAATTACCATGCCGAAATTTTTTCTATAGATTTTCTCTGGTTCATTAATTTTTAACGATTTAATTTTAATATTCTTAATATTTTAACCAAAAGAAACAATTGTATAGAATTAAACAACATTAACGTGAATGTGGAGTAAAGAAATTAAAGTGTACCTATGGCCCTTTCTTGTAATTCGAATATTCCTCCCTCATAAGACAGTAATATTATTGTATCTTCGTTTTTCAAAATAAAAAGATCAATGAGGAATAGAATTGGAGCAGGTATATTGTTTTTTACAGCGGTTTTTCTGTGTAATGCACAAAAAATAAAAAAAGAGGATGTTATCGGATTCTGGAAACTGAAAGAGGCCGGATTTTATGAAGAGGGTAAAAAAGTGGTGAAAGATTTTGATGATTGCCGTTTGATGAGGAATTATTCCATCAGAGAAGACGGGTTTGCAGTTTATAACCGTATAGAAGGAAGTTCCGGGAATTGTACACCAACTGAGCCAAGACTTTCTTTCTGGAAAATAACTGAAAACAGGATTCAGTTTTATGTGGGAGATCAGGTTCTGGAAGAGTCTGTTGTTACTTTAAATAAAGATAAAACGATTACATTATCTTCCTATATCCCTGAGAATATTAAAGTTGCTGGAGATACCTTAGCAGAAAAAGTAATCAATACTGTTCATTATGATATTCTTGAAAAGCAATATTAATCATACGCATTAAATTTTGTAAGTATGAATAACATTACAGTTATTTATCTTATCAATCTGCTTGTCATTTTCCTATACTTTTTGAAAGAGGCTCAGGCTTTACATTTCAAAAAAAGTATCAATACAAACAGATTCCCCACAGATTGCACAGAATACACAGATTTTAGGGTTTTTAATTCTCACAGATCTTCGCAGATTCACCGCAAAGTCGCAAGGCTTTTAATGATTATGCTGCTTTTAGGGCGCAAGAAAACCGAAGATTTTCAGTAAGCTTTTATAACTCTGACTAATTAGCTGAAGGCTGGTCTACAGCTTCATCGAATCACCAGAGTTGAATCTACACTTTGCTGCCTGAAATGTGCTTTGCCTATAAATGAACTTTGCGTTTCAAAAAAACAGCAAATTTTCACACAAAATTCAATAGCATTATAATTTGGTGGATTCTTTCGGTTTGGCTTCAATACCTGTGAACTTCTGTTTTCCAATCAATAATTCAAAAAATAGCCTGAAATCCGAGATTAAGGACCATAAAGGATATCTGAAAGTAGCCGGTTTATTTTTTTCAATAACAGCATGACTGAACCATGCAAAACCGTATCCAAAGATCGGAATGTACCATAAAAATCGTTCTTTTCCGGAGCTGATGACATACCAGATGACCACAAAGATAAGCAGGGTTCCGATAAAGTGAAAAATTCGGGTTCCCATTTTCCTGTGCTCAGTAAGATAGAACTGATAAAATTCTCTGTAAGTTTTTATTCTTTCTGACATGGTGATGTAGTTTGATGTTGTTCAGTAAGTTAAAGCAATAATTCTGCCGATTTTGTATAGCGTTAAAAAGTAAAAGGGCGAAACTGCAGATCTGCCTTTTCGCCCTTTTTATTTTCTGAAATATATCGTTTATTTTATTTCTTTTCGAAGCTTACTGTTTCTGTAGCCATAGCCGAAGTAAATTACCATTCCTATGGCAAACCATAATCCGAACCAGAACCAGTTGTCGTGGCTCATTCCGGTAAGAAGATAAAGACATGAGCTTAAGCCGATCAGCGGGATCAGAGACAGATTCTTGATAAATGTAACAATACACAAAACAAGGTTGATCAGGATAAAGAAGAAGATCGAAGCTCTGAATTCACCTTCTTTGGGATCTTTCCAGTTCATAAGGTTATCGAAAAACTCCGGCTGCCAGTAATAGAAAGCGGCTAATCCACCAATGAAAATGACAGGGAAAATAATCTTTCCGTTTACATACGGAAGGTGAAATCTTCCTTTAATTTTTTCTTTGGCCGGAAGAAGCAATACTCCTGCACAAACTAATACAAATGCGAATATCGTTCCTATACTGGTGAAATCCAGGATGAAAGTTTTATCGGTAAATAAAATAGGGATTCCTACTACAATTCCTGTTACAATAGTGGCGTAAGAAGGTGTTTTATATTTAGGATGTACTTTCTGAAATCTCTGAGGCATCAGTCCGTCACGGCTCATCGCGTACCAGATTCTCGGCTGCCCCATCTGGAACACCAAAAGTACAGTGGTAATAGCAACGATAGCCACAAAAGAAACAACAAGTTCCATCCATGCTACATTGGCATTGGTTTTTTCAAATATAAAAGAAAGAGGATCTCCAACTCCGTCAAACTTCCTGTAATCTACCATTCCTGTAAGAACAAGGGTCAGGGCGATATAGATAAAAGTACACAGAACAAGAGAGATGATCATTCCTTTAGGTAAGGTTTTCTGCGGATCTTTGGTTTCTTCAGACAGTACACTTAAAGCATCAAAGCCAATGTAGGCAAAAAATACCCCCGAAACAGCACTCATTACTCCGGCAAAACCATTAGGCATAAAGGATGGTGTTCCTGTTACCGGGCTGACTGGAGTCCAGTTTTCGCTATTTACATATGCACAACCAACAAGTATTACCAGTACAATAACAGCCAGTTTTAAGATCACAAGAGAGTTGTTGAAATTCTTACTTTCTTTTACACCAACATAGCAAAGCCAAGTAATCAAGCCATTAATGACCAAAGCCGGAATGTCTACGATAAACTTCAGGCTTCCGATTAGCGGAGCGCTTTTCCATGCATTGAGTAACTCTTTATTTTCAGAACCGTTTTGGAAAGCTTTCCGGGCTTCAGTATAACTGCAGGTAAGATAATCAGGAATGTGCATTCCGAGACGCTCTAAAAAGCTGGTGAAATAATCAGACCATGAAAAGGCCACGTAAATATTGCCGAAAGAATATTCCATGATCAGTGCCCAGCCGATAATCCAGGCAATAAGCTCCCCGAAACTGGCATAAGCATAGGTGTACGCTGAGCCGGCCGTAGGGATTCTGCTGGCAAATTCAGCATAACATAACGCTGTAAATCCGCAGGCAAATCCACATATCAAATATAGAAGGATAACACCGGGACCTCCTCTGAAAACGGCTTCACCTAAGCTGCTGAAACTTCCTGCACCTATGATGGCCGCAATACCAAAAAATACAATGTCCCATACTCCCAATACCCTTAAGAGACCCGTTGAGGTGTCCGTATCTGAGTAGATTTTTCTTCTAAAAAGTTGATTCATCCAATAACTATATTTGATTTGAAAAAAAACAAAAGTAATGATAATTATAAAAGTATGTTAAAAAATAGCTAAATTTTCCATATTTTTCCTTAAACTCCCGCCGCAGACTTGTTTAAGCAATAAGTTTTCAATACTTTCGTTGATATAATAGACTAATTTTTTTATTCAAAAAAGAATGAAATCAAAAAAAATACTTTTAGCGGCTGCGGTCATTTATTTCGGAATTTCCGATGCTCAACAGTCTCAATATTTTACACAGAAAGAAAATTACAGATTCAATCTAGCTGAAAATCTTTATCAGACCAAAATATACAATGCTTCCCAATATGAATATGCAAGACAATATTTCTACAATCAGAATTTGTCACGTTCAAAAAAAGAGGCAGCACAGTTTTTTGATAATGTGATTGGGGTTATCCTTCAGAAAAATCATGCTGAAGAAGGATTAACGGCTTTCATGAAAGAATATCCGAATTCTGCTTATTTTGCTCAGGCCAATCTTCCGTTGGCGGATTATTATCTGGCTAAAAAAGATTTTGACAAAGCGTTGGAAACCTTGAAAAAGGTGAATCAGTATCAGCTTTCAAAAGAAGAAAATACACAGTATATTCTGAAATTGGGGTATGCCAAGTTCATGACCGGTGATTCTAAAGGGGCTACTGATGCTCTGGAAGAAGCCTATAAAACGGCTGATCAGTCGCAGAAAGGGGATATCGCCTATATGCTGGGACATCTTTATTATTCCAACAGGCAGAATGACCGGGCTTTCCAATATTTTGACTCTGTAAAAGACGACCCAAAATTCTCCAAGCTTGTCCGTCCTTATTATGTACAGATGTACTATAATGATAAGAACTATGATCAGGCTATTACTGAAGGGAATGCATTGCTGAACGAAAATATTTCTGAATCTTATAAAGCAGAAGTTCACAAGATCATCGGGGAAAGTTATTTCATGAAAAATGATTACACTTCGGCCTATCCGCATCTGAAAGACTATTTAAATGTACAGCAGAACCCGTCTGAAAATGACCTGTATGAAATGGGTTTTGTCGCAGCTCAGCTGAAAAAATATGATGAAGCGGTTTCTTATTATAACCAGCTTCTTAACAGTAATTCTGCGCTGGCTCAGAATGCTTACTATCAGTTAGGAAATGCTTATCTGGCGGTAGATAAAAAGCAGGAAGGCCTTTCCGCATTCCGTTCTTCTTATCAGATGGATTATGATGCAAAAGTAAAAAAACTGGCTCACGAACAGTACGCCAAGCTTAGTTACGATATCGGAAACCCGTTTGAAAGTCCGTCTGCGGTAATTCAAAGCTATATCAACAACAACCAGAATGATGCGAATGCTCCGGAAATGAGATCGCTTCTGGTAAAATCTTATCTGTATTCCGGAAACTACCAGGAAACCCTGAACGCTATTGATAAATTACAGAGTTCTACTCCGGAGATCAACAAGGTGGATCAGGAGGTTTCTTATCTTTTAGGAACGGAAGAATTCAACAAAGGAAATTATGATGAAGCGGAAAAATATTTCCTCAGAAGTTTAGGATTCAGCATCAATAAAGAATTTTATAACAGGGCATTATACTGGCTGGGACAGGTGTATTACCAGAAAGGAAATTACCCGTCTGCCATTGTACGCTACGAAAAACTGTTGAATGAAAATTTCCCTGAAAAGCAGCAATTATCATACGATTTAGGATATGCTTATTTCAAATCCAAGAAATTTGACCAGGCAGCAACTTATTTCAAGCAGTATCTGAACAATCCAAAGCCTGAATTCAAGAATGATGCGGAACTTCGTCTGGCAGATATTCATTATGCTAACAATGATCTGAATGAAGCGATTGCTATTTATGATAAAAATGAAGATGCTACAGATTATACCTTGTATCAGAAGGCTATGGCTTTAGGATTTAAAGGTGATACACAGGCTAAGATCACGAATATGAAGAACCTTTTATCCAAATATCCAAGTTCTGAATATTATGATGATGCGCAGTACGAAATAGGAGCAGCTTATGCAGCTCAGGATGATTATACCAATTCCAATGATTATTTCGGAAAGGTAATTAAAACGTCTTCGGATAAAGATCTTATTGCTAATGCTTCTATATACAGAGCGCAGAATTATATCGACCAGAATCAGAATGATAAAGCGCTTTCTGAACTGAAATCACTAGGAGAGCAGTATAAAAATACAGCGTACGCCAGCAAGATCGTTCAGGCTGCCAAACCTATTTTCACGAAAAACGGAGATGTTTCCGGATATGAAAATTTTGCTAGAAATATCGGGGTGAATGTGGATGCTTCTGAAATCGATGAGATCAACCTTTCAACAGGAAAACAATATTTCACGAAGAAAGATTATAAAAATGCAATTTCTTATTATGAGAAGTACCTGACCCAAAATCCTACAGGTGAGGGACTGTACCAGGCGAAGTATGAATTAGGAGAAAGTTATTACCAAACCAATAATTCAACTAAAGCTTTACTTGTTTTGCAGGAAGTGGCTGGAATTCAGAATGATTACCAGGATGATGCACAAACTCGTTTAGCTCAAATCTTTATCGCGCAAGGAAATACTGCTGAGGCTAAGAAGTACCTTGAAAACATCAAAAATTCTTCAGATGTCGGCATTAAAAACTACGCCAATGTTGAGCTGATGAAGCTGTATGCGGATGAGAAAAACTTCTCTCAGGCTGAAAAGCTGGCTGATGCTGTGATTGCCAATACGAAAAACTCTGCGGCAGTTATTGAAACTGCTAAAGTGATCAAAGCAAGAAGTTTGATGAATTCAGGGAAAGATAAAGATGCCCAGGCTTCGTATACTTCTCTTGAGAAATCATCCAATACATCGGTAGCTGCAGAAGCATTGTATGCAAAAGCGTACTATCAGAATAAAGGAAAGGCTTACAAGTCTTCTAATGAGACAATCTTTAAGCTGGCCAATAACTATGCATCAGAAGACTATTGGGGAGCTAAAGCACTGGTGCTGATGGCGAAAAACTATGTCGGACTGAAAGATAATTACCAGGCAAGCTATACCTGCGATCAGATCATTGAAAATTATAAAGATTTCCCTGAAATCGTAGCAGAAGCAAAAGAGGTTAAAAAGCAGATTAAAAAGTAAAAATGCAGTATCCTGTTCATGTAAACAGCCGTTGAAGGACTTTTACGTGAACACATAAATACACTCATAGTAATGAACAGAAAAATTCAATTATTATCCATATTATTCTTAGGGGTTTCGTCAGTAGCGTTCTCCCAGATCAAAGAAGAAAAACTGATTCTTAATAAGAAAAGAGAGCCGGAAGTGAAGAAGATCGAGAAGAAGAAAACTTCTGTAGAAACAATTAAGAATTATCCGCCGGAAGAGAAATCCCAGAATCCTGTAAAATATACGATTACAGATGTTCCTGCTGTTTCAGATTTTAAAACTTCTACCATTCAGGGGCAGGATGTAACTCCAAAATTTGAAGGAACGGCTCAGAATAATTATCTGCAGTTTGGAATGGGTAATTTCGGGAAGATTCTTGCGGATGCCAATATTTCCAAAACGCTTGAAAATAAGCTTGAAGTAGGGGCAGATTTCCATTTCCTTTCTACATTAGGTCTGAAAAAAGAATATGCATGGGATTCCAAGCAGAGTTCTACAGCGATCGGAGCTTACTTAAATTCATATGGTGAAAAAGGGAAATTTAACCTGAATGCACAATATGGACTGGATAATAACAGATATTACGGGATTTATGCCCTGGAGCCTTCTGCAGATGTTGATCTGAAACAGAGAGTCAACCAGTTCAAAGTAAACGGATATTATGATTTTTATTCGAATGAAATTCTGAATGACATCAGGGTAAAATCATCCTTCCTGAAAGATCATTTTGATGCTCAGGAAAACCAGGTATCCATTTTGGCGAATCTTTCCAAACATGCGGTGGAGATTGGAAAATCAGGAATCAATCTGAATGCGGATCTTGGAGTAGGTCTTGAAGCCGTAAAAACTGATTTCGGCATCGAAGATAAGAATTCATCCAATTTTGTAAATACCAATTTACTTCCGAAAGTAACGTTCAGAAAAGGAGATTCTTATTTGACGTTAGGATCTTCATTTGCTTTCCTGAATTCCAAGAATTCAAACGATTACTTTGCCCAGCAGAAAAATAATAAGACGTATTGGTTCCCACAGGCTGAATTCCAGTTTGCTGCTGCGAAAGAATTTAAATTCTACGGAGGGGTAGACGGTGGTTTGAAGCTGAATACATACGGAGATATGTTACAGGCTAATCCATTCATTCTTTCTGACCAGTTTTTAAAGCCTACAGAGACGAAATATCACTTTTATGTAGGATTGAGAGGAGATATTGATGAAACGTTCAAATACGACTTCTCTGCGGGTTACGGAAAGATGAGGGATATTATGTTCTTCCAGGCGAATAACCTTTTCAATAATACCTATTCGCTGAACCGTTCTGCCTATGATTTTGCCAATACATTCTCTGCCGTATATGATGACGGAAATGTAAGTGACATCAAAGGAAGTGTACAATATTTCCCGCTTGAAAATCTTATCCTTGATGGTGAAGTACGATTTACGAAATACGACCTGAAAAACTATGAGGATATTTATAACGTTCCTTTAGTGAATGCAAGCATCGGAGCGAAATATACGATGCTTGACAAAAAACTTCTTCTTGGATTTAAGGGAATTTTTGCAAGTGACAGAACGACTAATTCATTTGGTTTTGAAGGAGTAGCAGCGCCATCAGGAATGGTATTCCAGTCTACAGAAAACAGAAATGATAAAGTAGGCGGTTATGCTGATCTGAATCTTTCCGCAGAGTATAAAATCCATAAGAACTTTAGTGTTTTCGCTCTTGGAAACAACCTGCTGAGCTCTAAATACCAGACTTATAAAGGGTATAAAGTACTGGGAGCACAGATCCTGGGAGGGGTGAAAATCACTTTCTAAGCTTTAAAGAAATTTTAAAATAGATGAACCTTACATTTTCGGATGTAAGGTTTTTTCTTTTTTGATACATCAGTTTGTAAAATATTGATATGTAAATGTTTGTAGCAGTTTGTTTTTGTATTGAAACAGTTGTAAAGAACTTTCACTTTACGGTAATAAAAAGGATTTTAGAATTAAGCTTCTATAATTAGGGGAAATTGTAAAAAAATCATTATTTTCGCACTCGAAATCATAAGCAGCAGGCTGTTTTCAGTCTTTAATACTGCTCATGAATCTGGCTGCATAGTTTAATGGATAGAACTTCGGATTTCGGCTCCGACAGTGAGGGTTCGAATCCTTCTGCGGTCACTTTTAGCCCCTGTTTAGGGGCTTTTTTTATTTACGACCCCGGATATCCCAAGAACTTATAGCTATTTGCTGTTTTAAGCTATCTTCTGAATTATATTTACTAAAGAATAGCCTTTTTTGTTCCCTTTTAAAAACATACAACAATTGGTGTTTTATTCATCAGAAGTAGGAATTCTCTCTGAAAATTGAGGATAGTCAGGATTTTGAATATCGAAATGTACATCGGATGGCTCGCTACTTTTTGTATATCTCCAACACCAGAATTCTACTCCAGAATTGATTAAGTAATCAATCCATAATAGAAGCTTTTCTTCGTTCTCACTCCATTTAACAAAGTAATAACCGCTTTCCGTTGGTCTTTCATTTGTAAGTTCTACATGGTCAAACATAAGTTTATAGTTTTTTTTGTTATTCTTAGATCATGTAAATTACTATTGCACAAATATCTCCGGCCGTTGCAGAGAATTTTATATCATGAATATCAATATCATTGGTTGATAAAAAGAAATTGATTTTTTCCTCCAGTTTTGTAATGTCGCTGTCTACGAAAATTTTTACTCTCATGGTTTAAATTTTAATTGTTTCAATATGCAATATATAGAAAATCGCCGGATTTTATTTTTTAATAATTTGTTGTTCTTTATTTTGGACGGATGATTTCAATCTTGAATTTTTGAATATTTTTGCTTTAAGATAAAAGTATCATAAAAGCTTTCTGCAAAGAATTAGAACTAATAATTAATTAGCCATCAAAAAATTAAGCAACAGGCAAAATGAAAGAGAATCATCAAACAAATAAACCATTGGAAACAGACGAAGAAATTAAAAAAATAGAAGACATTCTAGGTATAAAACCTGGGCAAGACCATGAAAAATCAGATTATTTAACAACATTAAAGCTCAACGATGTAACAATTGATGATTTCTCCAAATTTTTGCCCTATCTCAGTAAGGTAGGAAGAGTAGATCTCACCAACTGTATCATTCCCAGTTTTTCCGACTTATTGAAGCTGGATCATTGCAGTTATTTTTATCTTGATAATGTAACATTCAAAAATAATGGTAGCAATATCATAAGGGACTTTCCGCATGATGTTCGCTTTTCCAATATGAGCTTTGATGCCTGTTGTCTGAATGGTATGCAGGCATCGGGATCAACAAAGATATTCAGGCATCTCTTTATTAAAAACTGTCATATTGATAATATTCAGGAGCTGAGCAATATCGGAGGACTGTATTCCTTAGAATTAGACAAAATAACCTTCACCTGTCATTCAAAAAAAATAAAAGAGAAATCTATCAGCATGATCGATGTTTCCAACTCGCAGTTTGATGATATTTCTTTTATACCCTTTAAAAAATCGGTAAGAAATATTGATTTTAAAAACTGCAGGATAGGAAGTTTTGAAGGAATTTCGGGATTTGAGAAGCTTGGAGAAATGGAGATAGACAGCGATACCATCGTTGAAGATACAGAGGGACAGGAAAATCCTTTTAATAAAGAAATGATCTGCAGTTTCGTGAAGGGGGAAAAACCATTCAGCTTAAGAAATGTACTGTCTCTAAGAAATTATATCAATGAATTACATTTTACCGGTTTTAAAGAAAAAACGATTGATGATCTGGGGAAATTTGAAAAGTTAACCAGCCTGTCATTGGGCAAATCCATATTGTATGTGGACGCTTTTTTACCTATTGCCAGACAAATCAGGAAAATAGAACTCAGAGACTCTGTCATCAAAAAACATACTTATTTCAAACACTTTTCTAATCTGACAGGTTTTGAATTAGCATGTTTTGAAAAAGAAAATGCAGATGTCCGGAGCTTTTTAAAACTGCTTCCTCTGAAAAAGCAGCTGAAAGAACTGGTGTTTTATGAAAGAGATGAATTACGGAATAGGCTGAAAACCTACCCGGTCGGACAGTTTACAGCCCTGGAATCTTTAAAAATCGGTTTTGAAGTTTCAGCGCAGACCGTTGAATCCATTCTGACTTTAAAAAAGCTCAAAAGGCTGTATGTAAGTATTAAAAAGACAAAACAGACTTTCGATATAGGAAGGTTAAAAAAGCTTGAGTTTTTAACTCTTATCTTAGCGGATATCTCAACAAAAGTACGTTTCACCGGATTTGAGCATCTGAAACGCTTACAGTCACTGGGGATCATCAGTGACAGAAAATTTGATCTTAAGACACTTCCAAAGATGAAATCTTTAAAAAGATTGAGCGCTTCTGGCTATGATTGCCATATTAAAGGGATGAATCGATTTCCTAATTTGGAATTTCTGAAACTTCACGGAGCAATGAAACTGGAGCTGAAAACCTTGAAAAAGCTGAAAGTTTTGGACCTTCAAAATAGTGAAATTAAAGATTTTTCTTCGTTCGAAATACAACCTTCCCTTGAAAAATTAGATTTGTCAGGTCTTCAGGGAAAAATTAATTTAGAAAGGATATCGAAATTTCCTAATCTGAAATGGCTCACCCTCTTAGAAAGTTATGAGGTAGATGATATTTCAGGCTTAGAACCTTTAAAGAAATTAGAACGTCTTGATTTATACAGAACAAAAGTGACAGATATACGCGTGCTGAATACTTTGCCGGATTTAAAGGAAGTCAATATAGCAGTGAGCAATTATGGAGAATTAAATTTAGAATCGCAGCTGGACCGTCCGGAAATAGCTATTTACAGTGGATTACCATTGCGTAATTTATCAATTTGGAAAAAGGATAAATTCGGGATTTAAAATCTTCTAAGATATTCATCACAGACTAATTAAGAATAAAACAAAACCATCAACTCAATATACCATTGGAAACAGACGAAGAAATAAAAAAAATAGAAGAGATTTTGGACATCACCTCTCAGGAGGGTGGCAAGAAGCCTGCCCCTATCAGAAGATTAGAGCTCAAAGATGTAACAATTGATGATTTTTCCAAATTTTTGCCCTATCTCAGTAGGCTGACCACTTTATATCTCACCAACTGTATTATTCCCAGTTTTTCTGATTTATTGAAATTGGAGCATTGTCATTATTTCTATCTGGATCATGTGACGTTCAGAAATTATGACAGCACAGTAATAAGGGATTTCCCGGGTGAGATCCGTTTTTCCAATATGAGTTTTGATGCCAGCTGTCTTAGAGGTCTCCATACATCGGTGGACAAAGTGGTTAAGGAGCTTACAATCATAAATTGTCATATTGATAATATTCAGGAGCTGAGCAATATCGAAGACCTGTACTCACTAAGTCTCCATAAGATAACCTTTACTTACAAACCAAAAAAAATAAAGCAGGGATCTATCAGAAGTATCCATATTTCCGATTCACGGTTTGACGATGTTTCCTTTATACCCTTTGATCAATCGGTATCTGATATTAGTTTCAATAATTGCTGGATAGGGAGCATTGCCGGACTTTTGGGGTTTAAGAAGCTTGAGGAAATCGGTATAGATACCGATACCACCGTTGAAGACACAGAAGAGCATGAAAATCCTTTTAATAAAAAAATAAGCTGTCATTTCGCGACAGGGGAAAAACCATTCAGTTTAAAAAACGTATTATCCCTTAAAAACTATATTAATCAATTACATTTTACCGGTTTTAAAGAAAAAACAATTGATAATCTTGGGAAATTTGAAAAGGTAGACCGTCTGCTATTTGATGAGTCCAGGTTTTATGCAGATGCTTTTTTACCCATTGCCAGGCAGATCAGGAGAGTTGAAATGAGCAACTCTGTCATCAAAAAACATACTTATTTCAAACATTTTCCCAATCTGACGAGCTTTGAATTCAGATGTCATGAAGACAATCATATACAATCCCGGAATTTTTCAAGACTGCTTCCGCTAAAGGATCAGCTGAAAGAGCTGGATTTTTATGAATCCCTTGAAAGTCCGGCAGCCTATCCGGTCGGACAATTTACAGCCCTGGAAACTTTAAAAATGGGTGCTGAAGTTTCAGTAGAAACCGCAGAGTCTGTCCTGACCTTAAAAAAGCTGAAAAAATTAGAGCTCAATGTTGAAAAAACGAAGCAGACTTTCGATATAGGAAGCTTAAAAAAGCTGGAGTTTTTAATTTTTAATTCAAGAGTTGGTTTCACCGGATTTGAACATTTGAAACGCTTAAAATCTTTGGAAATAGTGAATGAAAGTAAATTTGATATTACCACATTTCCCAAAATGAAATCTTTAAAAAGGTTGAATTTTTATGGGCATAATGGTAAAATTAAAGGGTTGAACCTGTTTCCTAATTTAGAATTCCTTCAGATTCATGCAGCGGGGAGACTGGAGCTGAAAACCATGAAAAAGCTGAAAGTTCTGGACCTGCAAAGTAGTAAGATGAAAGATTTTTCTTCGTTTGAAATCTTACCCGCCCTTGAAAAATTAGATTTATCAAATCTTCAGGATAAAATGAATTTAAGAGGGGTATCGAAATTTCCCAATCTAAAATGGCTCACCCTCTTAGAAAGTTATGAGATAGATGATATTTCAGGCCTAGAACCGCTAAAAAAGCTCGAGCGTCTTGATTTATACAGAACAAAAGTGACAGATGTGCGGGTACTGAACACTCTGCCCAATTTAAAGGAAGTTAATATAACAGTGGAGAATTATGGAGAATTAAATTTAGAATCGCAGCTGGACCGTCCGGAAATAGCCATTTACAGTGGATTACCATTGCGTAATTTATGGATTTGGGAAAAGGATGAATTCGGGATTTAAAAAGGCAATGATGTACAGATGTTTATAATGATCAGATAATAGAGCTCCAAAATATTCAGGTTATATTAAGTGTTATAACTGATGATCAATGTATAAATTTCCATAAGAAAATGATGTTATTTAAGTTTTTTAAGTGCTCCGTAAGAGTACTCTGTTCATAGAATTTGATAGATGATCTAAGGTGAGCTCCGTAGGAGCGACCTGATAATTATATTGATTAATATGCTGTTCTTAAAATAAAGCGGAATTATTCATCAACTTTGCGTTATTTTTTTTATTAGAAACAATTCAGATCTATTGAGTTATGACAATGTAAACCGTATGTAATCAAATATATATAAATTATGGTGAGATTTAAACAGGCTCTTACAATATATTCCGGCCCAATTATTTTCCAATACCGGTTTTTTGCTTTTATGAACGGTCTTCCCAACGAATATCTTTTATATCATAACGAATATGCATTTGAACAAAAGTTTATTTCCAGGCTTAATTTTAATTGATATATTGTGCTCCCGTTTTACATAAGTTTAAAAATAAATAAAAAGTAAAACAATAATTAAAAAAAATAATATCAATCCTGTATTAAAGAGGGTGTTTTTTTAAGATATCTTAAGTTGAGGATTAGCCAAATAAAAACCATGAAAACCAAATTGTACTTATGCCTGTTAATGGCAGTAGTAAGTTCTATTACAGTATCTGCACAGACAATGTCTCTGGCAGATCAATTCATAAGCTATTTCAATAATTATCAGAAAAAAGAATTAGCGATGATGACAACGTCCGATTTTAAATTCAAAAATGAATCTTCGGATGAGATTTTAAACAGATATGACTTTTTTACCTTTTATTTTGATGATTCTGAAACGTTGCTTTCCAAATATAAGATTATTAAAAAAACGACACAAAAGGATAAAACCTATTATGTGGTAGAAGAACAGTCACAGTTTTTTAAATTGCTCGACGTTAAATTTCCGAAATGGAATATGACCATCACCACAGTAGAAGGAGAAGTAGATGAAGTTGCGCTTACACCAACAGAGGGCTATGATGCTTATATGACGGAACTGAAATCCAAGACAGAAAAGTTTGACGCCTGGATGACTGAGCATTATCCAAAGGTGGATTTGGAAGAATTAACAGATCCGTTCCTCATTCTGGAATATTTGAATAAATACGTTCAATCCAAAGGAATTTCTTTATCCGGTTTGCAGAAATATGATGAGTCTACCGGTATACCAGAACTGTTAACAGATAAAGATTCAAAGTTTGACAACATGGCCTGCGTGCATCAAAATAAATTGACGGAAGCCGAAAGAACCTCTTTTTATCCTTTCAATAAAGCTAAAAAAGTACTCTTAATCTCCTTTACGGATAAAGATAAAGAATTGAATTATTATGCTGAAACTCCCAGAATAACCGATTTGGCAATCGCTCAATCGACTAAACAGCTTAATAAAGTCGATATTAACAGATTAACTGATATATTTTATAATTACGGGTATAAAAAATTGGAAATGACGGTTCGTCAGAAATACGATTGTCCTGAATTTAAAAATGCAATAGTTTTTCTAGATGAGAATGACAAACCTTTTGAATACATAGCACTGTCTTTTGATTGCGGTCAGATTGAGTTCAGTTCCCGAAAAATGAATTATGGCCAGGAATGCAATACCAAAAGAGAATTTCTGGAAGTGTTTTTTGTTTCCAAAGGAGTTGATATCTTTCCACAAACCCTTAAAAAACCATGAAAACCAAATTATATCTATGCCTGTTAATGGCAGCAATAAGTTCTATCACAGTATCTGCACAGAAAATGAGCACGGCAGATCAATTTCTAAGCTATTTCAACAACTATCAGAAAAAAGAATTAGCCGGTATGCTCACCCCTGATTTTAAATTCAAAAGAAAATTTTCAACAGTAATTACAGATAGAAAAGAATTTTTAAACAAATATTTAGAAGATTCCGAAACGTTAATTGCGAAGTTTAAAGTGATTAAAAAACCGGACGGAAAAAATCAAAACTATTATGTAGTAGAAGACCAGTCACAATATCTGAAACTGCTTGATGTAAAATTTCCTAAATGGAATATGACCATCACCACAGTGGCAGGAAAGGTAAGCCAGGTGATGTTGGCTCCTACAAATGATCATGATAATTACGTTACGGAATTGACTTCAAAGACAGAAAAATTTAATTCCTGGATGAATGATAATCACCCGGAAGTTGATTTGGAAAAACCAACAGACCTGTCTCTGTCTCTGGAATATTTAAACGAATATATTGAGTCTAAAGGCATCCTTTTATCTGATCTGCAGCAATATGATGAATCCACCGGAGCAGTTGTAACCATATCAGATAGCAATTCATTATTTGACAACATGACCTGTATGCATCGTAATAAATTGACGGAAGCTAAAAGGGCGTCTTTTTATCCCTTTAATAAAGCTAAAAAAGTACTGTTAATTGCTTTTAATGATAAAGACTGGAAACTGGATTATTATGCTAAGTCTCCTAAAATAATCGACATTTCAAAAGCAATATCGTCTAAACAGCTTAACAAAGTCGATCTTAATACATTAACTGATTTATTCTATAATTATGGGTATAAGAAAATGGAGCTGGTAAAAACCATCAGTCAGGAATTTGATTGTTCTGAATTAAAAAATGCAATCGTATTTCTTGATGAAAAAGGTAACCCTTTTGAATATATAGCATTCGCTTTTGATTGCGATAAAATTGAGTTCAGTTCCCAAAAAATCAGTTATGGTGATGAATGCACTACAAAAAGAGAATTGCTAGAGCAGTTTTTTATTTCTAACGGAATGGAAACCGGTGAATAAACTATGAAAAAATATATTATTCTTGCTACATTTCTGGCCGGATTGCCGGTATTGGCACAACAAAAAACCACTTCTAAGGCTAAAACTATTTCCCCGCGGATCAATATAGGAGCGCCAAACCCCAGAATTCTGGATAAGGCGATTAAAGAATATCCTATTTATTTTAAAGGATTCTCGGTGGTAATACAGGATGAGGCAACTGATGAACTGGGCAATCATATGCTGGTCGGACGAATCAAAGCATTGGAAAAAGACGAAAAGAAAAGAGATCCGCTCATCAATAAAGCAATAGATTTTTCAGTCGGATTTTATGATGATCGTGATATTATCATTTCAACTGATCAAAATTATAAAATTTTAAAGGTTAGGCCCACCTATCGGGCACAGACAATCAGCTATAATACAAAGCTTAAAAAATTTATCATTGGGGGCAATGAGTACGGTTACGGGAATTCAAAGGAGAGTTATGTCAGGAGATGGCAGCCTATGATTACAGTGGTGAATCTGGAACAGCACGGTGCTGCTTATGCTATTAAAAATGATTATTCCTGTTACCTGAAAGATTTGATTATTGAAGGAGATAAAATTCATGTTTTAGCTGCTTCTGAAGAAATCAGATATAATGAGAAGCTTGAAATCATTACTGTTGATCTGAATAAATTTCATGCTGATAAAGAAGCTTATTTACCTGAAATCTTAGATCCGATTTCCCATATCATCTCTGTAAATAATGATGTTGGTGGAATGGATATATCAGAAATTTCAAAGGTGGGCTCAGACTATTATTTTTCTACTTCTAATCTGGACCAGACTAATATGAAATACAAAACATATGTTTTCAAGTTTGATGGCAGAACCCTCCAAGATCAGACAGAGTTTAAATACTTTAATGATCATATATATTCCGATCCGGATTTGGTAAAGCTTAGCGGATTCTATATTGGCTCTTCAAACGACCCCATTTTTTTAACCCAGAGAATTGGGTTTAACGAAATGAATCTGACGAAAACAAATACCGATTTTTATATTAAAAAGAATATTAAAATTAAGTTATCTGATTATATCGAATGGGCAGAAATAGTAGTATTTACCAATGGTAACATCGTAGTGCTTTCACAAAACGAAAACAAAGTTTGGGAATATTCTGTTTATAATTCAGATTTGGTATTCACTAAAAAAATTAATTCCGGTCTCTCAGGAAATTATTATCCGGGAAAATTAAAAATAGCGGATGAACATACGGTGGAATGCCTTTTTTATGATACAAAAGGATTGAAGAATAATGCTGTGATACAACATGTTGCCGTAAACTAGCTTCAACGTAGTCCGAAAAGTTATTCTAGACTGGAATTTATTTAATATTAAAAAATAATTACAATGTCATCACTCTACGAAGTTGGTGTTATAAAACGCCAGGAATCAAAAATTCAAATCAGTGTTCAGGTTATTCATCCTGACAGCAATTACATTAATGCTTCGCCGGGATTTGCATTAATGCTGCTTTATCGTAACGTTAATAACGATTCTCCTATAAAAAAAGAAGTTGATTTTGATGATACCCTTGATGAATCATGGATGAGGGAAAATGCACGGGCTTTTATCCAATCGGTGGATCTGAAAATGGGGAAACCCAACAAAAGAGGGTGGAAGAATGGAGTTCTGGATATCACGGTAACACATCCTGCATGGCTGGAGCACCTGAAAGATATGAAGTATTGGGATTCAGCAGCATTTGATCCGGCACGGGAATACGATGCCTGCGAACCCAGATTTCCCATTAAGGACGAAACCCCTGTTGCTCCTTCAGACCTGACTTCAAAAGAAGGTTTTATGCCCATTTGGAAGTATATGATACCGGATTACCTGCTCAAAACCCCGAAAGATATTTTGTGGTTTCCTACATTGGGAGAGAAATATTATAAGGATTCCAATACGATGATTACCGATTTGTCTGACGAAAATCTGCAAAAGTGGGAGGGAACCCTTGTGAGAACAACAAAGTCATTTGGTATTTTACACAAACGTGAAACAGATTGGGGGATCATAAAGTGCGGCAGTGGTAGCATGGGATCTTCCTATATTGATGGCGAAATGACTCAAATGGTTTTGAACCCCAAGAAAAAGAATGGCTATGCAAGCTCTCCTGAATCTATTTTGAGATGGGGCAGACCTGTAGTGTATGAAACAGCAATCAATGGCGATACTATTTCTTTCAAACTGATGATCATGAGTGAAGATGATGACCGCATATTCCTGGAAACAAAAATGAGTGTGCTGAAGTTTATGCTAAAACGATTGGAATCCTTTTCCGGTAAGGAGTACCAGATAGAGGGACCTTTGTTTGAGAAACTAAACGCCATTATAAAAGAAAAAGACATTAGAGATACCCACACACTCTATCTCAGACACAGGGAGATCGCGGAACAGTTCATTGTGAGCTCAAAAATAGAAAAAATAAGGGATGTACCTTATCCGGACTTTTATCAATTGAGCAATGAAGAAATTATAGATCTCTATTCTTTTGAAAAATGGCCGGCTTATGAAATAACGGTTAAAGTAACAGATGCAAAGTGGCTGGAGCAATATCCTTTAGAGCCATTTTCTTACATTTTTAGTGAATATGATTAACAATAACCAAAACCTAATAAAGAAAAATAAACATGGAAAAAGCAGAAAAATTATCAGGCGACCAGCTTAAAGAAGTAAAAGAAATTCTTGCCAATACTGCAGTTGGAGAATTAGTGGAAGGTGAAGACTTTGCTGATTTAGCCTATACAAAAGTGGAATTCGGATATATTTATCTGAGAGAAGGTCATTATGAATCATTATTTAAAATGATAACAGACAGGAAGACCGTCTTTTTTGCAGCACAGCGTGGAAGCCTTATGCGTTTACAGGATGCCTTTACAGAAGCACAGTTCGAGGGAACTGTTGAGCAGATGAAGGCATTTCATGGCGACTGGCTATAAAAATTAAAGAATAAATGTTTTAAACTAATAATAAAATTATGAAAAACAATCATTTAAACTCAGAAGAAGCACAGAATACGTTGGCAGAAATTTCTGAAAAACTGCAGCCTTTGTTGGTGGGGGGAAGGGAGTATTTTACAGAAATTACAAAAACAAAGTATGGAAGTACGGGAGGAACGGTGAAATTTCGCGAAAATGGTATTGTATACAATAGTAACAGTTCCAATGAAATCGAAGAACATTTGGATAAAATAGAAGAAACAAGACTGCATTCACTGATTGATTTCTTTCCTGCTCATTCCAAAGTGAGATTCACGTTCAAAAAAGGAGAATCTATTGTGGCAGAAGAGTATACTGTTACCATGTATCTGGAAGATATTAAATACAGCATTGAAAACGAATCTTACCGGGATGAAAAAACCATCAAAAGTGAAATGCTGGCCCGTTTTTGCCAGGAAGCAGATGAATTGGGAATGTTTATCGACTCCACTGTGTATTATGATGATTCAACGATGCGTTCTTTTGATTTTATGAGGAACAGTAAAGATTTAGAATCCATTTATCACCTTGTTGGAGGAATGGAAGCCTTTTATTTCAAGTATGAAAACGGAAAAATAGAAGCACAGTCGGTTCCTGCATTCGAAGAACATGGATTAAGCCTGCTTGCCATTGATCATATTGAAGTAGAACCGGAATACAAAAAACGGCAGGATGCCTTTAAGCAAGGTGTACAGTTGCGTCAAGATTTTTTCCGTTCACTGGGAACTTTGGACGACCGTATTATTTATCTGCGTGTTGGTGGTTTCAGGGATTATTCATGGCCTGAAGACAGCACGGTACATAATTCCTGTAAAATGCGTGTCATTCACACTCCGGAAACAACTATATTGATAACAGACGGTTTATCGGATATTTATACTTCGTCACGTGATGATGCAAATCTGCAATATAACGGTATCGGAGCTGAATTTTATATGGAATTCTACGGAGACATTCCTTTTGAAGTGATGCATAAGCATTTTGCTATGGCCTTGATCAACAGTACTTCTCAGGTAGCCTTAGGTCATGGGGATATCAAGAACCTGATGCTTGCCCACCAATATTTTACCGTTGAGTTTACGGAAGATAACATTGAATTGTGGGTAAACCGTGAGAATAATGAAAACCATAACCTCAGAAGCTTTTTAACGCCCGGAAAATTCTTAAAAGATGGCAGTCTGGGAATAATGCTGGGAATGGAGTCTAAATTGGTTCCGCAAAAAGTGCAGCTTAACCTGGAAGAAGTTTTAATGATTTCTATCAAACCTTTTGATGCTAAGTGGCTGAAAAGAACAAAACTCAGAAGTAAAGATAACGACATCGTCAATGCCGCAAAAGGAGAGATTATTCAGGGATGGAAAGATAGTGGAGAAATGAATCTGGTTCCGCTGACTTACCAGCCGGAATATATTCAGACCGCACCGGAAGCCCAGGGAATGATTCTTGCCCCTTTGTTTCCTTTTTAACAACAATTAATTATTCAGGCCCATTCTTATTCTTTGGAATGGGCTTTATCATGGATACAGCCTTTCTATTATACTATTAGGTACCTTTTTTATTGTAAGAAAAATCCGGAAATTCCCAAAGTATTAATTCCTATCATGTTATTTTCCTTTGGCTGATATTGCTTTAAAATGTATTTTTAAATATGGAAAAACGATTAGCCACAATTTTATTTTCCTTAAGTATACTCAGTTTATCTGGCCAGAACAAAGATAATCCCAAAGAAAATAAATCCGAATTCAAAAAGAATAAAACAACCACTCCTATGATTTCAACAAAGAATTTAAGCTTATTACCAGATAAAACAAAGTTACAGGCAGTCTGTAAAGCTATTTCTGTTTTGGATGCCATTCTTTCCCCGGAATGGGAATACCGTTATTATTCTTATAACAGACAATGGTCAGCAGATGAAGAGTTCTGCGAAATGCGGGATGGTTCCGGAGATCAGATGCTCATTTTATTCAGAAAAGATGGCTGTGTAATTAATGGTTTCGCTCATGAATATAAACAATCCAATAAGCAACAACTTACAAAGGACCTGCCACCTATTTTTAATGAATTTATCTTTGGCGAACCCGTTAAAACAATTGGAACAACATTTTGTTTGTGGACTACAGAACAGAAAAACTGGAGAACCGGAAAGATTGAAAATGCTGAAGATCATTCCGGGGAAATGCTGAAAATTTTCGATGGAAACCCGCAAACCTATATAGATTGGGCAACAGAATACTTTGAAGAAAGTTATAAAAAAAGCGGAATTCCACTGGAAACGGTAGCCAAAATCTATAAAGGAGAAACTCTAACAAAACAAATGGTACTGAGCATTGTTGATCAGGTTGAAGATTGGGAACAGCTTAAGACCGACCTGAATGAAATTGGGTACCCTTATCAATTTTGATTCAACAGAAGATATGCAATGTTTCCAGCATAATTTTGTCAATTATCGCTGAGGTTCTCATTTTTATATTCCTCCCATAACATACATGTTTTCCATAGTAGGAACAAGGCTTCCCCCTTCTTTTTCAAGAGTGATGGCAAAGGCCTGTGCTTTTGAAATAGTAGCTAATACCACTTTAGTATCTTTATCTTCAGAATACATTCCTGCACTTACAGGCTTTCCGCCTTCAATAGCCCAAAGCTGGTACTGCATACCTTCAGGAGCTTTTGGAAGACTTTCAGCATTAAGATAAACCTCTTTTGTTTTTTTATCCCAGAATACCATAGCTTTCGCATCCTGATGTTTCTCTACACCTTTTAGCATGACGGTCTGCATATCAGGATTAGAAAACATAGTTATTTTCTGATTCATTTTCTGCATAGTGAAATCCAGAGATTGCTTCTCAGTTTTCATTTTTGCAATTTCTTTCTGTGTTTCAGATTGTTTGCTTACCCAAAAAAGATTTCCCGCGATACTTGCTAAAAATAAAACCGAAGCAGCAATACCTATAGCTTTCCAGTTATTATTTCTTTTACTATTTTGCTCTTCTTCCCATGGTTTAATATCAGGAGCCGGCACTGGAATAGACGTTTCAGATTTCTCCTGAAGAGTTTGTTCCTGCTGGATTTTGTTCCAGATTTTAGATTTCAAATCATCTGGAGGCAGTACGGCCTGGGCAGTAGCAAGATTTTCCAACGTTTTTTGTGCCTCTTCAAAAGCTGTTTTCACTTCAGCATTATTCTTCATCACACATTCCAGAATCCCTGCTTCCTCGGGAGAAGCATGTCCTAGAATATAAGATTCTATAATTCCGGATGATATGTATTCTTTAGTGTTCAATTTATTGATAATCTTTTAACAAGTCCTTTAATTTCATAAGTGCATTCCGCATTTTCGTTTTTACGGTTCCCAGGGGTATTTTCAGTTTCTCGGATATTTCGTTTTGGGTATATCCCTGATAATAGGCCAGATCTATAATTTCTTGCTTATCAGACTCAAGCCCTTCCAATACATTATTAAATCCAATATAATCAGAGGTATTGTTGGTCGTTGAAAGTTCTGCAGAATTATATACGAAATCGGGAAGCGGTTGGTTTTTAAGCTCATTTTGGAAGCCTTTGGATTTTAAATAATCTATCGCCGTATTCCGGGCAATATTGATCATCCAGGTGTAAAACCTTCCTTTTGAAGCATCATATTGATGAATAGAGTTCCAGATTTTAACAAAAACATCCTGAATGATTTCTTCCGTATATTCCTTAGACTGAACAATACGAAGAATAACCCCATACAGCGCACCAGAATAGTGGTCATAGAGATAATGAAAACCATTTTCGTTTTTTTCTTTTAGTAAAACGATAAGTTCCTCTTCTGAGCAGATTGTTTTAATAGCTTTTATTTTTCTATCCAAATGTAGTGAAATAAAACATATCCTAAATGAAATCCATAGGATCTTTTATTTCGTAAATGATTTCTTGGATATATTTTAAATGATGCCCCGGAATTAAACAGACAAAGATTTTGAATGAACCCTATTGGCTTTTTGATTTTATTTATTGTAAAATTAATTGATTGATTTTCAATTGATTGAAATTAATTGCCGTTTTTTTAAATCTAAAACAGATCTCAACTCGTAAGTGAAATTAAGAACACAAATTACCCATAATTAATTAAAAAATTCATACAATGAACACACGATCAAAAATGACAGTTTTAGCAATGGTAGTTTTATCATTTGCGTTCAGTGGGAAGGTAACTGCACAAACGATGAAAGAAAAAACAGTAATGGTAGGAGGGGCTCCCATGTATCCCTCTAAGAATATTATTGAAAACGCCGTAAATTCTAAAGATCATAAAACTTTGGTAGCTGCCGTAAAAGCGGCGGGATTGGTAAATACATTAGAAGGAAAAGGTCCTTTTACTGTACTGGCTCCTACTGATGCCGCTTTTGCAAAACTTCCGAAAGGGACAGTAGAGAATCTTGTAAAACCTGAAAATAAAGCGATGCTTGCAAGCATACTAACGTACCACGTTTTACCCGGAAAATACAGTGCTAAAGAAATATGGAGCACCGTAAAAGCAGGAAATGGGAAAAGCATGATGAAAACAGTACAGGGAGAAGACCTTACATTTTGGACGAAAGGAAAGGATCTTTATATAAAAGATGCTAAAGGAAACAGTGCCAAAGTTACCATTGCTGATGTAAACCAGTCTAACGGGGTTATTCATGTGATAGATACGGTTCTGATGCCGTAGAAATTTAAGATTAAGCAGCATGTTTTCAATGTGCTGTTTTTCTTTTACTTAATCAAACACCTAAAAAATTAATAGTATGAAAAAAATGATTCATGTTTCTAATCAGGGAGCTACCCTTGATACAAGCCGAAGAAACTTTTTAAAATTGAGTGGAATAGGACTGGCCATTGCCGGGCTTACCATAATAGGCTGTGATGATGATAATGATTTTTATCCAATGGATAATAACCAGATTTTTGATCTTGGATCAGGAGATGTTGGAATTTTAAATTATGCCTATGCTCTTGAACAGCTGGAAGCCGATTTTTATACGAAAGTAGTCAATAATTTTTATTCCGGAATTTCCAGTATAGAGAAAGAGGTTTTTACGGATCTTTATCATCATGAAGTGATTCACCGGGACTTTTTCAAAGCAGCTATTAGCAGTGCAGCCTCAAACGTTCTTCCAAAGCTTGAATTCCAATATCCCAATGTAAATTTTAATGACAGAAACTCTGTACTGGCCACTGCAAAAGCATTGGAAGACACCGGAGTAGCAGCGTACAACGGTGCCGGAAAATACATAACCAATCCAGCTTATCTTGTTATTGCCGGAAAAATAGTTTCAGTAGAAGCGAGACATGCATCTGCCATCAGAAACCTGATCAATCCCGGATCTGCAGATTTCTCAGGTGACGATGTAGTAGATGCCAATGGTCTTGATCTTGCCAAAGAGCCGAAAGATATTGTAATGGCAGCAGGAGGTTTTATTAAAACCCGGTTTACGTGGAAAGAAAGAGGTATTAATTAATCATTCATCTTTAAAAATTTACATTATGAACATTCTCAGACTATTAGATAAGCTTTCCTATGATCAGTTTTTCACTAAGGAAGCCTCCAGATTAGAAACAATGACGAATACATCACTATTCGGGAAAAAAGCAGCTGTAGCGGCAGTTTCTCTTGGATCGGGAGCTTTAATGGCTGCACCGACAAACAAAGAAATCACAGGTACCGCTCTGAAAAATACCTTGACAGATGCTTTACAGTTAGCACTTGTTTTGGAATATCTTGAAAATGAATACTATGCTATAGGATTATCAACGCCTGGATTGATACCCAATTCAGACCGGACTGTTTTTATGCAGATTTCAAAACATGAAGCAGCGCATGTTGGTTTTTTGAAAACTACACTCACTTCCCTTGGAGTCCCTCCGGGTAATAAGCCTACTTTTGATTTTACGGCTAATGGAAGCTTTTCTCCATTTACAGATTATAATCAATTTCTCATTTTGGCCCAGGCTTTTGAAGATACAGGAGTGAGGGCTTATAAAGGGCAGGCCGGAAATGTTATGTCAAACAAAGTTGTACTTCAGGCGGCATTACAGATTCATTCCGTTGAAGCAAGGCATGCCTCTCAGGTGAGAAGAATGAGGGCTAATAAAGGTTGGATAGAGCTTGCCGATGGCGGAAATATGCCTTCAGCAACCAATCCTGTTTATGCCGGCGAAGACCTCATTAATCAGGCAGGTTATAACACAGGAACTTTATTTGGAGCAGCAGCGGGTTCTGCCGCTTATGATGAAATTTTGAGCAGCAGCGATGCGCAGACTATTGCAGGCTTGTTTATAGTGTGATTTTATGAAGTCTGTTGTACCTTATGAAACAAAAAGAAAACCCTTGCTTCAAAAGCTGTATGCTCTTTAAGAAAATAAGCTCCCCACTATCCGGTGGGGAGCTGTATATTTGATATAACTCTTTAGTTTAAATAAATTAAGCGCGGGCTTAATTAAGTTCATAATTGGCAATCACCAGACCCAGAATAAAATGAACATAGTCCTGTTCAGCATCTTTTCTGTTGATCAGCTTGTTTTTATACTCGTAGGAAGACAGCCTTTTTGCCAGCCTCTCGTAAACTTCAAATTCATTTCCTTTAATTTTTACCCTCATATTACCGTCTCTTCGGGTAACGAGCTGATCGTCTAAAGTTCTTACTTTAAACAATGCTTCACATAATGTCAGACGGGACTTCATTGATCCGATATATCTTTCAACTATATTTACCTTGAACGAATCAAATAGGATGTTGTGAAAAACAATTTTAGAGTTGGGCTCCTGAGTATTGAGCTCAAGTTTATAGTTCATGAATTTAAATTTTTTATAAAATAGATTTAATTATATCAAACAGCATTTATTTTGTATGCTTTTATCATTAGGTTCCAGTAATAAGGATGATAACTCATTCAGTTATTGGAAATAGAAAAGGAAGGATTACTCATTCATTCTCAGCTGCTGGTTAAATCCTTAACATAATATCATTTCAATGATAAGGACAAAAACAGTTAACAAATATAACACTTAAAACTTTAATTTAATAATATTTATGTTCACACTATCGGGAAAATTCGCTGAATTTTATAATTTATATAATACAGGAAAATGAAAGTAAGCTGTTTTAATAAATGAAAGGTTTTGTATGATGTTGATTTTTAATCATATGGTGTGATTTGTGCGGCCCTTTATATCAAATCAATATCATATTAACTTGGCTGGATTAAATATTTTTTAGAATTTTGCGCGTTCTTAAAAAAAGACTTAAAAAGATTCTACTATCCATGAAAATAAAAACTATTCTTTTTAAAACCCAACTGATAGCTTCTCTTTCGGCAGCAGTATGGGGATTCGGCCAGACCGCTCATCAGAATAATGATAAAGATTTTACGCTTAACCTGAACTTTTTCCCGGTTGATAATAATTTTGCCAAAAGCGGGGTAGAAGTAAAGGACGGATACATCATCGCAGGGCAGAATTTTGTGAATGAGGGTGATAAACAGTTCAATTCTGCCATCATTAAAGTGTCTAAAGATGGGAAAGTGCTCAAAAAAACATTCCTGGGCGATAATAAAAACTATGATGATGAGTCTTTTAATAAAACTGTTTTTAGCATCACGAACAATAAGCTAGTTCAGATAGGATCCAAAAAAATGGATAAACGATCCCGTCTCTGGCTAAGGGAAATAGATGATAATCTCAATGTCTTACAGGAAAAAGTGGTAGAAACTGTACCTGCAGATGTATCGTTTGATCCTTTGGTTTTTAATGTAAAAGACGGATTTTATTGTGTAACCAATTCTGCATTTTCCCGTGACAGAGAACTCAATGTTACCTTTATCTCCAATGATCTGCAGAAAATTGAAAACAATGTGATCAGTTTTATAGAACCTCCGTTTGATTTTTATAATACAGGATACTATTCTGCTGCACTGGATCAGAATAAGCTTTATGTTCTGATGGGCGCTGTTGATGAAAGAGGCTCTTATGCATACAAAAGCTATCTTCTTGAATATGATCTGGTTTCCAAAAAAGTAACCCGCCATAAAAAGATCACCGGTGAAGAATTTCAAGGTAAAAAAATACTGATTCATAAAAATCAGATTTATGTTGTCGGAATGACCGATACGAAGGAACAATTTCCGAATAAACAGACCAGAAGAAATACTTCAGTCCGAGTTTATAATATGAACTTTGATAAAGTCCGTGAGTTTAATTATAACCCGAGCAGTAATCAGGGGAAATTTACGGAGCATATGCACGATGCAGCGATTGTTGCAGATAAGCTGTATATAACAGGAGAAATGTATAATTTTGGCGGTAGCTTTTCCAATGAATCTGTTTATCTCGTCTTTGATCTTCAGGGAAAGCTTCTGGACGAAAGATTTCTGAAATATGGTACTCCTTACAGCGAAAACAGACTGATCAAAATTTCAACACTAAAAAATGACGGGCTGATGCTTCTTGGAAAGGGAGACGGATGGAGAATTCTTATCAAATAATAAACAGATCATGAGATATTTAATTATTATTCTACTGCTTCTTTCCGGCGGCAGCCTGTATTCACAAAAGGCTAAAGGAAATGCAATAGCAGATAAAGATTTTCTGAAATACCTTCTTTCTGCCAATGAACAGAACAGTATTGCTGTAGATTCTACCTATCAGTCTTTAAGGCTGGATGCCAACAAAGACGGGATTATTTCAGCTTCAGAAGCCGAAAAAGTAATGCAGCTGAACATTGAAAAGACTCCTATGGTAACTTTGAAGGGAATTGAACTTTTCAAAAACCTTAAGATCTTATTGATCAAGGCAGAAACCTTAAAAGACCTGAATGGGGTAGAAACCCTTAAGAAGCTTAAGCATATAGACTGTTCTTTCAATAAATCACTGAAAGAATTATCCTTTAAAAATCTTCCGAAACTGGAAACCATCGACTGCACCTGGTCTGCCCTTACCAAACTGGAACTTGCAGAACTGCCCAGCCTGAAAAGACTCAGATGCGGAACCAACCAATTGGGAAAACTGGACCTTTCCCAACTGACTTCTCTTACGGAGCTGGTTTGTGAAAGCAACAGTCTTACAGAACTTTCAGTAAACCATCTTAAAGACCTGAAATCTTTGCGCTGTGAAAATAATCTCTTAAGGAATCTTGAGGTGAGTAACCTCAAAGAACTGGAATACTTTAACTGTTCCTACAATGAAATTTCCACATTGAATTTTGAAAACTTCAAAAAGCTGACCGATATCAACTGTGCCTACAACAGAATTAAAAAACTGAACATTAAGACCAACGGAAAACCGCTTACTCGCCTTACTATTGAGGGAAACCGCTATATCAATGCATTTTGCTATAACGATTTTGATATTGAGCTCATTAAAACAAGCAACATCGAAAAGATCAGTCTCACGAATTCCTGTAATTGATCAGTCAGGTATCATTAAAATTAAAGAATAACAAAGAAGCCGTCTCATCTTGGGACGGTTTCTTTTATGTTTTTATACCTCGCAGATCCAGCAAATTGAGCAGATTTTTTGTTGGAAAACGCAATAGGCAAAGGAATTTGAACCATTATAACGCTTTTAAGGCGCAAGAAAACCAAAGGTTTTCAGTTATTTCTACCACAGAATAAGAAAACACTTTCCTTTGCTGAGTGTTAACGCCCTTGCGCCCTAAAAACAGCATGGATCTAAAAAATATTAGCGTCCTTAGCGTTAAACCAACAATATATTTAAAAAAAATATGTAAAATCGGTGTGATCTGTGGGAGATCAATGAAGCTTTATCCTTTTTTGGAAGAAAACTTTTCTATGGCTTCCTCTGTGACAGGAGTAAAGAAATTAACCAGATTGCCATCCGGATCCCTGAATAGTAAAGACTGATTACCCCAAGGCATTATTGTGGGTTCCTGTACAAGATAAGGAGTAAGGAAAGTTCTTAACTGCTCAAATTTCTTTTCAACCTCGCTTACCAGAAATTCTATGATAACAGAACGGTTTTCTGCCGGTTGGGCAATACTTTCGCCGCCAAAAAACTGTAACGTTTTAGTGCTTCCAATGGCAATGGTTGCTGTAGGAGTCTGAAGTTCTGCAAAATCAGGAGTATATTGTATCGCCTTGATACCTGTTACCTGCTCATAAAAAGGAATTAATTTTTCAATTTCGGACGTAATAATACGGATGGATACTGCATTCATTTTTTGAAGTTTTTAAATTACTTCACAAAAATAGAGTAGAGTTGTGACAAGAGTGTGTCAGGAGACTTGCTGGATAAAAAAGGTTTTATAAAAAAATCCTGACTGTATTTAGACTGCACCCAAAAGTTTAGACAAAATTAAACAATATTATTATATGAAAGAGTTCGGTACTGTACCGGACTCTTTCCTTTTAGATTAAGTCTT